>PXRG01000015.1 GCA_003021105.1 Halobacteriales archaeon QS_1_68_17
AGAGGACCGCCTCGACGTCGTCCGGCCTGATCACGAACCCCTCGGCGTTGACGTGCTCCTCGCGGTCGAGCACCCGGTCGCCCAGCAGTTCCGCCAGCGCGTCGTCGTCCACTCCGTCCCCGGTCGCGTACTTTTCTCCCGGTGTTTGGGGCCGCGGGTGCTCTAGACTCATAGTGATTGTTGCGATTGTTTTCGTGACCACGTCACGTGAACAGTTGGTTCGCGGGCTGAAACCCACGAATTGTGACTTCTCGGCGGTAAAGAGTCGCAACAATCACTACGAGACGCGGGTCCCGGGCACCGCGGTTGCAGCGAACCGGCGGCCCCGGCAGTCTTTTCGTCCGGTCGCCCTTCGCGCTGGGCTGTTAGTTCGTCCAGCCGCTTTTCGCACCGGGTCGTCAGTTCGCCGGGTCCTCTTTCGCGCCGGGGTTGGTCACCGCCCCGTTCGCGGCCGAGCCGAAGGCCATGCCGTACTTCACGAGGACGCCGCTCGTGTAGGCCGGCTCCGGCTTCTCGCGCTCGGCGATGCGGCGTTCGATCTCCGCGTCCGAGAGGTCGACCGCCAGGAGCCGCTCGGCGATGTCGACGGTGATCGTGTCGCCGTCTTCGAGCGCGGCGATGGGCCCGCCCGCGGCGGCCTCGGGGGCGACGTGGCCGATCGACAGCCCCCGCGTCGCGCCCGAGAAGCGCCCGTCGGTGATCAACGCGACGTCCTCGGAGTGGCCCTGGCCGGCCACCGCCGAGGTGACGCCGAGCATCTCGCGCATGCCGGGGCCGCCCTGTGGCCCCTCGTTCCGGATCACGATCACGTCGCCGGTCTCGACCGATCCCTCCTGGACGTACGCCATCGCGTTCTCCTCGTTCTCGAAGACCCTGGCTGGCCCTTCGTGGTGGAGGTCGTCGGCTCCGGTCACCTTGAGGACCGCGCCGTCGGGCGCGAGGTTGCCGGTCAGGATGCGGATCGCCCCCTGTTCGTTTTTCGGCTCGTCGACCGTGTAGAGGTAGTCCTCGTCTCTGTCCTCGATGGCCGGCGGGTCGATCCGGTCGAGTTCCTCGGCGAGGGTGTTGCCCGTGACGGTCAGCGCGTCGCCGTGGAGCAGGCCCGCCTCGTAGAGCGCGTTCAGGACCACCGGCACGCCGCCGACCTCGTGGAGGTCGTTCATCACCTTCTCGCCGCCGGGCTGGAGGTCGACGATCTTGGGGGTGCGCCGGCTGATCTCGTCGAACGCCTCGATCGAGAGGTCGATCCCCGCCTCAGCCGCGAGCGCGAGCAGGTGCAACACCGCGTTGGTAGAGCCGCCGATCGCGACCTGGAGCGCGATGGCGTTCTCGAAGGACTCCTTCGAGAGGAAATCGGAGGGCGACCGCCGCGCCTCGACGGCCGCGACGGCGAGTTCGCCGGCCTCGCGGGCGACCTCGTAGCGGGCGTCGTCCTCGGCGGGCGGGGAGGCCGAACCGAGGGGAGCGAACCCGAGCGCCTCCGAGATAGACGCCATGGTGTTGGCGGTGAACATCCCGCCACACGATCCCGCCCCGGGGCAGGCGTTGCGCTCCAGTTCGTCCAGTTCGTCCTCGCTCATCTCGCCGTCGGCCACGGCACCGACGCCCTCGAAGACGTTCTGGATGGTGACCTCGCGGCCCTGGTGCTCGCCGGGCATGATCGATCCGCCGTAGAGAAAGACGCTCGGCAGGTCCGCCCGGATCGAGGCCATCATCATCCCCGGCATGTTCTTATCGCACCCGCCGATGGTCACCAGCCCGTCCATCCGTTCGCCGAAGGCCACCAGTTCCACGGAGTCCGCGATCAGTTCCCGGGAGATCAGCGAGGCCTTCATTCCCTCGGTCCCCATCGAGATGGCGTCGGAGATGGTGATGGTGCCGAACTCGATCGGCATCCCGCCGGCGTCGTCGGTCCCGTCGTAGGCCGACTGTGCCACCTCGTCGAGGTGGACGTTACACGGCGTGATGTCGGCCGCCGGGTTGGCGATCCCGACCATCGGGGAGGCGAGGTCCTCGTCGCCGTAGCCCATCGCCCGGAACATCGCCCGGTGGGGTGCCCGATCGGTCCCCTCCGTGACCTCGCTGCTCGGGAGGTCGTCGGGCTTCTCGCGGCGGGGCTCGGGTGGCTCCTGTCTGCTCATGCCCCGGGGTTGCCGGCGGAAGGTTTTAACTCTTTCAAGGCGGCGGTCGTCCCGCTCGCGTCCCGTACCGCGGTGCCGTCCCGCCGTTGGCCCCGTAAAACGTAACTTCCCCGACTCGAATGGAGGCCTATGGACCGCATCCCGTTCGGGATTCAGCGGCTCGATACCATCATCAACGGGGGCGCACCCCCCGGGAGCGTCGTGTTGCTGGCCGGCGAACCGGGTGCGGGTGCCCGCGAGTTCATGCACACGAGCGCGGCGATCAACGGCCTGGCGCGGGGCGACTCCGAACTCCACGACCTCTACTACGGCGACCTGGCGGCCGGCGCGAGCCTGCCCGACGAGATCCACTACCTCTCGTTTACCTCCGACAGCGACCGCCTCTACGGGGAGATCAACCAGACGCTCGACGACGAAATCGTCGCCGCGGGGCTGGAAGCCGTCACGTTCCACGACCTCTCGATCCCGTACTTCCACCACTCGCGGGTTCCCCGCGACTGGTACGCCGACGAGGTCACCGACATCCGCGAGATGCGCGCGAGCCACGATCGCGAGGGGTTGCTCAGCCGGCTCGGCGACCTGCTCTCGGCCCACGCCGCGGACAACCTCGTGTTGATCGACTCGCTGACCGACCTGGTCAGCACCGTCGGCAACGAGTTCGAGTGGTCCGACATCAACTACTTCGTCCAGGGCCTCCAGAAGGCCGCCCACTCCTGGTCCGGGCTGGTCCTCGTAGAGGTCAACTCGGACGCGCTCACCCCCCAGGAGTACGGCCAGCTCGTCGACGCCGTCTCCGGGACCATGGAGTTCAGCTGGGAGGCCGGCGGGAGCGAACGCGCCCGGACGCTGGTCGTCAAGCAGTTCCGCGGCGTCCTCTCCCGGATCGAGGACGAGGACATCGTCCAGTTCGAGACCGATATCGGCGATGCGGGATTCGATATCAGCGACGTCCGGAAGATCCGGTGACGAGTAAGCTCCGCCTGTGTTCGATATCGAAGTTGGTAATCCGTGATAAACTCTTAACTGTCCGCTCGGATAAGAGCCGGTTGATGGCCAGCGAGCCGAGCGACACCTCGCCGCTCTCGATGACGCTCCCGGCGGAACTGAACGCCTGGCTCGACGACCACGCGGCCGACCTCGGGGTCGACCGCGAGACGGTCGTCGTCCAGTTACTCACTTCCTACCGGGCGACGGCGGAGCTCACCGACGGTGAGGCTCCTCCGGACGGTCTCGAAGCCGTCGTCGAGGAACTGATCCGCGACCGCGCCGACGATATCGAGCAGGAGGTGTCCGCGGCGGTCGACGACCGGTTGGCCGCTCTCGAGGCCGACTTCATGGAGAAAATCGAGGACGTCCGCGAGCGGGTGATCCAGGTCAAACGCGCGACCGACGCGAAGGCCTCCGCCGACCACGACCACGACGCCGTGGACCGTCTGGAGACCCGGGTCGACCGCCTGGACGAACTGGCCGCGGAGATCGACCGCCTGGACGACGCCGAGAGCCGGCTCGGGTCGCTCGAATCGACCGTCGAAATGCTCGGGTCGGCGGCCGACGAACGCGACGACCGCCTCGAAGCCGCCGAGTCCGACCTCGAAGCCGTCGGGTCCGACCTCGAAGCCGCCGAGTCCGACCTCGAAGTCGTCGAGTCCGACCTCGAAGACGTCGAGGAGAAACTCCGCCGTGTCGCGTGGGTCGTCAAAGACCTCCGCGAGGGGCGACGCGACGGCTCCAAGCGCGGCGTGACCGTCGACGGGATCAAGCGGGCCGCGGCCAGGGAAGGCATCTCCAAGGCCGCCTGCGAGACCTGCGGCGAGGTCGTCGAAATCGGCCTCCTGACCGACCCCGAGTGTCCCCATTGCGAGGCCCCGGTGACCGACGTCGAACCCGCACAGGGCTTTTTCAGCAAACCCCGGCTGGCCGCCGCTACCCCCATCGAGCCGCCGGACGAGGGGGAGTGACCGATGCCTAACGACCCCGACGACGAGGGCGACGATCCGTTCGACGAATTCGAACCGGTCGGGGGGGACGACGACCCGTTCGAGGACCTGGACGTGCCGGCCGAGGACAGCGGCGAAGCCGCCGACTGGCCCGACCCGACGGACCGGACCGACCGGCCGGCCGACAGTCAGGACGGGGCGGACCCGGCGGCCGACCCCTTCGACGCGTTCGCGGAACCGCGCGGTGCCGAGGGCGGTCCGGCGAGCGAATCGCCCGCGGAGGGCGCTCCCGACGACACAGGTCCCGCCGGCGGACCCGGGAATTCGGCGGACGATCCGTTCGCCGGCTTCGACGCGGACGTCCCCGGCGAGGATCCCTTCGACGCGTTCCGCGAGGTCGAGGTCGACGACGACGAAGATCCGATCGCGGCGGCGATCGACCCCGACGCCGGTCGGGACGACGACCGGACCTACTCCCGGGTGTCGAAACACCGCTTTTGCGAGCAGTGCGAGTACTTCACCGACCCGCCCGAGGTGGGCTGTACCCACGAAACGGCCGACATCGTCGAGTTCGTCGACTGGGAGACGGTGTTGCTGGTCGACTGTCCCGTCGTCGCCGAGCGGCGCGCGCTCGGGAACGTCGACGGGGTCGGACTGCCCGGCGAACCGCCGGACTCCCGACAGTAGCCCGGGACGCGACTCGACACCCCCGCGTGCCGGATACCGGGACGAGTGGCGACCGTCTGCCGCGACGCGGGACTTTTCAGGGACGACCACGCACGTACGGTCACATGCAGTTTTGCGACGACTGCGGTTCGATGATGCACGCCGACGGCGACGAGATGGTCTGCTCGTCGTGTGGCGCGCGGGTGCCCAAGGACGAGGACCGCGCCGCCGCGTTCGTCAGCACCGAAGAACAGACCGACGACGACGTAATCGAGACCGAGGAGGGGGCGGACTTCGAGGGCAAACCCACGGCCGGCGACGTGACCTGCGAGGAGTGTGGCCACGGCGAAGCCTGGTACACGATCAAACAGACCGCCTCCGCCGACGAACCGCCGACGCGGTTTTTCAAGTGCAAGGAATGCGGGTATCGTTGGCGGGAATATAGCTGACCGGGTTCCCCGCGAGCCGATACCACGACCGGGTCGAGGTGCGCGATTCGGGTGAAGGTCGCGGGCCGCCGACCGGCCCCGCGAACTCGGTGGAAGAGAGGCGTCGACAGACCGGGGACGGACTCCCGACGGACATCACGTGGTCTCGACGTGCCCGTTCAGCCAGCGTTCCCGGAGGTCGTGTTTCTCGTAGAGGTGTGCGAATGCTCCGGGTTCGTCCACTTCGGGGTTCTGCCAGTCGCAAAGCGAACACTCGTAGAGTTCCATATTGTGGGGGGAATTCTCGCCGGCAGGCTCGTCGGTGACCGCTCGGCCGGGTCCCGACTGCTCTACGGGCCAGTGTCGGCCCCTGCGACGGATGAGCCGAATGGTTGCAAGTTCCGGGTCCGCGGGCGACCGAATCCCCGCCCTACTGGCTCTCGTGCCGCTTCTCGCCCGTTTCGGGGTTGCGGTTCGCGTTCGCCCCCATACCCCGGGAGCCGGGCGCAACGCCCCGGTCCCGGCCGGTTCGTCGACTCCGGAACAGCCCCGTCGCGCGGTCCGCCGGAGTTCGACCCTGCGACTGCCGGTCGCTGCGATCCGCATTCGGGGCCTCTGCGACGGCGATTGCCGCTCCGGCGTGGTGCCGGCGTTTATATGACCCCGTACCCATTGGCGAGTGCATGCAAATTATTGTCACGGTCGGTCCCGACAACGTCACGAAGTGCGGACTCCCGTTCGTCGCGGCGATGGCCGCGGCGGAGGACGGCGACACCGCGGAGTTCTTTCTCACCCAGGAGGGGACCTACATGGGGTCGGCGTCCCACAGCGACTGGGACGAACTCCAGTCGCCGGGGCTGCCGCCCGTCTCCGAACTGTTTGCGACGGTCAGGGAACACGACGCCCTCGGCGACTTCGTCGTCTGCGAGCCCTGTACCGACGCCCGCGGGATCGACGCCGACGACCTCCGGGAGTTCGCGTACATGGGCGGTCCGGCCGACCTGGCCAGGCAGGCCAACGAGAACGACACCACGGTGACGTTCTGATCGATCCCGCCCCGGCGTCTGTCCCCCGCCGGGGCCGGGGACACCGCTCCGAAAAGGAATTCTTAAACCCGCCCCGGCGAATCCACGCATATGGCTGGAACTATCGAAGTGCTCGTTCCCGGCGGCGGGGCCGACCCGGGGCCGCCGCTCGGTCCCGAACTCGGGCCGACGCCGGTCGACGTGCAGGCGGTCGTCGCCGAGATCAACGACCGGACGGCGGCTTTCGACGGGACGGAGGTACCGGTCACCGTCGAGTACGAGGACGACGGCTCCTTCGAGATCGAGGTGGGCGTCCCGCCGACGGCGGCGCTGATCAAAGACGAGGCCGGCTTCGAGACCGGCAGCGGCGAACCCCAAGAGGAGTTCGTCGCCGACCTCTCGGTCGAACAGGTCAAGACCATCGCCGAACAGAAGCGGTCGGACCTCCTGTCGTACGACCTGAAGAACGCCGCCAAGGAAGTCGTCGGCACCTGCACCTCGCTGGGCGTCACCATAGAGGGCGAGGACCCCCGGGAGTTCAAAGCGAAGATCGACGCCGGCGAGTACGACGACGTCTTCGCCGAAACGGCCGAAGCGTAAGCACACGTCGCGGTTCCACCGCCCGTTCGATCGGTCGCGGTCGGCGGTTCCACCGCCCGTTCGATCGGTCGCGGTCGGCGGTTCCACCGCCCGTTCGATCGGTCGCGGTCGGCGGTTCCACCGCTTCTGTTACATCTCGGCGCTGTCGCGCGACGCGTTCGACGCTTTTAAGTCCCGCATTCCCCTCGCTCCGAACGAGACAGGCTACGCCTGTTTCACTGACCCGTAGGAGCCACAGGCGTACTACGGAGGTGAACGATGGCAGATCAGGACATAGAGCAAGCAGTCTCTCGCGCGATCGAGGAGGCGCCGCCGCGGAACTTCCGCGAGACGGTCGACCTCGCGATCAATCTGCGCGACATCGATCTCGACGATCCGTCGAACCGCGTCGACGAGAGCGTGGTGCTCCCGGCCGGCACCGGCCAGGAGACCACCATCGTCGTCTTCGCGGAGGGCGAGACCGCCCTCCGGGCCGAGGATGTCGCCGACGACGTCCTCGACGGCGACGACCTGGAGGAACTGGGCGACGACGACGACGCGGCCAAGGACCTGGCCGACGACACCGACTTCTTCGTAGCCGAGGCCTCGATGATGCAGGACATCGGCCGCTACCTGGGGACCGTCCTGGGGCCGCGCGGCAAGATGCCGACGCCCCTCCAGCCCGACGACGACGTCGTCGAGACGGTCGAACGGATGAAGAACACGGTCCAGCTCCGGAGCGGCGACCGGCGCACGTTCCACACGCGCGTCGGTGCCGAGGACATGTCCGCCGAGGACATCGCCGACAACATCGACGTCATCCGCCGGCGACTCCACGCCGACCTGGAGAAGGGGCCGCTCAACATCGACACGGTGTACGTCAAGACCACGATGGGTCCGGCCGTGGAGGTGGCCTGAGATGAGTACCGAGGCGGAACGCAAGACCGAACACATCCCGGAGTGGAAACGCGAGGAGGTCGCCGACCTCGTCGACACTCTTGAGGCGTACGACAGCGTCGGGATCGTCGACATTACCGGCATCCCGAGCCGCCAGCTCCAGGTGATGCGCCGGGACCTGCACGGCACGGCCGAGGTGCGCGTCAGCCGGAACACCCTGCTGGTACGGGCCCTCGAGGAGGTCGACGACGGGCTCGAAGGGCTGACCGAGTTCGTCTCTAGCCAGGTCGGCGTCATCGGCACGAACGACAACCCGTTCGGGCTCTACCGACAACTGGAGGCCTCGAAGACCTCCGCGCCGATCAACGCCGGCGAAGTCGCCCCCAACGACATCGTGATCCCGGAGGGCGACACTGGCATCGACCCCGGGCCGTTCGTGGGCGAACTCCAGAACGTCGGCGCGAACGCCCGCATCCAGGACGGCTCCATCCAGGTCGTGGAGGACAGCCAGGTCCTCGACGCCGGCGAGGAGGTGTCGGCCGACCTGGCGAACGTGCTGGGCGAACTCGGCATCGAGCCCAAGGAAGTCGGGCTGGACCTGCGAGCCGTCTTCTCGGACGGCGTGCTCTTCGAGCCCGAGGAACTGGAACTCGACGTCGAGGAGTACCGGGCCGACGTGTCGGCCGCCGCCGCGCGCGCCCGGAACCTCTCGATCAACGCGGCCTACCCGACCGACCGGACGGTCGCGGCGCTGCTCTCGACGGCCACCGGCGAGGCCAAGAGCCTCGGCCTGCACGCGGCCATCGAGAGCCCGGACCTGATGGGCGACCTCGTCAGCAGGGCCGACGCACAGGTCCGCGCGCTCGCCGCGCGGATCGACGACGAGGAGGCGCTCCCCGGGGAACTCCGTGACGTCGAGGTGCCGGAGCCGGCCGCCGACACGGCCGACGCGGACGAACAGGCAGACGAAGACGCACAAGCGGACACCGGGGACGAGGCCGCGGCCGAAGCCGAAGACGAGGACGACGATGACGACGACGAGGACAGCGGCGACGCCCTCGGTGCGATGTTCGGATAACCAACGGAGGAACACACCATGGAATACGTTTACGCAGCACTCATCCTGAACGAAACCGGCGAAGAGATCAACGAAGACAACCTGACGAGCGTCCTCGAAGCGGCCGGGGTCGACGTCGAGGAGTCCCGGGTCAAGGCGCTCGTCGCCGCCCTCGAGGACGTCGACATCGACGAGGCCGTCGAGGAAGCCGCGGCCGTCCCGGCCGCGACGAGGACGAGGACGAGGACGCCAGCGGCGAAGGGCTCGGCGAACTGTTCGGCTGACGCCGTTCGCACACCGCTATTTTTCGACGCCACACCGGATAGCTGCCGGACCCGGAACGACAAGCCCGGGGCAGTGACAGTGGCTGTGAGGAGGGACCGCCCGGCGACGCCCGGGGCTACTGGTACCGGCCGCGCCCCTCGATTTCCCGGAGCCGTTCCAGCACCCGCTCGTCGCCAGCCGCGCGGTAGGCGTCCTCGAACGCCGCCCCGAGCGCGTCCGGGTCGTCGGCGGTCCCCGCGAGGCTCTGTGTGAAGACGTGGAGGTCCATTGCGAAATCCTCGGGGTCGTCGGTGTAATACCCGAGGCCGAAGTCGATGAGGTACGTGGGACCCTCGCCGTCGGGGACGCGCACGTTCCTGGGCGTCGGGTCGCCGTGGACGAACCCGGCCCCGTGGACCGTCGCCAGGTGTCGCCCCACGTCCCGGACGCGGCGTTCGGTCAGCCGGTCGCGCAGGTCAGCCGCGCCGACGTGTTCGAAGACGATTGTCGCCTCCCGCGGGTCCACGTCGCGGATCACCGGCGTCGGGACGCCGTGGCGGCGCGCCTCGCTCGTCAACCTGGCCTCCTCCCTGGTGCGCTCGACCCGCAGGCGCTCGTCGAGGCGCGGGTTGCGGTAGCTCTTGGGCAGCCGGCGCTTGACGACGCCCTCGTCGGTGAAGCTGACCGTCGCCTCCGCGCCCTCGACCGTCCCCTCGCTGGGGACCGGGCGGCCGACTGCCTCCCCGGACCGCCAGGTGACGGGCACCTCGTCGGGCCGGAAGTCCGGATCGACCCGCGAGTCCGCGACCGCGAGCGTGTCGCCCACCCGGTACATCTTCGCGCCGAGGACGGCGATCATCCCGGCGTTGTCCCGCAGGAAGCGGTCCTCCGGGGCGAAAAACGACGCGTCGCGTTGCTCGCACATCTCGCGGAGCATCCCGCGGAGCCGATCGTTCTGCCCGACGCCCCCGCCGAGGACGAGTTCGTCGCTGCCGGTCAACGACAGCGCCCGCTCGGACACCTCCGTGAGCATCGCGAAGACGTTCTCCTGGAGGGCGAAACAGACGTCCTCGACGGGCGTCCCGTCGTCGTAGGCCTGCTTGGCCGCCGACATGATTCCCGAGAAGGAGAAGTCCATCCCCTTGACGACGTACGGGAGGTCAACGTAGCTGCCGTCCGCGGCGGCCGCCTCGACCTTGGGCCCGCCGGGGTGGGACCAGCCGACGTGGCGGGTAAACTTGTCGATGGCGTTGCCGACGCCGGTGTCCATCGTCTCGCCCAGCACGCGGTAGCGGCCGTTCCGGTAGGCCAGGACGTGCGCGTTCGCGCCGCTGGCGTTCAGACAGACCGGCGAGTCGAACCCCGACCGGTGACGGCCGATCTCCAGGTGGGCGAC
Organism: Halobacteriales archaeon QS_1_68_17; assembly: GCA_003021105.1. Lineage (GTDB taxonomy): Archaea > Halobacteriota > Halobacteria > Halobacteriales > Haloarculaceae > QS-1-68-17. The sequence goes on from PXRG01000015.1 coordinate 10,391, forward strand.
CATGTGGTTGACGCCCACCAGCGGCACGTCGAGCCGCTGGGCCAACGCGCGCGCGGCCGTCCCGACGATCCGCAGACAGGGGCCCAGTCCCGGCCCCCGCGAGAAGGCGACGGCGTCGACGGGCGGCTCCCGCCGGCCTCCCTCGGCGTCGCCCGGCGCGGAATCACGTGCAACGTCGCCTGCCGCCAGTTCGCGGGCGCGGTCGAGCGCCCGCCCGACCACGTCGGGGATGGCATCGCCCATGTGCTCGGCGGCCTCGCGCGGGTGGATGCCGCCGCTGTCCGGCCGGTAGGCCTCGGTCTCGATAACAACCGAGTCGGCGGCCGCGTCGTAGACGGCCGCGCTGGCCGCCCAGGCGGTGCCCTCGATGCCGAGAACGCGGAGGGTTCCGCTCACCGTTCGCCCGACGCGGGCGTCTCCCGTGCAGTCCCGAGGCCCGCCCGGATCATCGCCTCACGTCCACTCGGTGTAGCTACACCGGCCACAGTGGAGCCGGTCGCCGTGGTCGGCCAGGAAGGCGTCGCCACACCGCGGGCACATCTCCTTGTCGGTCGTGCCGTCCTCGCCGTAGAACTCGTGGCGGGGCATTCAGGCCTCCTCGGCCCCGGCTTCCTCGCCGTCGGCCGCGATCTTGTTCCGGTCGAGCATGTACTCCTGCTCGACCTCGCGGGCGAACTCCGGGCTCTCGTAGACCTTCGCGTAGCCGATGGTCTTGCGCATGCCGAACTTCGTGTCGAGTTCGTGGACCACGACCTCGTCGGAGTCCTTGTTCAGCGTGGCCGCAAGCGAGTCCCGCACCGAGAGCCGCGACGGCGTCGCGTCCTCGTGGACGACCCTGAATCGGACGTCCGTCCTGTGCAACATGGGGTTTTCCTCCTCCTCGATGACGTCGATCTCCATGGTTCGTTGCTCCTATGTCCCCGTGAGGCGCGTAAAAGGATTTCGAAGCCACAACCCCGTCATCCGTCGCTTACCGGTCGTCGAGTAGCCGCCGAAGCCGTTCGCCGTCGCCGTCCATCCGGTCTACCAGCCCCCGGACCCGCTCGCGGGCGGTCGGGTCGGCGGCGACCAGCACCATCCCCTCGTCGGGCTGGCCGTAGACGACGCTCCCGCCCTCGGGGACCGCCAGGACTGCCGGCAGCGCAGCGAGGTCCTCCTCGCCGTCGACGACCACGAGCGTCGACTCGCCGTCCCGGGCGCGCTCCAGCGCCGCGGCGAGCGCCGACAGCAGGTCGTCGGTCACCGTCGCCGGCGGGTTCTCGACGCGCATCTCCCGGTCGAACCCCCCGATGCCGGCCGCGATCTCCTCGTCGACGGCGTCGCGTTTCGTCCGGCCGTCCACCAGCGCCACGTCCGGCGGCTCGCCGGCCCGGACGATGTGGTAGGTGACGACGTCGCCGACCGCGACGAGCGGTCGCCCGGCGTCCCGGACGAGCGCCCCGGCGTCCGTGTAGATCGGTCCCAGCGGCTCTTTCAGTTCCGGGCGGAGGGCGGCGGGGAGTTCGACGACGACCCCCACGCTACCGGACCTTCAGCGCGTACCTGCCCGGTTCGGTAACCTGCATCTCCTGGGCGATCTCGCTGCGCTCGGGGTGGGTGATGACGACGTAGCCGGCCCAGTCCTCGGTGAGGCTGGACGAGCCACAGGCCGGACACGTCTCCTGGTCCTCGGAATCGAGGACGCGGTGACACTCCCGGCAGACGAGCCTGTCAGCCATGCTCACTCACCCGTGGCGGCCTGGCGCTTCTCGCGTTCCTCGCGGAGCCAGCCGTGTTTGCCGAGGCCGACCTGCTTTGCCGTCAGGCCGATCTTGCTGTCCCGGGGGTTGCGCTCGTTGATGCTCTTGGTGACGATGCGGGCCCGGACGGCGTCGCCGACGCCGAGCGTGCGGTTCGAGTCCCGCGAGGCGAGTTGCTGGTTCTCCTCGTCGTACGCGAGGTACTCGTCGGAGATTTGCGAGACGTGGAGCAGGCCGTCGACCGGCCCGATCCCGACGAACGCCCCGAAGTTGACGACCTCGACGACCTCGCCGTCGACGACTTCCTGCATCTGCGGGTCGAACGTGAGCGCGTCGAACTCTGCCTCGTAGTAGACGCCCGGCCGGTTCGGGAGCACCGCCCCCTCGCCGATGTCGTGGACGTCCACGACCGAGACGACGGAGCCGACCTCCTCGTCCATCCGCCCTTCGAGTTTGTCCTGTAGCAGTTTCTTCACGAGGTCCGGTGACACGTCCGCGAGGTGCTCCGGGGGTACTTCGACGGTGTCGCGTAGTCTAACCCGTTTGTACATGTTATGGTCGAGTGATAGCGAGTTTGTTCTGCCCCCTTAAACTAATTACTGGAACGCCCGCGTCGAGGACGCGGCGCTTGAGGGGCTGGTCGTTCGTGACGACGGCCCCGAACTCGCCGGTCGCGGCGAGTTCGACGAGCGCGTCGTCGGCGTACGATGCGTCCGTGTCGACGATCCGGCACCGCTCGCGCGCCAGGTCCGCGCCGACGCTGGCGGCCGTCGCTTCCGTGCCCGCCGTCCCCGCGAGCCCGTCGAGTTCCGACACCACCGCCCGCGGCGCGACGCAGTCGTAACTGTCCAGCAGCCGCGAGAGTTCGTCGAACAGCCTGACGTCACATTCAACTGGCATCATCAGCGCGCTCGTGTCGAGGACGACGCGGGTCGCGGGCGTCACGGCGTCACTGGAGCGTCCCGACGCCGATCAGCCGCCAGCGCGCGCCGACCCGGCGGTTGATGGCGATCTTCGCGCCCGGTTCGGCACAGACGGGCCGCTTGAGCGCCACCTCGCACTCGCCGGTGCGGGCGCTCGTGACCGACCCGACCGTCGTCGCCGTGCCGACGGTCAGCATGAGCGGTTCGCCGGTCGATATCTCCTCGATCTCGTCCTCGACGCCGACGATCCGATCCAACAGGTCCACGTCCATCGTGAACTGCTGGTGGACCGGCGGGAGGGTCCCCGGCGGTCCCGCCATCTGGCCGGCGAAGGCGTCGCCTTTCGTCAGCGACGGGTCCAGCCCCGTGCCCACGCCCAGCAGGCCGCCGGGGCCGACTTCGTCGACCGACGCGCCGCCGGCCTGGAGCGACCGGACCGTCGTCCGGACGGGCCGCCACTCGGTCTGGCCGCCCTCCTCGACCTCGCGCCCCGGCCGGAGTTCGATCTCGTCGCCGACGGCCAGCCGGCCGTCGACGAGGCTGCCGCCGATGACGCCGCCGACCAGCGAATCCCACGTGGTGCCCGGGCGGTTGATGTCGAAGCTCCGGGCGACCAGCATGTGTGCGTCCCGGTCGGGATCGCGCTCGGGCGTCGGAATCTTCTCCTCGACGGCCTGGATCAGCAGGTCCATGTTGACCTCCTGCTGAGCGCTGATCGGGACGACGGGCGCGCCCTCCGCGACCGTCCCCTCGACGAACGACTCGATCTGGCGGTAGTTCTCCTCGGCCTGCTCGCGGTCGACCAGGTCGACCTTGTTCTGGGCGACGACGATGTTGTCGATGCCGATGATGTCCAGCGCCATCAGGTGCTCTTCGGTCTGTGCCTGCGGGACGGGTTCGCTGGCCGAGACCACCAGCACCGCGCCGTCCATGATCGCCGCACCGGAGAGCATCGTCGCCATCAGGGTCTCGTGGCCCGGCGCGTCGACGAACGAGACGGTGCGCCGGATCCGGCTCGGTGAACCGTCGGGACACTCGGGGTCGACGGTGTACCGCTCCGGTTCGTCCAGGTCCGGACACTCCCGGAACGTCGCGTCGGCGTAGCCCAGCCGGATGGAGATGCCGCGTTTCATCTCCTCGGAGTGCTGGTCGGTCCACTGGCCCGAGAGCGCCTGGACCAGCGTCGTCTTCCCGTGGTCGACGTGGCCGACGAGCCCGATGTTCACCTCCGGTTGTCGGTTGTCGTCTGTCATCCAGTAATCGTAGGATGTCTTCGCCGCCTCGCGGTGATAAACCTACTGTTCTCGCCCGGCTCGGGTGTCCCCGTGGCGGGACACTTCCGCGTGATCCCGCGTAGCTACCTCCGTGCGCCCGGCCGAGCGTCCTCCGGGACACGACCGGTCCGCCGCCACCTCGATCGGCGCGAAGACCGTCGGACTGCGGCTGGCTGATCCGACCCGAATCTGGGTCTCGACCCCCCCACTCGATGCCGACGACACCGGGGCCGTCTCGCGCGAGCATTCCTGCCCTCCGGGGACTGGTCCGACAAAACGTTTTCCCGAGCTTCGATAATTTATACATGAAATTATTTCATAGAAAATTTTTTAACTAACTAAGATAATTAACTATTTGTATGGATGCAGTAAAAGCTGCACACAACATTGATCACACTGAAAGTATCGCGTACGACGAATCGATGCAGGCGGAGTTTGACCTCGACGTGTTGGGGTTGTCGAATGCGATGATTCATCTCGACGGGGCGGTTGAACCGGAAATGGTCGACGAGTACGACCTGGCCCCGCCGGAGCTAGAGGAGGAACTGAAAGAGGAGTTTTCGGACACGCTCCTCACGAAAGAGCAGTTCCCGTTCCTGAGCGAATCCGAACTTGCAGAACTGCGCGAACTCTCGGCGGACCACACGCTGACCGATGAGCAGGTCGAAGCCATGCTCGAAATCATCTCGGAACTACGGACCGACGAGGACTACTATGCCGGGGGGCGTCAGTTGGCCGACGAAATGCCTCACGTGGCGTGTACGGCCGTCGCTGCCTGCGCGGCGGTCGTCGTCGTGGCAGTGGCCGCCGGTGCCGTCGCCGCCGCTGCGGTCGGCGCTGTGACGAAAGTCGCGGTCGAAGACGTCACCTGATCGATCCTCGATACACCTGGAGCTACAACGATGCGACCACAGACGCTATCAGTGTTCCTGGATTACAAGTGTAATTACTCGTGTGGTCACTGCAGTGTCGGAAGCAGTCCGGAGACGAAATTCGAGATGTCCGAGGCCTATCTGGACCAGGTTTTCGAGCAGGCGCGTTCGATACCGTCTCTGGAAGTCGTCGTGTTCACGGGCGGGGAGGTGACCCTCCACTGGGAGACCCTGCTGGAAGCAATTTCCCGCGCGAGCCAGGACGGGTACATGACCCGGATCGTCACGAACGCCTGGTGGGCTTACGACCTGGAACACACCCGCGAGGGACTCGATGAATTACTGGATGCGGGCCTCGACGAGATCAGTACGAGTTACGACGACTACCACACGGACTTTTGCGATCCCGAACCGATACTCAACCTGATCGAGGTCGGGACGCAGACCGAGGGACTGAAGAATCTCTCGGTTGCGACGGTCGTCGGCGACGAAGACCCGACGTACGACAAGGCGAAAATGAAAGAACTGGTTTCGGACCGGTTGGGATGTCCTCCGTCCGAGTTCCCGGAAGGCCTCGTTTTGATCGAGGACAAGGCGTCCCCGATGGGACGGGGCGCACAGCTCGACGTGAGCAACGTCGATCCGGCCGAGAGTCTACTCAACGGCTGCAAAGACGTCATCAATACGATCTCGGTGCACCCTGACGGGAGCGTGAAGGCCTGCTGCGGTCACGCCCAGTGGTACGTTCCCGACCTCACGCTCGGCTCGCTCGACGAGGAGACCCTCCCCGAAATAGTCGATCGGTCGAGTCAGAACCTCGTTTACTGGCTCGTCCACCAGCTCGGTCCGAAGCGCATTCTCCAGGAGCTGGGCATCGAGAAACATCACAGCGGTATCTGCCACGCCTGTTACGATCTACTCGGGAACCATAGAGAGGAATTTCTGGAATTCGTGCGCGACGACAGGGAGGCCATCCGGCGGCTTCTGATCACGGAGGGCGGGTTCAAACAGGACATCGAGGCAATCACCGAGAAGCGCGAGGAGATCATCGAAGCGCTTCGAGCAGCCGAGGATGTCGGACCGGGAGACCTGCCGAAAGTAATGAGTTAAGTCTACGGGTCGAGTAGATAGTTTAAGGGACTTACGGAACGAATGACTGCCGACATCGAGTTTTCGAACGTCACTGCCGGGTACAGCGGAATCGACGTCCTCGACGGGATCGACATCGAGTTATCGACCGGATTCACTGTTCTTCTGGGGCCGAACGGGTGCGGGAAAACGACTCTGTTCCGAGTCGGCTGTGGGGTGCTGGAACCGGACGGCGGACGCGTCGAGATCGACGGTACGAATCCGTACGAACATCCCGGCGTCAAGCGACGGGCGAGCTATCTGCCCCACCGGCCAGTGTTGAACCCGGAACTCTCGGTCCGCGAGAACTTCGGGTTCCACGGGCGCATCATCGGGCTCGCCCCGGACCGCATCGCCGACCGGCTCGATTCGCTGTCCCGGGAGTTCGAGTTCGCCGATCTGCTCGACCGGGACGGCGACGAGTTGAGTCGGGGACAGGCACAACGCGTTTCGATCGGACAGGCCCTGCTCGGGGACCCGACCGTGCTGTTTTTGGACGAAGCGACGACCGGCCTCGACCCCATGATCGCCAACGACATCAGGTCCTATCTCCGTCGCCTGGGGGACGACCGAACCGTGGTGTACTCGACGCACAACCTCAACGAGGCCGACGATCTGGCGGACCGCCTGCTCATCATGCGCAACGGTCGGCTGGTGATGGACGAGGCCATCGAGACAGTTCGTGACCGGCATCTCACGAACGCGAGAATCGGATTCAAGACCCGGGACGGGGACGCACGGGAAATACTCGAACGCAGGGGATACGACCCGGAACGCGTCGGCCAGTACTGGGTGATCCGGATCGACGACGACGACAGCGCCGGAGAAATCGCCACCGACCTCACGACCGACGGAATAAATGTAACTGAGGTGAAATTCATGGACAACGTCGTGGAATCCGTCTACGAGGAGACCGAACTCGAACAATGAGCGAAACGAGGGACCGATTCAGGCTGGTTCAGGCCCTTATCTGGCAGGAGTTCACCAGCAGGGGATGGAAGTTCGCGCTGGTGCCGGCTGCTTTCGGGGTCTTTTTCGTGGGGCTGACGCTGTTGGCCCAGAACCCGGACGCGCTCACACCTTCGACGAGACGGGCCGTCGAACGACAGATCGAACTGTATTTCTCGACCAGTGGCCCGGTCAGTGACGAACTGTTCACCCTCGCGCTGTTTCTGATTCAGGGTCCGTTCCTGCTGGTGATCTTTGCCGGCGTGATCGGCGTCCGAATCGGAAACAGGGTCGTCTCCCGTCTCATCGATAGTGGTCAATTCGAACTCCTGTTGAGCGCTCCATACGACGTGCGCGAGGTCTTCATTTCGGTCCTCGCTACGAGTGTCATCCTGACCGCGATGGGGCTGGGCGTGTTCGCCGCGATCAGTATCGGTGGACCACTGGTGTTTCTCGCGGCCAACGGGCTCTTGCCGACCGGCGGCGTCGACGGGCTGTTGTTGATCGGGTTTTTGCTCCCGGTGCCGTTTACGCTGTGGGCGAACCTCGTCGTGATCGTCGGCGCGACCGGGATTGCTCCTGGCCCGCTGGCGGACGCGAACGACGTTCTCAACATCTTCGGACTCGCACCGGGGATACTGCTCGTCCTCTTTATCAATCTGCGCCCGAACGTGAACGTAATCCACCTGTCCGTCGCGTCACTGCTCGTCGCAGTCCTGGCTGTCGCCGGGTGTCTGTACTGGCTCACGCGTTCGTTCGACGTCGAACAGGTACTCCCGAACTGATACTGGTGGCTGTAAGTACGTGAAAACTCAAATTGAGAATCCAGGCGGAAAGAGTCTGTCTCCGCAGATAGCAGAGATTGGTGAGTAAAAGAATTACAGCCACCAGTATGAGGTGACACGAGTGACCGATCAACACCGAGACAGCGGCATGGAACCGGTCCCGTTCGAGCTACTCGAAACGAGAGCGGTCGACGTCCTGGAGGCACTCGTCGCCGGGGACGCCGAAACAGTTACGACCTACTTCGAGGAGCCACACCGGTCGCGGATCCTCGACGTCTGGCAACGGACGGTCGGCATCTACGGCGAGTTCGGCGGCGTCACCGGGATTAACGCCGACCCGGACCAGGTCAAAAGCAGCGGTGACCGGGCCGTCGAGGTCCACTTCGAGCTCGGGACGACGCCGTTCAGGACCCACACCGAATTCAGCCAGTACGGCGAAGTAACCGGCTTCTGGATTCTCAAGGGCGAGGACACCAACGTTCTCGACCTCGTTTCCGACACGGGCCGCGTGTTACACCAGGAGGCAATTTCGAAAGTCAGTGCCGTGCTGTCGATGTTGAGCCGGACCGACCAGCCGGGGAGCGGTGATGACCTCGGCGCGGATCCCGTCGACGAGAGGACACGCCGGCGCGTGGAGGCTCTCGTGACAGACCTCGAACGTGGCCGCTTCCAGCAGGTGTACGATCGTCTCGCACCCGAACTCCGGGACGATACCACCCCCGCGCGGCTCGAATCGGCCTGGGAGCGGACCGTGACGGAGTTCCGGGGGATCCAGGCTATCGCGGAGAAAGATGGCACCGTCGAAGCCGTAATCGACGACGTCGACGGGACCAGCATCGTGACGGTTTCGTTCGGCGAGAACGACGCTGTTCGGGGTCTACGAATAGATACACCGCGCGGATGACCGCCCCCGACGTCACCGGGGGCCGATTCAGAGAACTGGTGTGACGGTCAGCCAGGCGAGCAGCCCGCCCGGAATGAGAGCCGGTGGCACCGTCTTCCACAGCGGCACGTCGAGCGAGGCAGCCCCCGTCGTCGCCCAGAGGATGGTCGTCCAGGCGACGAATCCGACCTTGGTGAACCGACCCACCCGAAACAGCACATCCGAATTCAGTGCCCGGACGAACGCCGCCGTCGTCTCGACGTTACCGTCGACGGCTCCGGTCAGTGCGAGGAACGTGGCAATCGCCGCGACGGTCGATCCCAGCAGGTACGGGAGAAACGACAGCCCGACCAGTTTGACGGTCTGTCCGAACGATCCCCACCCACCCGCGGCGACCGCGACGAGTTGTATCAGGACGCTCGTCAGCGCCCAAACCACTCCCAGCAATACGACAGGTGCTGCCGCCGCGAGGGCCACGGCGACCGGCGTCACGGTGATCGACCGGACCGCGGACGCCAGGTAGAACAGCGACGCCAGCGACTCGATCGCTTCCGAGAGCGCAGCCCCGACGACGATCATGGCTGCCACTGGCAACGTCCCACCCCCGTCGATACGTTCGACGTACAGCCGAGGCGCGACGAGGAGCGATCGTAGTCCGGCCATTGAATCGACCGTACTTGCGGTGAAAAAATAAATGTCGCGTCTCCCGGCCACGATCCGCTCGACCCGGGAGGCGGTCCGGGGCGTTCCCCGCGGGGCTTTTGTCCCTGCGTCCGAACCGACGCGTGTGGACGAGTTCGGGTTCGAACTGGCGCTGTGTGCCCACCTCGAACGGACCCGGGAGTGGATTCTGGGCCGACAGCTCGGGGCGGCCGTCCGCGGCCGGCGAGTGATCGACGTCGCGGCGGTCGAACCCGGACCGGCGTTCGATGCCCGGGCGGCGATCACCGACCGGACCATCCCCGCCCCGGCCGTCGAGAGCGACGTCGGTCCCGGCCGCGCCCGGTACTGGAAGGACGCCTTCGACTGTCACCCCGACCGTGCCAGGGCGGTCGTCGACAGGGCCGTCGAACTCGGCTTCTTCGAACGCGAGCGCCACAACGGCCGCGAGTACGTCCGACAGACGGTCCGCTACCCGGACTGGTTCGGCCGGATCGTCGGCGTCGAGAACAAGCCCGACCTCACCCGCCCGGGCGACCTGGAAACCCAGCTCCGGACGGACGTCTGCCTCGGGCTGTTCGACGAAGTGGTCCTGGCGACCGAGTCCTACGTCACGGGCGCACACCGCAACCGCATCCCCGACGAGGTGGGCATCTGGCGGTTCCACCCCGGCGACGGCGAGCGCGAGGTGGTCCGCGAGCCGACGCCGCTGTCGCCGGACGAACCCGGGGTCGAACTCGTCGAACGCGGCGCTGCAAGAACGGACGTCCGGATCGTCGCGCCCGGCGAGAAGGCCCGCGCCCGGCGCCGCCTCGCGGAGCGCGCCTACGGGAAGGGCTGGCGCACCTACGAATTCCCGGCCTGTTCGCGCGTCGACCCCGGCGCGGACTGCCTGCCACACTGCGAGTGGCACGGCCGGCTCGTCAGGCCGGCGACCGAGTGCGGGAGCGACTGCCCGGGCCACGACCCGGCGGAGCCGCCCGCCCGCGACGCCGAGGCGGTGCGGGCCGACCGGACCCCGTGGCGACCCGACCCGGACGGGCGCACCCGGCAGCAGTCCAGTCTCGACCACTTCGGGTAGCCGACCGTCGGGCACGCCGGAGAGAACGGGAACACTGATTGCCCGTGACATCGCCGATTGTGACGATGAGACGGCTCGCTCTCGCGGTCTGCGTGTTGCTGGCGGTCGCGCCCGCGCTCGGCGTCGCGGGCGGGCAGTCGAGCGCGTCGGGCAACCCCTGTGCGGGGACGATCACCGCTCCCGCCAACGGCACCACCGTCATCAGCGTCCAGGGGGCACGATTCGGCGAGGAGAGCGGAAAGACGAGCGCGCGCGTGGTCGGGGTCGGGCCGCGCGGCCAGGTCAGGTGGGTCGACCACAGCGGCCAGGAGCTGGGAATCGTCTGGTCGTACGACGTCGACCCGCTGGGGAACGGCAACGTCTTCGTCACCGCGACCCGGCCGGGAACGACCGTCTTCTACGAACTCGATCCGCGGACCGGCCGGCGACTCTGGACCGAACAGGTGCCGTTTACCGACACCCACGACGCCGACAAGATCGACCGCCACCGCATCCTCGTGGCGAACATGCGCAACTACAACGAGACGGCCGGCCGCAACGAGGATCGCATCCTCGTCTACAACCGGACGACCGACAGCGTCGTCTGGGAGTGGCGGTTCGCCGACCACTACGGCCGGGACGTGGGCGGCAACTACACCGAGGACTGGACCCACGTCAACGACGTCGACGCGCTCGGGGACGGCCGGTATCTCGTCTCGCCGCGGAACTTCGACCAGGTGATCGTCGTCGACCGCTCGACCGGCGAGATCGACCTCCGACTCGGCTCCCACGGGAACCACCGGGTAATGCAGAAACAGCACAATCCCCAGTATCTCGCCGGCGAGGACGGCCGACCGACGATCCTGGTCGCCGACTCGGAAAACGACCGGATCGTCGAGTACGCCCGGGAAAACGGGGGGTGGGAGCGGACCTGGCGGCTCGGCGATTCCGACGGCTTTAGCTGGCCGCGGGACGCCGACCGCCTGCCGAACGGGAACACCCTGATCGCGGACTCCCGGAACAACCGGGTCGTCGAGGTGACCCCGGCCGGCGAGGTGGTCTGGGAGTTCTACGCTCCGTGGCTTGTCTACGACGTTGCGCGGATCCCGCACGGCGACGAGTCCGGCGGCCCGACCATCGCCGAGCAGGGAGCCGAGGGAGCATACGAACTCTCGGGAGCGGCCGACCCCGACGAGGCGACACTCGAATCCTGCGCTCGGGGGCTGACATCGTTCGACGGCTGGCCCGGGGCCCGCGGGGGGTCGGGCGGCCAGTCGGCAATCGAGCGGACCGTGACGATTACGCTCACGCCCACGGCAGCCGGGTCCCCCTCGGGTTCGCGGTCCCCCACCGCGACACCCGCCGGCGGGAGCAGCGCCGGCGGTCCCGGGTTCGGCGTCGGGGCGGCCGTCCTCTCCGTCCTGGCGCTCCTGGCGCTTTTGACGCTCCTGGCGCTCCGGCCGTTCGGGCGCGCCCGTCGGTGATCAAAGCCGGAACCGCTCGCCGTCGACCGCCATCGCGCCGCCGAACACCTCCGCCGGTTCCGGGAAGTGCGAGACGTGGACGATCCTGAACGCCCCGGGGTCTACGTCGTCGGCCAGCGCCCGTGCGCCCTCGAAGGTCATGTGCTTGGTCCCGAACGTCCGGGGGACGCCGTCGTCGTCGTCGTGGTGTTTGCCGCCGAGCGGGTGGTGCTCGCAGAGGCGAGCGGGCACGATCCCGTCGGCGAGCAGCAGGTCCGCGTCCGCCAGCCGCTCCCGGGAGGGATCGGGCACGCCGTAGCTGGTGTCGCCCGTGATCGCCAGTTTCGCGCCCGTCTTCGGGTCTTTCACGACGACGCCGTAACAGACCAGCGGCGGGTGGTCGACCGGGACGAGCGTCACGTCGAACCCGCAGGTGGCGAACGATTCGAGGGGGGTGACGGCCTCGACGGTCACCGCGTCGAGGTAGTCGTAGCGCCGGCGGACCGTCCCGGCGACGCTCTCGCCGGTCTCGGGGTCGGTCTCGTCGGCGGCGTACACCGGCAGGTCCCGGAGGAGCCGGTACGCGTTGCCTAGGCCGTCGAGGTGGTCGAAGTGAATGTGCGTGATCACCGCGGCGTCCGGGAGCGCGACGTCGCGTTCGAGAAACTGGTACCGGAAGTCCGGGCTAGCGTCGACCAGCAGCGCCTCGCCGGTCCGCTCGTTGGCGACGTGGACCGAAAAGCGCGTCCGCTCGACGCCGCGTTCGACGGCTGTTTCGCAGGTCGCACAGTCACAGCCCGGCGTGGGCGTGCCCGTCGTGTCGCCTGTGCCCAGCAGCGTGACCTCCATCTATCGGGGGATGCGCCCCGGACGGGGTAAGCCTAGTGGTCGTGGGCGTGCCCGTCGCCCGCCCCGGAGATGTCGCCGCCGGCGATGAGCGCGTCGTGGTCGCCCTCGATCATGTCGAGGTCCTTGAGGTTGTCCCGCTCCTCGAAGTCGGCGACGGCCGCTTCGAGGTCCTGCTGGGTGAGCGTCATCCGCTCCTCGGTCAGGGCGTCGAGCACGGCCTCGCGCAACACCAGCCGGAGGTCGCTCCCGGTCAGCCCCTCGGTGATGTCTGCCAGCTCCTCCGGCGAGAAGTCCACGATGTCCATGTCGCGGGTGACGACCCGCAGGATGTCCGCGCGCATCTGGCGGTCCGGCTTGGGGAAGTTGACGATCTCGTCGAAGCGCCGCCAGGCCGCGGCGTCGAGCTGGTCGGGGTGGTTGGTCGCGCCGATCAACAGCACGTCGTCCTGGATGAGCGACACCTCGTCGATGCTTTTCAGCAGCGTGTTCACCGCCCGCTTGATCGCGGCGTGTTCGTCGGAGGCGCGGGTCTTGGCCACGAAGTCGAACTCGTCCATAAAGAGGATACACGGCGAGAGTCGCTTTGCGACCTCGAAGGTCTTGTCGACGTTCTTGGCCGTCTCGCCGAGATACTGGCTGGTGATCATCGACAGCTTCACCTCGACGAACGGGAGGTCGAGTTCCCGGGCCAGCGCCCGCGCGACCGAGGTCTTGCCGGTCCCCGGCGGCCCCACGAACAGGAGCTTGCCGATCTCACGGAGGCCGATCCGGGCGAGGTAGTCGCGGTGCTCGATGGCCTTGACGATCTTCTGGATCTCGCCTTCCTGGTCGGCGGTCAACACCAGGTCGTCGAGGGTCATCGTCACCTCCTCGGGAGCCCGGATCTCCACGAGGTCGAGCATCTCCTCTTCCTCCTCGTCGTCGAAGTACTCGTCGAGCATGCTGTCGATCCAGACCCGGTCGGCCCGCATCGGCCGGTTGCGCTCCCGTGTCTCCTCGTAGTCGACGTCCTCGAACTCGGACTCGAAGCGGGCCGCCAGCACCGGGTTCTCGAGCAACCGCCCGGCGTCCGTCCGATCCAGGTACCACTGGACGGCCATCTCCTCGTCGGTAAAGGAGACCGTCCCGGAGAAGTCGTCCCGCTCGGTGAACATCAGCCCCGACACCGCGTCCCAGGGCCGCTCTACCCCGGTCGCCTCGGTCGCTCCCGTGCTCGTGGCCGACAGGGGGCGCTCGATGGCCCCGTCGCTGTAGAAGGCCCGCCGGTAGGCCGGCGGCAGGTCGTCCGGGTCCCTGTCCCGGTCGTCCGTGTAGGTCGCCGCTGTGAGTACGAATTCGACGACAGACAGTTCCGGATCACTCATTCCCCGTTGCGTAGGAAAGCCGGGAATATAAGCCCCGCGAACTGCCCGAAAGGAACAACGCCGCGCCCGAGTGTCCCGTGTTTGTGAGGGTTTAACCGGCTTCCCCCCGTCCGTGGGATATGGCAGACGCGACACCGGTACCGGTCATCGCTGCCGCGGTCCGGACGCCACAGGGCAAGGAGGACGGTGTCTTCGCCGACGTCAGAAGCGAGGACCTCTCGGTCCCGCTCGTGAACCACATCCTGTCGGAAACGCGACTGGATTCGGGACGGGTCGACGATCTACTGTGGGGTTGTGCGCAGCAGCGCGGCGAGCAGGGCAACAACCTCGCCCGCGTGATCGCGCTCCTCTCGGACCTCGGCGAGGCGGTCCCGGCGACGACGATCAACAGGTGGTGTGCCTCCTCGGCGCAGGCGATCATCTCCGCGTCGGACGCGATCAGGGCCGACCAGCGCGAGTGCATCGTCGCGGGCGGCGTCGAGAGCATGAGCCGCGTCCCGATGGGCGAGAACACCCACAACGTCCACCCGAAACTGGCGGACATCTACAACGTCGGCGACCTCCAGATGGGGATGACCGCCGAGAAGGTCGCGGCCGAGCACGACGTCTCGCGGACGGCCCAGGACGGGTACGCGCTCCGGAGCCACGAGCGGGCCGCCGCCGCGACCGACGACGGCCGGTTCGCCGAGGAAATCGTCCCCGTCGAGACGGAGGCGGGCCGCGTGACCGAGGACGAGGGCATCCGCCGGGACACCACCCTCGACAAACTCGCCGGGTTGCCCACGGTGTTCAAAAGCGACGGCACGGTCACGCCGGGCAACGCCTCCCAGGTCTCGGACGGTGCGGCCGCCGTCCTGGTGACGAGCCGCGCGTTCGCCGACGAACACGGCTTGGACGTCCTCGCCGAGGTCGGCGCGAACCACGTCGCGGGCGTCGACCCGACGGTCATGGGCATCGGCCCGGTCCCGGCGACCCGCGGTCTCTGCGAGCGGACCGGCCGCGACCCCGGCGACTACGACCTGGTGGAACTCAACGAGGCCTTCGCCAGCCAGACGCTGTACTGCAAGCGCGAACTCGGGTTCGACGACGACCGCTTCAACGTCAACGGCGGGGCCATCGCCATCGGTCACCCACTCGGGGCCTCCGGTGCGCGCCTCCCGGTGACGCTCGTCCACGAGATGAACCGCCGGGACGCGAACCTGGGGCTGGCGACCGAGTGCGTCGGCTTCGGACAGGGAGCCGCCATCGAGTTCCGCCTGCCGTAACAGCCGGCCTCCCGTCGCACCGGATTCGAGGGCAGGTCCGGGTCCGGTCTTTTGCCCCGGGTTTTGCCGTCAGAAGCGTGGACCTCGGGGCGTGCAGTAGTATAGTCCTCACAATACCCGGACGGACGGCACATAGCAACTGATTAGCGCATCACGCGGTCACAACCGGAACGATGACCACGCCGAGCGAACGGTTCGCGGCGGAGTTCCGAAGCCTGACGGACGTTTACCTCCGGCAGGTGCGTAACTGCACCCGCCGGCTCCCCGACGCGGTCAGGGCCTACGGGACCGACCGCGAACAGTTTCGACACGAGGTCGAACGCCTGTCGGCGGTCGAGTCCGAGTGCGACTCGACGCTCCGGCAGGTCCGGGCGCTGGTCGGCGAGTCGATGCCCCCGAACTTCACGGTCGCGTACCTCCACGCGGGGGACGTCGTCGACCTGTACGCCGAGGTCGACGCCGTCGCCAACCGGGCCGAGCAGTTCGGCCGGGAACTCGCGGCGATAGAACCGGCCGTGACGGATCCCGAACTGGCCTCGCTCGTAGAGATGGCCGAAATGACCGACGAGGCCACCGGCGTGCTGACGAACGCCGTCCTCGACCGCGCGGACGACCTCTCGACCGTCGGGGAGGTCCCGCCGATCGAGGACGCCGTCGAAGCGATCGACGCTCTCGAAAGCGAGTGCGACGCCGCGAAGTACGAGCTCATCGAGACCGGCTTCACCGACGGGACGACCGTCGAGGCACTGGCCGTCCGAGAACTCGCGCTGGTGCTCGACGGGGCCATGGACGCCGTCGAGGACGCGGCCGACCACCTCGTGTATATGGCCAGCCGCGACCCGTGAAACCGGCGGCGTCGCGTCGGGTCCGGAGTCCGTGCCGTCCTACCCGCCCTGGCACTGTTTCATGCCCGCCCGGACGGCCTCGCGGTCCCCGAGGAGAGTGATCCTGTCGCCGCGTTCGAGCACGAAATCCGCGTTCGGCACCCGCACGTCGCCGTCGCGTGCGACCAGCGCGACCAGGCAATTGTCCGGCAGTTCCGGGCCGACCTCGCGGACGGAGCGACCGATCAGGCTGTCGGCGGTCACCTCGATCTCCTGGACGTCGCCGGACCGGCCGATGTCGGTCATCCAGCTGGCGAGCGCGGGCCGCTCGATCTGGTTGTCGATGGCCCAGGCGGTCGCCATCGCCGAGGAGATGGTCCGAACGCCGAGGTCCTCGAAGGCCTCGACGTTGTCGGGGTTGTTCGCCCGCGCGATGACCTCCTCGACGCCGAACTTGGAGCTGGCCAGCTGCGAGACCAGCAGGTTGGCGTCGTCGTCGCCCGTGACCGCTGCGACGATCCGGGCGTTGTCCGCGCCGGCCGACCGGAGCACCTCCGTGTCGGTCCCGTCGCCCATGTGGACGGTGAAACCCTCGTTTCGCGCTCGTTCGACGTTCTCCCCGTCCTCTTCGACGAAAACGACGTTCTCTCCACGGTCTTGGAGACGTTCGGCGAGCGCACGGCCCACCTTGCCGCCTCCGACGATGATGACACGCATCGGTATCACGTCCAGGTATTCCGCGATGTAACGGGCCAGGCCGCCCTCGAAGACGACCGTGGCCAGGATCACCAGAAAGACGGTGCCGACGAGCACCGTCGCCGCCTCGTTGAGCCCCTCGTTCGCCAGTTCGACGGCGAACAGCGTGGCGACCGACGCGGGGATGATCCCGCGCGGACCGACGAAGCTCATGAACAGTTTCTCGCCCGTCGTGAACCGGTCCCCGACGGCCGAGACGAACACCAGCGCCGGGCGGATCACCAGCGCCACGGCCGCGACGACCGCCAGCCCCGGCAGCCCGAGGCTGACGAGGTCCTCGAACCTGAGCAGGGCGGCCAGCGCGATGAAGACGAACGACAACACCAGCAGCGTCACGTCGCCCTTGAAGTCAGTGATGTCCTCCTCGTAGGGGACCTCCGTGTTGCCCAGCAGGATGCCGGCGGTCGCGACAGCCGCGATTCCGGCCTCGGTGGCCAGGGTGTCCGCCGCGCCGAACGCGACCAACGCCCCCGCCAGGACCAAAAGCCGGGCGTTTTGCGGCGCGTTCCCCGGCGAGAGGTCGATGTACCGCAGCAGGTACCAGAGTACCCCGGCGACGACCGCCCCCACGAGGAGTCCGACCCCGAGCCGCCGGGCGAACTCCTCGACGAACCGGGCGAGGGTCGTCCCCTCGATCACGACCGCCTCGAAGACGACGACCGCGAGGATGGCCGCGGTCACGTCGTTGACGATCCCCTCGATTTCGAGGGCCGCCGCCACGCGGTCCCGGACCGGTACCACCTGAAGAATGGGCGCGATCACGGTCGGGCCGGTCGCCACCAGCAGGGCCCCGACGAGAAACGCCATCGGCCAGCCGGTCCCGAGTGCCAGGCGGACGGCGACGGCCGTCCCGACGAGGGCGATGGCCGCCCCGACGGTCACCAGCCGGAGCGTCGCCGCGGGGGCCTCGCGGAGCCGCGAGAGTTCGAGGTGGAAGGCCCCCTCGAAGACGATGATCGCCACCGAGAGGCCGACGATGGCCGGGAGCGCCCCGCCGAACGACTCGCGGGTCACGAACCCGATTCCCTCCGGCCCGAGCGCGATGCCCGCGGCGATCAGGAAGATGATACTGGGGACGCGGAACCTGGCAGCCAGCATCTGCGCGCCGACGCCGAGACCGATGATCACGGCCACCAGCGCGATCAGATTCGTTTCGGCGGCCACCGCTGACCCTCCATGAGCGGGGGAAACGTGCGGCCGGGTAAACCGTTTTTCGCATCTGTCCTGCCAAATCCGTACTCCCGGCCGTTTCTCCGCGATCGTTCGACGGTCCGCACGTGGCGGCTCCCTCACGGACAGCCGACAGTCTCGGGGTACGGACTGCCCCGGACGGGATCGACCCTGCCCGGGCTTTCAGTCCGGCGGTACCGCCGGGAGCCGGATCCGGACCGCGCACCGGGCGTGCCGTCGTCAGCGATGTCGACTCTCGACGGACCGGACACGACCCCCTCCCGACCGGTCATCGTGTGCCGGAGGAACCACCGCCTCCCTGCTCCGGGTCGATCCGCCCTTCGGGAGTGAATCACCCGACTGCACGACCGCGACGACCCGCAATCCTCACTCGCGCTCGCGGAGATAGCCGAGCACGCCGCGGGCGTTCAGCGCCCCCTCGGCGCGGGACTTCCGTTCCGGCCAGACGTCCTCCATGCCGTAGTTCTCGGCGAAGTATTCGGCGACCGCCTCGTCGTCGCCCAGCCGTTCTTTCGCGTCGGCGACCTCCGCGACGAACTCCCGGAGGGTGTCCGCGTACCTGGCCGGCCGGTCGTCGGTCGGGGCCGCCCCGAAGTGGCCGTACAGCAACGTCGACGGGTCGAGTTCCCGGATGGTCTCTATGTCGTCGAGACTCGCCTCCAGGTCGAAGTTCGACGGCGGCGTCGTGGGCAACACCTCGTCGGTTTCGGGGACGTAGATGCCGGCGGCGTCGGCGGTGAATATCGCGTCGTTGGCCGGGTCGCGGTAGATCGCCTGGTGGGGGGCGTGTCCCGGGGCGTGGTGGACCGCGAGCGCGTGGTCGCCCAGGTCGACGACGTCGCCGTCCTCGACGGCCCGGAGCCGCTCTCCGGGGACCGGTTTCGGCTCCGCGTAGTACTGCCACTGGTCGCCGACCGCGCGTTTCGTCCCCTCGACGAGGCGGGTCGGGTCCACGAGGTGTGGCGCGCCGATCTCGTGGATCACGACCTCGGCGTTCGGACACGCTTCGGCGAGATAGCCCGCCCCGCCCGCGTGATCGAGGTGGACGTGCGTCGGTGCGATCACCGCCAGGTCGTCGCGGTCGATCCCGGCGGCCGCCATCGTCTCGAGGATCAGTTCGTACCGGGTGCCGATGCCCGTATCGACCACCGCGGGCCGGTCGGCGTCGAGGACGTACACTGATCCGTACCCCGGCGTGTCGTACAGCCCCACGTCCACGTAGTACAGGTCAGTGCACTCGCCGGTGCTGACCTCGAAATAGTCGCCGATAGCCATGTGCGAACCCGTGGCGGCCACGGACAAAAGCGTTCGTCACCGAAGACGGCGGGGAGTCGCTCGGCTCCCGTCCCAAATATCAGATTTACAGTATAAAAGAATATCTTATAATTACTCCGGACCTTCGACGAGCGTCGCCTCGATGAGCCGTTCGATCCCGCGGCGGAGGCGGCCGCCGACGGCGGTCGGCGAGATGCCGAGCGCGTCGGCCAGTTCGGCCAGCGACGCGTCGCGCGGTTCGTGGAAGTACCCCTCCGCGTACGCCGTCAGCAACGCCTCGCGCTGGGCCTCGGTCAGGCCGTACAGCGTCCCGCTTTCCTCCTCCGTCTGCCGGAGTTCGACGATCTCGAAGGTGACGTTCTCGGTCCGCGCGAACTCCCAGAGTTCGTACAGCGAGTCCCGGTTTGGCAACCGGAGGTGCATCAGCCACCCGTCGTCCATGCTCTCGGAGGTGAGCGTGATCGCGCCGACCCGGGTCATCGTCGGCGACAGCAGTTTCGACTCCGCGGAGTACTGGATGCGGTAGAGCCGGCCGTCGTCGAACGCGGTCATCAGGTAGTACTCCTCGACGGTGTGGTCGGACTCCAGGGCACGCTCGAACGCCTCGAAGTTCCCCTCGACCGAGAAGAAGTACATGTCGTTCTCGGGGTCGGTCCCGGCCTCCGAGACGACCTTGATATTCAGGTCGTCCACGCGCTGGATCGTCGGCGTTAGGCCGACGTCCCGGTGCGAGACGTACACTTTGGCGGTTATCGTCATCGTTTTGTCTCTCCCACCGCCGGTCCCCTCTCCCGTCGCCCAGTTCGAATAATCCGCGTGGCTTCGACACCGCTTTTGATTCCGTTCGCCACCGGTAAGCCGCTCGTTGCCACGCTCCCTGGTTCGGCCAAGGTTCTGATAAACGTACCGCTGGCGGTGGACCGCGGTCCCGGTCCCGAACACCTTTCCCCGTCATCCCCGAACGTCGGATCGTGATTCCACGTGTCCGACGAACGTCGCTACCGGTGCAAGCAGTGCGGCCACGAGTGGACGGCGACCGCCCCGACGCCGCCCGACCGGTGTCCCCGCGACGACTGCCAGGCGAAGTTCACGGGCGGCTGGACGGATAATCTATCACGAATAGGGTAGATTGGGGGAATGGTAAAGATACGTATTTTTCCATCTCACGCGGATTCCTCCCGATCGGTATTGTCGCGGGCAGCGATCCTCTACGTACTTGTAACTGCAACCGGAATACGGTGGACGAGAGGATGCGAGACGACGCCCACACCGACGCGATCCCGCACCTCGACCGGCTCCCGGAGGCGGGCGTCGAGGCCGTCCACGAGGCCTCGATGCACGTCCTCGAGGAGATCGGCGTCCAGTTCGCCCACGACCGCGCCGTCGACGAGTTCGCGGCTGCCGGGGCCGAGGTCGACAGGGACGACCGGCTCGTCTACCTGCCGCGCGACCTCGTCGAGGATTGTATCGACAGCGTGCCCGCGACGTTCACGCTCCACGCGCGCAACCCCGACAACGACGTGACGGTCGGGGACGGCGACCCCGTCCGGGCGCCCGGGTACGGCCCGCCGAACGTCCGGACCTTCGAGGGGGGTCGCCGGCGCGCGACCGTCGAGGACTACGAGACGCTCGTGACACTCTGCCAGCAGGTAGGTCCGATCGACTGTACCGGGTACAAGGTCTGTGACCCCCGCGACGTCGATCCCGCGGTCGAGCATTGCGAGCTCATTGCGCGGTCGCTACGGCTGTCAGACATGCCCGTCATGGGATCGGCGTACGGGGCAGACCGGGCACGGGAGTCGCTGGAGATGGTCGGCATCGCCACCGACGACCCCGACCTCTCGGTGCCGTACGCCGGGGCCCTCGTCAACACCGTTTCCCCGCGCCGTTTCGACACCGAGATGCTCGGGGGCCTTCTCGAATACGCGGAACGCGGCCAGCCCGTACTCGTCTCCTCGTTCACGATGGCGGGAGCCTCCGGCCCCGCCACGCTCGCCGGGGCAATGGCGCAGGCGAACGCGGAGAACCTCGCGGGGATCGCCCTCACCCAGCTGGTCAACGAGGGCACCCCCGCCGTCTACGGCCTCCCGGCCTCGAACATCGACGCCCGGTACGGGTCGCTCTCGACCGGCAGCCCCGAGTCCGCGCTGTTCGCCTCGTTCGCGGGCCAGATGGGCCGATACTACGACGTCCCTTCCCGCGCGGGTGGGAGCCTCTCGGACGCCAAACTGGTCGACTACCAGGCGGGGGCCGAGTCGGCGATGGTGGGGGCTGTCACGCGGTTCGCGGACGTCGGGTTCGTCCTCCACGCGGCCGGCATCCTGGAGTCGTACTCGTCGATCTCCCCGGAGAAATTCGTCCTCGATTGCGAACTCCTCCAGCAGTTCGACCGGTACGCCGGGGGGTTCCCGCTCTCCGAGGAGTCGTTCGCCCTCGACACGGTCGCGGATGTCGACCCAGCCGGCCACTTTCTCGACCGCCGGCACACGGTCGAACACTCCCGCGAGGGGTGCTTTCACCCCGAACTGTTCGACAGGCGCTCCCACGGCGACTGGCACGAGGACGGCCGCAAATCGTCGTTCGAACGGGCACACGACCGCGTCGGGCGATTGCTTGCCGACTACGAGCGACCGCCGCTCGACGCCGACGTCGAACGCGAACTGCGGGAGTACGTCGAGACCGCGAGGGAGCGCGCGGGCTGACTCCGGCCGATCCTCGACCTGACGGGAACCGGATACGTCGCCCGCGGGCCACTCCACAACGTGTCACGAGAAAAACAGGACTCTCCTGGCGGATTCCGGAAACGCGAAGATTGATTACCGTCGACTCGGAACCGTCGGGTTGTCATGACATCATCGGACGGAGACGAGCCATCAGTCCCCACGGATTACGAGGTCGCACAGTCGGTAGATCTACAGCCCATCGACGAGGTGACAGAACCGTTCGGTCTGGACGCTTCGGACCTGGAGTTCTACGGCAACTACAAGGCGAAGGTATCGATGGATTCGGTCCACGAGATCGTCTCCGGGGAGACCGCCGACAGCGAACTCGTGCTGGTCACGGGGATGACGCCGACCCCGAAAGGGGAGGGCAAGACGGTCACGACCGTCGGTCTCGGGCAGGCGTTCAACCGGATCGGCGAGGAGACGCTGATTGCGATCCGCGAACCGTCGCTGGGGCCGGTGTTCGGCGTGAAAGGCGGCGCGGCCGGGGGTGGCTGGTCGCAGGTGCTCCCCATGGAGGACATCAACCTCCACTTCACGGGCGACCTGCACGCCCTGACCGCGGCCCACAACCTCATCTCCGCGATGCTGGACAACCACATCCGGCAGAACCAGGAGCCGCGGATCGATACGAAAAACGTCGAGTGGAAGCGGGCGATCGACCAGAACGACCGCGCGCTCCGTGAAACGGTCGTCGGCCTCGGCGACACCGGCGGGCGGGCCCGCGAGGACGGGTTCGTCCTGACCGCCGCCTCCGAACTGATGGCGGTGCTGTGTCTGGCCGACAGCCTCGGGGACCTCAAGGAGCGGGTCGCCCGGATCATCGTCGCCTACGACGAGGACGGCGACCCGGTCACCGTCGACGACATCGAGGCCACGGGCGCGGCCACGATCCTGCTGCGGGACGCCCTCAAGCCCAACGTCGTCCAGACCATCGAGGGAACGCCGGCGTTCGTCCACGGCGGTCCCTTCGCAAACATCGCCCACGGTACCAACTCGCTGATCGCGGACAAGGTCGCCAGCCGCAAGGCCGACTACCTCATCACCGAGGCGGGCTTCGGCTCCGACCTGGGCGCCGAGAAGTTCATGAACGTCGTCTGCCGGTTCGGCGACATGGAACCCTCGGCGGTGACCCTCGTCGCCTCGGCCCGGGCGCTGAAGTACCACGGCTACGACATGTGGCCGGCCGACTTCGACAAACTCGACGAACCGAACCCCGAAGCGGTCGCGGACGGCCTGGTCAACCTCGACAAGCACGTCGCCAATCTCCAGCAGTTCGGCGTGCCGGTCGTGGTCGCCATCAACCGGTTCCCCGGCGACACCGACGAGGAGATCGAGACGATCATCGACCACTGCGAAGAGGAACTCGGCATCCGCGCGGCCGTCTCCGACGTCTTCTCGGAGGGCGGCGAGGGCGGCGTCGAACTCGCCGAGAAGATCACCGACGCCGTCGAGAACGACGACGCCGACTTCCAGTACCTCTACGACGCCGAGGACCCCATCAAGGAGAAAATCGAAACCGTCGCCACCGACATCTACGGTGCCGGCGACGTCAACTACGTCGGCTCCGCCGAAGCGGACATCGAGCGCCTGGAGGGCCTCGGGATGGACGACATGCCGATCATCATGTCGAAGACGTTCCACTCGTTCAGTGACGACGCGAGCCTCAAGGGCGCACCCGAGGGCTGGACGCTCGACGTCCGCGAGGTGTACCCCTCGGCCGGTGCCGGCTTCCTCGTCGTCCTGACCGGCGACGTCCTGACGCTGCCCGGCCTGCCCTCGCGGCCCGCCGCCGCGGACATGGACATCGACGAGGACGGGACTATCACCGGCCTCTTCTGAGGCGCGGAGCCTCCTCTCCATTTAAGATCTATCTTTACTGATTAATGCGGTATTTATGTATTCGTTACATCGCTAACGATGTAATTGTTTAAAAATCCGTCCGACGCACGTCATTCGTTCGCCCCCGGTCTACAGCGCGGACGTCGTCCGTTCGGCCGGTCGGACGGCGTCCGGGACCGATTGCGCCCGCGGAGTCGCCCCCGTGACGGCACGGACCGGCACGCCGTCGGCCGGTCCAAACCAACGATGGTCGATCAGTTTACATTTCGAGCCGGCGACTACACGCTTTGCCCGCATGCCGGTCTCTCGCGGTGTTCGGCGCTCGTGTAGTGATAACTACAGTATCAGCAGTCCGGAAAACTGTGGTTGGTTCAGGCGTTGTCCGCGACGACCTCGATCTCGACGGCCGCGCCCTTCGGGACGTTACCGACCTCGACGGCGCTCCGGGCGGGCGGGTCCTCCTGGAAGTAGGCGCTGTAGGCCTCGTTGAACTCGTCGAAGTCGTTCACGTCGTCGAGAAAGACCGTCGTCTTGAGGACGTCGGCCATCGACAGCCCCTCGGCCTCGAGGATGGCGGCGACGTTGTCGAGACACTGGCGGGTCTGGTCGGCGACGGACTCGTCGTCGAGCAGTTCGCCGTCGGCGGTCAGCGGGAGCTGACCGGCCGTGAAAAGGAGGTCGCCGTTTGTCGTCGCCTGGCTGTACGCCCCGACCGCCGCGGCCGCGTCGTCGGTGCTGATGGTGCGTTTCATCGGTCTGGGCTACTCCGGCGCGCTCCTTAAAACTGAAGAAAGCGAGCCGCCCCCGTCGTCGGGCGCTCGTCCCCGCGCCAGCGTCGAAAGCTATACCTTCCACCATTTCGGACACGACTGTATGAACCTGACCGATCCGCTCGTGGAAGTCGACCCGGACGTCCAGTCCGCGATCGCGGCCGAACGCGACCGCCAGGAGTCGACGCTCGACATGATCGCCTCTGAGAACCACGTCTCCGAGGCCGTCATGGACGCGCAGGGCACCGTGATGACCAACAAGTACGCCGAGGGGTATCCGGGCGAGCGGTACTACGGCGGCTGTCGCTACATGGACGAGGTCGAACAGCTCGCAATCGACCGCGCGAAGGAACTGTTCGGCGCGGACCACGTCAACGTCCAGCCCCACGCCGGCACGCAAGCGAACATGGGCGTGTACTTCACAGTCCTGGAGCCGGGGGACAAGATCCTCTCGCTAGAGCTGTCCCACGGCGGCCACCTCTCGCACGGCCACCGCGCGAACTTCTCCGGGAAGCTCTACGACGTCGAACAGTACGAGGTCGATCCCGAGACGGGGTACATCGACTACGAGGAGGTCGCCGCCCACGCCGGGGAGTTCGCGCCCGACATCATCGTCTCGGGCTCGTCGGCCTACCCGCGGGAGTTCGAGTACGATACCATCCAGGAGATCGCCGACGAGGTCGGTGCCTACCACCTCGCGGACATCGCACACGTCACCGGGCTGGTCGCGGCGGGCGTCCACGCCAATCCCGTCGACCACGACGTCCCCTTCGTCACGGGCAGCACGCACAAGACGATCCGCGCCGGCCGCGGGGGGATGATCCTCTGTGACGAGGAGTACGCCGACGGCGTCGACTCGTCGGTGTTCCCGGGCAGCCAGGGCGGCCCGCTGATGCACAACGTCGCCGGCAAAGCGGTCGGGTTCGCGGAGGCGCTGACGCCGGAGTTCGAGGAGTACGCCCGCCAGGTCGTCGACAACGCCAAGCGGCTCGCGGACGTGTTCCGGCAACACGGCCTGAGCCTCGTCTCCGGCGGGACGGACAAACACCTCATGCTGGTCGACCTCCGCGAGTCCCACCCCGACCTCACGGGCAAGGAGGCTGAGTCGGCACTCGAAGACGTGGGCGTGATCGTCAACAAGAACACGGTGCCGGGCGAGACGCGCTCGCCGATGGTCACCAGCGGTATCCGGGTCGGCACGCCTCCGCTGACGACCCGCGGGTTCGGCGAGGACGAGATCGAGACCGTCGGCGACCTGATGGTCGAGGTGCTGAACGACCCCGACGACGCGGAGGTCACGGATCGCGTCAGCGCCGAGATCGACCGGCTCTGCGAGGAGTTCCCGATCTACGGCTGATCGATCAGTCGTCGTAACCTTATTCTTCCGGCCCCCTGAACCTGATAGTGGAGCAACCATGTACGACAAGATACTGGTTCCGACCGACGGGGGCACCGCTGCACAGAAAGGTGTCGAGCACGCCATCGAACTCGCGTCGGCGGTCGGTGCGACCGTCCACGCGCTGTACGTGATCGACCTGCCGGGTGCGCCACGGACTCCCCACATCTGGGACGACGAGGAGGAGATCCGCGAGGAGTACGAGAGCCACGGCGAGGAGATCACCGCCGAGGTCTGCGACGCGGCGGCCGACGCGGGAGTCGAATGCATCGGCGTCCTCCGGACGGGCACCGTCCACGAGGAGGTCAGCGACTACGCCGAACAGGAGGGCGTCGACCTGGTCGTGATGGGGACCGGGTACCGCGGCAAGTTCGGCGCGCTCCTCGGCGGGAACGCCGAGAAGGTCGTCCGCACCTGCCCCGTCCCGGTCACGACGATCCGACTCGACGAGGAAGAGAACTGATCGCCGCGGGCCATCCCCGCTTTCCCGCTCTGGCGCCAGCCGTCGGGGAGCGTGGCAGACGCGAACGCTTCCCCGCTCGCGTCTATCCGTTCGCCCGGGGTCGGCCAGCCGTCCGCTACTGTCGTCGTTCCGACGCCCGTCGTGGCGGGCGGTCCCGGCGGGGACTCCGAATTATTTCGGCGGTGTGGCCCTAACTCTTATAGGAGCAATCGTCGTATGCGGCCCATGGAGGAGGAGCTGTATCGCGGGCTCGCGCGCTACTACGACATTCTCTACCAGTACCGGGACGCGAGGGGGCAGGCTGCGTTCGCGCTCGACCAGCTGGCACGGCACGGGGATCGGGAGACGGGCACCGCGCTGGTGCTGGGGTGTGGCACCGGGGTACACAGCCAGCACCTCGTGGAGGCGGGACTCGGCGTGGTCGGGATCGACAAACACGAGGAGATGCTCCGGGTCGCGCGGGAGCGGACCGACGCGACATTCCGGCAGGGGACCCTTCCCGACGTCGCGCTCGATCGGACGTTCGATCTGGTGTTCCTCCCGGGTACCGTCGTGAACTACCTCTCGATGGCCGACCTCGAAACCACCTTCGACCTCCTGGCGTCACATCTCGCCGACGACGGCGTCCTCGTGTTCGACTACGGGACGCTGTTCGACGTCGACGGACGCGAACCCCCGTTTCTCAACACGGCCAGCGACGGCGACGTCGACGTGGCACAGCTCGTGCAACTGCGGCGCTACAGCGACCGGAAGACCCGCTGGGACTCGGTCGTCGTCGCCGTCGGGCCGGACTTCGAGGAGTTCTTCGTGGACACCCACGCGATCACCGTCCTCGAACGTGACGACCTCCGGGAGATGCTCCGCGACCGCGGCTTCGAGGTGACCGTCCACCCCGACGGATACGACACCGGCGACCAGTTCGACGTCGACATCGAGACCGTCGTCGCGCGATGACGCGCCCCGGCGTCGTCGTGTCGCTGCTCGTGACCGGGTACGTCGCCAGCCTCCCCCTGCTGGTGGTCCCCTACTCGGCGACCGCGACGACCCTCCTCTCGGCGGCGCTGGACTACCAGTTCCGGCGGACACACGAACCGTGGTTGTACGCGTCGTTCCTGGTCGCCGCGGCCGCGGTGATCGTCGCTGCCCCGGTCCCGCTGGTCGTTTCCCCCCACCCGTTCGCACTGGCGGCAGTCCCGCTGGGTGCGATGCTGTACTGGATCGACACCCGGTTGTGGGCGTGGTGGACAGGCTCCCGAATCCAGGCGACGGACAGGTCGACCGGCTGGATCGTCACCACGCTGCTCGGCCCGTTCCCCGAGGAGATCATCTACCGCGGTGGTCTTTCGGTGTTGCTCCCCACGTTCGGCCCCGCGGCGTACACGGTCGTCTCGGCGGTCCTGTACGGGACGAACCACTACCACATCGGCCGGAAAGAGGTCGCATTCAAGGCCTGGAACGGCGTTCTCTACGCGGCGCTGTACGTCGCGGCGGGGACGCTCGTCGTTCCCCTGGCCGCCCACCTCGCGTACAACGTGGCTTCCCTGTCGTTCGTCCGCGAGGGGTCCCGCGGATGACGTCTACGGGAACGGGTGCGGTCTGTCGGTGACGGACGCGCCGGCAAACGCCGGGTGGGCCGACGGCAGCACCGACGGCGGCGAGAGCGCGAGGAGTTCGGGGACGACCGTCCGGGCGACAGCGAGTCCCACGTCCGCCACGTCCGGCGTCGTCACGTCGAACCCGACCGGGGTCGCGCCGGCCGCGTCGAGCCGCCGACAGACCACCGCCAGCCGTTCGGTCGGGGCCGACGTCGCCGGCGGGTCCGGGAACGAGAACGGTTCGACCGGCGCGTCGACCAGGAAGGCCACGTCCTCGCGCTGGTCGGGGTGTGCGTAGTGGAGCGCGTTGTCCTCGAAGTTGGCGACGACCGACCCGGCGTCGACGTCCTCGACGGTGCGTTCGGCCCGGAGCGTCGAGAGGTAGTGCCAGCCCTGTGCCACCTCCAGGACCGCGTCGCGCATCGCCTCGCGGGGGTCCAGCGCTGCGCCGGCCCCGACGACGAACGCCGGGAACGAGCCGCGGTCGTCGTATCCCACGGCCGCGACCGTCGGAATCTCGACCGGCGACGCCAGCCCGAGCAGTTTGACCGTGGGTGGTCCGGGACCGGTCACGGTCGAGACGAACCGGTCGACGGCCGGCCAGTCGTCGCGGTCGACGGCCGCGGGCGTTCGCTGGCGACACCACGTCCGCATGAACGCGTCGCGTTCGACGAGTTCCAGCAGCCCGCGCCCGAGCGCGTCCACGAGCGACCGCGCGGCCGCAGCACCGCTGCTCGATCCCGGGAGGTGGACCGGCTCCCCGCCGAGCGGCCCGGTCCGGTACCAGACCAGTTCGGCCGGGACCGCGATCCGCTCGCCCGTCAGCAGATCCAGCCCGCGGTCCCAGCACACCGGCGTCGTCCGGTCGAACGGCGCGAACTGCTCGGCCCGGTCCGCGGCCGAATAGACGTCGAGGTAGTCGAACGGCACGACGCGCTCTTGCTCCCGGAGCCGCTCGTGGGACGCCCGCGGCAGGTCGGTCGGCGGCCAGCAGAGACAGTACCGTTCGATCACCTCCCCGACGGCACCGGCGTGGGCCGTCTCCAGTTGCAGGCCCTTGCCGGTCGGGGCCAGGTCCAGGTCGTGGTCCGCCCCGACCAGCCACTCGACGTCCGCGGTCTCGGGGACGCTGACGACGAGGCCGCCGCCCGCCGGGTCGGGCGGGACGTGCCAGAGGCCGTTCACGATCCCGGTCCGGCTCCCGAACAGCCGGCGGTACGTTCCGGGCAACAACTCGCCGCGGTCGACGACCTTCATCGGTCCTCCGTTCCGATTCCCGCGAGGTCCTCCAGCGTCAGAAACTGCGTTTCCACGGCCCTCCGGTGGTCGCTACAGGCCGTGCATCGCGGAACCCGGAGGACGTCGTTCGCCGCAAACGACAGCGTCCGCGCGTCGACGGTCAGGATCCGTCCCGCGGTGTACCCCGACCCGAACGCCAGCAGGTGGAGCGCGTCCATCCCGAGGTACCCCGCGACGGTCCTGACGACCGACCTGTCGGGCGTTCCCCCTGTCTCGCGCCCCGCGGCGAGGTACCGCCTGCAGGCCGCGGGATCCGGTACGTTCGACAGCATCCGTCGCTCGAAGCAGTCGTAACAGGCCGTCTCGCCCGGGAACACCGCCGGCCCGACGACGCCGTTGCAGCCGAGCACTTGGCCGGCTAGCCACGGTGTGTCACCCTCGATCCCGGCGCGGTTCACCCGGCGAAACAGGTCGCGGTGTGGCCTGTCCGAACAGGCGACCACGAACGACGCCTCGCGGACGGTCGACGACAGGTCGATTTCGTCCAGGTCGCGGCGCGCGACCGAGTCCGGCACCGCGCGGCTCCCCGTCGCGGTGCTGGCGACCGTCAGTCCGTCCAGGCCGGCCGCCAGCAGGTCCTCGGCCACCTGCCACCCGAGGTCCCCGACGGTGACGACCACGACTGACTCGCCCGCGGGGAGGTCCGGCTCCGCCCCGGCGAAGTCCGGCTTGATCGACAGGTGGGGTGGCCCCGGCCGCGCGGCGTCGGCGTCGTAGAGGATGCCGTCCTCGGCCAGTCGTACCAGCAACTCGGCGACGTCCGGGCGCGACCCGGGATCGAACGCGTCGAGCAGGTCGCCGACGTGGGTCTCCCCGTCGAGCAGTTCGAACAGCGGCCCCAGCCGCTCGCCCTGTTCCGGATCGCGGATCGTCTTGACCGGCCCGTCCCACGCGCCGGCGCGGACGTGGACCGTGTTCTCGTCTATCGCGACCGGCACGTACGAGGGGTTGATTTTCGGGTAGGCGAGGCGTTCGAGTGCCGCCTCGACGGCCCGGTCAGTCATCCTCGTCCTCCGGTCTGGGGCCGACCGGGACCGTGTAGACGGTGGATTCGTCGACCCCGTCGACGCCCAGCAGGTCGTCGAGCGCGCGGTCGTCGTAGGCCGCACTCGGGAACGCGGCGAGGTCCAGCGCCGTCGCGACCGCCAGCAGGTTCCCGGCGACGTGTCCGGACTCCTGGAGCACGAACCGGTATCCGAGGTCCCCGTACTTCGCCGTGCTCCGGCCGAACGCCCCCGCGAGCACCACGACCGCCGCGGCGTTCCAGACGTCGAAGGTCTCCGCCGCCGGGGCGAACGCGGCGTCGATCTCGTCCGCGAGGTCGGCTTCCCCCTCGCGCTGTTTCCCCAGCACGTGCTCGGTCGGGTCGTACCAGTAGAGACCGCTCCCGACTTCCCCGGCGTCCTGTAACGCGAGCAGGTACGCGTTCACCGGATACAGCGCCCCGGCCGAGGGATAGGTCCGCAGGGCGTGGTCGACTCCCGGCGCGACCTCCCGCCGGGCGGACACGCCACATCCCAGGCCCAGCAAGGTCCCGAGTTCGGCCAACGAGAGGGCCTCCCGGCCGAACGTTCGCCTGCTCCGCCGCGACAGGAGCACCTCGTCTACCGGTACCGACAGGTCGACCGGGTCGGGCAGGGCCGTCCGGTCGACGGCGGGTTTCGCCGGCGGAATCCGCGATTGCGCGAGCGCGAACGCGTCCTCGGAGACGAACCTGCCCGCCGACGTGCCCGCTGTCGGTCGCCGCCTGCTGTACTTGGTCGCCTCGTGGAACAGCTCCGCGATCGTACTCCCCTCGAACTCGCGGTGCGTGTACCGCTCCGTTGCCTCCCGCCCGGGTCGCTCCCGGGTCGGCTCCCAGTGGCCGCGCCGGAGCCGACGGAGTGTCCCGAGGTCGGCGTCGGTGTATCCGTCACTCATATGTCTGGTTACCTGTAAAAAAATGGACTGTTTGGAGGTGTTCGGTAGCTACTCGTCCGGGTCGGGGCAGCCACAGCAACTACAGCAGGAACCGCCGGCAACCGGGTCGGTGCTCTCCTCTTCGCTGGCGTCGATTTCGAAGATCATGGGTGTGAGACCCAGCCACTAATTTTACGCTTCGTGACTTAACATTTTCTACTGATGCAATATATAAATATTCATATGTAAAAATCATTCCTGTCCCGTCGGGTGAATTCCCCCGGGGGGTCGACGCTGCCGTCGAGTGTCTCTCGGGGAACTGGGGTGGAAAAAGTCCATTACCGGCGGGCCACTGTACCCGTCCATGGACGAGCGGGAGCCCGACGGGTGGAGTTCGGTCGACGAGAGCGCGGATCCGTCGTACTACACCGCGTGCCTGGAGGCGGTGACCGACCACGAGTGGCTGGCGAGGGCCAAGCGAGCCAGCCACATGCGCCTTGACCCGACCGAGGGGGACGCGATCCTCGACGTCGGCTGCGGGGTCGGGGCGGACGTCGTCGCGCTGGCGGAACTCGTGGGATCGACGGGCCGGGTCGTCGGCGTCGACAACAGCCGTCGGATGATCGAACGGGCGGCAGGCCGACCCGACCCGTCCGCGGGGACGGCGGCGTTTCACGTCGGCGACGCACACGACCTGCCGTACCGTGCCGACGCCTTCGACAGTTGCCGGGCAGAGCGGGTGTTCCAGCACCTCGCGGACCCGCGTGCCGCGCTCGCGGAACTCCGGCGCGTGACCCGACCGGGCGGACTCGTCTGGGTCGCCGATCCGGACTGGTCGACGTTCGGTCTGGACGTCCCGGA
The DNA here is from genome assembly GCA_003021105.1 of Halobacteriales archaeon QS_1_68_17. Classification (GTDB taxonomy): domain Archaea; phylum Halobacteriota; class Halobacteria; order Halobacteriales; family Haloarculaceae; genus QS-1-68-17. Next base: position 42,498 of record PXRG01000015.1, read on the forward strand.
CGACGGCCTCGCCGAACGGGTCATGGACGTCGGCCTGGCACCCGCACGCAACCCGCGGATCGGGCGGCGACTTCGCGGGCTGTTCGTCGAGGCGGGGCTGTGCGACGTCGAACTGGACGCGGACGCGATGGTCTGGACCGACCCGGACCTCGTCCGGGAGTCGTTCCGCCTCGAACCGCGGCTCGAACGGCTCCGGACCGAAAGCGAACTGTCGGCCCGGCGCGCCGACGAGTGGCTCGATACCCTCCGCCGGGCCGGCGAGCGCGACGAATTCCTCGCCGTGGGGACGGCCTTCACGGTGGTCGGGACTGTTCCCGACGGAGGGACCGACGGCTGATCCGACACCGGATTTTTGTACCTCGATCGCGGTATAGTTGAATATGCGACGGCGGGACTATCTACGGGTCGGCGGGGTACTGGCGGCGGGAATCGGGGCTGGCTGTCTCGGCTCCGACGCCGCCGCGGCGAACCGGTTCGACTACGGGACGACGCGTACCCGCGGCGTCGAGGTTCCGCTCGTCCCCGTCGCGGACGCCATCGAGTGGTACGAGAACGACGACGCGGTCTTCGCGGACGCCCGGAGCCGGGCGGCCTACGAGAGTGCCCACATCGCGGGCGCGCTCCTGAGCCCGGCTCCCGACGGCCAGGCGGAGGGCGATCCGCTGGCCGACCTCGACCAGTCGACCCGGATCACGACCTACTGTGGGTGTCCACACCACCTCTCGTCGCTCCGCGGGTCGACCCTGATAAAGAACGGCTACGAACGCACCTACGCACTCGACGAAGGGTTCGTCGAGTGGCGCGACCAGGGACACCCGATCGAGGGGTCACAGACGGACTCGAACCCGGACCTGTTTACCATCTCCGGACGGACGGACCCGGCAGCGGACGGGAAACTCGCCTGGGTCTGGCACGACCCGTCCGGGCAGCGCGAGGCCGCCCCCATCGACGCCGACGGCCGGTTCGCGCTCGACGTCCGGTTCTACGACGTGACGGCCGCGAGCGTCGTCCGTCTCCGGACGCCCGCCGGGGAGGTCACCGGTCATCTCGGCGACCTCGCGGGCGGCACGGTCGAACTCTGAGGCTGCCGGCTCCGAGTCGCCGGCACCCGGTGGTGTCGGCGTTCTCCGGGTGCGTCTCCGCGGAGTCGCGGGACGTGCGACGGCTCACCGCGACAGCGCCACGTCCAGCGCGTCCTTGCTGTACCCGAGCCAGACGCCGAGGACGCAGGAGGCGAGGATGATCGCCACGGGGCCGCCGAGTACGACGGCGAGCACCGCGTCCCGTGCCGTCAGCACGCCCGCCAAGTAGAGCAGTCCGATCCCGAGGAGCACACCCACCACCGTCCCCCGGAGGCCGAGCGCGAACGCCCTGTCGGCGGCAGGACCGGGCGAGCGTGGTGGGTCCGGCATAACCCGGAGCTAGGCGTGCCACGAACATATATGCCACGCACGGGTCCGGGCGGCTACAGGCGCGTCTCCCGGAAGTAGATCAGCAGGGCGGCACCGAGAAAGCTCAGCCCCGCCACCGTGAACTGCCCCCAGTTCATCGACAGGACCGCGAACACCATCAGTGCCGCCGCAGCCAGCGCCAGCACCGTCGGAATCGCCTCGACCATCGGGATGGTCGTATCTGGATCACGCCGGCAATATAGTTTGTCATCGAAGCGCACGCGGCCGCGGCCCTCGGCTGTCCGGACGCGTGGGAACCCTCCGAACTGATCTCCCGCGACCGGCCGGGATCGAGGGGCGTCGACCGCGGCCACGCCATTCAGTAGGAGTGCTTGAACTCCCAGTGGTATCGACAGCCGTTGCAGGACGCCCACTCCGGCACGTCGAACGCCTTCGGGTGTCGCTGCCCGTGGTCCATGCGGCTTTTGCACCGCGGACAGGTCATGTACAGCAGTTCCAGGTCCGGGAACTCCTCGGGGTCGAACTCGGCGACACAGTGTGGGCAGTCGATGGCATCCCTGGCGTGGTGGTGGTAGAACTCCTCCTCACACTGCGGACACCGGAGTACCGCGGGCGGCCGTTTCGCCCACCCCGTGTCCCCGTCGATGGTGGTCGTCTGGGTCTCCGGGATGGACAGCCGGAAGTTCTCGAGGTCGTCGTCCTCCCGGAGCGGTTCTATCAGCCGTCGGCCGACCGTCTTCATGATCGACAGGACCTGCTCACCTGTGGCCGCACCGCCCGTTCCCTCCGGGGTCTCCCCCGCCTCCTCGGCGACGTCCGGGTTCCCGGCCATGTGTCCGTGCTAGCGAATGGACACCCATAAGTTGTGTGCACGACCTGACGCGCGCGCACGACTCCCGCCGGACGCCAGTTCCGACAGTTTTTCACCACCTACTTCGCAACGGAGTACCATGGGAGTCAGTACACGGGGCGGTACGGTGGCGGGGCTCGCGGGCCTGGCAGCCGGTCCGGGGGTCGTCGCCGGGCAGACGCTCGATCCGTCCGCCGTCGCCGCGGCCCCGTCTTTCGTCCGGGTCGCCGGCGGGTTCCTGCTCGTGCTGGTATTCGGGGGCGTGTTGCGCTGGCAGTTCGAGGCGAGGGTCGTCCGGGCCGTCGAGGTGTCCACCGACCGCCCGCTGAACTCGATCCTCTATGGCACGTTCGCCCAGGTCGCGGTGCTCTTTCTGGGCGTCTACGTCATCTCCCAGCTCGGCCAGGTCGGCGTCGGCGGCCGCGCGGTCGACGCGGTCGCGCTCGTGACCGGCGTGTTCGTCATGACGCTGGCCGGCTTCGGGTTCACGGTCGTCGGGATCTTTCTCGTCCGGACCGCGGGCGAACGGCGGCTGTCGGTCGGGGTCGTCGTGGGGGCCGGCCTCGGCGCGGTCGTGTGGCTGTTGCCCTCGTTCCTGCTCGGCCTGCTCGCGTGGGTGGCCGTCGTCGGGTTGGGCGTCGGCGGCCCCACCAGGGAGTGGCTCCACGCCTCGCAGACCGAGGTCGACACCGGCGGCTGAGACGCCGTCCGGGGGAACGCCGGCACTCCGCCGGCGGCGCGTCCGGGGGGAACACTCATTCTGCTGGACTGCCAAGGATCGGTATGGCCTCCCCCGCACTCCAGGCGTTCGGATCCGGAATGCTCGAATCCGTCGCGCAGGTGGCGGTGCTGGCCGGGACGCTCGTGCTCCTGCTGGTGCTGGTCGCCTTCGGTGCGTTCGTCTACAAGAGCGTCCGCGGCGACGGCATCACCTGGCCCGACGAGAAAGACGCCGAGAATCCGGAGAGCGAGGACGGCGTCCGCCGGGGCGGCAACGACGACGAGTGGGACTTCTACTGAGTCTGTCGACGCTCCGACCGCCGCGGCCGACGGGCCGACCCCCGCCGAGCGATTGCCGGCCATCGCGCAACGCCGTATTGCGGTTCTCCGCCCCGATCAGTCACCGCCGGCGTCTCGCGGAGTCACGGCTCGCGGCCGGTAGAAAAAACGAAGATGCGCGCCGAAACCGGGAGGTCGACGACCGTCAGTCGCCGGGCGACTCGTCGGCGTCGTGGACGTCGGTCACGATGGAGTCGTCGGCGGTCGTGACCACGACGTCCTCCTCCTCGGACATCTCCTGGATCGTCTCGCGGAACTCCTCGGATTCGAGGATCTCGAGTTCGTGGTCGAGCCCCAGGTAGACCGTGTAACACATCAACAGCAACACGACCGCGAACGGCAATCCGGTGGTGACCGCGGCCGTCTGCAGGGCACTGAGGCCGCCACCGATCAGCAACACGGCCGCGACCGCGCCCTCGGTGACCGCCCAGAAGATCCGCTGGGTCTTCGGCACGTCGTGCTTGCCACCCGAGGTCAGGTGGTCGATCACCAGCGACCCCGAGTCCGACGACGTGACGAAGAAGGTGATCACCAGCAGCGTGGCCACGATGGCCGTGACGACGGTGAACGGATAGAAGTTCAGCATCTCGAACATCGCGACCGCGCGGCCGCCCTCGTTGAGCGCGGGCACGAGGCCGCCGCCCATGGCCAGTTCGACGTTCAGCGCGGAGCCGCCGAACGTCGCCAGCCAGAGGAACGAGAACGTCGACGGCAGGACCAGCACGCCCGTGAGGAACTCGCGGACGGTCCGGCCCCTCGAGATGCGGGCGATGAACATGCCGACGAACGGCGACCACGCGATCCACCAGCCCCAGTAGAAGACCGTCCAGATGTCTTGCCAGCCCGCGGCCTCCCCGGCGAACGCTTCGGTGTAGAAGCTCAGCGCCAGGAAGTTACCGAGGTAGGTCCCGATGCTGCCCACGAACGTGTCGAGGATGAACAGCGTCGGGCCGACGATGAGCAGGAAGATGAGCATCGCCACCATCAGGTAGAGGTTCAGCGTGCTCAGGCGCTTGACCCCGCCGTCCAGACCGGCGGCCACCGACATCGTGGCGATGCCCGTGATGCCCGCGATCAGCGCGACCTGGATGAGCGTGCTCGATCCGTTGACGGACATCCCCAGGAAGTTGTTCGCCAGGAAGGCGAACCCGGCGTTGACCTGCGCGACGCCGATGCCCAGCGAGGTCGCCAGGCCGAACAGCGTCGCAAACACCGTCACGAGGTCGATCAGGTGGCCGGGCCAGCCGTAGATGCGCTCGCCCAGGAGCGGCCAGAAGATCGACCGGAAGGTCAGCGGCAGGCCGCGGTTGAACGAGAAGAACGAGAGGCCCAGCGCGACCAGCCCGTAGACGGCCCACGGGTGAAAGCCCCAGTGGAAGAAAGTCACGCCCATCGCGGCGTCGGCCGCGGCGGCCGTGCCGGCCTCCCTGCCGAAGAACGAACCGCCGCCGGACTGGAAGTGCCACATCGGCTCGGCGACGCTGTAGAACATGAGGCCGATCCCCATGCCGGCGCTGAACAGCATGGCCATCCAGGAGAAGTCGCTGAACTCCTTGTCGGCCTCCACGCCGCCGATCTTGATCTTCCCGTACTTGCTCAGCGCGAAGTACAGCAGGACGATGATGAAGATGTTCACCGCCGCGATGTAGAACCAACCGAAGCTGGCGTTGATGAAGTCGAAGATACCGTTGTACACGGCGGACGCCTGGTCGCCGAGTCCGATCGTGACGGCGATGAACGCCACGATGATTACCAGGGAGATGGGGAACACCTGCGGGTGGACGTCGAACCCGAACTTCCGGATATTCGTGTCTCCCGGTTCGCGGTCGGACTCGGGATGGAACAGCTCTACCTGTAGCCCGTCCGACATTTCGCCGGTCGTTTCCTCGCCGTCAGCCATGCCGTATCACCTCTGTATGTCTGTGGTTTGCTCTTTCGTTCATGTGTAATCGTCTCTCCGAATTTTGTCCCGTTCGAATCCGTTCGTTCGCGTCGCGTTCGGTCGTCGGCTCCGGCAGGCGTCCCCGCGGTCTCGTTTCGCGCGGCGTGCCACCCACCGTATCGATCAGTCGACGACTGTCCCGACTGCCGTCGTCATCTGTCTTTGCCACCCTCTGGCACGCTACACAGCCTCCATCAAATGGAATTTGCACTGGATACCTTAAATGTTGGTATTAATTAGCCGGGTTCTTTAAAACAAGTCCCGACCTCCGTCGGGTCTACGATTCACTCGATTCGCGCCGGTGCGCCCGGTCAGCGGCCGCTCCGGACGCTTGTTCGGGGCGTCACCCCCGGCGGCGCAACTGGTCGCGGTTGGTGTGTTCGACCTCGTAGCCGTGGTCGGCGATCGACTCGACGATGTTGCTGGCGTGTTCGGAGCCGCTGGTCTCGACCTCGAACACCAGGTACGCCTCGCCGACGTTCAGCTCCTCGACCGCCCGGTCGTGCCGGACCGTCCGGATGTTGGCGTTGTGGTCGGCGATGACGCCCGATATCTCCTGCATGCGACCAGGAGCGTCGTCGATCCGGACCCGGAGCCGGAGGATCTGCTCGCGCTCGGTCAGCGCGTGGATCAGGATCGTCTGGAGCATCGTCATGTCGAGGTTGCCCCCACAGAGCAGCGGCATGACCGTCTCGCCGCTCACGTCGAGGGTGTCCCCGAGCATGGCCGCCACGGACGCCGCGGCCGCGCCCTCGACGACCTGCTTTGCCCGTTCGAGGAGCAGCGTGATCGACCGCGCGACGTCGGCGTCCGAGACCGTCACCACCTCGTCGACGTGCCGGTCGATCAGGTCCATCGTCAACTCCGAGATGCCGCCCGTGGCGATGCCGTCGGCGATGGTGTTGACCGAGTCGAGCGTCACCGGGATGCCCTTGTCCAGGCTCTCGTGGACGGTGGCCGCCCCCTCGGCCTGGACGCCGACAACGCGCGTCTCCGGCGAGAGGTGATCGAACGCCGTCGAAATGCCGCTGATCAGCCCGCCGCCCCCGATGGGGACGATCACCGTATCGACCTCGGGACACTGCTCGTGCATCTCGACCCCGAGCGTCCCCTGACCCGCGACGATGTACGGGTCGTCGTAGGCGTGGATGAACTCGGCCCCTCGCTCGGCACAGAGGTCCTGGGCGTACTCCATGGCGTCCTGGAAGTCCGTCCCGACGAGTTCGACCGTCGCACCGTACCCCCGCGTCGCGTCCACTTTCGCCTGCGGGGCGTTCCTGGGCATCACGATGGTCGAGTCGACGCCCCGCTTCGTGGCGGCCAGCGCCACCCCCTGGGCGTGGTTGCCCGCGCTGGCCGCGACCACCTCGTTGACGTCGCCGTCTTCGACGCTGTGTGAGATCTTGTTGTACGCGCCGCGGGTCTTGAACGATCCCGTCCACTGGAGATGTTCCATCTTCAGGTGGACGTCCGCGTCGACCATTCCCCCCAGCGAGGTGCTCTCCTCGACCGGCGTCTCCTTGACCACCGTCTCGTCGTCGAGGCGCTCGGCCGCGGCCTCGATGTCGCTAAACTCGACCGTCCGCACTGACTGGTCGCTCATATCTGTGGTACGCGACGGTGGTGAACAAAAGGGTTTGGTCGCTACGGCAACTCGACGTCGACGTCCTCCTGGAGGCTGGCGGCCTTGACAGTGTTGTAGAGCAACATGGTGATCGTCATCGGGCCGACGCCGCCGGGGACGGGCGTGATGTGGCCGGCCTTCTCTTTGGCGCTCTCGAACTCGACGTCGCCGACGAGTTCGTACCCCTTCTCGTTGTCGGCCTCGACGCGGTTGACACCCACGTCGATCACGACCGTCCCCTCGGAGATCATCGAGCCGTCCACGAGTTCGGGGTAGCCCGCCGCGGCGATCACCAGGTCGGCCTGCCGGGTCTTCTCCCCGAGGTCGTCGGTCCGGGAGTGACAGATCGTCGTGGTGGCGTTCCCGCCCGGTGCCTTCTGGATCAGGAGGTTCGCCATCGGCTTGCCGACGATGTCGGACCGCCCGACGACGACCGCGTCTTTCCCCTCCGTGTCGATGCCCTCGTACTCCAGGAGTTTCTGGACGCCGTGGGGCGTGCAGGGCTTGTATCGGGCGTGCCCGGCGACCAGGCTCCCGACGTTCTGGGGGTGGAAGCCGTCGACGTCCTTGATCGGGTCGATGCGGTTCAGGACGGTCCACTTGTCGACGTGGTCGGGGACCGGCATCTGGACGAGGATGCCGTGGACGTCCGGGTCCTCGTTCAGTTCGTCGATCTTGTCGAACAGGCGTTCGGCCGGCGCGTCGGGGTCGATCTCCTCGTGGATCCCCTCGATCCCGATCTCGTCGCAGGCCTTCTGTTTCATGCTGACGTACGTCTCGCTGGCCCCGTCGGTGGTCATCAGCACGGTCGCCAGGCCCGGCCGCACGCCCGCGTCCGCGAGCGTGTCCACGCAACCGTCGAGTTCCGAGCGGATCGCGTCACCGACCTCGTTCCCGTCGATAATCTCTGTCATGGTCACGGCCGAACCTCTCTCCCCCGAGTAGGAAAACGTATTGTTCCGTTCCCTCGACCGGTAACTTCGGTGTCACGTTGTGGTTGCCCGGGGTCAGACGAGCGTCTCGCCTTTCGTCTCGCGGCCGAACAGCAACAGGCCGATCCCCGCGGCGACCAGCGAGGCGGCGACTGGCGCGAGCGCGACCAGCGACCCGTACTGGGTCAAAAACCCGACGACGACCGGCCCGCCGACCGCCGCGACCTTCCCGACGCCCGTGGCGAACCCGAGGCCGGTGCTCCGGACCTCGGTCGGGAACGACTCGGAGGTGTACGCGAACATGACGCCGAAGGCCCCGAAGATGAAAAATCCCATCGCCAGCATCCCCCCGAGGAAGGGGAGCCGGCCGGAGACGCCCAGGTCCAGCCCGACGCCCGGCACGGCCGAGGCAAAGAGGAACGTGAACGCACCCGCCAGCACCAGCGACCCGCCGGTCGTCGGTTTCCGGCCGAGCGCGTCGATGAGGTAGGCGGCGCTCAACACGCCGAGGATCTGGAAGACCGACACCAGAAACAGGTACGCGTAGAGGCCGCCGACGTAACCGGCGGCCTCTACGGTCCGGGGGAGCCAGATGAACACCCCGTAGTAGCCGAAGTTCAGCCCGAACCAGACCGCCGAAAACAGCAGCGTCGTCTTCCGGAGTCCCGGTTCGAACAGCCGCGAGAACCCGGTGTTGTCGGACTCGCCGGCCCGGACCGGCCCGGAGACCGTGGTCGCCCCGGCGTCGTTGGTCCGGGCGATCGACGCCAGCCGGTCGCTCGCTTCCCCGGTGCGGTTTTTCCGTGCGAGGTAGTACGGCGACTCGGGGAGCACCGCGACGACCAACAACAGCACCACCGGCAGGGCGGCCGACGCGAAGAAGACCCGCCAGGCCGCGATCCCGAAGACCGTACCGCCGGCGGACAGTTCCGAGAGGACCGTCCAGGCGACGATCACGGTCACGGAATTGCCCAGCGCGTAGAACAGCTCCAGGTACGCCAGGTAGCGCCCGCGCCGCTCGGTGGGCACGTGTTCCGAGAGGTAGGAGGCGTCCGCGGCGATGGTGCCGCCCACGCCGATCCCGGTCAGCAACCGCAGGACGAACGCCGAGTAAAACCCCGTGGCCAGCGCCGTCAGTCCCCCGAACACCGAGAACAGGGCCACGGACACGGCCAGCCCCCGCTTTCGCCCCACGCGGTCGCTGTACCAGCCCCCGGCGGTCGTCCCGACGATCATGCCCAGCAGGCCGGCGCTGCCGAGCAACCCCGCCGCGAGTTCCGAGAGGTTCCAGATCTCGATGAACGTCGACAGGGTAAACGAGATCGACAGCACCTCCATGGCCGTCGTGGCCCAGATCGTCCCGGTCGCCAGCAGCAACCGGCGGTGGAACCGGCCCGTGGGGATGCTGTCGATGACCTGTCCCACGGTGACCCCTGAATCAGCCATCGGTCGTAGTTGCCCCACGGGTCATGTTAGTCGTTCGGATCTCCGTCCGTCCGGGACTCCGTCGGCTCCCCCGGTCCGCTCGCCTCTCCGGATTCGCCCGGTTCTTCGATGCCGGTCGCCTCTCCGGGTTCGTCCGATTTGCCTGGTTCGGTCGATTCGCCCGCGTCGCCGGCTCGTCCGGGGTCGACCGGCTCGCCGGGCGCGCGCCACGCGATCCGGTCGGCGTCCGCGGCATCGGCAGGCGTCTCGACCGACAGCAGGGTCCGCAAGAGGCCGTCGTCGCCCTCGATCACCGATAGCTCGACCGACCGCCCGTCGCCGTACTCGGCGGCCAGCGACTCGACGAACGCCCGGACGCGCCCGGCGTACTCGCGGTGGAACGGGTAGCGGTGGCCGGTGTCGATCAGCGCGATCCGGTCGTAGTACTGGACCGTCCGGTGGAAGGTCCGGCCGGCCAGTTCGGGGCTCGTCTCCCCGCGTTCACCGACGGCCTTCCGGAACCGGTCGCCGTCGGCCCAGGTCACCCGCACGTCGGGGTGGTCGTCGGCCGCGGCGGCGAACCACTCCCGGAGGTCGTCCGTCTCGCCGAGGTACGCGCGGTAGAGCTTGTAGCTGTCGACCCCGCGGTCGATCCACCCGCGGGTGAGGTAGTAGGTGCCGAACGCCTTGGGATCGCCCGGCCCGTCGGGGAGGAACGTGGCGATGCAGTCGTCCGCCCGGGAGACGACGAGCGGCGCGTGCCGGGATCGGACCCCGCGGAGCCCTTCGCCCGCGGTCGCGTAACTCAGGACGATCCGGTCGCGGTCGGGGCCGTCGAGGTCGTCGACGGCCGCCTGCACGCGGGCGCGTATCTCGTCGCCGAGCGGGACGTTCGTTGGAAACTCGTGGAGTTCCTGCGGGACGTACCGCACGTCGGCGTCGGGGGCGAGGGCCTCGATCTCGGAGTAGAGCGTCCCGCAGGCGACGACGCCGACCGCGTCCCCGCACCCGCCGTCGTCGTCACCGTCTTCGTTCCCGCCTTGGCGTTCGCGGCGCGAGCCCATCTCAGCCCCGCTGGACGACGTCCTCGACGTCCCTGATCTGCTCGACCCGTTCCTGGACGCGCGGGTAGCGGTCGTAGTCCTGGTGGGGGAGGTACATCGACTCCATGAAGTTGTCCCGGAAGACGTCAGTCCCCGCGATCTCGAAGTACTCGACGGCGTCGACGACGTTCTTCGCCTCCTCGCGGGCCCCGCGGTTCAACAGCGCCAGTTGCGCGCCGATGCCGGCGGCGTTGCCGAGCGACTCGACCGTCTCGATGGGCACGTCCGGGTAGAGCCCGACGGTCATCGCCGACTCGGGGTCGATGTAGTTGCCGAACCCGCCGGCCAGCACCACCCGGTCGACCGTGTCGATCCCGAGTTCCTCCATCAACACGAGCGTGCCGGCCTGGATCGCGGCCTTTGCCATCTGGATCTCGCGGATGTCGTTCTGGGTGATCACGACGTCGCCGTCGATCCCCGACTCCCCGTCGGGAACGAGCACGTACTCGACGACGCCCTGGTCGTTGGTCCGGACGCGTTCGTGGTCCATGACCGCGTCCCGGAACTGCCCCCGCCGGTCGACGAGTCCGACGGTGAACATCGCCGCCAGCGCGTCGATGACGGCCGACCCGCAGATGCCGTTGGGCGCTCCGTCGCCGATCACCTCGTAGGTCGGCAGCAGCGTCTCGGGGTCGATGTCGACGCGCTCGATGGCCCCGTCCTGTGCGCGGACGCCGTGGGTGATCTCGGCGCCTTCGAGCGCCGGCCCCGCGGGCGCGGACGTGACCCACATCTTCTCGCTGTTCCCCACCGAGATTTCGCCGTTCGTCCCGATGTCGATGCAGACGGTCATCGCCTCCTCCCTGTAGTGTTCCGAGACCAGCAGCACCGACACCTTGTCGGGGCCGACCCACCCGCCGCTGATCGGGAGCCAGTAGAGGTAGCCCCCGGCGTTTATGTCCACGCCGAGTTCCCGGGCCTTGACGGCCGTCGGCGCGTGATTCGCGGGGACGTACGGCGATCCGGCCACGTAGGAGGGTTCGATCCTCAGAAAGAGGTGGTGCATCGCGGTGTTGCCGACGAAGACGCTCTCGTAGATGTGCTCGGCCGCGATGCCCGCCTCGGTCGTCACCTCGTCGATGCAGTCGTTGATCCCGTCGACGATGGACTCGCGGAGTTCCTCCCGGCCGCCCTCGTTCCGCCGGGTGTAGCGCACGCGGGTCATGATGTCCCCGCCGAACCGGCTCTGTGGGTTCAACTGGGAACTGACCGCGGCCGTCTCGCCGGTCCGCAGGTCGACGAGGTAGACCGCGACGGTCGTGGTCCCGACGTCGACCGCGAGCCCGTACATCTCCCCGGCCCAGCCGGGTTCGACGTCGATGATCTCGCCGTCGTCGTAGACGGTCGCCGTGACCGAGAGCGTGCCGTCGGTTTCCTCTTCCCGCATGCGGTTGGGGAGTTCCCGCCGGACGCCGTGGTCCATGTCGGCGACCGACAGGCCGTACCCGTCCGCGAGCGCACCCATCACCCGCTCGGCGTCGGCCGTGTGGTCCTCCAGCGACGGGGCCGGGAACTCCAGGTGGTACTTCCGGACTACCGGGTCCAGTTCGAACTCCATCTCGTTGCCCTCCGTCAGGACGATCCCGCCGGACTTCTGGGAGACGCTCGGCACCGTTACGTCCACCCGTCCCGGGGCCTCGACGGTCGCCCGGCAGGACAGCCGGTAGCCGTCGGCCAGCTGGTCCGCGGAGAGCAACGTCTCGTCTGCGTCGGTCACCGCCGACAGGCAGTCCGCGCCGTCCTCGACGACGACCTTGCACGTTCCGCACAATCCCTCGCCGCCACAGAGCGCCTCGACGCCGATCCCGAGGTCCTCGGCGGCGTCGAGCAGCGACTCGCCCGGCGCGACCTGCGACTCCTTCTCCCAGGGATAGTACGTGACGGCGGCCGTCTCGGTCTCCTCGTTCATTTGGGTTTCTCCCGACCGGTTACGAAACCGACCGACTAAAGGGTGTCGTGACGGCCGAACGCCCGCGTTCGCGGGTCCGTCGGCGGCCCCGGCGGGTCATCCGTCCCTCCGGTCGTCGGGCGGTCCGTCCCACCTGGGGTGGGTCACGACCTCCTCCCGGACGCGTTCGAGGTCGTCGTCGTCCTCGATCCCGAGGTTGTCGACGATGAGGAACTTGATCCCGACGCCCATCGTCGACCGGCTCCCCGGTTCTTCGAGGGTGTACCGGCCCCACTCCGTCTTCGTCGGACGGACGTTCCGCTCGGCCAGCCAGGCGACTGCGACCTCTTTCTCGCCCATGATCGGGCGCAGCGAAACGTCGATTCGGGAGGGGTCCATCGGTCGGTCCTGTCGGCTAGTCGGCGCGTCGGCCGGTAATAGCTTTCCACACACACAGTCGGACTCGGGCGGGGGTCGCCGCCCGTTCGCGTCCGGCCACCCCGGTCACTTGTGGGAAGGACGCGAAATATCGCGGTCCTCGATCGCCGCCAGGAGGGCGGCGAGCGCGTCGGCCGCCAGCCCTTCGAGGGTCGCCCCGCGGTCGGCGTCGCCCGCGGCCGGGTCGCCGATCACGCCGTTCTCGGTGAACTCGGCGCTGTCGAACGCGAGGTTCGTCCGGCCCTGCCAGTCGCCCCAGCCGTCGCTGGCCCCCTCCCGGGCCGACTCGATCCGGTCCTCGCGGACGAACTCCGGGTGGGCGTGCCGGAGCAGCGCCGTCTCCAGCGGGCCGCCGTGGCCCATCTCGGCGGCGTGGTCGCCCACCTCCTCGAACCAGGTGAACGGCACCGCGTACGCCCGGTCGTGGCGGGTGATCGTCCCGGCGATCTCCCGGAGCGCGGCGACGTTGCCGCCGTGGCCGTTCACCAGCACCACCCGGTCGAAGCCGTGGTGGGCGAGGCTGCCGACGACGTCCCTGACGTACGCCCGGAACGTCGACTCCGAGACCCACAGCGTCCCCGTGAACTGCCGGTGTTCCTCGGCGATCCCGACCGGCACGGCCGGCGCGACGACGACCTCCCCGTCGTAGCGGTCGGCCCCGGCCTCGGCGACCGTCTCGGCGGTGAGGGTGTCGGTTCCCAGCGGCGCGTGCGGGCCGTGCTGTTCCGTGCTACCGACCGGGAGCAGGGCCAGGTCCGTCTCCGCGGCGTCGGCGTCCGTCCAGGTCGCTTCCGCGAGTTTCATGTCATCTCTGCGCCCGGCGCGGACCGTAATGGTTCCGTTCGTGTCGCCGCAGGCCGGCGAGGTACGTCCGAGTGGCCGGAGACCGGTGGGGTAATATTGTGGCCGCGCGTACGCTCGCGCGTGACGACCGACGGGCAGTCCCACGCGGTCGAACTCCGGCTGGACGGCGACGAGGTCGAGCAGTTCACCGCGCGCGGCGACGAGACGATCCTGTCGGCGGCCGTAGAGGCGGGCGTCGATCTCCCCTACGGGTGCCGCGAGGGACGGTGTGTCAGTTGCACCGGTCGGCTCCTCGACGGCGAAATCTCGTATCTCACCGAACCGGCGGCCCTGGACGAGAAGCGCCGCGAAGCGGGGTTCGTCCTGCTGTGTATCGCCAGGCCGACCGCCGACTGCCGCGTCGCCGTCGGCCGGGACGTGCTCGCCGACGCTTTCCCCGCGCTCTGGAACGTCAGAGGCTGAGGATGCTCTCACACTCCGGACAGACCGTGGCGATGGCCTGCCCGCCGCCCGCCTTATCGGCCCGGGACTCGACGACGTCCTCGTAGCCGCGCAGTTCGATCAGTTCCGTCTGGACGTGCTTGATGCCGGTCTCGCAGGTCGGACAGCGCGCCATGTCCGGCGGGTCGACCGCCACAATCATAAGTACTCTGTCAAATTAGTCTGTACCGGTACAACGCTGGTTTACTTCGTCTCTCGTGGAACTGGGTCAAGTACGGTTGTCCCCGACGCCCACGACGGGGAAGCGCCCGGTGTCACGAGATGGCAAGAGGTTCAAGCGGGCCGTCCGAGGTGCGCACATGGGTTCGACGGGACACGAGAGCGGGGCGGTGACGCTCGCCACGTTGCCCTCGGGGATGGCAGTGACGACGCGGCTCCACCGGTACGAGGGAACGGCCGACGGGCCGACGGTGTACATCCAGGGCGCACAGCACGGCCGGGAACTGAACGGGACGGATGTGCTCAGGCGGCTCCACGACCGCCTCGACCCGGACGAGATGCGGGGGCGCGTGCTCGCGGTTCCGGTCGCCAACCCGCTCGCGTTCGACAACCGCAGTTACCTGACGCCGCGCCGGCTCGACGCGATGCACGCGAACATGAACCGGGTCTGGCCCGGGGACGAGGCGGGGTCGCTGGTCGAGCGGATGGCCGCGACGCTCTGGGAGTACGTCGCGGACGCGGACGCGGTCGTGGACCTCCACACGGGGAGCCCGGAGACGGCCGCCCACGTCGTCTACATGGCCGACCACGACCGCTCCCGTGCCCTCTCGCGGGCGTTCGACGTGGACCTGCTGCTCGGCGAGCGGGTCGGGGAGGACGCGCCCGCCGAGTGGGACGAGCGGTCGTTCGACGGCAAACTCCGAACGACGGCGACGCTGGCGGGAATCCCCGCCGTGACGCCGGAACTGGGCGACAGCCGGCGACTGGACGAGGCCGCCGTCGAGACGGGCGTGGCGGGCGTCGAACGCCTGCTCCGGATGGTCGGCGTCCTCCCCGGCGGGGCGGACCCGCCGGACGGCCACACGCTCGCGCGGAACCACCTCGGGCGCGTGGAGGCGGCCCACTCCGGGCTCTTCCGTCCCGACCCGTCGCTGGCGGTGGGCGCTGACGTCGGCGAGGGGGACCGGCTCGGGGTCGTCTACGGTCCGTCGACCTACGAGACCCTGGAGACGGTGCGGGCCGGCCACGACGGCGTGCTCTACGCGGTCACGCGCCAGTCGACGGTGGTCGCCGGCGAGCGCGTCGCCAGCGTCGCGCTCCGGGACTGACGGCCGAGCGGAACGGGGCCGCCCGCCGTCGGCGCGAGCGCGGGTCGACGGTTTAAATCCCACGACAAATCAGCGCCCGTTTTTATACCGCCGCCCGACGTCGTGGCGGCCAAGGGGTAATGGTGGTGAGCGCCTCGTTTCAGACACTGGCGAATCTGCTCGACGAGTGCGAGCAGTCCGGCGTCGAGGTCCGGCGCGTGACGCCCCGCGACGGCGACGACCTCCTCGCGGGCGAGGACCTCGCCGCGGAGGTCGAACTGGCGGTGTCGCTGGCGTCGGCGGCCGTCTCGACCGGCGACGCCGCGCTCGACGACGGACGGCTGGCTGTCCGGTTCGACGTGCTGGCGCCCATCCTCCCGGCCGACATCGGGGGCGCGAGCGTGACGCCCGGCGAGACGTGGATCAACGACGACGGCACCGTCGGTGTCTCGCTCGCGGTGCGGACGCCGCCCGCGGCGACGGATCGCGCCGACCGCTCGGCCGGGGTGGGGGAGATGGAACCGGTCGACGACGCCGACGGGACCGACTTGGGCGACCGCGACATCCCGCCCTTCGAGGACCCGGACCTGCTGGCGTCGGTCTACGAGCGGTGCGACACGTTCGCCGAGATGACGGCTGAACTCGGGCTGGAGGTGACGCCGGAGACGACCCGCCGCTACATGATCGATTGCGGGGTCCACGAACCGGACTCGTACGACACCGACGGCGGTCGGCCCGCCGGGTCGACAAGCGAGGAAACCGGGGGAACAGACGCCGACGGAGCGGCAGGCAGCGGCGAGGATGCAGACGGAGCGGCAGTCGATGGTGAAGACGCCGACGGAACGACGGTCGACGGCGGGGATGTCGACGACCGACCCGCCGACGATACGGACCCGGGGGGCGGAGACCGGGCCGATCCGCCGATCGTCGCGGACGGCCTCGGCCTCCCGGAGGGGACGACCGTCGACGAACTGATCGGGGCTATCCGGGACTCGAACACGGTCTACGAGGTCAGCCGCACGATGGGTGTCGAGCGCGAACGCGCCCGGGACCTGCTGGCGGACCTGAACCTCCTGGATCTGGTGGTCGGCCGTCTCGCCGCGGAGGATCGACGGCAGGTCCCCCGGGAGGAGGTCGTCGAACGGCTCAGACAGAGCACCGCCTGACGGGAGCAGGCTCGTTCGCGTCGACTACGCGTGGTCGATCTCGCCGGCGTCGAGCGCCGCTTCCGCCTCGCGGGCGGCCTCGCCGAGCACCCGGAGCTTCCCGGACGCGGACGCGCGGGTGAGCGGTTTCATCCCGCAGTCGGGCGCGAGGATCAACCGCTCGGGGGGGACCCACTCCAGGGCCGCCGCGATCCGGTCGACGACGGTCCCGACCTCCTCGACGGCCTTGTCCTGGGTGTCGACGACGCCCACGCCCACGTCCACCCCGAGGTCGACCCCCTCGAAGATGTCTGCGAGGTCGTCCGCGCCGTCGCTGGCGAGTTCGAGGTCGACGAAGTCCAGCGGGAAGTCGAACACCTGTGGGGTGAGGTTCTCGTAGTTGCCGGAACAGACGTGCATGCCGAAGTACATCTCGCCCGGGGCGGCGTCGTCGATCCGGGAGACGCACTCGCGGGCGATGTCGTCGTGGGGCGACATCCCGAGCGCCGGTTCGTCGATCTGGACGTACGGCGCGCCGGCCTCGCCCAGGCGGGCCACCTCGTCGGCCACCAGGTCCGCGAACGCGTAGGCGAGTTCCTCGACGCCGGCGTAGTCGTCGGATTCGAGCTGGCTGAACGACGCGAGCGTGAACGGGCCGGTGATGGTCGTCTTGACCGGCCGGTCGCTGACCGACGCCGCGAACTCGTAGTCCTCGACCAGCCACGGCCGCGCGGTCGAGACCGCGTCGACCACCGAGGGCATGTTCCTGTTCCACCCGCCGCTACCGCCGTCGTCGTCCAGTTCGTAGCCGTCGACGAACTGCGCGAAGTGCTCGACCATGCCCGTCCGCCGGACCTCGCCGTCGGCGAGCACGTCGATCCCCGCGCGCTCGTGTTCGTTGACCACCGCGCGGACGGCGTCGTCGTTCGCCTCCGCGAGGTCGTCCGCGTCGAACTCCCCGTCGTCGGCCAGTTCCCGCACCCGGCCGAGCCACTCCGGTTGCGGAAAGCTCCCCACGACCGTCGTCAGCAGGAAGTGCTCGTGCTCGTGTCCCGCCGGCCGAAACTGTTCGGTGGGCATCGTACCCGAACTGTACGGGTAAGTCCTTGAGTAATTTCCGGTCCGGGTTTGATGCTCAATGGTAATATCACGCCGACGCCGCCGCAGTCGCGGTCCCCCGGCGAGCGAGGCGCGCTCAGATGTCGTCCTCGGGTGCGCCGTGGCCGTCGGGGTGGTCGTCGAAGCGGTCCAGCGAGAAAAACTCCAGGTCCGCGAGGTCGGACTCGCCGCTGGTCAGGAGTTCGCAGGCGAGTTTGCCGATGGCGGGGCCGTGTTTGAACCCGTGGCCGGAGAAGCCACAGGCGAAGTGACAGCCCTCCGGGCCTGCCCGGTCGATGATGAAATCGTGATCAGGGGTCGTCGAGTAGACGCCGCAGTACTGGCCCTGGATGCCGGCGTCGGCCAGTTCCGGGATGATCCCGGCGATGTCGTCGACCAGCGCGAGCAGCGTCTCCTCGTCGGGTTGCCGGTCGTAGCTGTCCGGGTCGACCTCGCTCCCGGTGTGGTGGGTCGCCACGAGGACGCCGCCGCCGAAGTCCGGCCGGATGTACCAGTCCCCGCCCGGGAAGCCGGTGGTCGGCGTCAGGTCCGGATACGACTCGGCGTAGCCCTCGGGTGGATCGAGGATGACGACCTGCTCGCGGGTGGGAGTGATCGGCAGGTCGACGCCGACCCACTCGCCGGCCCGGGGCGTCCACGGGCCGGCGGCCACGAGGACCTGCTCGCAGTCGACGGTGCCGTCGTCGGTTTCGACGGCCCGGACGGCCCCGTCCTCGACGCACGCCGGTCACGACGGTCGCGCCGTTGGCCGTCGCGGCTCTGGCGAACCCGCCCGCGACGTCCGTCCCGTCGGAGTAGGCAGCGTCGTCGTCGCTGACGGCGAAGTCGAACTGATCCGTGTTGGCGAACATCGGGTACGCCTCCTCTAGGTCGTCGCCGTCGATCCACGACACCGGGATGTCGAGGTCCTCGAGCACCTCGTAGCCCGCCGCCACGTAGTCGGCATTGGCCGCGTCCGCGAAGCGGGTCATCGGGTTGGCCGCGCAGGCGATGTCGTTGCCGGTCCGTTCTTCGAAGGCGCGGTAGAACTGGTGGCTCCACCACGCCGTCCGCGAGTAGATCTCCTGGTCGCCGTAGTGGTGTCTGATGATCGCCGAGGAGTCGCCGGTCGATCCGGCCGCGATGGACTCCTTCTCGACGAGGGTCACGTCGAGGGCCGTCTCCTCGGTCAGGAAGTACGCCGCGCTCGTGCCGGCGATGCCGCCGCCGATCACCACCACGTCGGTCGCCTCGGGCAGGGACGGTCGCGCGTTGCTCATCCCCGGAAGGTGAGGCCGGCGGGCTACTTAGTTTGACGGTCCGCGCCGCCCACGGCGGCCAGTCCGAGCGCGTCCAGGTCGGCGTGTGTCGCCACCATGTCGGCCGCCGCCGCGTACGGCGAGGCCGTCGCGCCCCCGCGGTCGGGACGTTCGATCCCGGCCGCCGCGAAGACCGCGTCGAGAAACGCGTCCCGGGCGGCCCGGTTCTCGAACAGGCCGTGGAGGTAGGTGCCCAGCACGCGGCCGGCGGCGGCGCTGTCCGGGCCGACGGGCCGCGCGACGTCGGCGGTCGGCGTCGAGTCGCCCATGTGGATCTCGTAGCCCGAGGCCGTCGCGTCCGCGCCGGCCAGCGGTCCGCCCGCCGAGAGGTCGAACTCGACAGCCTCGACGCGCTTGTCGGCCGAGAACCGCGTCTCGACCGGGAGCATCCCGAACCCGGCGACGGTCTCCGCGTCGCCGGTCCCTTCGACGGCCGCGTTCAGAATCCGGTCGCCGAGCATCTGGTAGCCGCCACAGACCCCGACGACCGGGCCGTCGAACGCCGCGAGCGCCTCCCCGAACCCGGCCTCGCGGAGCGAGAGCAGGTCGTCGACCGTGTTTTTCGTCCCCGGGAGCACGACCGCGTCCGCGTCCGCGTCCGCGAGGTCGGTCTCCGGCGGGACGTAGGCGACTCTGACTCCCGGCTCGCGGACAAGCGGCTCGAAGTCGGTGAAATTCGAGATCCGCGGCAACCGCACCACGGCGACGGTCACCGCCCGGTCCTCCGGGACGCTGTCGCCGGCTCCCCGGACGGCGCGCTCGCCGGCCGGGGGCAAGGAGACGCTGTCCTCGGCGGGCAGTCCCGGGTCGTCGTAGGGCAACACGCCCACCACCGGCACGCCCGTCCTGGCTTCCAGTTCCGCGACGCCCGGATCGAGCAACGATTCGTCGCCGCGGAACTTCGTGATCAGGCAGCCGGCCACCCGGTCGCGGACCCCGGCGGGCATCAGTTCGAGCGTCCCGTACAGCGAGGCGAAGACGCCGCCCCGCTCGATGTCGCCCACCAGGAGCACGTCGGCGTCGGCGAACCGCGCCGTCTCGACGTTCGCCAGGTCGCGGTCGTGGAGGTTGATCTCCCCGAGCGACCCCGCTCCCTCGGCGACGATCACCTCGTGGTCGGCGGCCAGTCGCCGGTAGGACGCCGCCGCCGCGCGGCGGGCCCGTTCCCAGTGGTCCTCGTAGTACGACCCGGCCGTGTAGTGGCCGCCGGCCTGACCCTGGATCACGACCTGGGACTCGCCGTCGCCGCGGGGTTTCAACAGGACCGGGTTCATGTCCGTCGTCGCGGTCACGCCGGCCGCCCGCGCCTGGACGTACTGGGAGACGCCGATCTCGCCGTAGCCGCCCTCGGGCGAGACGACCGCGCGGGCGTTGTTGCTCATGTTCTGGGCCTTGAACGGCGCGACCGACACTCCCTGCCGCGCCAGGTGACGGCACAGCCCCGCGGCGACGGTGCTCTTGCCGACGTGGCTGGCGGTCCCCGCGACGAGGACGGTCCGGGTCATCAGTACTCGGTGCCCTTGCGCGCGCCCTGTCCGGCGTCCATCGGGTGTTTCTCCTTTTCGACGCGGGTGATCAGGTCGGCGACGTCCGCGAGGTAGTCCGGTTCCTCGTGCCCGCCGGTCAACACCAGTTCGAGGTCGGCGGGGGCGTCCCGGACCAGCGCGAGCAGGTCGTCGACCGCCACCAGCCCGCGGTTGGCCGCGTAGACCACCTCGTCGAGAATCAGCATGTGGACCCCCTCGTCGGCCGGCGCGTCGAGCGGGATCGGGGCCGTCAGGTCGGCCTCGCTGGCGGCCGCGACCAGCCGTTCCGCCCGCTCGAACCCCGCGCGGGCCTCCATCTCGTGGGCGTCCTCGTCGGTCTCGTCGAGGCGGCCGTGCCAGCCGTAGTGGCCCGCGTTCTCGTAGGAGAACCCCGGGAGCGCGTCGACGGCGTTGTACTCGCCGCGAACGTCCTCGACGCTGGAGGCCCCGCCCTTCATGAACTGGAGCATGTGGACCCGGAAGCCGTGGCCCGCCGCGCGAAAGCCCATCCCCAGCGCGGCCGTCGTCTTTCCCTTGCCGTCGCCCCACCAGACCTGGATCAGGCCGAACTCCTCGGGCGCGCTCGGTTCGATTGGCCGCGCCTCGGGCGTCCGACCTCCACCGGGCGTGCGCTCGACGGTGCCCGCCCTGTCGTCGCCATCGCGGTCCTCGCAGGCAGGGCCATCACCCTCGCCGCCGGCGTCGTCTCGCCCGGTGTCGCGGTCCTCGCCGGCGTCACCATCCTCGCCGGCGGCGTGTCCCCCGGTGTTGCGTTCATCGGTGGCGGCGTCATCGTCACCGTCCGCTCCGGCGTCGGCGTTTCGCCTCATAGTGCCTCCACGAACGCGTCGAACGCGCCGCTCTCGGCGTGGAGGTGGCAGTACGTCCCGACGGCGTCGTACTCGGTGAGGCCGTCGTGGTCGCCGTCGACGCCGTCGCCCCGCTCGACGTCGAACGCGAAACGGGCGTCGGTGCCGACCGACGCCGACGAGTAGTGGAACTCGTGGCCCCGGAGGCGGTCGCCAGCGCTCGCGGTCGGCCCGCCGTCGCGCGCTCGCAACTCGACGTGGTCGAGCGCCTGGTAGCGGTCCCGCATCTCGACGTCGGCGGGGAGGATACCCGCCATGCCGTGGGCGTCGCCGTCGGCGGTCGTCAGCGTCCCGGCCATCGCCATGAACCCGCCGCACTCGCCGACGACCGGGAGGCCGTCGGCCGCGCGGTCGGAAAGCGCCGCCAGCGCGGGACTGTCCGCGAGGTCCGCGGCGTGGAGTTCGGGGTAGCCGCCGGGCAGGTAGACGCCGTCGCAGGCGGGGAGGTCGTCGCCCGCCGTCGGCGCGAACGTCACCACCTCTGCCCGCTCGCGGAGGCGTTCGACGGTCGCCGGATAGCAAAAGCAAAACGCCCGGTCGCGGGCGACGGCGACCGTCCGGTCCGTCACCGCGCGGGCGCTTTCGAACTCGGCGGCCGGCGGTTCGCGCGCCGCGGCCAGCAGCCGCCCGGTCCGGACGTGTTCGGCCGCCGCGTCGAGCGTCCCGTCGTCCAGCGGCGCTTCCTCGCCCATGTGCAGGCCGAGGTGCCGGTCGGGAATCTCCAGGTCCGCGGTCGGCGGGATACGCCCGAAGTAGGTCATCCCGTCCGGCAGCGCCTCGCGGATGCCCTCGGCGTGGCGGCCGCCGTGGGCGCGCTGCGCGAGCACGCCCGCCACCTCGATGTCCCGGCCGGCCGCGTCGGCGTACTCCCGGAAGCCCAGCGCGGTCGCGGCGACGCTCTCCATGCCCGCCTTCGCGTCCACGACCAGGACCACCGGCAGGTCGAGCGCCTCCGCGACCATCGCTGTCGAGGAGCCGTCGCCGTCGTACAGCCCCATCACGCCCTCGACGACGCAGACCTCGCCCGCGCCGCGGTGGTAGTTGCGCCGGAGGCCGTCCGCGCCCTCCAGCCACAGGTCCAGCGTCCGGGACGGCCGCCCCGTCACCGCTTCGTGGTGGCTCGGGTCGATGAAGTCCGGGCCGGCCTTGGCCGGCTGGACCGCGATCCCCTCGGATTCGAGCGCCCGCATGGTCGCCAGCGCCGCGACTGTCTTCCCGACGCCCGAACTCGTCCCCCCGAGGACGACGCCTTTCATCCGGACTCGACCCCCGTGCCGCGGGTCGCGGGATGGTCCTCGGGCGCGCCGTCGAGCAGGCGGTCGTAGATGGCGAGCACGCGCTCCCGGACCACCTCCATCGACGCGCCGCGGCGGTCGGCCAGCGCGAGCGCCCCGCCCATGCCGACGCCCTCCTTGGCCTCGCCGCGCCGGTAGGCGTTCGTCGCCGGGTGGTCGACGGCGTCGAACCCCGGGTCGGTGACCGTCACGTCCAGCCCGAGGTCCGCGGCCGTCCCCGCCACGTCCGCGGTGTCGTCGTCGGCGACGAACGTCGTCGTCGCCAGGCTCATCCCGTCGTCGACGCCCGCGTGCCGGACCAACGCCGCGGCCGCGACCAGCTGCGAGCCGCCCGCGAGCGTGACGGCCGTGCCGGATTCGAGCGCACCGACTGCGAGCCCGGCGATGGTCGCCAGCACCGGACCCCCGACCTCCCGGATCGCGGTCAGCGGCTCGCCCGCCGCGCCGCCCGGGTCGAGGCCGCTGGCGGCCAGCCCCTCCTCGACGATCCGCCGTTTCCGCTCGACGGGGTTCTCGGCCAGCGAGGACGACACCGACGCCGGTTCGCCCAGCGCCGTCAGGACGCCCAGGGCCGTCGTCGTCCCGCCGGGGACCGTCTCCCCGACCACCAGTTCCTCGTCGGGGAGCGCCGCGCCGACCGACCGGGCGGCCTCGAAGGCCCGCGAGGCCGCCGGCACCGGCGACGGCTCCCTGATGTCCCTGCCGGGCTCGGCACCCACGTCGACGGTCGGCGCGGCGGTCGGTTCGGCCAGCCCCGCGTCGATCACGACTGGAGCGAGGCCGACCTGTTCGCCCACCGCCCGGGTGACGACCGCCGGCGTCGGACACCCCGACGGACTCACCGGGACGACGGGCGCGCGAACCGGCCGGCCGTACGCCAGTATCTCGGCGTCGGCGCTCGGCGTGTGTCCCATCTGCGACGGGGTCGCCCCGGCGGCGCTGATCCCCTCGATCCGGGCCGTCCGCGTCGTCCCGGCCGCGACGAAAAACCTCATCCGCCCTGTCCCCGGTGCCGACCGTCCGGCCGTCGGCTCCCGCGCGGGCTGTGCTCTCCGCGTTGTTCCATGTCTTCGTAATTAGTTCAACCAGACTTTAATCATTCGGTCGGTTACGAAGATACAGTTGCGTAGCGGGGGCAAGGCAGTTGCCGACCCGGTCCGTCGGTCAACGCGATGGTCGCACGCGAACCCCGGTGTGATTGCTGTGACGACCCGGTGCCGGTCGGGCAGTGCGTCTGTCCGGACTGCATCGAGCGGTACGGTCCCGACCTCGGTTCGTAGATCACGACGTGGGCCGATGTCGACGGGTCGTAGATCGCCACGCGGGCCGCTAGCGACGATCCGACTCCGGCAAGTCGCGGTCGGACGCTCCGGGTTCGCGGCGGCGGTCTCGATTACCGGCGGTCCGGGTGTGCGAAAGTGACACGTGCCTCCGCCCGTTACCGTCCGCATGTTCGTCCGGGAGATCATGACGACCGACGTCGTCACCATCAATGCCGACGCGACGCTCAGGGAGGGCGTCGGTCTCATGCTCCGGGAAGGGATCGGGAGTCTCGTCGTCACCAGTGACGGGGTTCCTGCGGGCATCGTGACACACGGCGACGTCCTCCGGGCGACGTACGCCACCCGGCGGCCGCTCGCACAGTTGGCCGTCCGGAAGGCCGCCAGCGGCGACCTCGTCACCGTCGCCCCCGACGCCACGGTCGGGAGCGCCGTCTCCGAGATGACGTCACACGACGTCGCACACCTGCCCGTCGTCGACGACTTCGAGGTCGTGGGGATCGTCACCACGACGGACCTGGTGGTCTACTACCCGGAGATCGTTTCCGAGGCCGGCGAGGCCGGCGAGTTGCGCGCACTCTGGGAATCCCGGTAGCGCGCCGGGGACTCGGCCAGCAGTGCGCGCCGGACTCGCTCGCCCCGTAGTGGCGCTGGCGTCACTCTGCCCGTGGTGTTCGTGGGGGTTACCCGTCCCGCACGGCCAGCACCGACAGGTCGGAAAACCGCGTGTCATCGCGGCCGTCGCCGCCGGCCTCGGCGGCCAGGTCGCCCAGCGTCGTCGTCGTGATCCGCTCGTCCTCGTGGGTCAGCCGTTCCAGCACGAGCGCGGTCTGTGAGGGCTCGCCCCCCGCGTCCAGCAGGTCCGCGGCCACGTCGCCGGGCATCCAGTCGAACGGCCGCGGCAACACCAGCAGGTGCCGGTCGCCCACGTCCCGGCGGAGCCGATCGAAGTCGGCCGCGAGGTCGCCGCTCTTGTGGAGAGTGACGAACGTCGTCGCCTCCATCGGCGTCCGCGCCCGCGAGGCGGCCACCTGGAGCGACGAGACCCCCGGCAGTACCCTGAGCGGGCGGTCGACGGCGCGCTCGACCTTCCCGACGAACTGGTAGCCCGAGTGGTTCGGGTCGCCCATCAGGACCGCCGTCCCGGCCTCGCCGTCGGCCACGCGGTCGGCGAACGCCGAGAGCGCGGCGGCCTCGTCGTCGTACCCGCAGGTCAGCAGGTCGGCGTCGGTCAGGTCGGCGACGTACTCGACGACCGTCGAGAAGCCGACGACCACGTCCGCGTCCGCGATGGCCCGCCGGCCCCGCGGCGCGAGGTACTCGCGGTTGCCCGGCCCGATGCCCACCGCGTAGACCGGCGCGTCGGGGTCGGGGTCCTCCGGCGCGGCCGCGGCGACCGTCGCCGGGTCGGGGCCGGCGTCGAGGTCGTAGTCGTCGGTCGCGCCCTCGCTGCTCACAGTTCGACCTCGCCCGCCCGGACGTCCGAGGCGACGTGGACCAGTTCGTTCGTCAGCGCGGCGGCGAGGCCGCTCCCGCCCCGGCGGCCGACGGTCGTGATCGCGGGCACGCCGTGGTCGGCGGCGACCTCGCGGACCCGTTCGCGGCTCTCCTCGGCCTTGACGAACCCGACCGGCGTGGCGACCACGCAGGCCGGGCGGGTGCCGTCGTCGATGCAGTCCGACAGCGCCAGCGCCGCGGTCGGGGCGTTGCCCACGACCGCGATCGCGCCGTCGTAGACGCCCTGCCGGTCCAGTTCCAGCACCGAGGCGGCGGTGCGGGTCATCCCGGTCTCCGCGGCGAGTTCGGCCCCGTTGCCGATGGCCTTCTTCGTCTCGCAGTCGTGGCCGCGGCCGGTGATGCCCGCCTTGGCCATGGTGATGTCGGTGACGATGTCGGCCACGTCGAGCACCGCCCGTGCGCCCGCCGGCACGGGGTCGTTCGAAAAGCGGACCAGGTGCTGGAACTCGATGTCGCCCGTCGCGTGGACGGCCTTCTGTCTGATCCTGTCCTCGAGTGTCTCGTCGGGGACGAACTGCCGGACGATGTCCAGGCTCGTCTCCGCGATGTCCATCGCCGCCTCGGTCGTCGCGCCGAGGTCGGCGTACGCCTCGTCGATGTCGGAGTCGGATTCGGTGTCGTCTGCTGTCGCCATAGTTGTGGTGTTCAGTCGTCGTCGCTCGCGGCCGCCGGGCGGTCGGTCTGTCTGGCCTCGATGTCGCCGTCGACCCGGAGGTTCGCGTCCCGGAGGCGGCGTTCGGTCTCCGCGTCGGCGTCCCAGAGGTCCCGTTCGATGGCCTCCAGGAGCGTGTCGGTGATCGATTCGAGCGCCCAGGGGTTGACGTCGCGCATCCAGTCGGCCAGTTCCTCGTCGAGTGCGAACTTCTCCGCCGTCTCCTCCCAGAGCGCGTCCGAGACGACGCCGGTCGTGGCGTCCCAGCCCAGCACGACGTCGACCGTCGTCGAGAGGTCGCCCGCGCCCTTGTAGTCGTGGTCCCGCATGCTCTCGATCCAGTCGGGGTTGAGCACGCGGGCGCGCATCGCCTTCCGGACCTTCTCCTCGTTGGTGTAGACGTCGACGTTGTCGGGGTCGCTGGAGTCGCCGACGTACGACGCGGGTTCCGCGCCCGCGATCCCGGTGACCGCGGAGATAAAGCCGCCGTGGAAGGCGTACCAGTCCGAGGAGTCGAACTCGTCCTGTTCGGCCGTGTCCTCGATCTTGACGGTCGCCTCGACACTCCCGAGGCGGCGCTCGAAGGCCTCGCGGGCCTCGGAGACCCGCCCGCGCGACCCGAGCGCGTAGCCGCCCCACTGGACGTACACCTCGGCGAGGTCGCCGCGGTCCTCCCAGTTGCCCTCGTCGACGGCCTTGTTCGTGCCCGCGCCGTAGCCGCCCGGCCGGGTCGTGAACACGCGGTGTGTGGCCGCGGCGCGCGCGTCGGATTCGTCCATGCCGTCGGCGGCCAGGTCCGCGGCCTCTTCCTCGACGTGCTTTTTCACGTAGTTCGTGTCGTGCGGTTCGTCGAGGTCGACAACGGCGTCGACGGCGTCGTGGATCACGCCGGCGGCCTGCGGGAAGGCGTCGCGGAACAGCCCGGAGACGCGGGTAGTCACGTCGATCCGCGGGCGGCCGAGTTCCTCCAGGGTAATCGGGTGAACGTCGTCGATCCGGCCGGCGTCGGTCCACTCCGGTTCGACGCCCATCAGCGCGAGCACCTGCGCGACGGTCTCGCCGCGCGTCCGGACCGTCGGGGTACCCCACGCGACGACGCCGATCTCCTCGGGGTACTCGCCTTCCTCGCTTTCGTGTCGCGCGGCCACGCCCTCTGCGACCTCGCGGCCGACCTCCCAGGCGGCCTTCGCGGGCACCTTGCGGGGATCGAGCGTGTAGAAGTTCCGCCCCGTCGGCAGCAGGTCGACCCCGCCGCGGGTGGGTGCGCCCGACCCGCCGGGTTCGACGTACTCGCCGTTCAGCGCGTCGGCCGTCTGCGGGATCTCCGCCTCGGCACCCCGTACGCGCGGGGCGGCCTCCTCGCAGATGAAAGCGAGCGCCTCCCGCAGGTCGTCGTGTGCGCCGCCCCGCACCCGGGCGTCGCCCAGCGGCTCGATGTCCACGACGAGGAGGTTCATGTTCAGTTCGTCGTCCGGCCCGGCCTCGACTTCCGAGGCCGGCAGGTCGAAGTCGTGTGCGGCCAGCGTCTCCACGAGGTCGACGCTCGTCTCGTAGACCTCGTCGGCGGCCTCGGCGTAGGTCATGCCCAGTCGCTCGTCGTACGCGCCGGGGTCGTCGAGCATCCGCCGGTAATCGACGCCGAGCACGCCCGCGACTGACTCCCGGAGGCTCGGCGCACCGGGGTTCTCCAGGCGCGTCAGCGCGACGAGATACTCCACGAGGCGGTCGCCAGCGGGCGGTTCGCTCATCGTGTGCAGCCCCATCCGGATCTGGGTGGTCTTGATGTCTGTCAGGTACTCGTGGACCCGCTCGACGAGTTCGTCGATCCCCACCTCGTCGCCGGCCACCTCGCCGTCCGCGAGCGACGACCCGGCCTCGTCGGGGCCGCGCACGTCGGCTTTCTCGTCGATCTCGCCGGCGATCCCGAGTTCCACCGCGAGGTCGAGGTCGTCGACTTTCTCGCGGAGCAGGGCCTCGAGGTGGTCGCCACTGTCGGTCCGGGCGTCCTCCATCCCGGCCTCGCGGTACTGGTCGGCCAGGTCCTCTAGCTCGGCGAGTTCGTCGTACGTGCCGGCGTTGCGCATCACCGGCGTGAGGTAGTCGACGATCGCCGCGTACGACCGGCGTTTCGCCTGCGTCCCCTCGCCGGGGTTGTTGACGATGTAGGGGTAGACGTTCGGCAGGTCGTCGATCAGCTGGTCGGGCGCGCTCGCGCCGTCCAGGCCGACGGTCTTGCCGGGCAACCACTCGAGGCTGCCGTGGGTGCCGAGGTGGACGACCGCGTCGGCCGCGAAGCTGTTCCGGAGCCAGCCGTAGAAGGCCAC
Organism: Halobacteriales archaeon QS_1_68_17; assembly: GCA_003021105.1. Classification (GTDB taxonomy): domain Archaea; phylum Halobacteriota; class Halobacteria; order Halobacteriales; family Haloarculaceae; genus QS-1-68-17. The sequence continues at coordinate 70,749 of PXRG01000015.1, forward strand.
GTAGTCGTGGGGCGGCTGGAGGTCCGAGTCGTGGTAGACCTTCGATGGGTCCATCCCGAACCCGCGGGGGGGCTGGACCGTGACGAGGACGTTCCCGAACTCCACGCCGGGGATGGCGAACGGCCGGTCGGGCGGGTCGCCCCACTCCTCGACGACGGCCTCCCGGAACCGCTCGTCGGTCGCCTCGAACCACTCGCGGTACGTGTCCGTCGACACCACGTCGACCGACTGCTCCCGGACGTCCTCGGGGGCGACCCACCTGTCGTCGAGCGTGAGCTGGGCGGTGAGCCGCTCGACCAGCGACTGGCCGCTCTCGGGACGCTCGCCGCCGAGGTCGTATCCCCGCGCGCCCAGTTCGTCCAGCAGATTGACCGTGCTCTCCGGGCTGTCGAGCCCGAAGGCGGTCCCGATGCCGTCGTCGCTCGGCGGGTAGTTGTGGAGGACGACCGCCACGCGCTTGTCCTCGTTGTCGAGGTAGCGCAGGCGCGCCCAGTTGACCGCGAGGCGCGCGGCGTGGTCCACGCGGTCCTCGATGGGGAAGTGTTGCTTCGGGGCGCTCCCGATGCCGGCGGCGTCGTCCATCCGCTCCTTGCCGCTTATCGGGTGGGTGATGACGTTGCCGTCGAACTCCGGCAGCGCGACCGACAGCGCGAGTTCGAACCCCATCACGCCCGTGTCGCTCGACGCGTACCGCGACCGCGACCGCATCGTCGTGACCGTCTGGAGGACGGGCACGCCCAGGCGGTCCAGGAACACGTCCTCGGCCGACTCGCCCTCGTCGCTGGCGCTCCGGCCCCGCTCGTCCATCGACAGCGAGAACATGAACGACGACAGCACGGCGTCGACGACCGGTTCGCCGTCCTCGACGAGCCAGGTGTCTGTCACCCACTCCGCGTCCTGCTGTTCGTCGGTGTCGGTCGCCGGGTTGCAGAAGATCGGTAGCGCGTCCGCACCCCGCGATTCGACGGCCCGCACCTGCGCGTCCACGTAGCGGGTGTTCTCGTGGGTCCAGTGGGACTCGTAGAACCACACCGCGACGGTCGGCGTCTCCGGGTCGAAGGTGGCCACGAGGTCCTCGTACTCCGCCCCCGGGTGGTCGGGGTGGTAGACCCCCTCGGTCGGCAACGCCACCGGATCGTCGTAGGCGACCGACGCCCCGCCGTACTCGTCGGCCAGGAACCTGACGAGGTTGGCGACGTTCGCGCTGCCGCCGTACTCCAGGTATTCGTAGGCGCGCTCGCGGTCGGCGTCCGGGACGGACGTGTCCTCGAACGCGTAGGCGTCGCCGGTCGATTTGACAACCAGCGGGACGCCCGCCTCGCGCAGGCGCTCGACCGCCCGGTCGTAGCCGGGCATGCTGTCCTCCCCGCCGTGGAGCCAGAAGACCGCCGCCGTCGCGTCGACGAGTTCGTCCACGAACGCCTCGACGTCCGTCTCGTCGTCGAAGTCGCTCTCGGAGCGCACCACCAGGTCGGCGTCGACCTCCCCGGCGGCCCGCTGGACGGCCCCTAGCTCGTTCTCCGTCGCGGTGTACAGGCCGATAGTAGGCATAACGTTGTTAAACCCGGATTGTATTAGTCCAAGTATGGTTGATTTGGGCAGGGACAAAAAGGCTTCGCCGGCCCGGGCGGACGTGCCGTTCCCGGCGGTGGTCGGCCAGTCGGAGTTGAAGGAGGCGTTGCTGGCGGTCGCCGCCAACGACGCGCTCGACGGCCTGTTGATCCGCGGCGAGAAGGGGACGGCGAAGTCGACGGCGGTCCGGGCGCTGGCGGACCTGTTGCCCGCGCAGGCGGCCGTGGCGGACTGTCCCTACGGCTGTCCGCCGGCGGACCCGGACTCGCAATGTGCGTCCTGTCGCGGGCGCGACGATCCGTCGGTCGAGCGCCGGCCGGTACCGCTGGTGACCCTGCCGCTCGGGGCTACCCGCGAGCGCGTCGTCGGGACGCTCTCGGTCGAGAAGGCCCTGGACGGCGACCCGGAGTTCGAGCCGGGTCTCCTGGCGCGGGCCAACCGCGGCATCCTCTACGTCGACGAGGTGAACCTGCTGGACGACCACCTCGTGGACGTGTTGCTGGACGCCGCGGCCAGCGGCGTCAACCGCGTCGAACGGGACGGCGTCAGCGTCACTCACCCCGCGGAGTTCACGCTGATCGGGACCATGAACCCCGAGGAGGGCGACCTCCGGCCGCAGTTGCGCGACCGGTTCGCCCTCCAGGCGACGGTGGCCGGCTGCCGCGACGTCGACGACCGCGTGGCGATCATCGACCGGGCACTCGACCGCGATGCGGCGGCCCGAAGCGGCGGGGACGGCGCTGGAAACGCGCACAGTCGGACCGGAGCGAGCGCGGCCGATCCGGTCGCGGACGCGGCCACTGGCGACGCGTCGATCCGGGCCAGCGGGGATTGCGCCGCCGATCCCTCGCTCCCGGGAGACGAGTGGCGGGCCGGGTTCGCGGCGGCGACGGCCGAGCGCCGCGACCAGCTCCGCGAGGCGCGCGAACGCGTCGGGGAAGTGACCCTGCCCGACGAGTTCGCCGCGGAGATCGCCGAACTCTGCCGTGACGCCGGCGTCGACGGCCACCGCGGCGACATCGCCACCGCCCGGACCGCGCTGGCGCTGGCCGCCCTCGACGGCCGCCCGAAGGTCCTCGAATCGGACGTCCGCCGCGCCGCCGAACTGGCCCTCCCCCACCGCCTCCAGTCGACGCCCTTCGAGGACGCCCCGGACCCCGAAGACGTGATCGACGACCACTTCGAGGACGCGGATGCCGACGGCGAGGACGGCGAAGGGAGCGGAGACCGCGGTGACGCCAGCGACGGGGAGAACTCCGGTGACGGGACCGACGCCGAGACCGGGGACGACGAGGACGACGCAGGCCCGGAGCAGGTCGACGACGGCGACGACGACCCGGAGCAGTCCGGGGACGACGGCTCGCGGGAGGAATCTGGCCGCCCGGACGACGCGGCCGACGGCGAGTCTCCCGGCGGGCGGTCCCCCTCGCGGCCGGACGCGGCCGGCGGCGACGGCGGCGACGGCGGGACGGAGGGCGAACGGACGGGCGAGGACGCCGACGCGCCCGGCGAGAGCGACGAAAAGCGGGATGGCACGCCGCTCGTGCCCGGCCAGGCCCGGACCGGCGTGGGTCGGGCGCGCGCGCCGGACATCGAGGGACCGGACGCGCCGGACGAGGCCGGACCGGGTGGCGGGTCGCGGTCGGGCGCGTGCCCGAGCGCCGACAACAGGGGTGCCCGGGTCCGGACCGAGCGGACCGACTCCGGCGGGTCGGTCGACGCAGCGGCGTCCGTCCGCGTGGCGGCAACGCGCGGGTCGACGGCGGTCGAGTCGCGGGACCTCCGCCGGTCGGTCCGGGCCGGCGACGCCGCGGCGCTGGTCGTGTTCGCGGTCGACGCCAGCGCCTCGATGCGCGGCCCGATGCGGACCGCGAAGGGCGTCGCCATCGAACTCCTGCGGGACGCCTACGAGCAACGCGACGAGGTGGCGCTCGTGGCCTTCGCCGGCGACGACGCCGACGTGCTCTTGCCCCCGACCGACAGCGTCGCGCTGGCGGCCCGCCACCTCAAGGACCTCCCGACCGGCGACCGGACGCCGCTGCCGGCGGGGATACGGACCGCGGGCGAGGTGATAGAGCGAGCCGACCCCGACGTGGGCATCGTGGTGCTGGTCACCGACGGCCGCGCGAACGCCGCCGACGGGAGCCCCACGGCCGAGACCCACGCGGCCGCACAGCGCCTCGCCGACCGGGGGACCCACGTCGTCGTGGTCGACGCCGGCCGCCAGGACGACCGCGGCCTGGCGACCGAGGTGGCCGCCCTGACGACCGGCGAACACGTCCCGCTCTCGGCGCTCTCGCCCGAGCGCGTCGAGACGGCCGTGGCCCGCGCCCGGTCCGAACAGCGGTAGTTTTACAAGCACGGTTGTTCATAGTGCAATCAGACTTTCAATGTCCCACGACGAAACCGTTCGCGACCGCTTCGACGACGCCCGTGCGACGCTGACGCCGGTCCAGATCGCCATGGGGATCGGTCTCCTGGCCCTGCTGGGTGTGACCCTGCTTTTCGTCCAGGAGCCGATGGTCCACGACGCGATGCACAACTTCCGGCACGCCGCTGGCGTGACCTGCCACTGATGGTCTTGGACTACCTCAAGCGCGGATTCGCCACCGGCGCCGTCGGTGGCGTCGCCTTCGGGCTGTATGTGGCGTTCGTCGCCAATCCACTGGTGACGTACGTCGACGACCTCGCCCACGGGGGCCACGCCGCGGAGGCGGGCCACAGTGCGGAGCCGGCGGTGTCGGTGGCGGTCACGAAGCTCGTCAGCGTCGGCTCGGGCCTGTTCTGGGGCCTGCTGTTCGGCGTGGCGGCCTTCGGCATCGCCTTCTACTTCCTGGAGCCGTCGATCCCCGGCGGTCCGGACGCGAAACCCTACCTGCTGGCGGGCGCGGGCTTCGGCGGGATGATGGTCGCCGGCGCGCTCGCCTGCGGGCTGGCCGGCGCGGTCTACAACCGACTCGCCGCCCGGGGCGGCCGGCTCCGCGCGGCGGGCGCGGCCGTCCTCCCGTTCGGCCTGCTGGCAGTCCCCGTCCTGCTGGCCCCCGCCAACCCCGTCACGGGGTCGGTCCCGGGCCACCTGGCGGCGGCCGTCCGCGGGCTGACGGTCTTCAGCCAGCTCGGCCTCTGGTTCGCGCTTGCGAGCGCGCACGCCTGGCTCGACCGCCGGGCCGGCGAGGCCGGGATCGACATCGACGCCCCCGTCACGGACGCGCCGGCGGCCGCGGACTGATGCGCCGCCGGACTGCGGAGGTCCGGGAGCGCGGCTTCACCGACCACGTGCTCGTCTGTACGAACGACCGCGACGAGCACGCCTGCTGTGCGGACGCCGGCGGACGGGCGGTCCACGAGGCCGTCGTCGGGTGGCTCCGCGACCGCGGCGTCCTCTGGTCGGAGGTCTACGTCGCCACCACGTCCTGTCTCGCGCTCTGCAGCGAGGACGGGACCGCCGTCGCAATCCACCCCCGCGGGGAGTGGTACTCGGACGTGACGCCCGCGGACGTCCCGGAGTTGCTGGCCCGCGAGTTCGGCCCCGAGGCCGGACGGCTCGGTCGCTCCGGCCCGGCGGTGGCCGACGGCGGGTGAGAGCGCCGGACGGCGGACGCGACTACCGGACGTGCCTCCCGGCGCACGTCGACATTGGTCCTACGGACGCGTACTCCCGGCGTACGTCGACATTCCGTGGACTACCGGACGCGTACTCCCCGCGCACGTCGGCTCCCCGCGGTGTGGATTTTCGGTTCGATAGCCAACGCTCGCCGCATCGCAACGCCTTTTCTTCCGTCCCGCGTCGTGGCGGTATGCAACGACTGGCGACGCGACTGACGGCGTTGCTCGGCACCGACCTGCCGATCGTGCAGGCACCCGTCGGCAGCGCCACCTGCCCGGCGCTGGCGGCCGCGGTCGCCGACGCCGGGGCGCTGGGTACCCTCGCGGTCACCTGGCGCGACGAGGCGACGACACGCGAGTTGCTGGCCGCCACGCTCGACCGGACCGACGGCGTCGTCGCCGCGAACGTCGTGGTCGATCCCGACGCCAAGCAGGTTCCGACGGAGCGACACGTCGAAGCCTGCCTGGACGCGGGCGTCGAGGTCGTGTCGTTCTCGTTCGGCGACGCCGGACCGTACGTCGACCGGGTCCACGAGCGGGGCGGTCTCGTCCTCGGGACGGTCGGGAGCGCGGCCGAGGCGGAACGGGCGGTCGCGGCCGGCGTCGACGCCGTCGTCGCCCAGGGGTGGGAGGCCGGCGGTCACGTCCAGAGCGAGGTGGCGACGATGCCGCTCGTCCCGCGGGTGGTCGACGCCGTCTCGGAGACGCCCGTGATCGCCGCCGGGGGCATCGCGGACGGCCGCGGCGTCGCGGCCGCGCTGACCCTCGGTGCGGACGGGGCCTGGCTGGGAACCCGGTTTCTCGCCACGGCCGAGGCCCGCGTCCACCGTCGCTACCGGGACCGCGTCACCGACGCAGAGGAGACGGAGACGGTCTACGGGACGCCCTTCGACGGGGGGTGGCCCGGCACGCCCCACCGGGTGATCGAGAACGAGACCGTCGCGGAATGGCGGGCGGCGGGCGAACCCGACGCCGACCGCCCCGGCGAGGGCGACGTGGTCGCCCGGGGACCGGACCGGGCCAGAGCGCGGGGCTGACCGACGAGGTGGTCCCCGCCGGCGAACTCGTAGCGACGCTCGCCGACGAGACCGTCGACGCACTCGACGGCGCGACGGCCTGAGAATCAGCGGAGGTGGAGCCGGTACGCGCCGCGGCGCTCGCCCTCGTCGTGGTAGACGACCGGTTCCTCGACGACCGCGAGGGTCCCGCCGGCCAGTGCGGCCGCCGTGGCGACGCCCGCGGTCCCGAAACCGGACTGTTCCCCCTCGCGGACGTCGACGGTCCGGCAGCCGTGGACGGCGGCGTCGCGTTCCCGGAAGTTCTGGGCGACGGGAACCGCGACCCGGTCGCCGTCGGTCCCGATCCCGCTGGCGAAGCCGCTGACCGGCGCGGTCCAGCGGCGCTTTCCGTCCGGCGCGTAGCCGAACGCGGTGTGCTCGTCGGGGTGGCGCGACTCGGTCTCGCGGCCCTCCTCGGGGTAGGTGTTTCCCGTGACGAAACAGACGCCCGCGTCGGTCGCGTGGACGTGGTTCGGGTAGGCGTACAGCGTCTCCTCCCCCACGCGCGTCTCGGTCGCCAGGTCGGCCGCCCAGGCCGGCTCGCAGTCCGCGTCGAGTCGGTAGCCCCGATAGTCGCCGTGGCTCGTGACCGCGAGGCCATCGTCCAACAGGGAGACGTCGCCGACCCGGCGCTGGCCGTCGTTCCCCGGGTCCCACGAGCCGCGTTCCTCGCCGGTGCCGGCGTCGAGGACGACGAGTCCGCGCTGGTGGTCGCCGGGACACCGGTTGTACCCGACCGCGACCCGGCCGTCGCTGACGTCCAGGCTGATCGGCGAGGCGTCGGTCCGGTAGCGCCAGCGGACGCCGCCGCCGGCCTCGAAGGCGTAGACGACGCTCTCGAAGGTCCGGCTCCCGTCTCTGCCGCGTTCGTACCGGCGGGCGGCCGCGTAGACGGCCTCCCCGTCGGCCGCGAGGTCGGCGACGAACGGCAGGAAAAAGCGGGTGTCCTTCGTCGCCTCGCCGACGTCGTCGGCAGTCCGGTAGCGCCAGCGGACGTGTCCGTCCGACCCGTGGAGGCGGACCTCGCCGGCGGGGCCGCGCTCGCCGACGGCGACGCCACCGCCGAGTGGCACGGCCGAAACCAGTGCGGCGTCGCCCGCGCCGGCGGTCCATTGCTGTTCGCCCGACGTCGCGTCGACCGCACGGACGGTTCCGCTGGATGTTCCCACGAAGGCAATACTTTCGGCGACGGCGACCGCCGACTGCCGGCCGGCGTGGCGCGACCCCCGCGGGTCTACCTCGCCCAGGTCGACGGTGGCGCGGTCGGCCGGCTCTCCGGCCCCCGGGTCGGCCGCGGAGTCCTGCGGCAGGTCGCTATTCATCGGCCGGGAACGCCTCGTGGAGCACGTCGTGGGACGCGGCGAGTCCATCGAAGACGCTCTCGCCCTGCCGGGTGAGCCGCCGGACCGCCCGCTCGGCGTCCCGGACGGCCACGAGGCGGCCCCGGAGGTAGTCGTATGCCGGGTCGTCCTCGTCGGTGGCCGCGATCTCTTCTTCGAGGTCTACCAGCGCCGCGTCGAGGTGGCGCTCTACCTCCGAGAGCGTCTCCGCGTCGGCGAGCGCACCGATCGGCCCGTCGAGGTGTCCTTCGAGTTCCTGTTCTGCGTGTTCGCGCGCGGCCGGGTCCTCCGTCCCGAGGACGTTCAGCAGTCCGAGCCGCAGTGCTTCGAGTTCGTGGCAGGTCATAGTGTCTGATCGACGATGTCGGAGACGATGCGGTCCCTGTCGAGGTGGGACGAGACGATGCGTTCGGCGTCCTCGTCGGCGACGCCGCCGTACCAGACGCCGTCGGGGTAGACGGCGACGATCGGCCCTTCGCCACAGCGCCCGAGACACGACGAGCGGGTGATCCGGGCGTCGCAGGCCTCGGAATCCCGGGCTTCCTGGCGGAGGCGTTCGAGCACGGCCGGCGCGCCGTCGGCCGCGCAGGTCTGGTTCGTGCAGACGGCGACGTGCTTCTCGGGGGCATCGTGGACGTGCGGGTCGTCGTCGACATCCTCGCGGTCCTCGTGGGCCTCCTGGTGGGTCAGCGCCCGGAGCATGGCGCGCGCGCCGCCGACGTCCTCCTCGTAGCCGTCGAGTTCCACCTTGTACTTGCAGGTGTCACAGGACATCTCGACGCTGCCGGTCCGGGCTTCCTGCCAGCGGTCGGCCAGCACGTCCAGAAGCCGGGAGTCGGTCCCCAGCGGGTCGCCCGCCGCGGCCGCGACGTAGGGGTACTCCGCGTCGAACTCGGCCGCGCCGTCGCGGATGCGCCCGGTGAGCACGCCGTCCCCGAGCATGTACGGGACGACGACGACGGCGTCGGGGCGGGTCTTGGCGACGTCGTGGAGCGCCCCGTCGAGCAGCGGTTCCGTCACGCCGACGAACGCCGCCTCGACGCGGGCGAACTCGCGTCCCTCGTAGAGGAGCCGCGCGAGCTTGTGGATGTCGGCGTTGGCGTCCGGGTCGCTCGATCCCCGGGCACAGAGGACGACCGCCACCTCGTCGTCGGCGCGGTCGACGCCCATCTCGGCCTCGACGGCGGCGGCGCGGTCGTCCAGCAGGTCGACGATGGCCGGGTGGATGCCCAGATGCGAGCCGTTGTTCAGCGCCAGCCCCTCGTGGGTCGCCCGCGCCCGCTGGACCGCCAGCGGGACGTCGGTTTTGACGTGGCTGGCGGCGAACAGCGACAGCTGGACGACCGTCAGCTCCGAGACGGTCCCTGCCAGCCCGGCGATGGCGTCGGGGATCGACGGCTCCGCGAGTTCGAGGAAGCCGGCGTCGACGGGGATACCGAGCCGCGACTCCAGGGCGGCCGCCAGCTCCCGGACCTGGTCGTTGGACTTCTCCCTGCGGGAGCCGTGCCCGACGAGCACCACGGCCTCGTCGTCGAGCCCCGCGGTCGGGGTGCCGGCCGCCTCGTCGCCGTCGGTGCTCTGGCTCACGTGTCTGCCCTGTCGAGACTCTTCTCTAGTTTGCGTTTCCGCGCGGGGGCGAACAGGCCGGTCGACTCGCACCCCTCGTAGAGCCACGGCCCCACGTCGGGGACGGCGTCGTCGGCGATCCCGAACCAGTAGCCGCCCGAGGAGGTCTCGGCCACCTCGCCGGTCGGGGTCTCGACCGGGAGGTCGCCGAGCAGTCCCTCGATTGCCTCCAGCACCGCACGGTCGTCGTGGACGAACGAGATGCCGACGGTCCCCGAGGAACTCTTGAAACAGACCGTGCCACAGCCCTCCAGCAGGCCCCGCAGCAACTGCCGGTCGTGGTCCGCGAGGGCGTCCAGCCGGTACCCGCCAGCCTGCCCGTCGATGGGGAGGCCGAGCGCCGCGGCCGCCCGGTCGGCCAGGCCGCCGAACACCTGGACGGTGTACTCGTCTTCCGTCCGGGTGATCGACGTGTCGTGAGCGTAGTCGCGCTCGATGATCCGGTGGTCGACCTGTTCGGCCCCGGCGATGGCCGCCAGCCGCCGGGCCGCCGTCTCGTCGGCCGCCCGGACGGTCACACACTCCGCCGAGAGGTCGCCGTCGCCGACGACCCGGCCCCAGAAGTATGCCGTCTCGGGGTGGCTCGCCAGCATGTCGCCGGGAGTGCCGATCTCGATGCTCATAGTTCCTCCACGCTGATCGCGCCCGGCGGGCAGGCCGCGGCGGCCTGGCGGGCCCGGTCGATCCGGGCGTCGTCGAACTCCGCGACGACGCGTCCGTCCTCCCGCCGGACCGATCCCTCGTCGGCGTCGACCGTCGCCAGGCCGTCCCCGTCCTCGACGAACCGCGGGTCCCGGGTCAGGCAGGCGAAGATCCCCTCGCAGGCGTCCGTATCCACGGTGACTCTGTAGGCCATGTCAGTAGTCGTACTTGCTCTCGTACCCGCGCGGGGTGACCATCCGGTCGTCCCACACGTAGGTGTCCTCGTTGCCCACGAGGAGCGTGGTCGTCATGTCCACGAGGTCGGTCTCGCCCAGTTCCTCCAGGTTCTGGAGTTCGACGATCTCGACTGTTTCGTCGTCGCGGCCGGCCCCGTGGACGATTCCGACCGGCGTCTCGGGGTCACGGTGCTCCATGAGGATCTCGCAGGCCTTCTCGTAGTTGTCGCGGCGCTTCCGGCTCCAGGGGTTGTAGATGGCGATCGTGAACCCCTCCTTGGCGGCGGCGTGGAGCCGCGACTCGATGGTCGGCATGTCCGTCAGGTGGTCCGACAGCGAGATCGAGACCGTGTCGTTGACCAGCGGCGCGCCGACCCGCGCGGCACACGACTGGGCCGCCGGCACGCCGGGGACGACCTCGAAGTCGACCATCGAGGCCGTCGCGTCCTTCGATTCGAGGATCTCCAGCGCGAGGCCGGCCAGCGCGTAGACGTTCGGATCGCCCGAGCCGATGATCGCCACGTCGTTGCCCGCCAGCGCGCGGTCGACCGACTCCTCGGTCCGCGAGACCTCGCCGCACATCGGCGTGTCGTAGATGTCCTCGGCCGCCCCGGTGACCTCGTCGGGCAGCAACTCCACGTAGGTCGTGTAGCCGACGATGTGGTCGGCCTCCAGGAGTGCTGACCGCGCCCGCGCGGTCATGCCCTCCGGCTGGCCCGGCCCCAGGCCGACCGCGATCAACTGGCCCGGGTCGGCGTCGAAGTCCTCGACCGTCGCGCCGACATTCTCGTCGTCGCCGCTCGCGCCACACGAGGAGCTCGACTCCGAACTCGTCGCGCCGCCGCGCGAGGAACTCGATTCCGTCGTCGCGCCGCCGCACTTCGAGGCCGCGTCGGCGTCGGTGCTCGCGTCCGCTTTTGATTCGGTCGTCGATGCGCCGCAGTTCGATGTCGTGGTGTCGTCCGTGCTCATCAGAAATCCTCCACGTCACGCCCGCCGCGCGGGGTGACGAGAAACTCGCGGTAGTCGTTCGCCCAGATCTCGGTCTCGTGGTTGCCCACGATGATCGAGGTGCCCATGCCGCCGACTTCCTCGTCGTGGTCGGTCGCCTCGTCCAGCCGGCAGATGGTGTGCGTCTCGTCCTCCAGGTTCCGGCCGGCCTCGCCGCGGCCGGCGTCGTTGAAGATGGCGACGGGCACGTCGTCGGCCCGCTCCTCGCGGATCACCTCGATGGCCCGCTCGTAGTCCCGCCAGCAGTTGTACAGGACGATCACGAACCCGGAGATAGCGGCCGCCCGTAGCTTCTCGGCGATCTCGTCCCAGCCGCGCCACTTGTCCGACAGCGACACGGTACAGAAGTCGTTCGACAGCGGCGCGCCGACGTTGGCCGCCCCGCCCAGCGCCGCCGTGACGCCGGGGACGATCTCGATCGGCACGTCCGTCGCCGTCTCCTCTTTCGCCATCACGAACAGCAGGTCGGACTTCCCGTAGACGTTCGGGTCGCCCCCGGAGACGTGGGCGACGTCCTCGCCGTCCCGGACCCGCTCGAAGGCCTCGCGGGCCAGTTCGACCTGCCGGCCCATCGACGACCGGACGATCTCCTGGCGGGTGCCGTCCGGCCGGGCCGCGACACCGCCGTCGGTCACCGCCTCCTCGGGCGGGAGCGTGCCGTCCCGCCGGAGGAACTCCTGGTAGAGGTTCGAGGCGATCACGCAGTCGGCGGTCCGGATTACGTCTTTCGCCCGCTGGGTCATCCCGCCCGGCAGGCCCGGTCCGATCCCGACGACGTACAGCGTCCCCAGGTCGTCCCCGTGAGCGTCGCCGGCTACCGCGGTCTCGGACCCGCCGGCGTCGGCCCCGGTCGATCCGTCGCTCATCGGCCGACCGCCACCGTCACCGCGTCGTCGTGGCTCGTCTTCTCGACTATCAGTTCGTTCTCGCGGCCGCCCGCGATGGCCGACGCCTCGGAGATGCCGGGCCAGCCGATCAGTTCCTTCGACCGCGAGGGGGTCGGCCCCTCGTGGGCCTCGAGGGTCTCCTTCTCGAAGGCCACGACGCCCAGGCCGAGCTCCTCGGCGGCCGCCAGCAGTCCCGCCTCGTCCTCCTTGCGGGTGCCGGTGGCGACGAACTCCACGTCCTCGATTCCGTAGTCGGTCCGGTCCAGGGCCGCCCGCCAGGCCGCCAGGAACTGCTCCTCTTTCGCGCCGGCGACGCTGCCGGTCCCGAGGACGACGCCGTCGTCTTTGTTCCGCTTGAGGACGGTCACGTCGTCGCCGACGAGGACCGCCCGCGGGCCGTCCAGGCGGGCGATGGGCCCGAGTTCGTCGTCCAGCACCGCGAGGTTGGTCGCCACCGTCGAGTCGCCGTTGACGACGTGTGCGTCCAGTGCCTTCGCCTGCTTCTCGACGCCCTGCTTGTCCGCCGCCTCGGAGGCCGTCGTCATCGCCGGGACCGCGCCCATCGTCGCCAGGTCCTCCGCGACCTGGTTCGCGCCGTGGTGGCCGCCCGTGATCGGGATCGCCCACGTCAGTTCCTCGTCGACGACGCAGATCGCGGGGTCGTCCCACTTGTCGTCTAACAGGCCCGCGGTCTTCCGCATCGCGATGCCCGAGGCCATCAGCCCGACGAAACAGTCGTACTCGCCCCAGTGGTCCGCGAAGACCTCGCCGTAGTACTCGATCAGGTCGATCCGGTCGTAGCGGTCGCCCAGTTCCGCGGCGATTTCCTCCGCTGTGTCCCACTTTCGCTCGAAGGAAACAATTGCGATCTCCTCCGCGACCTCGCCGTCGCTGTCGGGTGCTTTGCAACTGCCGCTCTCGCCGTCCGCGTCGTTCGTGTCTGTGCTCATGTCAGTCGTCGGCCTCCGATTGGCCGCGGTTGGCCCAGTCGCCGTAGAGGTAGGACCGCTCGTAACCCGACCCGGTCGCGGCCTCGCCGATGATCACCATCGCGGAGGCGCGGTAGCCGGCCTCCTCGACCTGGTCGGCGATGGTCCCGATGGTCCCCTCGATGACGTCCTCGTCGGGCCAGGATGCGTGGTAGACGACCGCGACCGGCGTCTCCGGGTCGTGGCCGTCCGCCAGCAGCCGGTCCATCGTGTCCCGGACCGCGTGTGTCCCCAGGTAGATGCAGGTCGTCACGTCGCCCATCCCGACGAACTCGCCGATGTGGTCTTCCTCCGCCGTCAGTGTCTTCCCCTGCGGTCGGGTGAACGCGACGTGGTTGGCGACCTCGTTGAGCGTCAGTTGCGTCCTGAGGGTGGCGCTCGCGGCGAACGCCGAGGTGACGCCGGGCACGAAGTAGGTCGGCACGCCCTCGTGTTCGAGGGCGTCCATCTGCTCGAGCGCGGCCCCGTAGATGGCCGGGTCGCCGCTGTGGAGCCGCACGACCGTGTCGCCGGCCTCGTAGGCGTCCCGCATCAGCGGGACGAGTTCCTCTAAGTCCTTCCCGATCGAGTTGACCTGTTCGGCGTGGCTACAGAACTCGTCGAGTAGTTCGCTGTTGACCAGCGACCCCGCGTGGACCACCAGGTCGGCCGCCTCGCAGAGTCGCTTCCCGGTCACCGTCAGCAGGCCGGGGTCGCCCGGGCCGGCACCGACGAAAGGGATGCCCTCCTGTTCGTCGCCGGCGGTGTGGTCGTAGACCCGCGGGTCGCGGTCGCGGGTCCGCCCGGCCTGCTCGTCGATGGCGTCCTGTGGGTCCTCAGTCATCGGACGGCACCCCGTCGCCGTGTTCCGCGCCCCGATCCTTTTCGAGGCCGCGCTTCTCGGCGTACGCGAGCGTGTAGTAGTCCCGCTCGGCGACCTCGGTGGGGTCGTCCGTCACGAGCGTCTCGCCTTGCTCCATGTAGAGCCGCCGGCCGTAGGTCACGTCGTAGTCCGCCGCGACCAGTCCCTCGTGGGTCGCCGGCGCGTCGGTCACCTTGAACAGGATCATGCGGTCGGGACCCGTCGGGGACGCGCCGCCGGCGGCCTCGCGGAGCGCCAGGCCCGCGCCGGCGTCGACCTCGACGCCCAGCGCTGTCGTGAACGCGGTCACGGCGCTCACGCCCGGGACGATCTCGGTTTCCACGTCCGGGTGGAAGGTCTCCATCGTCCGCCGGAGGTGACCGAACGTCGAGTAGACGTTCGGGTCGCCCAGCGTCACGAAGGCGACCTCGCCCTCCCGGGCGCGCGGCGCGACCGCCGCGGCGGCCTCCTTCCAGGCCGACCGCAGTTTCTCCGGGTCGCGGGTCATCGGGAACGAGAGGTCGCCGATCCGGGACTCGGGGACGTGTTCGGTCGCCACCGTCTTCGAGAGCCGCCCCGGCGAGTAGACCACGTCGGCCGACTCCAGGACCGCCTTCCCGCGGACGGTCACGAGGCCGGCGTCGCCGGGGCCGAGGCCCACGCCGTACAGCGTCACGGCCGGCCCCCGTCTGCCGCCGTCTCCGGCGCGCTCCCGACGAGCATGTACACCGGGTTGTCCGAGTCGAAACTCGTCGCCCCGGCGAGTTCGTAGCCGTGGCTCACCTGGAACTGGACGACGTCGTCTACCATCCCGCGTTCGCGGAACGCCGCCGCGGCCGCGCCGGCCACTTCGAGCCGCGAGACGTTCATCACCACGCGGTCGACGCCCGTCTCGCGGGCGTGGTCGAGGACGGCCTCGTAGTTGCGGCTCCCGCCCAGAAAGAGGGCGTCGGCGTCGTCGGGCAACCCATCGGGGGCCTCGGCCCGGCGGAGTTCGACGTCCGCGTCGATCCCGTCGTTCGCGTCGAGGTTCCGCCGCGTGGTTTCGAGCCTGTTCTCCTTGCGTTCGAGCGCAGTGACCCGCCCGGCCGCCCGGGCCGCCTCGACCGTGACGGCCCCGGTACAGGACCCGACCTCCGCGAAGTGGTCGGACGGCCCCAGGGCGAGTTTGCTCATCAGCACGGCCCGGACTTCCGCCTTCGTCGGGCCGGCCTTCGCGTCGTGCGGCAGCGCCACTCGCGTCATCGACCAGTACAACGTGACTGTGGCATAAAACAATTGTGCTTGTATTAGTGCAACTCGGGTTGGTTCGAATCGGGGATCGCCGGCGTGGAGCGCAATTCCGTCGGGACAAGTGCAAAGATACTTGCATTCGCGGTCCGAAGCCGGGGTCGATGGCGAAGCAGGCCCACCCGGGGCGGGACCTGAGCGTCCTCAGGAGCAAACGCGCGGCCACGAAGTACCAGATTCTCGTCGAGATCGCCGAGCGCCAGCCGGCGGTCAACCAGGGCGAGATCGCCGACCAGATCGGCGTCTCGCCCCAGGCGGTCAGCGACTACCTGCAGGACCTGCTCGAACGCGGCCACGTCCACAAGCACGGCCGCGGGCGGTACGAGGTCACGAAGGAGGGCGTCGACTGGCTCATCTCGCGGACGGACGACCTCTCGGGGTACACGCGGTACGTCTCCGAGGAGGTCATCGGCCAGGTCGACATCGAGACCGCGATCGCCACCGCCGAGATCGACGAGGGACAGCCGGTCTCGCTGTCCATGCACGGGGGCGTCCTCCGGGCGACGCCCGGCGCGACGGGCGAGGCGACCGCCGTGGCCGTGACCGACGCCGCCGCGGGGACCGACGTGGGCGTCACCGACTTCGAGGGCATCCTCGACCACGAGCCGGGAGCCGTCACCGTGCTGTCGGTGCCGGCCGTCCAGGACGGCGGGAGTCGCGCGGTCGACCCGTCCGCGGTCGCCTCGCGGGCCGCGGACCACCAGCTGGTCGCGGCCGCCGACCCCGAGTCGCTGGCGGCCGCGCGGGCCGCAGACGTCGATCCCGACGCCTCCTTCGGCACGGAGGCCGTCGTCGCGGAGGCGGCCACGAAGGGGCTGGACGTGCTCTTGCTCTCGACGCCGGACCGCCTCTCGGCACACACCGACCGCCTCCGGGAGCACAACGTCTCCTACGAGGTCGTCGACGGCGCGGCATGAAGTCGACGGCGCGCGCCCACCCGATCCAGGGTCTCCTCAAGTACCACGGCCTCCGCGACCCGCGGCGGAACGTCCCCTACCACGATTCGATCTCCGTGTGTACCGCGCCCTCGCGGACCACCACGACGGTCGCGTTCGGGCACGACGCCGACACCTGCCTGGTGAACGGCGAGCGGATCGACGACGAGGGGGCCGACCGGGTGGCGACGGTGCTGGACCTGGTCCGGGAGCGCGCGGACGTCGGGAGCGGCGCGCGCGTCGAATCGGAGAACACCTTCCCGTCGAACGTCGGCCTCGGGGCCTCGGCGTCGGCCTACGCCGCGCTCGCGCTGGCGGCCGCGGACGCCGCGGGCCTCGATTGCTCCCGGCCGGCCCTCTCGGCGCTGGCCCGCCGCGGTGCGACCTCCGCGGCCCGGAGCGTCGCGGGCGGGTTCGCCCACCTCCGGACGAGCCTCGACGACCGCGAGTGCGTCGCCGAACGCCTCGACGCACCCTTCGAGGAGGAGATTCGGATCGTCGTCGGCTACGTCCCCGACGAGAAGTACACTTCCCGCGCACACGCGGAGACGGCGGCGTCGCCGTACTTCGAGGACCGACTCGCCCACGTCCACGAGGTGCTGTCGGAGATGCGGGCGGCCGTCCGGGCCGGCGCGTTCGACCGGACCTTCCGGCTGGCCGAGCGCGACTCGCTGTCGCTGTTGGCGGCGACGATGACCGGCCCCGACGGCTGGGTCTACTGGCAACCCGAGACGGTGGCGATGCTACACACCGCCCGCCGCCTCCGCGAGGAGGCCGACCTGCCGGTCTACTTCTCGGGCGATACCGGCGCGACGGCGTACCTGAACACGACCGCGACCCACGCCGACCGCGTGGTCGTGGCACTCCGGGACCTGGGCGTCGAGACGGACGTCTGGCGCGTCGGCGGCCCCGCCCGACTCGTCGACGACCACCTGTTCTAGGTCACGTCCCTCCGAGCGCCTCCGCCACTGCGGTCGCCCACCGTGGCGTCTAAGGTGCCGGCCGGTCCACCCGGGGACATGGACATCGTGACCGCCCTGGCGGCCGAAGGGACGACCTGCGTCGTCGGGGCCGGCGGGAAGAAGACGACGCTGTACGCGCTGGCCGACCGGATCGACCGGGCGGTCGTCACGGCGACGGTCCGCATCCCGATTTTCGACGACGA
The DNA here is from genome assembly GCA_003021105.1 of Halobacteriales archaeon QS_1_68_17. Lineage (GTDB taxonomy): Archaea > Halobacteriota > Halobacteria > Halobacteriales > Haloarculaceae > QS-1-68-17. The sequence goes on from PXRG01000015.1 coordinate 87,947, forward strand.
AGTGGCCGACGTGGTCGTGACCGACGACCCGGTCGCGGCCGTCTCGGCGGCGGACGCGTGGCCGGTCGGCGTCGTCCCGGAGCGCGAGCGGTCGGACCGGTACCTCGGCTACGATCCCGGGGTCGTCGACGACCTCGCGGCCGCCGGGGTCGCCGACGCCGTGCTGGTGAAAGCCGACGGCGCGCGGATGCGCCAGTTCAAGGCACCGGCCGACCGCGAGCCGCGACTCCCCCGCTCGGCCGACACCGTGATCCCGATCGCCAGCGCCCGGGTCGTCGGTGCCGCGCTGGCCGAGGAGCACGTCCACCGCCCGGAACGCGTCGCCGCGATCACCGGCCTCTCGGCGGGCGAGCGGATCGGCCCCGACGACGTGGCGGCCGTCCTCGCCAGCGAGCGGGGCGGGCTGAAGGACGTTCCGCCCGGCGCGCGGGCCGTGCCGCTAGTCAACATGGTCGACGACGCGAAACTGGAAGCGACGGGCCGGGAAATCGCGCGAGCGGTCCTCGACCGCACCGCGGACGGCCCGGTCGACGTGCCGCGGGTCGTGCTCGCGCGGATGATCGACGACGACCCGCTGGTCGCCGTCGTCGACTAGAAGCGGCTCTTGGCGGCCTCGAACTCCTCGCGGGTGTTGAGGTTCTCGAAGGTGCCGGGATCGGCGTGCTCGCGGAGTTCGTCGTCGACGACGACGTAATCGAGGTCGGATAGCGGTTCGACGATCTTGCGCTCGCCGCGGGCCAGTGCCTCCTCGCAGGCGTCGGCCATCGCGCGGGCGCGGTAGACCGTCTGCGTCGTCTGGTACCACTTGTCCTCCAGTTGGACGACCGCAGCGTCGTGGCCGTCCGCGCGGTCGAACAGGTACTCGGCCAGCCCCGGGTCGACGAACGGCATGTCGCAGGCGACCACAAACGCGTATTCGGTCTCGACCGCCCCGAGTCCGGTCATGATGCCGGCCATCGGCCCGAGGTCCGGTTCCCGATCGAGCGCGTACCGCACCCCGTGCTCGTAGCCGTCCATCGCCGCCCGGATCGCCGGTTCCTGGTCCTCCCGGCAGTTGACCACCAGTTCGTCGACGACGCCCGCGATGCGGTCCGCGACCCGCCGGATCATCGGGGTCCCCGCCAGGTCGGCCACCGCCTTGTCCGTGTCGCCGAAGCGCGTCGAGCGCCCCCCGGCGACGATCACGCCCGCGCTCATGTGCCAATCTGTGCCCCCGATCCCCAAACGCCTTGTCCCGGCGGACCGCCCGGCACCCATAACGCATCCTGCGCCTGCCCCGCCGGGCCGACGCCATCCCCTGCCGGCGTATCGGGCCGTCGGGACAGCCCTTTATGCGGGCATCTCGTAGCCGCGGCCGGATGGATTACGAGTTGCCGACGAGACTCCTCCGGGTCGATCTCTCGGCCGGCACCGTCGACAGCGAGCGGGTGCCGGCGGCGTGGCGACGCGACTTCGTCGGCGGGAAGGGACTCGGGGCGCGGTACCTCTACGAGGAACTCGACGGGAAGACCGACCCCCTCGGCCCCGGGAACGCGCTGTTGTTCCTCCGCGGGCCGCTGACGGGCGTGTTGCCCGGCGAGGCGCGCTTCGCGGTCGTCACGAAGTCGCCGCTGACCGGGACCTTCCTCGATTCGTACAGCGGCGGCGCGTTCGCGGAGGCGCTGGCCGGCGGCCTCGGGGAGCACGTCGGCCTGCTTGTGACCGGTCGGGCCGCCGATCCCGTCCGGATCGACGTCGCGGGGGGCACGGCCAGCCTCGCCCCGGCGGCCGACCTCTGGGGGCTGGACGCCCGCGAGACGGACGCCGCCGTCCCGGACGCGGAGGTGGCCTGTGCCGGACCGGCCGGCGAGAACCTGGTCGCCTACGCGACCGTCGCCTCGGAGGGCGGCGACCACCAGGCGGGTCGGGGCGGCGCGGGCGCGGTCATGGGTGCCAAGCGGCTCAAGACCGTCACCGCGCGCGGCGACCCGCCGGACGACCCCGCCTTCGCCGGCCTCCGGGAGCGGTTCACCGTCCTGTTCGCCGACGACGCCGACAGCCAGTGGTTCCTCACGAGCGAGACCTTAGAGAGCGTCGACTTCGCCAACGAGGTGGGGGCGCTGTCGACGCGGGGCTGGCAGGAGAGCCGGTTCGAGGGCACCGACGACATCGGCATCGAGTCCGTGCACGAGGCCGCCAGCGGGCGCGAGCGCGCCGACGACCCGATCCCCGGGGGCTTCCGGGTCGAGACGCGGGACGGCGAGAGCGTCCCGCGGGGCGCGACACAGATCACGCTCGGTGCCGGCCTGGGGATCGACGACTTCGACGCCGTGGCGACGCTTGGCGAGCAGTGCGACCGCCTGGGCGTCGACGTGATCAGCGCGGGCACCGCCGTCGCGTGGGCGATCCGGGCCGCCGGGGAGGGCGTGATCGACCGCGACCTCTCGTTCGGCGATCCCGGGGACGCGCGGGGATTGCTGGACGAGATCGCCGCCCGGTCGACCCTGCTGGGCGACGCGCTCGCGGAGGGGATCGAGACCGCCGCCGGGACGTTCGGCGGTGCGGACCTCGTCCCGACCGCGAAGGGGATGGAACTGCCGGGGTACGATCCGCGGGGCGCGACGAGCATGGCGCTGGCGTACGCGACCAGCGACCGGGGTCCCTGCCACCGGCGCTCCCGGCCGGTCGAACAGGAGGCGTTCGTGGCCGACCCCTGGGACGCGGCCGACGTCGCGGCGTTCGTGATCGAGGAACAGGACGCCCGGTCGCTGCTCTGGAGCCTGATCGCCGACGACTTCGCGGGCATGGCGCTGTGGGACTCGCTGGGCGCGGAGTGGCTCGCCGCCGTCGGCCTCGACTACGATCCCGCGGAACTGCGGGCGACCGGCGATCGGATCTGGAACCTGACGCGGCTGTTCAACGTCAGGGCGGGCTTTACCCGGGCCGACGACCGCCTCCCCCCGATGCTCGCCGGCGCGATCGGCGACTCGACCGACGGCCCGGTCCGGGTCGACTCCTTCGCGGCGATGCTCGACGCCTACTACGACGCCCGCGGGTGGAGCGCCGACGGCGTCCCGACCCGCGGGACGCTCGACCGCCTCGATCTGCTCGAAGCCGTCGACGACGAGACGCCCGTCGCCGGGACGTGATGCCCGCCCGATGATGCCTACCCGGCGAGGCCCGGTCGTTCCTCAGCGTCGGTTTCAGCGTCCGAAACCGAACGCTTCATTTTACCCTACCCGTGAGTGCTATGGAAGGGCATGCCAGTCATCGCAGCCATCCACATTTCGCACCCGGATCTCGTCCTCACGCCGACCATTCGGTCGGTGTCGGAGGCGACTATCAGGGTCGTGCCGCAGTCGGCCACGGATCCGGAGACGCGGTCGTTCGCCTACCTCGTCGATGGCTGCGATCCCGGCCGGTTCGAGACGGCACTGACGTCCGACCACACGGTGGTCGACTACGAACACGTCGCGACCGTCGACGGCCAGCGGATCTACCAGATCACCTACGCCGAGGACGTGGTGCTCATCTCGCCGACCGTCTCGGAACTCGGGGGGCTGTCGCTCGAATCGCGCAGCGACGACGACGGGTGGGCGGTCAAGCTCCAGTTGCCCGACCGCGACGCGCTTGCCGCGCTCAACGACTTCTGTCAGTCCGAGGACGTGACCATCGCGGTCAACCACGTGGTGGGGGGCGAGGACGTCTCGTTCGACCAGCAGGTGGGGGTAACGGCACCCCAGCGCGAGGCGCTGCTGACGGCGCTGGAACTGGGGTACTTCGAACAGCCGCGCGACGCCACCCTCGAGGACGTGGCCGACGAGATGAACATCTCCTCGACGGCGGCCAGCGGCCGGCTCCGGCGCGGGATGGCCACCCTCGTCGAGCGGACGCTGGCCGACCAGTGACCTGCCGGCGCGTCGTCACGGTTCGTCGACGGCCGGCGGCCGTCTTCCGGCGGTGACCGGTCGCCCCAGGATGCGGGCGGGTGCCGTGCCGGCTCCAAAACCCTCTTAGCGCCACCAGACCTTTGCTCGTTCGATGACGGCGACCAGAACGGTCGAACTCGAGGGGCACATCATCGACTCGGGCATCATGGGCCGGGCCTTCCGCATCGTGATGGAGATGGGGGGATCGTTCGAGGTCCAGCAGTTCGAGATCGGCCACCACCAGGACGAGGAGTCGTACTGCCGGATGGACGTCTCCGCGGACACCGAGGACCACCTCCAGCGCATCCTCCACGAACTCCACCAGACCGGGGCGACGCTCTCGGACCCCTACGACGCGACGCTGGAACCGGCACCGGCCGACCAGGTGGTCCCGCCGGGTTTCTACTCGACGACCAACCACCCGACGTTCGTCCGCCACGACGGCGAGTGGCTCGAAGTCGAGAACATCGAGATGGACTGTGCGGTCGTCGTCGACCCGGACGGCCCGGACGGTCCCCGGGCGTACACGAAGGTACTCAACGCCATCGAGGAGGGCGACCTGGTCGTCGCCGGCGACGGGGGCGTCCGCGTCGAACCGCCCGAACACCCCCGCGGGAGCGACAACGCCTTCGGGTTCATGCAGGGCGGCGTCTCCAGCGAGCGCCCCTCGGAGTCGCTCATCCGCCGGATCGCCGAGGCCATGGAACAGACCAGGCGGGACGGCGGCAACATCCTCGCGGTCTGTGGGCCGGCGCTGATCCACTCCGGCGCGGGCGACGCGTTCGCCCGCCTCGTGCGCGAGGGGTACGTCGACGCCCTCTCGGCCGGCAACGGCTTCGCCGTCCACGACCTCGAACGGGACCTCTATGGCACCTCGCTGGGCATGGACATCGAGGACCTCGAACACCCCCGGAAGGGCCACAAACACCACATCTACACGATCAGCGAGATCATCCGCGCGGGCGGTATCGAGGCGGCCGTCGAGAACGGACTCGTCGAGAAGGGCGTTATGTACGAGTGCGTCGAGAACGACGTGCCGTTCGTCCTGGCGGGATCGATCCGCGACGACGGCCCGCTGCCGGACACGATCACGGACTCTATCGAGGCCCAGAACGCCATCCGCGAACAGGCCCGCGGGGCCGACATGGTGATCATGCTTGCGACCCTCCTGCACTCGGTCGCCGTGGGCAACTGTCTCCCCTCGAACACGAAGGTCGTCTGCGTCGACATCAACCCCTCGACGGTGACCCAGTTGATCGACCGCGGGTCGGCCCAGGCCATCGGGATGGTCTCCGACATCGGCACCTTCGTCCCTTCGCTGGCCTCGAAACTCCTCGACGAGGAACTGCAGGTGCCCGACGCCTCGGCCGACTGATCGGGCGATTCGCCGGCCCGTCGGCCGGTCGTCGTGGCTCGTCGTCAGTACCGGGAAGCGGACGTCGATCGTCGAGTGGGGTTTCGACACCGTTTTGTGCGCCGCCGGGTGCTACAGGCGTATGTCGCAGGGACCGCGGCGCGAACTGGCCGAGAAGATCGCGGGGGAGATCACCCTCAGCGACGAACCCGGGGCGACGCTCCGGAAGTGGCGGACGGACTTCGGCGTCTCCCAGACCGAGCTGGCCGGCGAACTCGGCGTCTCCTCGTCGGTGATCTCGGACTACGAGAGCGGCCGCAGGAAGAGCCCCGGCATCGGCGTGGTCCGGCGGGTGGTGACGGCGCTTCTGGACATCGACCAGCAACGCGGCGGCAGCCGCATCCGCCAGTACGCGCGGGTCATCTCGGCCGGCTTCGAGAGCGACATCGTCCACGACCTCCGGGAGTACCCCGCTACGATCCCGCTGGGCCGGTACTACGACGCCATCGACGCGACCGAACTCGCGCCCGGGTCCGGGGAGACCATCGCCGGCCACACCGTGATCGACTCCATCGAGGCGATCACGCGCCTCTCCTCCCAGGAGTTCTACCGGCTCTACGGCCAGTCGACCAACCGCGCGCTCGTGTTCACGAACGTCACCCGCGGCGAGTCGCCGCTGGTCGCCATGCGCGTGGTCAATCCCACGCCCAGCGCGGTCGTCCTCCACGGGCTGACCGAGGAGGACCTCTGGGACCACGCGGCCGACCTCGCGCGCATCGACGGCTTCTCGCTCGCTATCTCCGACCTCGACCTCGATGAGATGCTAGACAGGCTTCGGGAACTGCCCTGACTACTCGACGAACCGGTACTTCCGTTCGCCCATCCGGCCCCAGCCGTCGAAGACGAACTCGCGCTCGGGCGTGGTGAACGCCTCCACGTCGGCGTCCTCTGCGTGGTTGTGGACGTCGTGGATCTGTTCGTACTCCTCGAAGGAGAGACCCCGACGCCCGTTGAGCTGTTCGTCGACGTTCAGGTCGGCGATCTCCTCTGTCCAGCCGGGCTGGACGGTCTCGGCGTGGATCTCGGCCTGTGCCCCGCTGCCGTACGACCCTACGAGGAGGCGCTTCCCGGTCAGTTCCCGGCCGTTCTCGCGCGCCCACTTCAGCCCGCCCGCGCGGGCGACGTGGACCGATCCCGTGTACCAGTTGCCGACGTGCCGGGAGATGGTCAGGGTCGGTTTGATCACCCGCTCGTACCAGTCGCGGTACTGTTCGGTGTCCTTCAGGCGGTCCGTGTACTCGGAGATGGCGTCGAGGTGCTCCTCCTCGGTGTCGAACGCCTCCGGGCGGGGCTGGCGGCCGATGTCGTCCGCCAGCGCGTCCTCGACCTCGGTGTCCCGGATGATGTGCCGGTAGGCCAGGACCGCCGCCTTCCGGACCATCCCCGGGAACGGCGTGTGGAACGGCCCGAGTTCGTAGTCGTCGGGGTGGATGTCGCCGGCGACGCTCTCGAAGTCCTCCATGGCCTCCCGCATCCTGGCGAGGTACACCTGGACGGAGCGTTTGCCGTCGACGCTCGGGAACTGCTGGTTCGGCTTGAGGAAGTCGGTCTCGTCGGCGCTGCCGTACCCCTGTTCGGGCGACAGTTCCACGAGGTCCGGGTCCTCGCTGACGAGCATGGCCACCGCGCCCGCACCCTGGGTCGCCTCGCCCGCGTCGCCCCGGGCGTACAGCGCCGTGTCGGTCGCGATCACCAGCGCCGATCGACCCCGGTTGCGCCCCGCCCGGATCCAGTTGTACGCGTCGTCGACGCTCTGGGTGCCCGACACGCAGGCGAACTTCCGCTCGCCCTTGTTGGCGTGGTGGAAGTCCCCGTCGAAGACCTGCTCCAGACAGCCCGCGATGTACGTCGACACCGGCTTGGAGTTGTCGAACGAACTCTCCGTGGCCACGTCGATCCGGCCGATGTCCTGGGGGTGGAGGTCCTTCCGCTCCATCAGCCGCCGGGCGGCGTTCGCCCCCATCGTCACGATGTCCTCGTAGACGTCGGGGAGCGAACTGCTGTAGAGCCCCAGCCCTTTCGTGTACTTCGCGGGATCCTCGCCTTTCTCCGGCGCGAACGTCTCCGCCAGGTCCAGTTCGAGCTTGCCTGTCCAGATGTCGATTGCGTCGATGCCGACACTCGCCATGGTTCCAGTGTGCGCGACCTGGTATAAGGGTTTGTCGACTAATAGTTCGTCGATCGTCGAAATACATCGCCCTCTCGTACGCGCCGGAGTCCCGGTTCTCGGGGGTTATTATTGTTCTCCTGGTCGGTGTCGGAAGCCCCCTCGGTGTCGGTGATCGTCAGGGTCACGTCGTAGCTTTTCGGCGGCGGCCCGCTGAGCGTGATCGTCAGCGTCTCCGTACCGCTCGACGAACTGCCCGAGACCGCCGACGAAATAGACGCCGTTTCCGTGTTGCTGGCCGGGCCGCCGTCCTCGACGGTGATGGTCCCGGTATCGAGATTCCCGTCCGGATCGGTTGCGCTCCAATCGACTGTGACTTCGTAGGTGTCGCCGCCGGTGTTGGTCGCGCTGACAGAGTGGATCGATGCCGTCGGGGCCTGGTTGCCGGTCTGTCCCGATGGGTCCTGCCAGTTTACCTCGAACGTCCCGCCGCCACTGCCACCGCCGTCCGCGTCCGTCACCTCGATGGTGGCGCTGACGTTCTCAGGTGTGGTGGCGTCGAATCTGCTCGTCGGCTCGACCGCGAACTCCCGTTGACCGACGCCGTGGTCGTGCTGGTGACCGGGGGCGGGTCGTACTCGAACGCGCCCGTCCCTGGTTGTCGCTCTCGTTCGTGCCGACCGCCGAGACGGTCCCCACGTCCGCGCTCGCGTTCACCTCGACGCCACTGACGGGGTTGTTGTAGCGGTCGCGCACCTCGACGACGACCCGCTGGGTCCCGTCGTCGGGGACCTTCGTCCCGTTGCCCGTGACGTCGGTCAGAGACGCCGAGCCCGGCGACCGCGTGCGCGTCCCGACGCCCACTCTTGCCATGGCGAGCGTGTAGGTCACGCCCGGTTCGAGGTGGACGTGGACCAGATCGAACGCCCGGTCGGGGAGCGGTTCGCCCGTCAGGCCGACCACGTGTCCCCCGTTGGTGACCCGCTCGTCCGCGAGCCACGACCGCCAGGTGCTCGCCGACCGCCGGGTCGGAATCGTCAGCGTGACGTTGCTGGTGGCGTTTCGCACGCTGACCCGCCTGTCGGAACTGCTCAGCGGCTCCACGTCCACGGGTAGGCTCCCCTGTTCGGTCCGGCCGAGCGACCCGTTCAGGGCGATCACGCGCACGCGCTTCCCGTCGATCAACGCCTGGTCCCTGATGGTGGTGTTCCCCTGCCGGAACTCGTTGTACAGCACCGTGTTCTCGTAGACCGTCTCGGGGGCGCTCCTGTACTCGTTGTACCGGGGCCGGTAGACCAGCCCGCCGGTACTGTAGGCGCGCGTGGTGCCGTTCCAGAAGTCGCCGGTCTCGCCCGTCACCGTCGCGTTCGAAAGCGAGACGTTGACCGCGGCCGACCCGGTGCCGACCGTCCGTAGCGACCCTACCGGCGGCTCGGTGTTCAGCGCCACCAGCCGGCTCGGGTAGCTGGTCCCGAGCGGGACCGTCACCGATCCTGTCGACTGGCGGTTCGGCATCGAAACGATCGCGCCACGGAGCTCCTGGAGCTGTTGCTGGACGTTCCGGTTGTAGGTGAACTCGACCTGGCGGTTCCGGTCCGGCACGACGACGGCCTGGCAGGACGTAAACGCGACGACGAGAATCCCGAACAACAGGATCGCGCCGATCTGGATTGATTACGCGCGTCTGTCCTCCAGGAACGGGATTGTTAACCGCGAGTAGGAGTTAAAAATCTGTTTGCCCGCCGCCGGCCGCTAGTCCTCGTCCTCTTCGACGACCTCGGGGTCGCTCATGGCCGTCTGGAGGCTGTCGAGGCCGTTGACCCACTCGGCGACCAGTCCGAACTCGAGGTCCTCTGCCAGCCCCATGTCCAGTTCCGCGCCGTCGATGATCAGCGTGCCCGCCTGGGCGCAGTAGCCGAGCGCCGCGTCGAGTTCTTCCTCGGCCTCGGCGTCGCTGGCCGCGCGGACGTACCCCTCGACGGTCCCCTCCTCGGCGGGGCCGTCCGCGACGTACTCCTCGGCGGCGTAGAAGACACAGACAAGCGAGGTCTGCACGCCGTCGACGAGCATCAGTTTCTCCTCGTCGTCAATCTCGACCTCGTCGAGGACGATCTCGCGGATGTCGGCCAGTTCGGCCAGCGCGGTCTCCTCGTCGATCTCGCCTTCCTCGTGGGCCGTGATGATCTTGGCGACCGCGATGGCGGTGTCGTCCTGCAGGTTCAACAGCAGTCGCGCAGAGTCCTCGTCCTCCGGGTCGAGTTCCTCTTCCCGTATCCTGTCGATCCAGTTTTGCCACCGTTCCTCGGTGTAGAACTCCCCGGGCGGCGTGCTCATACCTGCCCCTACGGTCGCCCGCTGATAGTCCTTTCCCTTGAGGCGCTCGCTCGGGCCGCGGCCGTCGCTCGACACCGTCGCGTCTCCCGGAACGGCCACCGGGCCGGTCGCCTGTCACCTGTCCTCGGCGTACAACCGCACCAACCCACACTCCGGACACAACACGGCGGTGACCTCCCGTTTCTCGTTCATCCCGAGCCGGCCGAGAATCCCGCCCCGTCTCTCGTCGGTCTTGACGTGTGGCTGGTAGGCGTCCGTCATCCCGAAGGTCACCGGCTCCATGGTCACGCCGCAGTCCGGACACCGGCGCGTCGTCACGGTTCGTCGAGCGTGGCCGCGGTGTCGATGCCGTACACGCGGGCGGGCGTCTCGACGTGGGCCGTCCGGATGGCGTCGTCGTACCCCCGTTCGCGGAGCCAGCGGACCCGCCGCGGAACGGTTTTCGGACCGAGCACCGCCCCCGGCCGGTCGGGGTCGTCGAGGAAGTCCGTCTCCATCAGGAACGGCCCTTCGTCCCCTGCGGCGGTTTCCAGTTCGTCCTTGTCGGAAATGACGCTGGGGATCGGTCCCTGCAGGCGACCGCCCGAGTAGTGTTTGACCACGCGCTCGCGGGGCAGGCCGCGGTCCTCGGCCCACTCGGCGACCCGGGTGAAGTCCTCGCCGCCCTCGGTGTGGAGTTGCACCGCACACCCCGTCTCCGCCCCGAGTTCGAAGGCGTGTTTCATCACGTCGTTCGAGGCCGCCCATACGTCGTCGTCGACCTCGTAGTGCGGCCGTCCGGACTTCAGGGCCAGCGCCGGTCCGTCCGCGACGTACTCCGCGGCCACGTCGAGGCCGGCCTGCATCAGGTCCCGGGCCTCGGCGGCGGTGTACCCCCGGTCCGTCAGTTGCGAGATCAGCGCCGGGTGGACGCCGAGCACCGGCCAGGCACGCCCCGGCAGGCGGTCGCTGGCCGCCACGACCACGTCGACTGTGAGGTCGAACACCTCGCGGAAGCCGTCGGCGTCGTCGACCTCGCCCACGAGGTGCCACGACGGTTTGTTCACGACCAGGAGGTGTGTACCCCCGGCCTCGGCGAACGTCTCGGCGGCCGCCCCCCCGCGCCCGTTGACCGGATCGAGGTGGAGGTGGTTGTCGAGAACGGGCGTCCCGTCCATACGCCCGCTGGGTCGCCGCGGGGCAAAAACGGTTCGTCTCAGAGACCGTCCCGCCGGGAGTTACTCGAGCGTGACGGCCTTGTGGGCCGCGTTCCTGAGCGCGTCCGAGCGGCCGTACTCCCCGGGAGCGATGGCGACCGTCTCCATCCCCCGGCGGGCGGCCGCCTCGACGACCGGCTTGAAGTCAGTATCGCGGGAGGCGATCACCAGCACGTCGATGTCGCCGTCGACGAGCAGTTCGGTCGCTTCGACGGCGAGTTTCACGTCCACGTCGCCGCTGGTGACGACCACGTCGAACCCGCGGGCTTCGGCGGCCTGGATCAGCCCCGGCGTGGCGTGCTCGTCGAGGTAGAGCCGCGCGGCCGCGAGCGTCCCCTGGTCGGCCGCGGCCGCCCTGACGTCGTCCAAGTCCACGTCGAACTCGCTCCGCAGGACGTTCGGCCCATCGACGAATAGTCCGACGCGATCGGCCCCGCTGCCGAACAGCCACCCGGGTCGACGCATGCGGGTGGCTACACCGCCACCCGATATATCAGTACTGATGGTCCCCCCGACCACGGAATCGGCCTCTGTGCGCGTCCACCGGACCGACGGTCGGGAAGTCAGAACGCATTTACTTTCCGGCAGATGATTTTGGCCATGGAACGCCGTGCCCTCCTCTCTGCTCTCGGCGTCGTCGGCCTGTCGACTCTCGCCGGATGTGACGAGAGTCGGTCCCCGGACGAACCGACGACTGATAGCCGGGCAACCCCCCGTCGGGACTACCCCGACGGAGCGGGACCGGACCATATCGACTTCTCGACGCTCGAATCGGACGACGAGACGGTTCTGCAGGCACCCCGAGTGCACTGGGATTCGTTCGCCATCGTCTACAGCGAACCGCCCGGCCGCCGGCGCGTCGAGGGGGACTACTACGTCAACTCCTCGACCGGCGCGGTCATCTCCCACCTCTGGTACGGCGCGAAGGACTACCGGAACGGCGACGCCTACGCGTACGTCCAGCCCGCGGAGCGGATCCCCGACGACCGCCGACGCGAGGAGTACGAATCGGATCCGTCGTTCGTCTACGACGACGAAACCGACGCGTACTACCGGTACGACCGCCAGTACGGGCAGGTCGCTCCCACGAACGTCGGCCGGCACACGGAAATTCTCGAACACTACGGCTGGGAGGCGACCGACACGAGCACCCACTACGGCGTCCCCGTGATAGAGTACCAACTATCCGCGGGCGAGCCGGGCGACTCCCGCGTCCCGCCAGCGACCGAAGGCACCCTCCTGCTCGGGGTCGAGAACGGGATTATCTACGCTTTCGATCTCACCGTCGACGGCGACGAGGGGGAGCTTCGTTACACCTACAGCGTTCGTCCGGCCCCGTTTCCGGACCACAGCTGGGTAGAGACGGCCCGAACGGTCGCCGGGGCGAACAGTTCCGCGGAGCGTACAGAATCCGGATGAGTACACCGCGGTGACAGGTGCAACACCCGGCGGACCAGCGGCGACAGGTGCAACACTCGTCGGACCAGCGGCGACAGGTGCAACACCCGTCGGACCACTGGGGAAGGAGCGCGAACTGGCGTCTGCGAACCGGCTCCTCCCACTGCCTCTCACACTTTTCCTCCGACTCCCACCGGCGTCCGGCCTCGTGGCCGGCGGTAGCGGACGCGTCGGACCGGGGCGGGAGTCGGGCGAGGCCGCCCCGGTCGGCCTCGACGACAATCCCTATCAGCGTCCCGTCGGTAGGTGCGGGTACAATGGTAACTGGCGGCATCGACGTGGCGCTGTTGGTCGATCTGCTCGCGGTGTTCATCATCGCCGCGGTCGTCGGAATCCTCGTCGCAAAGGTGGGTCGATTCCCCTACACGGTCGCGCTTTTGCTCGCGGGGGTCGCCGCCTCCGTCCTGGGGGTGACCGTCGACATCGAACTCTCCCACGACCTCATTCTGCTCGTTTTGCTCCCGCCGCTCCTCTTCGAGGGGGCGGCGACGACCGACCTGGAACGGTTCCGCCGGAACCTGGCCCCGATCCTGACGCTGGCGGTCCCCGGGCTTTTGATCTCGATCGCGGTCCTCGGGACTCTCGGGACCGTCGCCTTCGGGTTCGCGCCGCTGGTGGCGTTGCTTTTCGCCGCGATGATCCTGCCGACCGACCCCGTCTCGGTGCTGGCGCTGTTCGAGGAACTGGGCGCGCCCGACAGGCTGGCGGTGCTCGTCGAGGGCGAGAGCCTCATCAACGACGGCGTCGGGGTCGTCGTGTTCACCGCGTTGCTGACGCTCGTCGTCGAGGGCGCGACCACGAGTACGCTGCTCGATCCCGCGACGCTCTGGAACACGGCCGTCGAGATCGCCGTGGTGAGCGCGGGGGGCCTGATCGTCGGCCTCGGGGCCGGCTACGTCGTCTACCGGGTAATGGTGAACCTCGACGAGCACATGACCGAGATCGTGCTGACGATCGTCCTCGCCTACGGATCGTTCATCCTCGCGGAGCACTACCTCGGCGTCAGCGGCGTCATTGCGACCGTCGTCGCCGGCCTGTTCGTCGGGAACCGCGGCGCGGACTACGCGATGAGCTCGCGGACGAAGATCTCCGTCTTCAACACCTGGGAGACCGGCGCGTTCATCGTCAACACGTTCATCTTCGTGATGATCGGCGTCGTCACGCCGATCCGGAACCTCCTGGCCCACGCCGACATGATTCTCGTCGCCATCCCGCTGGTGCTGGTCGCGCGTGCGGCCGTGGTCTACCCCCTGACCGCGCTGGTCAACCGGTTCTCAGAACCGACCGTCTCCCGGTCGTACCAGCACGTCATGGTGTGGGGCGGGCTCCACGCCTCGATCCCAATCGCGCTGGTGCTCGGCCTGCCGACCGAGGGCATCCTCACGCCCGACCTCCGGACCGACCTGCGGGCGATGGTGTTCGCGGTCGCCGCGTTCAGTCTCGTCGTCCAGGGGCTGACGATGGGGCGGTTGCTCGACCGCCTCGGCGTCGTCACCAGGAGCGACGCCGAGGAACTGTTCGAGTTGCTCGTCGGCCGGTCCAGGGCCGTCGACGCCGCCCTGGAGGCCGCGGCCGAACTCCACGACCGGGGGGACATCCCGCGCGAGGTCTACGAGGACTTCACCGCCGAGTACGAACGCGAGAAGGCCGACCTCGACGACGCCATCTCCCAACTGCTCGACGAGAACCCCCAACTGCGACGCGAACAGCTGCTGACGGCCGAACGACAGGTGCTCCAGCGGGAGAAGAGCGCGATCATGGGTACCGTCCGGACTGGCACCGTCGGCGACGACGTCGGGGAACGGCTGCTCGAAGAGGTCTACATCAAGCTCGACCGGCTTCACGAGGGCGAAAGTACCGTGGAGGCCGACCGGGAGGCCTACGAGGAGTTCTGGCGCTCGCGGGCCGCCGACTACGGCCTCGACGGCGTCGCCGTCCCGGACGCCGAGCCGGCCGAACGGTAGCTGGTCGACCGCCTCGGCAGCGGCGTCTCGTCGGAACGGTCCCGCCGCTCGCGCGGCGACCCCGCGGTTTGCTATAGCGGATAGCGGTGTACGCGTCCCGCCTCGGGGACCGGGATGGCAAAGAGTTACGGCTCTCGGCGGTCGATTCGGGGGTATGCCCCAACGGGAAACCCCCCTGCACGACGCACACGCCGACTCCGGGGCGTCGTTTACGGATTTCGGCGGGTGGGACATGCCGGTCGAGTTCGACTCGATCCGGACCGAACACGCCGCGGTCCGCGAGTCGGCCGGCAAGTTCGACGTCTCGCACATGGGCGAGATCGCCGTGTCGGGTCCCGACGCGGCCGCCCTGATGCAACGGCTCGTGACGAACGACGTCGAGCGTCTCGATCCCGGCGAGGCGCTGTACGCGGCTATCGTCGACCCCAAGGGGATCATGCTCGACGACACCATCGTCTACCGACCGCCCGAGGAGGGAAACCACGACTGGCTGTTCGTGCCCAACGCCGGCCACGACGGGGAGATGTACGACCGCTGGCAGTCACACCGCGACGAGTGGGGACTCGACGCCACGGTCGAGAACGTGACCGAATCGTACGGCATGATCGCCCTCCAGGGGCCGGACAGCGAGTCGTTGCTGGCCGCCGAGACGGACGCCGACCTCGCCGCTCTCGGCCACAACGACCACGTCTTCGCCGACGTGGCGGGCGTCGAGTCGATGGTCGCACGCGGCGGCTACACCGGCGAGGACGGCTTCGAGTTGCTGGTCCCGTGGGACGAGGCCGGGACCGTCTGGTCTGCGCTGGACTGCCAGCCCTGCGGGCTGGGCGCGCGCGACACGCTCCGGCTGGAGATGGGTTTTCTCCTCTCGGGCCAGGAGTTCGATCCCGAATCCGAACCCCGCACCCCCTACGAGGCCGGGATCGGGTGGACGGTCGCCCTCGACACCCCGTTCGTCGGGCGGGACGCCCTCGAACGCGTCGACGCCGAGGGCGTCGCGGAGGAACTGGTCGGCGTCGAGATGATCGACCGCGGCATCCCCCGCCACGGGTACGACCTCAGAATCCCCGGAGGCGACGACGTCGGCCACCTCACGAGCGGCACCATGAGCCCGACGCTCGGGCGCGGGATCGGCCTCGGGTACGTCGGGGTCGATCACGCCGACCCCGGGACGGAGGTCCGGGTCGTCGTCCGCGGCGAACCGAAAAAGGCACGGATCACCGTGCCCCCATTCCTAGACCGATGAGCTTCGAGATTCCCGAGGACTGCCGGTTCCTGGAGTCCCACGAGTGGGCGCGCGCCGAGAACGGGACCGTCCGGGTCGGCATCTCCGACTTCGCACAGGACGAACTCGGCGACATCGTCTTCGTGGAACTGCCGGGGGAAGGCGACGCGGTCGCCAGGGGCGAGGACTTCGGCGTCATCGAGAGCATCAAGGCCGTCTCGGACCTCTACACGCCGGTCTCGGGGACGGTCGCGGCCGCCAACGACGACCTCGTCGACGCGCCGGAACTGGTCAACGACGACCCGTACGGCGACGGCTGGATGATCGAGGTCGACCCCGACGACGAGTCGGAACTCGACGACCTGCTCTCGCCCGACGAGTACGAGGCACAGATCGACTGATCCTTCTCGCCACGTCCGGGATCGCCACCGGTCGAGGGCCCCCGTTTCGCTCCCGGCGATAAATCACATGCCTGTTTATCGATCCCGTTGCGCGCTGTATCGGTCGCGCCAGGATCTGGATGGGCGCGTCGACCCCGGTCTCTGGATCGCGCCGACGACGGCCTCTCGATCGCGTCGACCCCGGTCGGTCGCGCCGACGAGGCCGGGACGGGATCGGTCGCGGTCTAGACCGTCAGCGTCGCCGGCGAGAACTCGAAGAAGGCGGTCTCGTAGCCCTCGTGGCGGGCCACCTGCGGCGGCGCGCCGACGGAGAGTTCGAGCGCGTCACCCGACTCGATCCCGTCGACGACCGCGCCGTAGTGGTACCGGAGGTCCGGGTCGAGCGTGGCGTCGAGGGGTCCCTCGAAGACCGTCTCGCCCTCCCGTTCTATCGTCCCGGACAGCGACATCATCGGGATCGGATAGCGGTTGTACGGCGTGCGCGCCGAGACGGCCAGGTACGACCCCGACCCGTCCACGCCCGCCGGCGTCGAGTCCAGGACTGTGGCGACGAACGCCGCGTCCCCGCTTTTCGTCTCCCCGATGACACGGCCCGGCAACTGGTCGGCCGGCGGGAGCTGCGTCGCCATCTCTCCCATGGGCTCGACGGCCCCGCGCTGGCCCTTCCGGTCGTCGAGCGTCCGGAAGTCGATGTTCTCGACCGCGTCGCTGCTGTACTCCAGCGGGACGGTAATCGAGCGCGACTCGGCGAATGCCCCCTGGAAGTCGCCGGTCTTCCTGGCTCCGACCGGGCCGAACGTGACGCCCACCTCGTAGGTGCCGTCGCCGTCCAGCGCAACGTTGTCCCCGAAGTGCATCCCCATGTTCTGCGAGAGCATCGGCCACATCGACTTCGAGACGACCGTCTCCCCGCCCTTCCGGACCTCGATGCCGGCGTTCGACGTCGGGAGCGCGACGCCGGTCTCGGTGTCCCGGACGGTCACCATCAGGTGGACCGAGTCGTTTTCGCCGATCCGGATCCGTTTGCGGTTCGTCCCGGTGACGACCCAGAACCGGTGTGGATAGCTGTACGAGAGCCCGAACCGGTAGCGGCCGGCGGTGCTCCCGTCGACCATCTTCATCCCCTCGACGTGGGTCGGGACGTAGACCGCATCCGGACGATCCTCCACCAGCGGCGGCGTGCGGACCGACCGCGTCTGGAGGAGTCCCCCGCACCCCGCGGTCACCCCCCCCGCGGCGGTCGCACCCGCCGCCAGGAAGCTACGCCTGTTCATACGCCGCCCTTGGGAGCGGCCACCTAAGCGGGTTCTGGTACGGAACTCGAACGTGCTCGGCGCGCTCTGTCGGCCACACGCTGGCGGGCCCGTCGTCCCGGTACCGGATGAGCCGGTCCCCGGACGACGACGTCACGCCGTCAACCGGCCGGCGGACGCGCCAGTTACGCCGTCGGCGGGTCCGTCAGCCGGTCGGTGTCGGGAGCGCGCGGCGGTCGCGCGGCGGGAGGAGGTAGTTCCCGCGCCGTTCGACGGTCAGGTACTGGAGGATGCCGTTGTTGGTACGCTGTCCGACGGCGGCCGAGTCGGCCACGTCCGTGCCGTTCATCCGGCTCCGCGTGGCCACGAAGTCGCCGATCGACCGCTGGAGCGAGAGGAAATGGACCGTCGCCGCGTCGTCGTCCGTCGAGTCGAAGTCCCGGCGGAGGATCACCGGCGAGCCGTCTTCCCTGGCCCGCGCGGCCTTCTGCGCGTGGCCGACGACGCCCGTCTCGCGGGCGTCTTCCCCGGCGTGGGCCGGACAGCCGGTCGCCGCCATCCCGTTGTCGTCGCCGAGGTTCTCGCCGACCCCCTCGACGCGGTTCTCCTCGGCGTGGGCCGGACAGAACATCGTGGCGACGCGGTGGTAGCGGCTGTCCTGTTCGTACCACTGCTGGAGGTGGAGCCTGATTTTCGAGATGTGCTGGGTCGTGCCGCCCGCGAACGGGCCCTCCCGGATGGTGACCCGGTCCTCACTGGCCTGGCTCTTCTCGAACCCCGACTTGAACCCCATGTAGAGGGGGGCGTCCTCGTCGACCGGCTCCGACTCCGGGATGCCCTCGACGTCCTGGTTCTCGGCCGGGAGTCCGGGGCCGATAAATCCCGTCCGGCGGTCGGACTGCTCGAACACCCCTTCGAGGGTCGCATCGACCGCGACCCCGTTGAGGGTCTCTCTCTCCCCGAACAGCGCCTGTTCGGCCGCCAGTACGACCGAGCCGTAGTTGCTCGCCAGGTGGACGACGGCGTCGGGCGTGTCCAGGTCGGGGTCCTCGAAGGGAGCCAGCGCCGTCGGCTCCGGCAACCCGACCGACCCGGGGAGCGACTCGTCGAACCGGTCGAAGTACGCCCGGGAGTAGCTGACGGTCCACAGCAGTCCCTCGCCACCGCGCGCGTAGGCCCGGTCCAGCGAGGCCAGCGCCCGCTCGACGGTCTCGCGGTCCCCGGCGGTCGGCGATCCGTCGCGCCCGTAGTCGAGGTAGAGCATCAGTCGGTGTCGCGGCGGCACGTGGTTGCCGTGGTCGTCGGTTTCGAGCGCCCCGTTCCAGGCGTGCTGGCGGTCGGGAAGCGACGACGGGTCCGACCCCCGGTCGAGGTCGGGCGACCCCTCGCGGTCGAGACAGGCCGCGAGGGCTGCCGACCCTCCGATCGCCACCGCGGACTTCACGAACGCGCGCCGCGACAACCCCCGTTTCCCGCCGTGCCGTGTCATCACTCCCGCTAGGGGGCTGTCGACAAAGTGCGTTCTGGTACGCGTCTCGAAGTCGCGCGACCGGAAACCACCATCTTCAATTACGACAGCCGCCCATCAAGACACATGAGCCTGGAACTGGAGCACGACTGTCCGGTCTGTGGGGAATCGAAGACCTTCTACAAAGCCGGCAGTACGACCATGTACCTCGGGACGAAGGTGAAGTGGCACTGTCCGGACTGCGACTACGGGTTCGTCCGCATCGACGGCACGGTCGACACCAGCACCACGGCCTGATAGTGATTGCTGTAACGAATCACCGCGTCGACCGCGTTTCGTCGTGCGGTCGATCCGGTACCGGCCTACAGCAATCACTATGACAGGGGTCAGTCCGGCGAGCCGTTCTCCGGGATGTCGAGCGCTATCTCGAAGGCTTCCTCGTAGTCGAGCGATCCCAGTGCGTCGGCCAGTTCGTCCCGGAGCGTCTGCAGTCGGTCGTCGAGCGTCGCGGCGTCCTCGCCGGCCCCGCTCGCCGCGAGCGACGCCCGTCGCCTCGACAGCGCGTAGTACTTCTCTAGTTTCGCCCGGTAGGTCGCCCTGAGCAGGAGGCGTTCGACCGTCCCCTCGAGTTCCGTTCTCGAAACTGGTTTCCGGAGTCTCGCGTCTGGAGGTGACCCCAGCGCCACGTCGCTGTCGACGTCGTGGGTGAGCACGCACACCTGACAAAGCAGTTCCCGGTTCCGGATCCGGTCGACAATCGACGCCGAGTCCAGGTCGGACATCTCGTCGTCGATGATGACGACGCCGACGTCGTCGTCGAGACTGTCCAGCGTCTCCCGGGCCGTGTACGCAGTCCGGACGGTGTACTGATCCCGCAGCGACGACGCGATGCGGTCGGTGACGGCCGGATCGCCGTCGGCGACCAGGATGACGCCGGGCGTCACGGCCCTGCCGTCCATTCTGCCTCCGTCTTTTCGTGATGTATCGTCGGTGTCTGCCACATTGCTCTCCCCGATCACTCCGGTGTCATCCCTCGGCGTCCTGCACCGAGGGGTCGCTGTCCCGGAGGTCGATCACGACGTCGAACAGACCCTCCAGCGTCGCGACCGTCTCGCGGTCGCAGGCGTCCGCGTCGAGGTGGTAGTGGGCGAGCCTACCCGCGCGGTCTACCTGGTCGGTGAGCACCTGGAGGAAGTAAAAGGCGGTCTCGACGCCGGTGTACTGGAGCACGTCGGTCAGGGAATGAAAACAAAACAGCGGACGGCCGTCGCCGGACACCGGGGCTAGGAACCGACCCAGGGTCGTCCCCAGTTCCCGGAGGTCCGTCGGATCGTCGACCGGTTCGACGTGGTAGCGGGCCTCGCCGTCGGGGAACGTCGATCCGTCGCCGGCGACCCCGTCCGCGGCGGCCGAGCGGGTCACGCTCTCGACGTCCACGACGGTCGTCGTCTCGAACGCCCCGGGATCGATACCGCTCCGGCGCAGGCGGTCCGCGGGCGACTCCACGAACGTACAGAACAGTGCGTGTGCGCCGGCAGGATCGTCCAGCAGCCGGGCACAGGCCTCGGATTCGCTGTTCGACATTGACGAGGACAGCAACAGCACGTTCGAAACGTCGTCGAACCGTTCCGTCTCGGCGTTGGCCTTCGTACTCATGGTTTGTTTTGACGCTTCCGCCGTTCGCTCTAGCACTCAATTAATCCCCAGGGATTAGTAATTTGTGAATTTCATACCCAAAACATGTTGTTTCTATTTGACAATAAAATCCAAAACCGACCGCAATGGCCGGTAACAATGATTATCGCATATTTATCTTATTTTATATTCGCTTAATTTCTGTTATTAAATTTTAGAAAAATTGAATCCAGATCGGGCCGATGGCCTAACTGGCTATGAGCCAAGCACAAGACGCGGTCCGGAGCTACCTCGAAGAGAACCCCAAAATGATCGGCGTCCTCTTTACGATCCTGCTCCTCCTGGCGGAGGCGGGCCAGGTCGCCGGTGCCGGCATGTCGAGTACTGCTGGTCCCTGAATTACAGTTCGTCGAGTACGAGTTCGTCGCTCCACAGCAGATCCTCGTCTGTTTCTACGGGCATCATCTCCATCGCGAGGTACTCCTGTAGTTCCGCGGTCCCCAGACCGACAGTGTCGACGTGACCGGAATTGAGGTAGTGTTCGGTCAGTTTGTCAAGGTGGACGCTGAGTAGCGATCCGATCGAGTAATTCTTTGACGGATACGCGTACAGTTCCACCTCGAACTCGTCGTCGCTTGTCCGGTCGACGGCCACGGAGTAGGGGGTCCCGGACTCGCTCTCGACGATGGTCGCGTTGCCGTCGCCGACGACCATGTAGTGGCGGGCCAGCAGGTGGGTCTTGTCGAGGAGGCTAAAGGCCGAGGACAGCGAGAAGCCGCTGTTGAGCAGGCGCGCGATGGTGTGGCCGATTTCGGTGGCGGTCTTGTTGAGCACCTCCTTGAGCGTCACGATCCCGCCGAGGGCACCCCGTTCGACGAGGGCTTTGCCCTGCTCGTAGGACTGGCAGGCGTTCAGCAGGAACGCGCTGACCGACGTCTCCTCCAGCGAGCGCGCGTCGAGATAGCCGTCCGCACACCGGATGCCGTACTCGTCGACGTGGCCGATGTAGTGAAGGAAGTCGGCGTCGGTCCGCAGTATCTCGGCCATCTCGTCGATGGTGAGTTCCTCGCGGATGGTGATGTCGAACTCCAGCCAGTCGCGGGTCCCGTACACTTCCGAGACGACGTTCTCGTCGTTCATCTGCGGGTCGTTGCAGACGACGATCACCCGCGTCCGCGTACCGGTGGCGGGTTCGTGGTCGAGACGCTGGTAGTACGCCTCGACGGTCATCTTGCTGGCCCCCAGGGGGATGCCGTCCCCGACGAACGTCTGTTCGATGCTTTCGGTCGGTTCGGGCCGGAACACCTGGTCGTCGACGGACTGCTCGGTGGCCGCTTCTCCCGATTCCTGTCCTCTCGTGTCGCTGGCCGACCGGGTGAACGCCCCCGCGCCCCGGCTGAAAAACTGCTCGAACTCCGTCGGGAGCGAGTCGACCGACCGTTCCGCGGCGGCGGTCACGTTTCTGGCCCTGATCATCGCCAGTTCCTTCGCCAAGAACGGGAGCGTGCTGACGTGTTCCGGGGCCGTCGTGACGTCGGCGGTCAGTTTCCACCGCGGGACCGCGTCGGCGATCCGGTCGTACGGGACGGACAGGTACCGGTCGACCTGGGCCGCGATGGGCCGGTCGTACAGGTCGGCGAAGTCCAGGTCGACGCGGTCCGCGATCACCCGTCGCTCGTGCAGGTCGACCTGGTAGTATCCCTCCGT
Source organism: Halobacteriales archaeon QS_1_68_17 (assembly GCA_003021105.1). Lineage (GTDB taxonomy): Archaea > Halobacteriota > Halobacteria > Halobacteriales > Haloarculaceae > QS-1-68-17. Next base: position 110,017 of record PXRG01000015.1, read on the forward strand.
CCGCGTCACGCAATCCAGGAGGAACACCTGCTCGAGGATCTCCGCGACCCTGGTCTCGAACCCCTCCCCGCCGGTCAGCGGGTGGGTCGTTCCGCCGGTCACGAGGAGGGGATCCGGCCCGGGTTCGACGCGAGCGCCGAGGTAGTACGCCAGCGACGCGACGGGGAAGATCGCCTCCAGTTGGGGCGGAATCTCGATGGTGACGTCCGTCTCCGGCCGGTCGATCGTCGCCGGTACATCCAACTCGTCGCCGAGTTCGATCAGCGGGGGGTGACCGCGGAGCGTCGGGAACGACCGCTCGCAGGAGGTCGTCTTCAGCGCCGAGCCGAGCCACGAGACCGCCCGCATCATCTCTCGGGGGTCCGTGCCGGTCGTGATCGTCGCGGCGGGCTGGTCGTGTAACGAACGGACGCCGATCCGGACGCCCGGCGACCCCGGGAACGACAACCTCACCCGATCCTCGCGCGGTTCGACCTCGACGCCGCCGTCGACCGAGAGGTAGAGTTTCATCCGGGCGGACGCCACCTCGACGTTGTAATCGCCCGGCAACACCGAGATGGGCTCGCTGTTCGTGCTCTCGGCCACGAGCCTGCCGTCGGCGTCCCGCACCCAGATGTCGACGAGATACGGGGTCTCGAACTCGGTCGCACAGACTTCTGCGGCGGCGTCGACCGGGAAGTAGAACTGGTCCGCGTCGCAGTCGTCGGGTTCGACCTGGTGTTGAGTCAGCAGCGTGAACTGCGAACCCTCGATCGGATCGACGAGCCGGACGCCGTTTGGCGTCAGGTGACCTTCGATCTGCGGCGTCGTCGTTGGTGGTTCGGTTGACATGGCGGGTGGGTGGCAGCTGACCTGTCGACGACCGCGTCACGCGCCCGGCGAGCGTCCCGGCACGCACACCGTGGCTTCGGTCGGAGGGCTGGCTGCCGCGAACCGCACCTTCTGGCTCGACGGCCCCCGTCCGTTCGACCTCCCCCTCCGTCGGCTTCCCCGGCCGCTGACGTGGCTGTCAACAGAACATTACGCGCTACTAATATAGATTTGTTGCCGAAAGTGGCAGTTCCCGTATGTCTACTCCTGGTCGAGCGCCTGCCAGGACAGCCGGGGGGACCTGGCGGCCGTCGCCTGGTCGATCCGGCGTGCGGTGGTGCGGTGTGGCGCTGCCGCCAGCGTCTCGTCGGCCTCCTCGGCGACGGCCTCGAAGGCCGCCGCGAGCTGGTCTAGCGTCTCCCGGTTTTCGATTTCGGTCGGTTCGGTCATCAGCGCCTCCGCGACGATCTCCGGCCACTTCGTCGTCGGCGGGTGCACGCCGTAGTCGAGCATCCGCTTTGCCGCGTCGCCGGCGTCCTGGTCGCCCGCGCTGGCGACGAACTCGTGGTGGAACGGTTCGAAGGGGATCTCGTAGTCGATCCGGCTCGCCAGGTAGTTGGCGTTCAGCACGGCCTTCGCGCTGGCGTCCGCGAGCCCGGGATCGCCCAGCCGCGCGATGTAGGCGTAGGCCTTCACGAGCACCAGCCAGTTGCCCTGGAAGCCGTGGACCTTCCCGATGGAGTGTTCGGGCTCGTACAGTTCGTAGTCGCCGTCGGCCTCGCGGACGTGCGGGTCGGGCAGGAACGGCTCCAGGGTCTCGACGACGCCGACCGGTCCCGCACCCGGGCCGCCGCCGCCGTGGGGCGTCGCGAACGTCTTGTGGACGTTGTAGTGCATGATGTCGAACCCCATATCGCCGGGACGGGCCCGGCCCAGCAGGGCGTTCAGGTTCGCGCCGTCGTAGTAGAGGAGTCCGCCTGCCTCGTGGACGATGTCGGCGATCTCGGAGATTTCGCGCTCGAACAGCCCGAGCGTGTTCGGGTTCGTCAGCATCAGCGCCGCGGTGTCGTCGCCGACGGCGGCGTTCAGCGCCTCCGAGTCGACCCGCCCGTCGTCGCCGCTGGGGAGTTCGACCACGTCGAAGCCGGCCAGGGCGGCGCTGGCGAAGTTGGTCCCGTGGGCGGTGTCCGGGATGATCACCTCCGACCGGTCGTCGTCGTTGTGGTCGTGGTAGGCTCGCGCGATCAGCAGTCCCGTGTACTCGCCGGCGGCCCCCGCGGGCGGCTGGAGCGTCACCGCGTCCATCCCGCCGATCCGGCCCAGGTAGTCCTGGAGACCCGCCAGCATCGCCAGGGTTCCCTGGACCGTCTCCTCGCGGCGGTCGGGGTGGACCGCACCCGCCTCCAGGGCGGCCACGTCCTCGGTGAACTTGGGGTTGTACTTCATCGTACAGCTACCGAGCGGGAACGGTCCCTGCTCGACGCCGTAGTTCATCTGGGACAGCCGGGTGTAGTGGCGGGCCAGTTCCGGTTCCGACAGGTCGGGCAGTTCGAGCGAGTCCCGCGTGAGGTCGTCGGGCAGCGGCGCGTCCTCGATCGGTTCCTCGCGGCTCTTCTTCTCGGAGAGCAGCGGTTCGTAGGCCTCGCCCTCGTCGTCTTTCCACCGCGCCTGGTCGTAGAACTGCATTCAGGCCACCTCCTCGATTGCCGCCACGAAGCCGTCGACGGCCGGTTCGTTCGTCTCCGTGACACAGACCCCGAGCAGGTGGTCGTCGACCACGTGGACGGCGTACCTCTCGCTTTCGAGGTCCTCGGCGATCGCGGCCGCCGGCTGGTCCGTCCGGGCGACGAACTCCCGGAAGTGGTGGCGGTCGTGGACGGGGGCCCGGACGCCGGTGACGTCGTCGAGCCGCGCCGCGAGGCCGGCGGCCCGCCGCACGCACGACTCCGCGAGGTCCACGAGGCCGTCCGGCCCGAGCATCGCGGCGTGCATCGCCATCCGGAGCGCGACCCAGGCCTGGTTGGTGCAGATGTTGCTCGTGGCCCGCTCCTTCCGGATGTGCTGTTCGCGGGTCTGGAGCGTGAGGGTGTAGGCCCGGCGGCCGTCCTCGTCGGTGCTCGCGCCGACGAGCCGTCCCGGCACCTGGCGGAGGAACTCCTCGCGGCAGGCGAACATCCCCAGGCCCATGCCGTAGCTCGTCGGCAGGCCGAGGACGCTCGCGTCGCCGACGACCACGTCGGCACCGACCGCGGCCGGTTCCTCCAAAAGGGAGAGCGCGACGGGGTCCGAGCCGAGACAGAACAGCGCGTCGTGGTCGGCCGCGAGATCGCCGATGGCGGCGAGGTGTTCCTCGATCGTCCCGCGGACGGTCGGGCTCTCCGCGTAGACCATCGCCACGTCGTCGTCGAGCGCGTCGGCCACCCCGTCCAGGTCGGCGTTGCCGTCGTCCATCGGGTAGCTGTCGACGGTCACGCCGGTCCCGCTCGCGTAGTTTTCGAGCACGCCGCGGCGGCCCTCGGCGAGCAGGGCCGGCACCACGACGCGCGACCCGTCGACCGACCGCACGCGTTGCGAGAGCGTCGCCGCCTCGCCCAGTGCGGTCGCGGCGTCGTACATCGAACAGTTGGCGATCCCCAACCCCGTGAGTTCGACCAGCATCGACTGGTACTCGAAGAGGGCCTGGAGGAAGCCCTGTGCGACCTCGGGCTGGTACTGGGTGTAGGAGGTGAGAAACTCCGACCGGAGCGAGAGCTGGTCGACGAGCGACGGGACGTAGTGGTCGTAGTGGCCGCGGCCGAGAAACTCGACGAGGTCGTCGTTTCGCCCGAGCAGCTCCCGGAGTTCGCGGCGCACCTCCTGTTCGTCCCGCTGCGGGATGTCGAACGCCTCGGTGAACCGCACGGCCTCGGGGATGTCGAACAGTTCCTCCTCGCTTTCCGCGCCCACCGCGTCGAGCATCGCTACGGTTTCCTCGGGGGTGTGGGGAGCGAACGGACTCCCGCGCGCATCCTGACTCATGGTTGGAACGGGGTGAGTTCGGTCTCAGAACGCCGTCCTGTCCGTGAATCGGACATTGATGGATCTAACGACTGGTCGCATATCATACTGCCGATTGCCCGGGACCCCAGACGGTTCGGCGGGGCCGGGAGCCGGACGCACGGCATCCACCTAGGGTGGGCCGACCCCGATCGACGAGGGTCCTCGCGCGAGCCGGGACGGCGTCGCCTCCCGGATCGAGGGGGAGCAGGACGCGAGGAACCGGCGGACTGCTCATACTGGTGGCTGTAAGTACGTGAAAACTCGAATTGAGAATCCAGGCGGAAAGGGTCTGTATCCGCAGATAGCAGAGACTGTTGAGTAAAAGAATTACAGCCACCAGTATCAGTGGGCCGTTTCGAAGAGGACAGATGTTCGACATTTGTGGGGGAGATCCGCACAATAATTCGAAAAATCGGAAAGGAGCGGACTCACAGCACCTGTTCAGCCTCTCTTTCCTTTCGGGACAGACGGGAGGGGTTTTGATTAGATTAATAGTCTTCGATTCGGTATCCAAAAATGGTATGTCTGGACAAAGCAGACGCACGGTCCTCAAACGACTCGGTGCCACGGGTGCCGCGGGTATGCTCACGCTCGCGGGCTGTGCACAGCAACAGGACGACGGCGACGGCGGTGGCGAGACGATGACCGAGGGCGACGGCGGCGACGGCGGCGGCGGCGAAGCCATCACGATCGGCACTCTGTTCCCGATCACGGGTACCAACAGCCCGTACGGTGGCGGCCACCAGCGCGCTGCCAACCTCGCGGTCGAGGAGATCAACTCGGCGGGTGGTCCCATGGGCCGGCAGCTCAACGTCATCAACCGGGACACGGAGGGCAACCCTTCGCGCGCGGCCCAGAAGTTCCGGACCATGATCAACGAGGAAGGCATCGTCGGCCTCGTCGGGCCCTACTCCAGCGGGATCGGGACCACGCTCGCGCCCATTGCCCGGGACAACCGGGTCATGGAGGTCAGCAACGGCAACACCTCGCCGGCGCTGGCGACCGCGGGGGTCAACGAGGACAACGACGTGAAGTATTACGGCCGGACGTCCCCGAACGACGTCCAGCAGGCGCTGGTGATGGGGCGCATTCTCAACCAGCGGGTCGAGGCCGATACCGCGTCGTTCCTCTACGTCGACAACCCCTACGGCCAGGGACTGGCCGAGGCCGCCAGCCAGAACTTCGACGGCGAGACCCTGAACATGGTCGGCTACTCCCAGCAGACCAGCGACTACTCCTCGACGCTCGACTCGGTGTTCGAGGGCAACCCCGACGCCGTCGGCGCGGTCATGTACCCCGGCAACGGCCGGACGATCCTCAACCAGTGGGACCAGGGCGGCTACGGCGGCCAGTGGGTCGCCGCCGAGGCGATCCTCTCGCCGCAGTTGCTCTCTGACCTCGCCGATATCGTCGAGGGGATGTACATCACCTCGCCCCAGACCGCCCAGAGCGAGACCTTCATCGAGGGGATGGGCGGCGAGGACAACGTCACGCAGTTCGCCCCGCACGCCTACGATGCCACCTACCTCGAAGCGCTGGCGATGCACAAGGCCGGCGAGGCCAGCGGCACCGGTATCGCCGAGAACATCCAGAGCGTCTCCCGCCCCAACGACGGCGACACCGCGGTCGGCGTCGGCGAGATCCAGGCCGGCTTCGACGCGCTCGACAACGGCGAGAACGTCAACTACGACGGCGCGTCCGGGAACGTCGACCTGAACGAGAACCTCGAACCCATCGTCCCCTACCGCATCCTGCAGGTCGAGGGCGGCGAAGCCAGCGTCATCGAGGAGGTTCCGCTCTCGTTCTTCGAGGGCAAGATGTAACGCCCGGCCGACTCGCCGTTTCGCGTTTTTCGAGCGATTCCGCGATACGACGAACGGTCCATCGTCACGATCCCGCGCGAGTCGGGGCGGGTGTCGTCGGCACGCGGCCGGGTTCCACGCGATTTAATTCGGCCGCACGACTACGCCGGCTATGGGCGTCGAACTCGAACCGGAGTGGCAGCCGGCGACGAAACTGAACGTCATCGCCGGCGAACTCGACTTCGGGGCGCTCGATCCGCTCCCGGAGGGGGTCTCCCGGGACCGGATCGAGGAGATCTGTTACACGCTCCGGGAGCTGTACGGCGATTACGTCGACGAGATCGTCGCGGAGACGACCCTCTCCAGGCGGGAGGCACAGACCTGGGTGCTCCGGAACCTCGCCCACGAGGGAACCGAGCGGCTCACCTGCGAGGCGGTCGGGCTCTACATCTGGGCCATCGGCCGGGCGACGGAGGGCGACCCGCTCTCCCGGACGATCGTCACAGACTACGCCGACCGCGCCGAGGCGAAGATCGCCGCCGCCGAGGCGACGGTCAAGCGGACCGGCCCGCCGCCGTATCCCGACGACGTCTACGACGACCCGGCGTTGCTGTGGGTCGAGGGGTCGGTCGGCGAACGACTCCGGGCGCGCACGGGACCGGACGAGACGTACGGCGAGGCCATCGAGCGCCTGCTCGACGGGACGCTGTCGTCGGTGTCGATGGCGGACCTCGTCGACGCCTACCGCGAGCGGGGGGCCGACTACATCGCCGTCGATACCGTCTATCCCGACTGGGACACCGAGTTGCGGATCGCCGTCCGGACCGGCGCGGACCCGCCGCCGGCCGTGGCCGACGCCGACGCCGTGACCGTCGACGGAACGCCGTACGACCTGCGCGTGACGGCCGACCCCGATCTCTCGCCGGCCCGATCCCACCTGGTCGTCTTCGACGCGAGCGACGGCGCGGACGCCGGGGACGGCGGCGAGGAACCCCGGGACCCGGACGGCGTCGAACCCGCGGCCGGCCTGGACCGGCTCCGGACGGCGCTCGACGGCGTCGAACAGTCGCTCCCGGAGGCGGTCGAGCGCGCCCGGGCGGCCGGCGCGACGGCGCTGGCGGTCGGGAACCAGCCCGCCGGTGCCGGCGCGCACCTCTACCCGGTGTTCCCCGACGAGCGCGAGGACCCCTTCGCGTTCCTCGAACGCCTCGCGCTCGACGACCGGACGCTCGACGTCGGGTCGGTGTCGCCGGTCACCGGGGCGGAGTACGACGCCGTCGCCGACGAGACGACGCTGCTGTGGGCGGGCGAGGAGTCCGGGATCGGCCGGTCGCTCGCGCTCCCCGACGACCCCGCCGAGCGCCGCGAGCGGTTCCCCGACCGCGTGCTCCGGACGGCGACCTGAATCTGGTTCTCTTTCTCCGGAAACGGTCGTTCGTTCCGGCGACACTTTTCGGTCGTGGCCGTCTCGCGTCTCCGATGTGGTTTCGAGCCGCTGGACTCGCTCCGGTGCGGGTTTCGGTGGGTGGGGTGTATCGAAGCCGGAAAGCTCCGCGTCGCTGGACTCGCTTTGGTGCCGGTGACGGCGTGACAGCAAACCGGAAAGCCCCGCGTCGCTGGACTCGCGCGGCGTCGTCGCGGCCCCTCGGGCCGCCCGAAGCCGCGACAGCGCGCCAGGACGGCGGTTCAGGCGCTCGCGGGTGGCAATTCGCCGACGTGCAACGAGCGGGGGAAAGCGGGCGATCAGCAGTTTCGAGGCGGAGCCCCCGGCCTCAAGTCGAGAGGGACCTCTGGTCCCTCTGACCATTCGAACGGGCCTTCGGCCCGTGAGAAGAGAGCGCAACAAGTCCAGCGCAGTACGGGCCGCAGTAGCCCGGCCCCCGATGGTGGGTTTGCTAACCCCGAAGGGCGTCCGGTAGGCGGGACGCACAAGACGCCCCGTCGCGCCAACTGAGGGCGAAAACCACATCAAAGCCCCACCCTCCACGAGCGAGGTCGTCGGACCGAGCGAAGTAGGGTGGGGTCGGTTACCCCCCCAGGTACAGTTCCGCGACCTCGTCGCTTTCGAGCAGATCCTGGCCGGTGCCTTCGAAGCGGTTCTCGCCCATGTCGAGCACGTACCCGCGGTCGGAGATCGCCAGCGCCTGGCGGGCGTTCTGTTCGACCATGAGGATGGCGGTGTCGGTCTCCTCGCGGATGCGGACCAGGCGGTCGAACATGTCGTCGACGAGGTCCGGCGCGAGGCCGGCGGAGGGTTCGTCGACCAGGATCAGGTCGGGGTCGATCATCAGCGCCGAGGACAGCGCGACCATCTGTTGCTGGCCGCCGCTGAGGGTGCCCGCCTTCTGGTTCTGGCGCTCCTCCAGGATGGGGAACCGGTCGTACACGTCTCGGAGGTCCTCCTCGGTGACCCGTTCCTCGATGTACGCGCCCATCTCCAGGTTCTCCCTGACGGTCAGCGACGGGAAGACGTTGTCGCGCTGGGGGACGTAACAGAGCCCCTGCTCGGTTACCTCGTCGGCCCGGAGGTCGGTGATGTCCTCGCCGTCGAAGGTGACCCGCCCCTCCCAGCAGTCGATGAGGCCGTAGATGGCCTTCATCATCGTCGACTTGCCGGCGCCGTTCGGGCCGATGATCGTCACGATCTCCTCCCCGCCGACGTCGATGTCGACGCCGTGGAGGATCTGTGCGTCGCCGTACCCCGAGACCACGTTCCGTGCTTCCAGCAGCGCCACGGTCAGACCCCCCCGAGGTAGGCGTCGATGACGCGCTCGTCGCTCCGTACGTCCTCGGGTGTGCCCTCCACGAGTTTCTTGCCCTCGTTCATGACGATGATGGTGTCCGAGAGGTTCATGATGACTTCCATGTCGTGTTCGACGATACAGAAGGTGTATCCCTCGTCCCGGAGCGTCCGAATCCGGTCCATGAGCTTCTCGGTCAGCGTGGGGTTGACCCCGGCGACCGGTTCGTCCAGCAGGATGAGGTCGGGATCGAGCATCAGGACCCGACCGAGTTCGAGGAGTTTGCGCTGGCCGCCCGAGAGGTTGCCGGCCTCCTCATGGCGCACGTGGTCGATCTCGAGGAGTTCGAGCATCTCCTCGGCGCGCTCTCTGACCGCGGCCTCCTCGTCGGCGACGGCCCCGCGGCGGAGCCAGGTGTTTACGAGGTTCTCGCCGGCCTGTTCCTGGGGGGCCAGCATGAGGTTCTCCAGGGCCGTCATCTCGCTCAGTTCGCGCGTGATCTGGAAGGTGCGGGCGAGTCCCTCGCGGGCCAGCATGAACGGTCGGCTGTTCTTGTGGCCTTCGCGGGACTGCCTGATCTTCTCCTGGCCGACGTAGACGCCCGCACCGACCCCCGCGCCGACGGCGAGGGTGCCGACGCTCGGGACCGGTCCGAGACCGAACAGTCCGAGGCCGGCGATCCCGCCCAGCGCGCCGAAGGTGATCCCCGACGCGCCGCCCCAGATGAGTTTCTCGTCGCGGCTCGGTTCCATCAGTTCCTGGAGGTCCCGCCCGTCGTAGCGGACGGTCCCGGAATCCGGCTCGTAGAAGCCGCTGATGAGGTTGAACGTCGTGGTCTTGCCGGCCCCGTTTGGGCCGATGAGGCCGGTGATCGACTCCTCCTCGATCTCGAAGGTCGCGCCGTCGACGGCGACGATACCACCGAACGTCTTCCGCAGGTTCTCGGCTTCCAGGATCGCGCTCATTTCGCATCGACCTCCGTGTCCCCCCCGTCGGTCGCGGTCGGCTCGACGGCAGTGCTGTAGTCCTCGCGCCCGAGCAGCCCCTCCGGCAGGTAGTAAAGGACGACCAGGAACAGCAGGCCCATGACCACCAGCCGGAAGGCCAGCACGTTCACCCGCAGGGCCGGCGGGAAGAAGGAGGCCAGCTGCGTGGTGGCCTGCTGGAACGCCCAGAAGACCGCCGCGCCGAGGATGGTGCCCTTGTTGTTGCTGGCCCCGCCGATGAAGATGATCAGGAGGGCGATGAACGTGACCCGCGGGGCGAACGTGACGAACACGAGCCCCTGGGTCCACATCGCCCAGAGCGCGCCGGCGAACCCGCCGAGTGCCGACCCGATGACCATGCTCTGGACCTTGTAGACGAACGGGTCCTTCCCGAGGGACTTGACCACGTCCTCGTCGTTGCGGACCGCCCGGAGGACGCGGCCGAACGGCGACCGCACCGTCACCTCCAGCAGGTAGTAGGCCCCGAGCATGAACAGCGTGAACCCGGCCAGCAGGAACCGCTGGTAGTCGACGCGGATGGTCACCTCGCCGACGACCGCCACGAGGTAGTCGATCCCGACGTCGCCGCCGAACGCCAGCACCCAGACGAGGTTCTGGAACAGCGGCTTGAGCGCCGCCACTGGACCGCCGCTGGTCACCGGCCCCACGACGGGGAGCACGAAGTACCACAGCGAGACGAACCACAGCGCGCCGACCCCGATGATCGATATCTTGGCCTCGTCGAACCACGACAGGCGGTCGACGGCGACGTAGAACCCGGCGACGAGCGCGCCCAGCATGACGAGCGTCCCGGCGATCTTCGCCGACACCTGCCCGAAGTACGGGATCGGCAACAGCGCGACCAGGAAGCCGGTCCCGAGGCCGACGCCGGTCGCCAGCACCCGGCGGCTCAGTTCCCCGAGCCGCCGGGACACCAGCACGGCCAGGACGAACCAGGAAAAAAGCGAAACGACGGTCCCGACCAGCAAAATCGCCTGCAGGGTCGCCAGCAGGGCCGCGGAGACGACGCCGGCGACGACCCCGGCCGCCGCGGCCACCTGGAGGTGGTTCGAGAGCGGGCCGTCCGGCCGGTCGAGGGTCGCGAGTCCGGCGGACGCGACCAGGTAGATCCCCGACAGCGGGAGCCTGGATTCCCGTTCGCTCTCCCGGGCCAGCACCGCCACCGCGACCATCCAGACGACGAACGCGATCAACCCGAAGAGGACCGGGCCGGCCAGCGTGTCCAACGCCAGCGGGAAGAGGCCCTTCAGCGGGGGGCTGTACCCGCGTAGCGCGTCGGGGCCGTTCGCGAACCACGACTCGGCCTGGACGAACCGCTGGAAGATGACCGAGATGCCGAGCACCGTGATCGCGAGGTAGTCCTCGCGGAGTCGGATCGTCGGGAGCGCGACCAGGCCGCCGATCAGCCCCGCCAGCACCGTGGCGACGACGATGCCGACGATCCAGGTCCCGACGATCGGCACGTCACCCAGGCCGACGACGTACGCGGTGAAGTCCGACGGATCGTCGGGCTGCAGGACGAAAAACACCGACGTGTAGGCTCCGACGAGGAAGAAGCCGACGTGGCCGAAATCGAGCAGGCCGGTGTGGCCGTACTTGAGCGTCAGTCCGTACGACAGGATGGCGTAGATCGCCACCAGTACCATAAACGAGATGACGACGTCGGATACTGCCATGTCTTATTCCCCCGTTATGCCCTCCGGTTTGACGAGCAGTACGATCAGCAGGACGACGAACGCCACGGGCACGCGGTAGGTGGCGCTGAGCCCCGGAATGGCGAAGATGCCGACCTCCATCGCCAGCCCGACGACGTAGCTCCCGAGGATGGCACCGTAGACCGAGATGCCACCGAGGATGACGCCGGCGAACATCGGCAACAGCAGGAAAAAGCCGAGGTTGATGGTGATGTTGCTGAAGAGGAATCCCAGCAACACGCCGGCGATGGCGGCGAACATCCCGGCGATGATCCAGACGGCCATCATCACCCGGCGGGTGTTGATTCCCCGGATCATCGCCAGGTCGCGGTTGTCGCTGGTCGCGCGCATCGCCTTCCCGAGTTTCGTCGCCCGGAGCAGGTAGTGCAACACCGCCATCATCCCGAGCGCGATCAGGACGATCCCGATCCGGAGCGGCGAGATCGAGACGCGCGTCAGGTAGAGCGGGTCCGCGGGAACCCGCCCGCCGCCGGCGAAGACGATCCCGCCGACCAGGACGACCGCCAGCGCGCCCAGCGCGGCCGCCCGAGCCAGGCGTACCCCAGCGTGAGGAGGCTGGTCGGGTCGCCCCCGCCCGGGTTCAGGATGTCGACCACGAGTCCGTTGCCCGCCACCGAGATGTCGAAGAACTTCGCGTTGGCGATGTTGAGGGTGGATCCGGCCGCGTTGACCGTCGCGTCCACCTCGTAAAACCGGATGTCGCCGCCGAAGACCGTCTGGATGCTAAAGCGGATGATAAACGCCATCGCCAGCGAGACGATCAGCATCATCGCCAGTTCGACGTCCTTCTCGCGGAACTTCCGGAAGACGAACGATTCGGTCAGCGGTACCACCGCGCCCAGTAGCGCGACCGAAAACAGCAACGCCGACGGGTACGTCGGGATGCCGGCGACGACCAGCCCGCCGACGACGACGGCCAGCGCGACGTGGACCCCGAGCGCGACCGCGGGGTTGACGTCGAACCCCCACCAGCTTCCCTTGAGGGCGTCGACGCCCCCGAGGTGATAGACCGCGCCGAGCACGCTCCCGACCGTGACGACGAACAGGAAGGCCGTCCCGGCGGTGCCGACCGACCGGGTCCCGGTTGCGAGTACGTCGAACAGCGGTACCGTGTCCGGCTTGTTTACCAGGAGTGCCGCGTACGCGCCGAGCGTGAGCAGGTCCCCGTGTGCGAAGTTCGGTACCTCGGCGATGTCGTACACCAGGGCGAGGCCGATCGCACCCAGGGCGATGATACTTCCGGTCACCACGCCCGTCAGAATTGCGTTTAGTAATCCCGGTTCTGCTGCCATATTCGGGACGACACGCTTCCACCTAAATATCGTTATGATCCCTAAAGTGTAGTATCATCGATACTACCGGTCCGGCAGCGGGTTCCCCGCGCGTGTGGTTCGCGCCGGGTCGTCGAGCATTTATAGGCCTCGGGACCGCGTGTGCCGACATGCCGATATACACGGGTCGCGGTGACGACGGCAACACCGACCTGCGGAACATGGAGCGGGTATCGAAGGCCAGCCCGCGGATCGAAGCCTACGGGACCGTCGACGAGGCAAACGCGGCGGTCGGCGTCGTCAGACCCACCGGATACGACGACGTGGACGACGACCTGCGGTCGGTCCAGAACCACCTGCACGTCGTCCAGGCGGACTTTGCGAACCCGGATCCCGACGAGGACGACCCGCGCGTCCGCGAGCGCCACGTCGAGACGGTCGAGGGCTGGATCGACGGGTACGACGAGGAACTCGAACCGCTGGAGCAGTTTATCGTCCCGAGCGGGAGCCAGTCGGGCGCGAAACTCCACCAGGCGCGCGCCGTCTGCAGGCGGGCGGAACGCCGCGCGGTCGCGTTTGCCGAGGCCCACGAAGGGGTCAACCGGGCCGCACTGCTGTATCTCAACCGGCTGTCGGACCTCCTGTTCACGCTCGCGCGCGTCGTGAACCAGCGGGACGGCGTGAGCGAACTCAACCCGACCTACTCGTAGACGATCAGTCCACCCTCTTCGCGGGGTGTCACCTCGCCGCGCGCTTCGAGCACGTCCAGGTAGCCGACGGCCTCGCTCATGCCCGCGAAGTACTCGGTGGCCGGGAGGTCGCCGAACAGCGCCTCCATCACCTCGACCGGCGTCGTCGGGCCGTCGACGATCCCTCTCACTTCGGCCGTCCGCTCGTCGTGTTCGGCCATGACGTCGTCGATGCGGCTCGCGGGGTCGGCGACCGGTTCCCGGTGGCCGGTCAGGAACTCGTCGTACCCCTGGTCGCGGAGCCACCGGAGCGAGCGGTTGTAGGCCGGGAGCACCCGCGGACGACTCCCGCCTGATTCCGGCGGCGGCTGGAGAAACGGGTTCGGGGTGATGTCGCCGAGGACGTTGTCGCCCACGATCGCCCGGCGGGTGTCCCCGTCCTCGTGAGCGAACAGCAACTCCCCGGGCGCGTGACCCTCGATTCCCTCGACCGTCACCGGTTCGTCGGCCACCACCACCACGTCGTCGGGTTCGAGTTCCCGGTCGGTTTCGACGCTCCCGGCGTACGGGAGGAACGCTTCGGGGAGTTCCGTCACGGTCCGGGCGGTCGACTCGGCCATGCCACAGCGGTCGAAGTACGACGCGAAAAAGGACTGTTCGTACGCCAGCCGCGACGGGAAGTCCGCCATGATCGAGGCTGCCGTCGGACTGGCGAGGACCCGTGCACCCGCGTCCCGGAGCCTGTGTGCCAGCCCGAAGTGATCCGGGTGGGGGTGCGTCACGAGTACCTGATCGACGTCGGCCGGGTGGAGGCCGCGCGCCTCCAGGCGGTCCAGGAGCGTCGACCAGGCTTCCTCGCTGTCGGGACCCGGATCGACGAGCGTACGGCCGGCGACGTAGGCGTTGACGGGACCGATCTGGAACGGCGTCGGGATCGACAGCCGGGTGAACACGCCGGCGGGTTGGGTACCCGCCGTCAAAACGGTTTGCACGGCAGCCCGGAGGACCCGCCCGTCGAATGGTGCCCACGGTAGCGACGGACGGCGCGAACAGCGGGGCCTGCCAGGGCGTGGCCGGCGCCCCGCCCACGTTTAGGTTGGCCTAAAAATACAAAAACGTTGCGGTCGCGGGCGGGAACGGCCGCCACAAAGGTTATATTTGTCCTTAGCCAAAGAACAGATATGAACAAGCACTTCGAAGACACCCAGTACTACCTGAAGCGAGCGGGCGAGACGGCAAAGCGCGGCGTCGCCGAGGAACTCGACGCGGTCGAGGAGCGGGTCCGGTCGCTGGCCGGCCAGGAGGAGGTCGAACCGGGCCGGATCGAGGAGTTGCGGACCGAACTCGACCGGATCGCCGAGCGCGCGGAAGCGGAAGCCACGGAGCGCATCGAGCGGGCCAGGGGAAAACTCGACGAGTACCGCCAGTCGCCGGCGCAGTGAAGAAACGCTTAAGTCCGGCGGTCGGAAACTCCCGACACCGGGTTGGTGATCTAGTCCGGTTATGATACCTCCTTCACACGGAGGAAGCCGGCGGTTCGAATCCGCCCCAACCCATTTTTGCGGCGAACGTCGGTGAGGCGCCAATGGGCAATTGGATTTGAGCCCAGAGAACGAGCGGAGCGACGTTCTCGCGGTTCAAATCCGCCCCGCCCACCAGCGTTTGAGATCTGTTCGTAATCGTGTTACAGCACTGTTCGCGGGTCGGCAATCGTTACTGACTCGTGTAGTCCCCGTCGGGTAGCCACGTCCCGCACTATCCGGCGGAGTTTCTGATCTGCGGTCACCAGTTGAACGGTCCCGTCTTCAGCCAATTCACAGACGAGAGCGGGAATATACTGGTCAGCCTGGACAGCGTGCTCGGGGAGCGAGTCATCCGCAATCCGACATCTCGCCTCGTCAACGACTGCGCCGTAGGTTTCGAAGTCCGGCGAGCGAACCATGAGATATCCCTCCTTGACGAGGCCCTCGATAGCGCGGGCTGATTGCCGATGGTTTTCCGGTGCGTCATCGTTCTCCAGCACGTCGTCGACGAGTTCTCGCTTCACGGCTGCAGGCAAAACGATTCGTGCCCCGTCTTGGAATCGTGTTTTGACACGCTGGGGAAACGCTCGACCGTGCACGATCACGGCGTTTGCGTCCAGAACGATCTGATTCATCAGCCCGGAAGTTCCAGTTCAGCGGCGACACGCAGGAAATCCGCGTGCTGCATTTCCAACTCGGCGCTCGCCTCCCGGTAGGTCAACTCGCCCGCCTCGACCCGCTCCCAGATGTCGAGCATACCATCGACGATGTCATCGCCGTACCGGTCAGTTGCGTAGGCGAGTGTCTGATTCTCCGCTTCAACGGCGGACGCGATCCCATCCAGGGAGAGATGGATGTCGAACTCTACGGGCGTGTAGGCGGCTGGCTTTTCCTGGGTGCGGCGCAGCAAGCCAGCCCGTTGCAGGTCACGGCAGTACTCGTGTGCGGTCGTGTGGGGGATGTCGAGACTCTCGGTAAGTTCACTGACCTGGAACTGCTCGTGCTCGGCGGCAAACCGCAGGATATCGAGCTTCCGGTCGTTCGCCAGTTGCTCACCGATTGTCCGCAATCGCTTCCGGGACAACGGAGGATCATCTGTCGCACTCATACGCTATTTGTATATATCCGATAGACTCGTATATCCATTTTGGTTGGACAAAGGACGGGACGCAAGCCCCCAAATGCCACCGGGACCATTCTACGGGCGACCACGCGACTGGCGTACGGTTATACGCCCGGCCGGTCTTTGTCGTACTGTACCATGTCATCGGGTTCGTTCGACCTCTCCCAGCCAGAACTGACGGCAGACGACCTCCTCGTGCTCGACGACGAGCGATTCGACCCGGAGACGGTGGCGGTCGTGACCGGCGCGGCCTCGGGTATCGGGCAGGCGACCGCGGTCGCGCTGGCGGCCAACGGACTCACGGTCGTCGGAGGCGACGTCGACGAGTCGGGGCTCGACGAGACGGTCGCGGTCGCCGCCGACGTCGACGCCGCCGGCGAGGTGGTCCCGGTCCCGACCGACCTCACGGAAGCGGAGCAGGTCGAGGCTATGATGGAGACGGCGGCCGAGCACGGCGACCTGCAATACGTCGCCAACATTGCGGGGATGCAACACATCGCGTCGATCCCGGAGTTCCCGGTCGAGAAGTACGACCTGCTCTTGGACGTCATGTTGCGCGCGCCGTTTCTCGCCGCCAAGTACGCGATGCCGTTCATCCGCGAGACGGACGACGGCGTCGGGGCCATCGGGAACATGTCCTCGGTGCACGGCCACTACGCGACCCAGGACAAGCCCGCCTACATCACCGCCAAACACGGCCTCCACGGGCTGACCCGGGCCATCGCCGCCGAGGGTGGGGGCACGCTCAGGGGCTTCTCGGTCAGCGTCGGGTACGTGCTGACGCCGCTGATGGTAAACCAGATCGAGGACACGGCCGCGGAACGGGGCATCTCCGAGCAGGAGGTCGTCGAGGACGTGATGCTCGGGCAGGCCCGCACGAAGGAGATGATGACGCCCGCCGAAGTAGCGAACCTGTTCGTCTTCGGGTTCTCGGGGCACGGCAAACACCTCAACGGCGGGGACCTCCTCTGGGACGGCGGCTACACGACGACGTATGAGTAGCGACGGGTCGGCGGGAAGCGGTGACGACCCGACGAAGGTCGCCATCGCGTGCCAGGGCGGCGGGAGCCACACGGCGTTCACCGCGGGCGTGCTGAAGGGGCTGATCCGCGAGTGGCCGGCCGACCACGAACTGGTCGGGATCAGCGGCACATCCGGCGGCGCGTTCAACGCCGTCGCGGCCTGGTACGGGCTCGTGACGGCCGGCGAACCGCGCTCGATCGAACTGCTCGACGCCCTCTGGGCCGACCTCGTCGCGGTCGATCCCGTCGACCGGTTCCTCAACGACTGGCTCGTCGGCCTCACCCGGTTCGAGAACAACGGGTTCCCGGTCGCCGGGATCAGCCCCTACCGGAACCCGGGATCGCGCGTCGGCAAAGAGCGGATCCAGCGCATACTCGAACGCCACATCGACTTCGACGCGGTCGCGGATCTCTGTACGCCGACGGCCCCGGAACTGGTCGTCGGCACCGTCGACATCGAGGCCGGCGTCTTCGAGACGTTCACAGACGAGGAAGTGACCTCCGAGGCCGTGCTCGCCTCGGCAGCCGTTCCGGATCTCTTCGAGGCCGTGGAGATCCACGGCCATCCCCACTGGGACGGTCTCTTCTCGCAGAATCCACCGATCCACGACCTCATGAGCGTCGACGTCGACCGGAAACCCGAGCAACTGTGGGTGATCCAGATCAACCCCCAGGAACGCGAGGGAAAGCCGACCACGCTCCCCGAGATTGCGGACCGGCGCAACGAACTCTCGGGGAACATCTCGCTGAACCAGGAACTCCGGTTCGTCGAGCGGGTCAACGACTGGCTCGACCGGGGGCACCTCCCGGAGACCGACTTCAAGCACGTCGAGGTGCGGCGCATCCCGCTCGGCCGGCAGCTAGATTCCTCGACGAAACTCGACCGCCGCCCGTCGTTCGTCTCGGAGCTGATGGACCTCGGGGAACGACGCGCCGCGGCCCTCCTGGAATCGCTGTAGGGCGTCGGTCGCGCGACCGACGACGTAACTGTCGGCGACAGGAGCCGGGATCGTCGTATCAATATAGATATATTTTTTACGTATCCGGCGTTTCGACCGCTGCAATCGCTTCTGTCGTCGGATTCGCTGTTTATTTTGAACACGATAGGTCGGCAACGCTCGGGTAGCTATAATTGTGCGGTCCGCGACTGTCGGGGCATGGGAGCATCATCGAGCGCGGACGACGCGTACGACATCGTCGTCGTGGGCGGCGGCATCACCGGCTGTGCGAGCGCCTGGCGACTAGCGTCCGACCACGACGTGGCACTCGTCGAGAAGGGCCAGATCGCCGGCGAGGCGTCGGGACTCTCGGCGGGGCTGATCTCCGGGTCGAAGTTCTACCCGGACTCGCCCGCCGCGGCCGAGCACATCGCGGAGTTCTACCGCGAGTTCGACGGCACGGGCCGGTTCGAGTTCACGCCCCGGAACCGGGTCGGGCTGACGATCCCGGAACTGGCCGACGAGGCCCGCGAGCACGCGGCCTACCAGGCCGAGCACGGCCGGCCCGTGTCGTGGCTCTCACCGGCGGAGGTGCGCGAGAAGTATCCCGACCTCGACCCGGCGGGGTTCGCCGGGGCCGTCGAGTACCGCGACCACGGCTGGGTCGACCCGTACACGCTGACGGTCACGTTCAGAGACGAAGCCGAGGCCTGGGGCACGGACGTACTGACCGGGACTGCCGTCACGGACGTCCTCGCCGGCGGGGATCGAATCGAGGGCGTCGAGACCGAGGCAGGGACGCTCCGGGCCGACCACGTCGTGATCGCGGCCGGGTGGCGGACGCCCCACCTCGTCTCCGACTACGTGGGCCTGCCGATCCGGCCGTTCATGCTCCAGGTCGTCGTCCTCGACCCAGGCTGGGAGGACGGCTGGGACACGGACTTCCCCATCGCGCACGTGGAACACGAAGGCGTCTACTTCCGTCCGGAGCACAACGGCAACCTCCTCGTCGGCGACGGCTTCCGCGACGTCGACCACCCGGAGGCGAAAAGCGCCGGCGTCGACGCCGACGAACAGTTCAAGCAGGACGTCGCCCGCGTCGTCCCGGACGCGATCAGCACGTACGACTCTGCCGACGTCGTCAACACCTGGGCCGGCGTCGAAGGGATGGTCCCGGACGTCCAGCCGGTAGTCGACGCCCCGGCGGGCGCACCCGAGGGGCTGGTCGTCGCCCAGGCCTCCACGCTCGGCATCCTGAGCGCGCCGGTCACCTCGACGGCCGTCCGGTCGCTGATCACGGGCGAGGACGCGCCCTTCTCGCTCGACCGATTCGCCGCCGACCGGTTCGACGTCCGGACGCCGGACTGGGGCCGCGAGGAACTCCCCGAGTACTTCGAGGAGGACTGGGACTAGCCGCGCCGCTCGGCCCCGTGTTCCTCGCAGAGGACGTCGCCGGTTTCGGTGTCGAAGTAGAACGGGTCGCCCGGCCGGGGCCGACGCCCGCCGACGCCACACCCGTCCTCGTGCCGGAGGAAGTACCGGCCGTCGTCGCGGCCGGTTTCCAGGCACCCGGCACGGACCGCAAAGCGGACGAGTCCCTCGCCGATCTGGGTTCGCTCCGGCGAGTCGGCAGCTTCGAAACGGATGACTGGCACGCTTGCGGCGACGGCCGCCAGGCCAAAAAGCGCAGGGCGGTTCCCCCATCACTAATACTGCCGGCGACGAACCCGGGCTATGGTCACGGACCTGACGGACATCCACGAGGAATTCGGGGGCGACCGGCTCCCGCCGGGCCAGCGCGAAACAGAGCGGTTCCCGGTCCTCTCGAAGAGCGGGACCCCCGACTGGAGCCCCGAGACCTGGACGTTCACCGTCGAGGGGGCCGTCGAGACGGACCTCGCCTACTCGTGGGACGAGTTCCGGGACCTCCCGACGGAGACACAGCGACAGGACTTCCACTGCGTGACCGGCTGGAGCCGGTTCGACAACGAGTTCACCGGCGTTCCGTTCGCCGAGATCGCGGACCGGGCGGGGGTCACCGAGGAGGCCGAACACGTCATGTTCCGGTCGCTCGACGGGTACAGCACGAACCTCCCGCTGGACGAGTGCATGCGCGAGGGTGTGCTGTTCGTGCTGTCGTTCGACGGCGACCCGTTGCCCTCCGACCACGGCGGCCCGCTCCGCGTCGTGACGCCACACAAGTACGGGCGGGGCTACTCGGACACCGCCAATCCCTGGCACGAGGAACGCTACAATTGATTCCGGGGAGCGTACAACTACTGTTGTACATCAGCGAGCAAAAGGGGCCATCTTAAATACAAGCGTCCCAAGAGTGGGACTGATGGACAGGTCGAGTATACGCGTCGGGTTCGTCCACGACGGGCCACTGTCCTCCGAACAGCGGGTGGCCTACGACTGGTGTCGGGACGCCCTGCCGACGGTGGAGACGGTGTCGCTCGACCGCCTGCGTTACGTCGACGGGGGGTTCGACGCGCTCTGGTGGCACCGGGGGGAACCGTTCGACGACACCGACTGGATCGCCGACCACCGGCCGGCAATCGAGGCGTACCTGGCCGACGGGGGCGGACTGTTGCTGACGCTCCGGGCGCTGGAGGCCGTGCCCGCGCTCGGCATCGACCCGGTTGCCCCCGACGCCGCCGGCCAGGAGTGGCTGGGAGAGCCGACGGGCGTGCTGGCGAAGTCGCTGTACGCCGACCACCCGGTGTTCGCGGGGTTCGACGACCTCCGGATCCACACCCGGGGGCCGGAGGTGGAGGTGCCCTTCGCCCGCTACGAGCGGATCCTCCCGGCGCGGGCCGACGTGCTCGCGTCGACGGTCAGGGGCGGCCGGGACCTCCCGAAGGCGGTGTCGCTCGTCTCCTGGGGCTCGGGATCCGTCCTGGGCCTGGGAGCGGCCGTCTCGTTCGCCCACGCGACCGAGGCCGGGCACGCGACCAGGCGGGGCGACCTCGTGCGCAACGCCCTGGCGTTTCTCGCCGACAGGGAGCCGCCGGCCACGGCGCGCGGCCGGCCGAAGACCCCCGAGGAACTCGGGACGCTGCGGGACGCGCTGGCCGACGACCCACACCGGCCCGCCTACCACTTCGCGCCGCCGGCGAACTGGCTGAACGACCCGAACGGGCTGATCGAGTGGGACGGCCGGTACCACCTCTTCTACCAGTACAACCCCGGCGGCCCGTACCACCACACGATCCACTGGGGCCACGCGGTCAGCGACGACCTTGTCCACTGGACGGACGAGCCGGTGGCGCTGACCCCGTCGTCGGACGGGCCGGACCGGGACGGCTGCTGGTCGGGGTGTGCGGTCGACGACGACGGGACGCCGACGGTGCTGTACACCGGCGGGCGCGACAGGGTACAGCTTCCGTGTCTGGCGACCGCGGCCGACGGCGACCTCCGGACGTGGGAGAAACACCCCGGCAATCCGGTCATCGAGGACCTCCCGTCCGACATTGACCTCCTCTCGACCGAACACTGGGCGGCCGAGTTCCGCGACCACTCAATCTGGCGGGACGGCGACGTCTGGTACCAGATCATCGGCTCGGGCGTCGACGGCGTCGGCGGGGCGGCCCTGCTCTACCGCTCCCGCGACCTCCGGGAGTGGGAGTACGTCGGCCCCGCGCTCGTCGGCGACCGGGAGGGCGCGGGATCCGTCTGGGAGTGCCCGGAACTGCTGGACTTCGGGGACCGACAGCTGTTGCACGTCTCGAACTACGACGAGGTCCAGTACTTCCTCGGGACCCTCGACGCGGACGAGCCGGCCTTCGCAGTCGAGACCCGGGGCCGTCTCGACTACGGCGACTTCTACGCCCCGCAGTCGCTCCGGGACGACGACGGGCGGTACCTCACCTGGGGGTGGCTCTACGAGGCCCGCCCCGAGCGCGCCCAGTGGGACGCCGGCTGGTCGGGAATGCTCTCGCTCCCCCGACACCTGTCGCTGTCGGCCGACGGCCAACTCCAGCAACGGCCCGTCCCCGAACTGGAGACGCTCCGGGCCGAGCGCCTGGCTTCCTACGACGGGACGCTCGCGCCGACCGATCCCGACCCGCTCTCGGTCCGGGGCGACGCGCTCGAACTCCGGGCGGAGGTGCGCCTCGACGGGGCCGACGAGTTCGGGCTGGTGGTGCGGGCCTCGCCGACCGGCCGCGAACGGACGGCGGTCAGGCTGACCGACGAGGAACTGGTCGTCGACCGGTCGGCGTCGAGTTTCGACCCGGAGTCGGCCGCCGACGACCAGCGGATGCCGCTCCCGGAGACGTCGGGCCCGGTGGAGGTCCGGGCGTTCGTCGACCGGTCGGTCGTCGAGGTGTTCGTCGACGAAAGGCGGTGTCTCACGGGCAGGATCTACCCGACGCGGCCGGACAGCGAGCGCGTCTCGGCGTACGCCAGCGGCGGGGAGGCGACCGTCGAGTCGCTCGACGTCTGGCGGCTCGCGTCGATCCGCTAGCGCGGGTTCTCGGGGTCGACGTAGCTGGCCGTCGCGCCGCCGTAGCCCGCGGCCGTCTCGCGGTCCTCGAACCAGATCCCGGGCAGGTCCTCCTCGGCAGTCGGGATGTGCCCGTGTGCGAGCGTGTCCCGTATGCGGGTGCGGTCGCCGTCGACGTCGAGCCTGATGGTGGGCGCGAGCGTGCCGCCGAACCGGCGGAGCTGTTCTGGTTCCGGCAGCGCGGCGATGTCGTCCAGCGACGGGCGGTCGTACTCGTAGTAGTTGAAAAAACTGTTGACGAGGATCTCCTCGCGGTGGCCGAAGGCCAGCCAGGAGTAGGCCTGGAACGGGGCGTTCGCGGGATTGGCCACGACCAGCCCGGAGTCGTTCAGCGGGCGGTAGTCCCCCCGAAGCGAGTCCGCGACGAAGCCGTAGAGGCCGTCGAACCCCTCGATCCCCGGCGCGAACGTGTGACGGTGGCTCGACACGAACAGGTAGTACCGGCCGTCGTGGACGACCACGTGCGGGCGTTCGAGTTCCTGGTTGACACAGACCGCGTCAAGCAGCGGCGGGGCCAGTTCCCAGTCGG
The DNA here is from genome assembly GCA_003021105.1 of Halobacteriales archaeon QS_1_68_17. Lineage (GTDB taxonomy): Archaea > Halobacteriota > Halobacteria > Halobacteriales > Haloarculaceae > QS-1-68-17. The sequence continues at coordinate 132,733 of PXRG01000015.1, forward strand.
TGGGGTCGCCTGTCGGCGAGCGCGCGATCCCGATGCTGCCGTTGAACTCCTGCTGGACCGGGTCGCCCCCGCAGGCGTCCGATCCCTCCGGAACGGGCGTGTTCCCCTCGAACAGGAGGTACGTCTCGCCGGTCGCGGGGTCCTCGAAGAACCAGGGGTCACGGAAGGTGTAGATCATGCCCCGCGACTGGGCCTCGGTCTCGTAGCGGATGCCGTCGGGGTCGAGAATCCGGGAGTGCGTCCAGGGACCGTCGAGCGAGAGCCCCTCGCCGTCGGTCCGGACGGTCCCGCCCTCGGCCATGGCGATCCGCTGGGAGTAGGTGAGGTGTTCCTCGCCGGCCTCGCCGGCCGCGGTGTAGTAGAGGTAGACGGTCCCGTCGTCGTACAGCGCCGACCCCGCCCACTGGCGCGACCCGAGCGCCCCGACGTCGAAGACGCGGCCGCCCGGCTGCCAGGATTTGCCGTCCCGCGAGTAGAAATACCGGATCGTGGCGACGTCGTGGCGCTTCCCCGGCAGCAGTTCCGACGGCGCGGTCAGCGAGAAGAACACCCGCCAGCCGTCGATCTGTGCCATCGACCCGTCCCGGTTGCGCAGGAACCACGTGTCCCAGATGTGCACGGACGGGTCGATCTTCCGCTCCGGCGGGTAGATGATCGGCGCGACGGTCCCGTCGGTTCGCCGGACCCGCTCTGCCTGCTCGCGCGTCCACGCGCTGGCTTCCCCCCTGACGTCCACCCCCGGCCCCTCGGGAAACTCAGAACACATGGCGGTATTTTATTTACAACAGGTGTTAAAACTTCCACATCGACGTCTGTTCGCCAACGCGGGGCGGGGACGAATTTTTCACCTGTTCCCGCGAAGACGACACGTGGACGAGACACTCCGGGCGATGGTCGCCGACCTCCACGCCCGCCTCGAACGGACGGCCGAACTGCCGGTCGACCGCGACGCGAGCCGGTGGCTCGGCGAGGCCGAGGCGGTCGCCGCCGACGTCGCCGCGGGCGACGCGCCGCCGGCGGCAGTCGAGAAGCGCGTCGGCCAGGTCCGGCACCTGCTGGCGAACGTCGACGGGACCGGGAGCGACGAGGCCGACGCACACGTGGACGCGGCGGTCGCGCTGCTCGACCGGATCGAGGCGCGCCTCGACGACTGTTCCGACGAGGGTTGACTCTTTCCGGCGGTATCACCCGCGAACCCCGAACCCGGGACGGCCGCGGCCGGCGCGTTCCACGAGTCTGTCGATCCGTTCGTCCATCGCCGGGTGGGTCGACAGCCATCGGCCGAGCGCTCCTTCCTCGTCGCCGCTGACGTACAGCGGCGAGAGCAGGCCGCGCCGGTGCCGGGTGGCCCGTTCGCCGCGCGTCCCGGCCGCGTCTCCACCGTTCCCCGCGTCTCCCACGTGCTCGATGGCTACCCGGGGGCGTCGACTTCCTCGATCACCGCGGGCGAGTCGTTCGCGGGGTCGTTGACCGCCCGCGAGACGGGGTAGGCCCGCATCTCGTCGGCGGGATGGGGGACGAGCAGGTCCGCGGCGTCGTCTGGGTCGGCGGCGAGCCAGCGCTTCTCCTCGCCGGACGGCAGGATCACCGACATCCGGTGGTGGAGGTCGGCCACGAGGTCGTTCGGTTCCGTCGTGACGATGGCGAACGTCTCCAGGGGTTCCGGGTCGGTCTCCGGCGTCCCGCCGTCGAAGTCTCCGAGGCCGGTCTGTGCGGTCTCGGGCGTCCACCGCTCCCACAGCCCCGCCATTGCGAACGGTTCGCCGCCGGTCAGCGTCACCCGGTAGGGCTGTTTGCCCGCGTCGGTCTCGGTCCACTCGTAGAACCCGTCCGCGAGCACGAGACACCGCCGCCGCTCGTAGGCCGCGCGGAAACTCGGCTTCTCGGAGAGGGTCTCGGCACGGGCGTTGATCATGTCGTTCCCGATACCAGGGTCGTCGGCCCACTCCGGGACCAGCCCCCACTGGAGGTGGCGGATGGTCCCGGGGTCGTCGTTCGTGACGACCGGAAGTTCCTGTCCCGGGGCGGCGTTGTACCGCGGTTCGAGCGGCCGCTCGGGGGTCGCGCCGAACCGGTCTTCCAGCGTTTCGGGCGGCGTGAAGATGCTGTACCGGCCGCACATGCCCGCACCGAGGGACCACCGGCGGATAAATCGTCCGGCAGTCGTCCCGGCGTCGCCCCGACCGCGGCCGGTCCGGGACTTTCTAGAACGAGTTTGGCCACACTCCGGGGCAATTCCGGGGAATCGTTATCCGTCGGCCGTGGCTGGTTGGGGTATGGAGAAACGCAGACGCGAGGTGCTGGCGGGACTGGCGTCGGTCGGGACGCTGGCGGTCGCCGGCTGTGCGAACCAGAACCCGGCGGAGGCCATCGGTCCGACGGAGACCGAGTCGCCCGACGGCGAGTCGACGACGACCGGCGGGACCACCGCGGGCGGCGAGCGCCTCGAAGACCACCCGGCCGCGGCCGGCCTCGCCTCACAGCCCACGCTGGGACCCGATCCGGCGGACGCCGACGGCGTGATCGTCGCCTTCGAGGACCCGTCCTGTCCGCGGTGCAAGCGGTTCGAGCAGGCGACCGTGCCCAGAATCAAGTCCGAACTCGTCGAGCCCGGGACGGCGTCGTTCGTCTTCCGCGGGTACCCCGTCGTCTACGAGTGGGGTCAGCCGGCCACCCGGACGCTGGAGGCGACCTACGCCCGGAGCGCGGACGCTCACTGGCGGCTTCTCGACCACTACTTCGAGAACCAGACCGACTTCCGCGAGGCCGGCACCGAGGAGGTGTACCCCCTGACGCGGGAGTTCCTGGCCGCCGAGACCGACCTCGACGCCGGGGCGGTGGTCGCGGCCGCGGAGAACGGCGACCACGAGGACGCCGTCTCGACGGACCTCTCGGCGGGCCAGGAGGCCAACGCCACCGCCACGCCGACGGTATTTCTGTTCCGCGACGGGCGGTACCGCACCCGTGCCTCGGGGAGCGTCAGTTTCACCCTCGTCAAAAACGCGCTCGGAGTATGAACGTCCGCCCCCGACTCCCGACCCGGACGCGCGACTGGCGGCTGGTCGCCCGGACCGCGCGGCTGGTGTTGACCATCCCTGCCTACGCCGTCGTGGGCCTGGTCGTGGCGTTCGTGGCACTGTCGGTGTTCGTCGTCTCCCAGAACCACCGGCTCTTTCTCGACGTCGTCGTCGGCGGCGCGCTCCCGCCGGCCAGTCGGGCGACCGTGTTTCTGGAACTGTTCCCGTTCGTGGGCACCATCTACGCCCCGGCGACGGGCGCGGCGCTGGTCGGCGTCGCGGCGCTGGTCGGCGTCGACGTAGCCATGGTCGCCTACCACGTCCGCGAGCACCGTCTCTCGGTCCAGGAGGGCAGCGGTAGTCTTGCGGGCCTGGTCCTCGGGACGCTCGGTGCCGGCTGTGCGGCCTGTGGTTCGGCGGTTCTGGCGGGCCTGCTCTCGCTGGTCGGCGCGGGGGGCGCGCTGACCCTGCTGCCGCTCGACGGCCTGGAGTTCTCGCTTCTGGCCATCGGGACGCTGCTGCTGTCGCTGTACTGGCTGGCCGACGGCATGCGCGGCGGGGAGATCAACGGCTGCCCCGTGGACGTCTGAGAGATTTTTCGACCCGCCAGATTTAAGGATTAGACACGTCTAATTCACGCCGAACAGATGACCCGCGAGACGACGACGCCCGTCAGAACCGGTGCTGGCGGGGTGATCGCCGCGTGACGGGCTGGCTCGAGCTCCTGACGATCGCGTTTCTCGCTCAGCTGACGGTGTTGCCCGGCGAGAAGGTCCAGTTCATCATCGCCGGGCTGTCGACGCGGTATAACCCGCTGGTGGTCGTCGCCGCCGCCGGGAGCGCCTTCGCCGGATGGACGGCGCTGGAGCTCCTGGCGGGCCAGGCGCTGAAGGGGGCGCTCCCGCCGGTCGTCCTCGACGGCATCACGGCGGTCCTGTTTCTGGCCTTCGCCGCCCTGCTCGTCCGGTCGGCCCCCGACCGCGGCGACACACCGGCCCACACCGACGGCGGGGTGGCCGGCATGAACGGCGACCTGGAGCCGTCGGTGTTCGGGCGCGATCTCCCCACGCCGTTCGGCAGTTTCGTGCCAATCTTCCTGTTGATGGCCGCCGGCGAGTTCGGCGACAAGACCCAACTAGTCACCATCGCGCTGGCGGTCCAGTACGGCGCTCACCCCGCTATCTGGACGGGCGAGATGCTGGCGATCATCCCCGTGAGCCTCGCCAACGCCTTCTTCTTCCACCGGTTCTCCCACCGGTTCGACGTCCGGAGGGCCCACTTCGCCGGGGCCGCCCTCTTTTTGTTTTTCGGGCTGGACACCGTCCTCGGGATCGTCGCCGGCGTCTCCGTCTGGGAGACGCTGGTCGGCGCGGCCGCCGACGCCCTGCTCGCGCTCGTCTGACGGTCGCACGCGGAATCGCTTTCCTCCCTCGGCGCGTCGGTCGACCGTGACCGACACCGCGGATAGAAGACTTGTTGACCCGCGACCACCGCCTTCGTAGTTGCATGGACAGACGCCCTCTCCCGCTGGTGCTGGTCGGTGTCCTCCTGGCGGTCGTCCCCGCGGTCGCCCTCTACAGCCCCGCCGACCGGGGTCCGGTCGGAGTCGCTGTCCTCGTCGTCCAGGCGCTGGCACTCGTCGTCGGCCTCTCGGTGGCTGGCGTCGGGTACTACTCGGCCCGGACGGGGAACCCCGCCCCGGCGCTGTGGGTCGCCGTCGCGCTCGCCTGGCTGGCCGTCCTCGGCGTCGCCGGGGCGCTGGTCGAGACGCGCGGCGGTCCTCTGGTCCCGATTCCGGTCTGGGTCGTCGGCGTCCTGGCCGGTCTCGCGGTCGCTACGCTCGCCACGCGGCGGTACGCTCCCGGGTGACGTTCCGCGCCGTTTCCGCGACGGCCACCGGCCGGCCGATTGCGGTCGTCCGGCCCGGGTGGCGCTCTCGTTCCCGGCGGACACGCCGGACCGACACAGCGCCACCAAGAACTATGATCGCACCCGTCGACTGTCGACCGATGTTCGGGGACGGATACGCCATCACGTCGATCGACGGGGCACTGTCGTCGTCGCCACGCGTCTCGCTCACCGAATCGCTCGGGTGTACCGACACGACCGTCGAGGCCTTCCGGCTGTCCCCCGGCGAATCGCGCACACTGCCGACCGATCGGGAGACCGTTTGCGTGCCGCTCGACGCCGGTGGCGAACTGCTCGCCGGCGGAACCACTGCGGTCCCGCGGCACGCGGTCGCGCGCGTCCCGCCGGGCGTCGAGGCCCGGCTCCGGAGCGACGCCGGGACCGACTGGCTCGCGGTCGGCGCTGGGATGAAAGCGAACTTCCGTCGTCTCCCACCCGGTCGGGCCGTCCCCTACCATACCGAGGGGACACAGGAGGAACTGTTCGTGCCTCTCGGCGGTCCCGGCTGGCTCCGCGCCGGCGGCGAGACCCACCGCATGGCCGCGGGTAGCGTGGCCCGGGTCGCGCCGGCGACGCCGCGCGCGGCCGTCAACGAGGGCGACGCGGACCGCGTGTGGTTCATGATCGGCACGCCCCCGACCGGCGGCCCCGACGAGTGGGACCCCGGCGCGGAGGCCGTCGAATAGCCGCCCGAGCGGGTCCGGCGGGGTGATGCTCCCCTTCGAAACCCGGAAACCCGGAAACGCCCCGGTTCCACTTATGTAGATGGCGCGACAACCCCCCGGGCGTGATCCGGAACGCGCGGGTGTTGCTGGACGACTTTCTGCCCAGGGAGGTGGTCCACCGCCACGAGGAGATGAACCGGCTGGCGGGTGCCCTAGAGCCGGTCGTGGCGGGCGACCGCCCCCAGGACGCGCTGCTGGTCGGTCCCTCGGGGGCCGGGAAGACCTGCATCGCGCGGTACTCGCTCGACCGGCTCCAGGAGCAGGCCCTCGGCGTGGACACCCACTACGTCGACTGCTGGCAACACTCCAACCGGTTCCGGCTCCTCTACAAGATCCTGGAGGGCGTCGGCACGACCTACGACGTCCACCGCTCGACGCCCCACGACGAACTGCTCCGGCGGCTGGAGGAACTCTCGGACCCCTACGTGATCGTGCTAGACGAGGTCGACCAGGTCGAGGACAAGTCGCTGTTGCGGGAGCTGTACGCCATCCCGGAGATCACGATGGTCCTGGTGGCCAACCGCGAACGCGACGTCACCGGGACGTTGGACGAGCGGCTCCGGTCGCGGCTCCGGAGCGGCGAGACGATCCGTTTCGGCCGGTACTCCGACGAGGAACTGGTGAGCATCCTCGAGGACCGCGTGCGCTGGGGGCTCGACCCCGACGCCGTTTCCCGCGACCAGCTCGACCGCATCGCCGCCGCGGCGGCCGGCAACGCCCGCGACGCGATCAGCGTCCTCCGGCTGGCCGCCCGCGACGCACAGCGGGACGGCGCGGACCGCATCTCCGACGAGCGCATCGAGGCGGCGATCCCGGCCGCGCGCCGGGAGATCCGCCAGAAGAACGCCGAGAAGCTCTCCCCCCACCAGCGGACCGTCTACGACCTGCTCGTCGAGCACGGCCCGCTCGCGCCGGGGGACCTCTACGACCGCTACCGCGCGGCCGTCGACGACCCGCGCACGCGGCGGACGATCCGGAGCTACCTGACGAAACTGGAGCGGTACAACCTCGTCGAGAGCGAGGGCGAGGGGCCGAGCCGTCGCTACCGGTCGCTCTAGGCTTCGAGTTCCCGACGCCGGCGCTCGTCCGGCGCGGCCCGCTCGGCGGCCCGCACCCGTCCGCCGTCCGCGAAGTCGACCGCGATTCCGTCGACCGTCCGCCGGTACCGCGAGACGCGGCGCTGGCTCTCGCCGAGCACCCTGTCGTGTTCGACCAGCAGCCCGCCGGCCTCCAGGTCCTCGATCCGCCGGTAGCAGGTCGCGATCGGGACGTCCAGCTCCTCGCTCAGTTCGCTCGCCGTCTTCGGCGTCGCCGTCGCCGCCAGGATGGCGATGCTGTACTCCTTTGCGAGCGTCCGGATCGCTTCGACCGATGGCATACGGGGTACTTGCGGAATCCCCGACAAAAACGTCAGTCAGACGGGCGGCAGACGATTCCCGTCTTCCGTTTTCGCCGTGCAGACCACTCGACGGGACCGCACCGGCTGTTTCGGTACGCGATACTCGCACCCGTCCGTACCCGGAAGGCGTGGATTTCCGGAAACCCGGAAATCGCCCGGCACGACTGAAATGGGCGGCCCGCCTACAGCCGGGTATGCGTTCGACGCCCGACGTGACCGCGCCGGACCTCTCGGCCGGTCTGACGCTGTTGCACAGCCCGGGGCCGCGATCGGGGGCGTTCTACCGGCTGGTCGGCGACGCGCTGGCCGACGCCCGCGGCCGGGTCGAGTGGGTCGACGCCCGGAACGCCGCCTCGACGTACGCCCTCCGTGCGGTCGCCCCGTCCCGCGCCCTCGACGGCGTGCGCGTCGCCCGCGCCTTCACCGCCTACCAGCACCACGAACTCGTCCGGCGGGTGGTCCGCCGGGTCTCCCCGCGGACGGACCTCGTGGTCGCGCCGAACGTCGCCTCGCTGTACACCGACGACGACGTGCCCGGCCACGAGGCCGACCGGTTGCTGTCGTCGACGCTGGCGACGCTCGCGGAACTGGCCGCGGCGCGCTCGCTGCCGGTGCTCGTGACCGCCGGCGCGTCCGGCGACGACGCCACCGCGACCGTCGCGGCCCACGCCGACGCCGAGATCGAGTGCGCCGGGACCCCGCTCGGGGTCGCCTTCGAGGCGGACGGCTACCGGCCGCGGGGTTACTGGCGCGAGGGCTACTGGCAGACGACGCTCCCCTACTGGGTCGACCTGCTGGGGGTCGCTCCCGGGTCCGTCGGGAGACCGCGGCCGGAACCGGACCTGGAACCCCGACCGGAGCGCGACCCCGGGTCGCGGGCGGCCACGGAGGGCTAGATGGGCCGGACGAACCCCACCTACCGCGACTTCCTCGACGCGTTCGAGCGGCGGTGGCGGCCGTTCCGCCGCGCCCTCCGGCGGCGGTACGAGCGCGACTTCGACGCCGTCTTCGCAAAGGCCCGCCGCCACGCCGACGCCGCGGGCTACGCCGACGCCGCGGATCCGGAACTGGCTGTCGTCGTCTCGGTGCTGCTCGCACAGGAGACCGAACTCCGGCGACTCCGCGAGCGCGTCGACGTCCTGGAGAATCAGTGTGGCAACCGCGAGGGGGACGATGACCGCGACGGGGACCCGACCGGGTGCGGTGTCGGGGAAGGCGGCGGCCGCGAGAGGGACGAGAGTGCCGACGACCGGCACGCCGACGGGGATGCCGGCGACGGGGGCGGGGCGGCCTGATGGGCTTCAAGATCGAGTTCGAGGGGGGGACCGCCCGCGTCTGGCGCGCCACGGACGACGGCGCGACCGCGGAGACCCGCGACTACGACCCGTCGCTGTACGTCGGCGGCCACGTGGCGGCCCTGCGGGATCTCCGGACGGCGTTGCGGGACGACCCGAAGGTCGCCGGGACGGGCTTCGAACGCTGGCACCACCGGCTCCGGTCGCGCGACCCCGTCGAGACGCTCCGGATCGACCTCGAACGGGTCGGGGAGGTCCGCACGCTCGCCCGCGAGATACTGGGGCTCCACGGCGACTCGCACCCGCCGGGTACCTTCCGGCTGTTCAACGTCGACTTCTCGCCGGGGTTCCGCTACTGCGTCGAGACCCGGACCGATCCCACGCCCGCCCGCCCGCTGTCGACGCTCCGGATCGACCTGGGGCTGGCCGACCGGTCCGACGGCGACGTCTCGGCGCTGGCGCTCGACGGCGACCCGGCCGCCCCCGGCACGGACGCCGAGCGGGCGGCCCTGCGCGCGCTCGCCGAGCGGCTCCACGCCGACGACCCGGACGTGCTGGTGCTGTCAAGCGGCCGACTCGTCCCGTTGCTGTTCGAGCGGGCCGACACACTGGGGCTCGACGGTTTCCGCCTCGGCCGGCGGCCGGGGTGGACGAAACTCGCGGGCGCGAACACCGTCGAGAGCTACGGCCGCATTGGGCACTCGCCGGCCCGGTACGACGTGCCCGGGCGGGTGATCGTCGACCGGTCGAACAGCTTCCTGTGGGACGTCGCCGGGTTGCCCGGCCTCGTCGACCTGGTCGAGCGCTCCCGGAAGCCACTCCAGGAGGCCGGATGGGCCAGCATCGGCAACGTCCTGACGGCCGTCCAGATCCGCGAGGCGCTGGCCCGGGACGTGCTCGTCCCCCGGGAAAAGCGGCACCCGGAGGGGTTCAAGGACATCGACACGCTGCAGGCCGCCGACCGCGGCGGGTTCACCTTCGACCCCGACGTCGGCCTCCACGAGGACGTCGTCGAGGTGGACTTCGCCTCGCTGTACCCGTCGATCATGTGCGAGTACAACGTCAGCCCGGACACGGTCTGTTGCGACTGCCACGCAGACCGGGCGGACGTGCCCGGGCTGGGATACAGCGTCTGCGACCGGCGGGGGTTTCTCGCGGACGTGCTCGAACCGATCGTCGCGGACCGGGCGGCGTTCAAGCGCCGCCGCCTCAAGTGGATTCTCGTCTCCTGTTTCGGCTACCAGGGCTACCGCAACAGCAAGTTCGGCCGCATCGAGTGCCACGAGGCGATCAACGCCTTCGCCCGCGAGATCCTGCTCGACGCCAGGGACACCCTCGAAGCGGGTGGCTGGCGGGTCCTCCACGGCATCGTCGACAGCCTCTGGGTGACGCCCCGCGAGTCCGACCCGACGCCCATCCCGGACCTGACGGACCGCGTCACCGCCGACGCCGGCATCCGGCTGGAACACGAGGCCGACTTCGAGTGGATCTGTTTCGTCCCCACCGGCGACGGCCGCGACGGCGCGCTCACCGAGTACTTCGGGAAGGTCGACGGGCGCGACGCGTTCAAACTCCGCGGGATCGAGGCCCGCCAGCGGAGCACGCCCGCGTTCGTCGCGGACGTCCAGCGCGACCTGCTCCGCGCTCTCGACCGCCACCGCGCGCCCGAACCCGTCTGCGACCGCCTCCAGCGCGCGATCGGCCGGCTCGAGCGAGGCAACGTCGATCCGGCGGACCTGGTGATCCGCAAGCGCGTCTCCAAGCCGCCGGCGGCCTACACCTGCCGAACGCGGACCGTCGCGGCGCTCGAACGGCTGGCGGCTCGCGGGATCGACCGCTACCCCGGCCAGGACGTCCGCTACGTCGTCGCCGACGACGAGTGCGACTCGGCCGACCGGGTCCGCCTGCCCGTCGAGTCTATCGACCGGTACGACGCCGGCTTCTACGCCGACCTGCTGACCCGCGCCTGCGAGAGCGTCGTCGCCCCCCTGGGGTGGGATCGCGACCGCGTTCGGCGGTACCTCCGGGACACCGACGACGTGGGGCTGTCGGCGTTCGAGTGACGGACCCGCGGGAGCGGCGCGCCGACCGCCTGCCCGCCGGTTTCCCGGCGCGGTCGCCCGGTCCCGCCCTTACCGACGGAGCCGGACGACGGTTTCGGGTCCGGTCTCGTCGACCTCGACGAGTCCGTCGTCGGCCAGGTCCGCGACGAGCCCGCGGAGCCACTCGCGGCCGTCCTCGCCGTCGGGCGCGTAGTCGACCCGCACTCGCGGGCCGAGGTCGTCGAGCGGTAGCTCGTCGTACTCTTTCAGCGCCGAGACCACGCGGCCGCGCATCTGGCGACGACTGCCCTCGAAGGCCGGCTGGGTCGGCACGTCGGGCGCGGTAAAATCACCAGTCTGGTAGGCGTGACACCACTCCCGCCAGGGACACTCGGCCTCGTCGCATTCGGGCGTTTTTTCGCAGGCGACCCCGCCCAGTTCCATGATGGCATTGTTCCAGACGCGGGATCGACCGTCCGGCATCAAGGCATTCGCTATCTCCTCATATGGCGGGTCGTCTGTATTACGTATTTCCGCAAATGCGCGGTACAGCACCCGCTTGACGTTCGTGTCGACGACTGCGTTCCCGTTGTCGAACGCGAAACTGGCGAGCGCGTTTGCGGTGTAGGGGCCGACGCCCATGAGTTCGGACAGTTCGTCCGGCTCGCGGGGGAACTCGCCGCCGTACTCCTCGATCACCTGGCGGGCGGCCTCGTGGAGGTACTTCGCGCGGTTGTTGTACCCGAGGCTGTGGTCGCTCCAGAACCCGACCACGTCGGCGCGGTCGGCCGCGGCGAGGTCGCCGACCGTCGGCCACCGTTCGAGGAACGCCGCCCACGCGTCGACGACGCGGCCGAGCTGGGTCTGCTGGCTCATCACCTCCGAGACCAGGATCTCGTAGGGGTCGTCGGTCCGGCGCCAGGGAAACTCGCGGTGGTCTTCCTCGTACCACTCGATCAGTGCCGCGCGCACGGCCGCGACGTCGCCGGGAACCGCCGCCTCGACGTCGGTCATCGACGCACCGTTGGGGGGAGGGCGGCTTACGCGTGGCGATCCGGCTTTCCGCTCGCGGGCCGCGTCGGCGGCACGGCGGCAGGTCCGTACTGGCCGGTCCGCGCTGGCGGGGGCTCCCCGACAGGTCCGTGCCTGCGGGCCCACGCTGGCAGCAACATGCCGGTACGGCGCACCGAGCCGGTCAGCGTCCCCGACAGGTCCGTGCCTGCGGGCCCACGCTGGCAGACCCACGCCGGCGGATCCGCGCGAAGCGTGAAACCCAATCGGTTTTCCGTCCCGCCGCGAAGGGCAAGCATGGGACTGGACGAACTGAGCGACGACGTGGAACAGCGGTACGCCGACCTCGGCGAGCAACTCCCGGTCGCGCTCGACCGCGAAACGCGCAACGAACTCGCCATGCTGGCGACGGCGTTCGAACCGGAGAGCCCGGACGAACTCGTCCGCCGGGGCGTCCACATGCTCTTTCAGACCGCGGTGGAGACGGGGAACCTGGATTTTCACCTCCGGAGCGGCTACGACGTCACCTACGACGAATACCTCTCGGGGATGACCTTCGACGAAATGGCCGGCGGCACCCTCCCGCAACAGGGCAACGACGACCGCCGCTACCAGTTCTAGTCCCGGCAGCCGGCGTACGCCGACACCAGCGGGTCGAGGCCGGATTCGTGGACCAGCGTCTCGCCCTCGTTGAGCCGCTCGACCGTCTCATCGTCGATGTCGACCGCGGTAACGTCGTGGCCGAGGTCCGCCAGACAAGCCGCGAGAGTGGTCCCGACGTAGCCGCTTCCGACAACGCTCGCCTTCATGCGAGTCTGTTCTGTCCCGGAGGATTTGAGACTTTGGCTCGACCTCCGAATCTGGCAGGACGAGCAGGTGCCCGAGGCGACCCCGACGGGGCAGTATGGTGAGAAGTCGCCTGTAGAGGAAATCCACTCCCGGGATTACATCTCGCCACAGCAGGACTCATCCCGGTTTCGATGCGCGCTGATCGGCGCATCACCTCGAGTTTCAAACCTTGTAGCCGAGATTCCGCAATCGCTCGTCCAGTTGCTCCTTCTCTTCCGATTCGGTCTGTACTGGCTCGCTGGCCCTGATCTGGCGGCGGTCTCCCGACTCGTGGACGTGCACCGGCACCTTGGTCGTCGGGTCGTTGAAGATGCCCACGTGGTGCCCATAGTCCTTCACCGGGGCGTACCTGTGTCTGTCGCCCAGCATCTCCCCGTGGTCCGCCGTGACTGCCGTCCGTCCACCGAGCGTACCCAGAAGCTCTTCGACCTCCTGCAGGACGATTCGCAGGTTCTCCCGGTACGCCTCCCGCAGCGTCTCGTCGGAGGCGGACGACTCCGCGACGACGTCGAGAAGCGACGAGGACTGGTGCGTGAACTGTTCCCTCCCGGTCGGGCCGATAAACGGATGATGGGGCTGGAGGTAGTGGATGATGAGGCGTTTGTTCGGGTGGTCGGCCTGCGTCGCCTTCGCGCGCTCGGTGACGGCGCTCGGCGCGGGAACGTTCAACTCTTCGTCGGCCCACTCGATGTCGGCCTCATCTGACTGCAGGTCCACCGTCTTGAATACCTCGGCACCAATCTCGTCCCGCAACCGCAGAAACCAGGTGGCGGCCCCCAGGTAGATGGTGTCCGCGAGTCGGGTCTCGCTGAAGTTGGCGCGGACGAACTCGTAGGTGGCCGGCGCCAGCGAGTACCGGGCGTCCGTCGTTCCCGGGAGGTCGGCGACGTCCGCGAACACGTCGTACCGGCAGGCGTCCAGGATTATCAGCGTGTCCCAGTCCAGTTCGAAGATGCCCGTCCCCAGTGGATTGAACCGGTACCGGCCGGCACGCGTGTGACAGAGACGACTGAACTCTCGTCCTAACGCCCGTGGGTTAGTCACTCCTCTTTTTAGTTGTTTAATATCGTACATGATGGTGCCAATGAATAGTTAGCTAATCATCGCAAACTACGTTTGAAACTAATACGTGTCCACTATTTCGGTCCTCTCGTCTCTCAATAATCTCATATCCATTGTCTCTGAGAGCTTCTTCAACATCTACTGTTGGGGCACCTTTTTTTGGATGGGTTTCAACGATAATCCTACTTGGAAACTCATTCAAATTTTTGATTATATTTATTTCTGCACCCTCACAATCCATTTCAATAACATCGCCAAGCAAACCTCCGGGCGAGATCATCTTAGCACCATCAGACTGCCCAGTTAAATCTACTGCTTCCCCAACGATTGAGTGTTTGATGTTTACTTTTTCTTCTACGTTATTCAGTTCTATCGTTTCTTGTAGAGGAGGTATTTGGCTTCTAGCCCCTTCATAAACGACGATACGCCCGGAATCACCGACCTGATTGGCTGCTGTGACTGCGGTGATACCATAGCCGCCTCCGATTAGGGTGACATTGTTTCCTTCTTTCACGTACTCCTTTATTAAATCGCAATTGGGTTTTTTGTGAGTCTGAGGCCAGCGTACGTCAACTCCGAAGACAGTGTCAAATATTCTAATCTTCCTAGAATCACCCCCAATCGTAGTCCCTCTAATTTCTTGATATTTCCCTGGCAGGTACTCTCGGACGGTATGATAATAAACAAATCTGGCAGATGCTTTCAAGAAGGAACGTAGTCCGCGGCTCCGATATTCGTTCATCGCTTTGTTAATAAGTGCTATCTGTAGCATCATCACATGAACCGATGCATTATATAATAAGGATTTGGCAACAACTTAGTGCTTGCCTATATCAGCACGCTGTTTTGCACTGATTCCCGTAAGTAATGGCAGATGTACCTGTTTAGTGTTCGACATCATTATAAAAATTTTTGAATATTACTGATGATGATTGCTAATCAGACCTCCGCGGTGGGTTCGACTCGGCCTTCAGTTGCCGTACCGTACACATCAACATACCGGTCGGCAATTCGCTTCCACGTCAGTTGCTCTGCCTGCCCGTACGCCAACCGTTGATAGCTGTCGAGCGAGCCTGAGGTTGAGAGGTGCTCCAGCAGACTCGCGGCATCGGGACCATCGGTAGCGACGAAGACGCCCGCGTCCTCGTCCGCCCAGCCGAACTGAGCGAGCCCGCAGTCCTCCGTGATGACGAGGGCACACCTTTTTGCCATCGCTTCCAGCCCGACCATAGAGAAGTTTTCGAGGTGCGACGGGACGACCACGATATCCGCCGACTCGTACGCTTCCTCCAGATCGCTCTCACTGAGATACCCGAGGTAATGGTCTGACCACTCTTCGAGCACCTCGTCGGCGTATTCGTCGTCCTTTATTCCGCCTGCGAGTCTCAGTTCGAATCGCTCGTCGTTCGGGGAGAGGTGATCCAGTAACCGTTGCTGTCCCTTCCGCCGGTCGAGTCGGCCGACAAGAAGCACACGCGGCGGTGTGTTAGTGGCTGTTGGCTCTGTCAGGAACTCGGATTCGATACCGAGCGGAATCGTACGATCCGCATCCGTTCGCCAGAGCCGTTTCATTTGTCGAACGGTTTCCGGGCTCTGGACGACCACGACGCCCGCGTTCTTCACTCCTCGTCTGGACATCCAGTTGATGAGTACCTCCCCTGCGAACGCTTTCAGGGGCGGGCGAG
>PXRG01000014.1 GCA_003021105.1 Halobacteriales archaeon QS_1_68_17
GCGGCGACGATGTTCGTCAACAACGACTACGGGCAGGCGCTGTCCGAGAGTTTCGTCGGTGCCTTCGAGAACAACGACGGCACCGTCCAGAACCAGGTGTCCTTCGAGAAGGAACAGCCGTCGTACACCTCGCGGCTGGAGACGGCGCTGGGCGACGATCCGGACCTGCTCGTCGTGATCGGCTACCCGGCGAGCGGCGTCCAGATCTTCCGGGACTACTACGCCGACTTCTCGTCCGACCGCGACATCATGGTCACGGACGGCCTGAAGGAGGCCTCGCTGCCGGGCGACGTGGGCAACGACATGGCGAACGTGCTCGGGACCGCGCCGCTGGCCTCCGGGCCGCAGAACGACGCGTTCACCCAGATGTACCAGGACGAGTACGACCGAGAGCCGGGCGTGTTCAACGCCCAAGCCTACGACGCCGCGGCGACGATGATCCTGGCGAACGTCGAGGGCGGCGAGAACTCCGGCACGGCCGTCCGTGACAACATGCGCACGGTCGCCAACCCGGAGGGCGAGACGGTCGGGCCGGAGAACCTGCCCGAGGCAGTCGAGATGGTGTCCAACGGGACCGAGGTCAACTACGCGGGCGCGTCCTCGTCGGTCGACTTCAACGAGAACGGCGACATGGCCGCGGTCAGCTACGAGATCTGGACGTTCGCACCCGACACCGACAGCGGCTTCGAACAGGTCACGACTATCGAATTCGGCAGCCAGTAACCACGGCCCCGGACTGCCGTTTGCAGCCTACCCGCCGAGGAACTCCCGTCTGACTTCCTCGTTGTCCAGCAACGCGTCGCCGGTGTTTTCGAAGCGGTTCTGGCCCTGGACGAGCACGTACCCGCGGTCGCACCGTCGCAGGGCTTCCTTGGCGTTCTGTTCGACCATCAGGATCGACGTTCCGGCGTCGTTGATCTCGTCGATCCGGTCGAACATGTCGTCGACGAGATCCGGAGCCAGTCCGGCCGACGGTTCGTCGAGCATCAGGAGTTTCGGGTCGAGCATCAGCGCCCGTCCCATCGCCAGCATCTGCTGTTGTCCGCCGCTGAGCGTGCCCGCCTTCTGTGTCTCGCGCTCTTCGAGGATCGGGAAGCGGTCGTAGATTGCCCGCATCTGGTCCTGCGGGACCTCGTCGAGGATGTACGCGCCCATTTCGAGGTTCTCCTCGACGGTGAGCGTCCCGAAGATGTTCTCGTTTTGCGGGACGTAGCTGAGCCCCTCGTGGATGATCTGTTCCGGTTTGCGGTCGGTGATGTCCGCGCCGTCGAAGATCACTTCCCCGCCCATGTGGACCGTCAGGCCGAACACCGACTTCATCACCGTCGACTTCCCCGCCCCGTTGGGGCCGACGATGGTGACGTACTCCCCGTCGTCGACGTACATGTCGACGCCGTCGAGGATCTGGAGGTCGCCGTAGCCGGCGTCTAAGTCCCGCGTCTCCAGGAGGGGCGCGTCGTCCCCGGCGACCGCAGTCTCGCCACCCACTGTCCGGTCGGCCGCCGCCCCATCGGTCGCATCTGCCGCGTCGGTCGCGTCTGTGGCGTCTGTGGCGTCTGTGGCGTCTGTGGCATCTGTGGCGTCTGTGGCGTCGCTCATACGTTCTCCCCCAGGTACGCGTCGATGACCCGCTCGTTCGACCGTATCTCGTCGGCCGTCCCCTCCGCGAGCACCCGCCCCTGGTGCATCACGATGATGTGCTCGCAGTTGTTCATGATGACGTCCATGTCGTGTTCGACCAGCAGGAACGTGTACCCGTCCGCCCGGAGTTCGTGGACGTGCTCGAGGAGTTTCTTCTCCAGCGAGGGGTTGACGCCCGCCAGCGGTTCGTCCAGCAACACCATGTCAGGGTCTGTCATCAGGGCCCGCGCCATCTCCAGGAGTTTGCGCTGGCCGCCCGAGAGGTTGCCGGCGAACTCCTCGGCGAGGTGGTCGATCTCGAAGAAATCGAGCATCTCCCAGGCGCGGTCCCGGACGGTCGACTCCTGGGCGAGGACCCCCCGGCGCGCGCCGGGCAGGACCGACCGCCAGAGCACCTCCCCGACCTGGCTGCGGGGCGCGAGCATCAGGTTCTCCAGGACCGTCATCTCGTCGAGCTGGCGGGCGATCTGGAAGGTCCGGACCAGCCCCTTGTTGGCGACCTCGTGGGGTTCGAGGCCGGTGATCTCCTCGTCCCCGAAGCAGACTGCCCCGCTGTCGGGCTTGTGGACGCCGGTGACGAGGTTGAACGTGGTCGATTTCCCCGCGCCGTTGGGACCGATCAGCCCGGTCAGCGACCCGGCCTCGATCCGGAAGCTGGCACCCTCGACCGCGGTGATCCCGCCGAAACTCTTGTGGAGGTCCTCGACCCGGAGAGGGTACTCGGCGCTGGCGTCGCGGCCGTCGGTCCCGGCTTCGGTCTCGGTCGCCCGGCCCGCGTCGGCCGCGTCGCTCATCCGGATTCACTCCCGTCGGTCGCGGCACCGGCCCCGGTGTCCCGGTCCGGACGGCGCAGGTCGACGCCGGCCGCGACTTCCTTGCGGTGGCCGAAGAGTCCGTCCGGCCGGTTTTGCATCATGTATACGATGAGTACGCCCAGGAGAATAAAGCGGAGCGTCGAGATGTTGCGCAACGAGTAGGCCAAAAGCGGCGTCAGATCCAGTTGCGCGATGGGGGCGACCGCGCCGACGAACGTGCTCGGCGGCGACCCGAGCTGGGTGTTGAACAGCCGCTGTAACAGTTCGGGGATCAGGCGGGCGAGCGTGGTCGGTCCCTCGAACAACAGCGTCGCAAAGACGATGCCCCCGACGACGCTCCCGGTGTTCGAGCCGGCACCGCCGATGATCAACGCGAGGAAGACGTAGAACGTCTGGATCGGCAGGTAGTCGCCGGGCTGGGTGAAGCCGGTCGATCCGCGCCAGAGGATGCCCGCCAGCCCCATCAGCGCACAGCCGAGCATGAACGTCTTGATCTTGAACCGCTGGGTGTCTTTCCCCAGGGAGTTTGCGACCAGTTCGTCCTCGCGGATGGCCTTGAGGACGCGGCCGAACGGGGAGTTGCCCACCCGGATCAGCAACCAGTAGAACCCGGCGACGAACGCGACGAGCACGAGCACGTACGTCAGGGCAATGACAACCGGCGGCTGGACGCCCTGTCCCCCGATGAGGGTGACCGAGACGCCGTCGGCCGCCCCGAACGCGAACTCCCCGAGGTCGGTCAGGCCAGCCGACGTGTCCCCGGGGTCCTTGTAGTAGAGCGCGCGCACGGGGTTGGTCGGGGTCCGGATGCCCTGTCCGCCGCCGGTCCCGACGGGGATCGACGGGAGCAGCGTGATCCCCGCCAGCCGGAGTCTGGGGATCGAAGACTGGAAGACGGTGGAGTTGTAGGACAGCCGGATGATCTCGGAGAGCGCGACGGTGACGATGGCGAGGTAGTCGGCGTCGAGACGGAGCGCGGGCAGGGCGGCGATCGCACCCACGAGCGCGGCCGCCACCACCCCGCCGACGATGCCGACCGGGAGGGGCAGGCCGAGCGCGATGTCGGCCGGCCCCGAGAGCATCGCCATCGTGTAGACGCCGACCGCCATGAACCCTGCCACCCCGATGTTGAACAGGCCCGTGTACCCCCAGTGGAGGTTCAACGCGAGCACGAGCATCGCGTAGACGGCCGACAGGAAGGTGATCCGCCGGAGCGTGTTCACGATGCCGTTCAGCGGGAGGCCGAGAAAGAGCACGCCCGCCATCAGGTAGACGACGTAGATGGCGGCCATGACGCCGACGATGATCACGGCGTCGTTCCGGGAGTACCGCCAGAGCATCCCCACCGCGACGATCAAGAGCGCGTACACCGTGAACACGAGCACCGTCTCGCGCCAGGCGGGAACGGTCCCGCCGACGCCGGCCATCGCGGCAATCGACAGCAGGACGTAGAGGACGGCCAGCACGCCCGCCGCGGTGGCGGCGGTACTGTCCCGGAAATACGAGCGGGCGTCCGCGAGCGCGAAGCCGCCGCCGCTCATGCCGTTTTCACCCCGCCGTAGATGCCCTCGGGACGGAACAGCAGGATGAGGATCATGATCAGAAACGCCGCCACGCGCGCGAAGTCGGAGGGGATCCAGACCAGAGAGAGGTTGTTGACGACGCCGATGGCGACCCCGCCGAGGATGGCGCCGTACACCGAGCCGATCCCCCCGAGGATGACCGCCGCGAAAATCAAAAGCAGGAGCACCCAGCCGAGGTTGTAGTTCATCGCGCCCCGCTTGAGCGCGATGAGATAGCCCGCCGATCCGGCCAGCGCCGCGCCGATGATCCACGTCGCGGTGATGACCCGCTCGGTCGGGATGCCGGTCACGCGGGCCAGGTCCTTGTTGTCGGCCATCGCCCGCATGGCCTTCCCGAGTGTGGTCCGCTGGAGCAACAGGTGGACGCCCAGCATGAGCGCGACGGCCCCGACGACCAGGGCCACCTCGTGGGCGTCGATCACGACCGCCCCGTCGACGATGGTCAACCGGGACCGTGGGACGTCGCCGGCAGTCAGCCCGCGGATGTCCGTCGAGTAGACGAACACCACGGCGTACCTGATCGCCAGCGCCACCCCGATGCTGGCGATCAACAGCGAGATACCCCCCGCGTCGCGCATCGGTTCGTACACCACCCGGTCGAGAAACAGCGCCAGCACGACCGTGAATACCACCGCGACCCCGAGTCCCAGGAACACGGCGAGCGGTTTCGAGGCGATCGTGACCCCGACGGCCCGCGGACTCGCGGTCAGCAGGAACAGCGCGGCGAGGTCGGCCGACGAGCCCAGCCCCGCGACGAGATACGACGTGGCCCACCCGGAGAACGCCCCGGCGGTCAGGTAGTCGCCGTGCGAGAAGTTCGCAAACCCCAGGATGCTGTACGTCAGCGACAGCCCGATGCCGGCCAGGCCGATGATCAGGCCGATGACGGTCCCGTTCCAGACGTGTCCCACCACGGTGGCGATGCCGACCGCCCCGGTCCCGAGTTTGTACAGGAGGTCGAGAAACAGCAGGACCCCAACCACCACAACGAGTGCCAGGAACGGCCGCTCGACAAGGAGCCGTCGGCCCCGTTCGTACGTTTCACTCACGCCCATACCGGGCAATGCGAACACCAGCTAATAAAAAAGCACCCCTCGCGGCGGCCGGTTCGTACGGAGGGCGAGAGCGGCCCGTCCGCCACGTTCCGGGGACCGATCGCGCCGCCGGCGGGTCCCGAACCGGGGAACAAAACACATTTGCGCCGGCCGGGCAGAGGGACCACCATGGGTCCACCGACGCTGGACGACGTCTCGGTCGAGGGGGCGACAGTGGGCGTGCGCGTCGACATCAACAGCCCGCTGGACGAGTCGGGACGACTCGGCGACGACGCCCGGCTTCGCGCGCACGTGGGCACGCTGTCGGAACTGCTCGACCGCGGGGCGAAAGTCGCGGTCCTCGCCCACCAGGGCCGGCCCGGCGGCGACGAGTTCGCCCCGCTGGGCGACCACGCCGAGCGGCTCGACGACATGCTCGACCACCCCGTCTCCTACACCGACGCGACCTTCTCCGCGGACGCCCGCGGGGCCATCGAGGACCTCTCGCCCGGCGAAGCGATCCTGCTTGAGAACACCCGGTTCTACAGCGAGGAGTACATGGAACTCCCGTCGGAGGAAGCCGCGAGGACGTTCCTCGTCGAGCGGCTGGCCCCGGTACTCGACGCGTTCGTCAACGACGCGTTCGCGGCCGCCCACCGCTCCCAGCCCTCGCTCGTTGGGTTCCCGCGACACCTCCCGAGCTACGCCGGCCGCGTCATGGAGCGGGAACTCGACGTCCTCGGGGCCATCGAGGAGACGCCCCGGCCCAGGGTCTACGCCCTCGGCGGCGCGAAGATCGCCGATGCCCTCGACGTCGCCACCAGCGTCCTCGAACGGGACCTGGCCGACGCCGTGCTCACCAGCGGCATGGCCGGGAACGCCTTCCTGGCGGCCGACGGCGTCGACGTCGGCCGGGCCACCGTCGATCCGATCCTCGACCGCGACGCGACGGCCATCGAGGACGCGGGCGAACTGCTCGAAGCGTACCGCGGGAAGTTCCACCTGCCGAGCGACGTCGCCGTCGAACGCGGCGGCGAGCGGATCGAACTGTCGGTGTCGGAGCTCCCGGCCGGGGAGCCGGCACTCGACGTGGGGTCGGCGACCGTGGCGGCCTACGCAGACGTGCTCGACGACGCCGGGACGGTGATCCTCAACGGGCCCGCGGGCGTCTACGAGGACGACCGGTTCGCCGCGGGGACCCGCGGCATCTACGGCGCGGCCGCGGAGACGGACACCAGCATCGTCGGCGGCGGCGACACCGCCGCCGCGCTCCGGCGGCTGGGCATCGAGGGGTTCGACCACGTCAGCACCGGCGGCGGGGCCGCCCTCCAGATGCTCACCGGCGGGGAACTGCCCGCGGTCGAGGTGCTCCGCCGGTGCGCGTAGCACCCGCGACGGCCGACGACGCGGACGCGCTCGCCGACCTGTGGGTCGACCTCGCCCGCGGCCAGCGGACACACGGATCGCACCTCCGGGCGGCCGAAAACCGGTCGGTCGCGCGGGAGTCGCTGCTGCGCCACGTCGTTGCCGGCGAACTGCTCGTCGCCAGGGACGGGGACCGCATCCTGGGGTTCGTGACCGTCTCCATCGAGACCGGCGAGTACGAGACCGACGCCTCGCGGGGCATCGTGGAGAACCTCTTCGTCCGTCCCGACTACCGGAACGCCGGGATCGGCGGCGAACTGCTCGCCGCGGGCGAGGAACTCCTCGCCGACCGCGGAGCCGAGGTGGTCAAGCTGGAGGTGGTCGCGGACAACCGGGCGGCCCGGCGGTTCTACCGCCGTCGCGGCTACGAACCACACCGCGTGGTCTTGGAACGGCCGCTCGAAAGCGACAACCACACAAGGGACAACGAGTAACTGTCGGTCGGGCCAGGGGAGCTTGGGCGGTTCAAGCACTCGACTTGTAATCGAGAATTCGTGGGTTCAAACCCCACCCCTGGCTATACTCCTTTGGTTTAGCTGAATGCAGGCGCTAAGCCCCCGCCCTCAACAAGCAACGCAGGGCGAAGCCCGAGTAGCGCAGTAGGGCGGGGATACAGCGCCGTCTTCGTTTTACTTCCACTCTGTGCCGGGCATTTACAACACTGCCAGTCGAAGACTGGAAGTGTGATGGCAGCTACTCATCGTCTCGGCTTAGAGCCCGACAAGAAAGGCGGTCAGCAGGAAGCCCTACCCTCAAGGAGCGAACGGCGTCAGCCGTGAGCGAGTAGGGTAGGGTAGTTCACTTCTACACCTGATCGGCCCTCGTTCGGTACAGTAGACGCAGGTATCGACAGGGGTGGTAATCTACCTACGCCCTGTCGGAAATACCGTGCTGAACACAGGATTGATCCAGTACGGGTACTGGGCACCTTTCAATCTACAGGTAAACTACGACACTACTCTACGAATATCGACTCGATAGCTCTTTTTCGAGGCTAGACCGTACTTCGTCTTGTCGTGGGTGTCGTGGACAACTCTTCGTGCGTTCTGACTCCCATCACAACCCTTCGTGCGTTCTGACTCCCATCACAACCGATGTGATCGGTTGCTTGAATGTTCGTCTCGTCATCGGGTTTATTACCAACCGGAAATTGGGACGCCCCAAGCAATGAGTTCGGCAAAAGAGGCGGAGTTTCACGGCGTGCTTTTCACCCGACTTCGAGACTACATCGCGGGTAATGACACCGTCTTCGAGTCACCAGTGGCCGAGAAGACCACCGAGACCGGCTTTGCCGATATCTACATTCCGAGCCCGCTTAACGGCGATATCGTCATCGAGGTCAAACGAGACGACATCTACCCCCGCGAACATGATGTCGTCAAACAGGCCCGCAATTACGCGGATGAGTTGAATGCTGATTTCTTCGCTACGTGCAATTCAAACGACCTCTTTCTGTTCGAATACCACGGTGAGTATAATCTCGAAGAGATCGACTTCTACTACCTCGACCTTCGTGAGACTACGGCAGAAGACTTCGTTCCCCAATTTGTCTCTGTCGTGAGGCATGTCTACGAAGAAGACGAATTACCGGTGCAGTTCGAACGCGATCGCATCGTCGGCATTCTCCGCAGTTTCCACTCTTCGATCTGGCCCACCTACAAAGCACT
Organism: Halobacteriales archaeon QS_1_68_17; assembly: GCA_003021105.1. Taxonomy (GTDB): domain Archaea; phylum Halobacteriota; class Halobacteria; order Halobacteriales; family Haloarculaceae; genus QS-1-68-17. The sequence goes on from PXRG01000014.1 coordinate 8,166, forward strand.
CGCCGAGAAGAAATACGGTGCGAACGAACGCTTCACGCAAGCCTTCGCTCGGTGGATTCAGGAAAACGATTATGCATCACGAGACCGCGACGAGCAGTTCGAACTTGCCGCCAAACAGTACGCCTACCTTCTGACCAACCGCATCCTCTTCTATGAAGTGATCCGCGAGAAGACGCGGTTACAGTACGAGGCCGACGTTGGCGGGATGATCACGCCGATCGGGACTGAAAGCGGCTTTCCGTTAGATCCGCTGGCCGAACATACGACGACAGAGAACCTCCATCGGCACATTCAAAATCAGTTCCAGCGCGTTATCGAGGAAGTCGATTACCGGCCGATATTCGAGGAGCAGAACGATCTGTTCGGCGAGTACCCACAAAACAGGAAAACGCTCCGAACACTGGAAGATTTCATAACGAACATCGAATCCGAACGGGTCACCGACCTGGATGAGGACCTTCTCGGCGAGATATACGAGGAGCTCATCCCTGCAGGCGAACGAAAAGCACTCGGACAGTTCTACACGCATCCGAAGATCGCGGAAACGTTGTGTCGATGGACACTCCGGCGACCACATTTGCAGGAAGCAACTGAGAATACTGATCCGGAGAGAGCCCCACGCGTGCTTGATCCTGCCTGCGGAAGTGGGACGTTCACCGTGGAGGCGTACAATGTTTTGCGTGAACTCTATCCCGACGTCGGCCACCAGAAGATTGTCAATAGCCTCGTTGCGATCGATATCAACCGCTTTCCGCTCCACCTGACGGCGCTGAACCTCTCAAGCCGGAATATCCGCGAAGAGACCGACTATCTGCACATCTTCCATGACTCATTTTTCAACATCGACCCGGAGACGAGCCGACTCGTTGACACTCGGATCGATGCAGCGGAGGGTGAAGGCGAAAAGCTCGGGCTATTCGATGCTGTGGTCGGCAATCCACCCTATATTCGGCAGGAAGACCTCTACCCCGACAAGGATCATTTCCGCGCTCATCTCTCGACATTCGGCCGATCGGGATACACGACGTACAAAGACGGCTCGAAGTCCCTGAGTAAGCGTAGTGATGCGTATATCTATTTCATCACCCACGCAACGCAATTCCTGAACGAGGGCGGTCGACTCGGCTTTATTGTCCCGACGAAGTGGATGACGACGAAATACGGTGAATCCTTCCAGCAATTCCTCTATGACCACTACAAGGTCCATGCCGTCGTCGGGTTCAGTCTCCGTGCGTTCGAGGATGCCTTGGTCGATACAGCACTCCTGATGATCGAGCGGTGTTCGAACGAAACAAAACGGGAGGAGACGACAACTGCCTTCGTCCGCATCAAGGAGACAATGGAGGCCGAGGACGTCCTCGACGCCGTTGCCGCTGATTACACGGTTCCCGAGGAGTCGTATATGGAAATCAGAAACCGGCCGGCGTATCGCGTGGCCGCGGTCGAACAGTCGTATCTCGTGGAGACGGGGCCGCAGAAACTATCCCCGTATGTTCGTGCACCGGTGGAGTTTATCCAGCTCTTGGAGCATCCCGCGTTGACTCCGCTCGGAGAACTGGGTGAGACACACCGTGGCGTGATGACCGGGGCGAACGACTTCTTTTTCGTCGACGCCGAGACGTTGCAGTCATGGGACATCGACGACCGTTTCCTACACCCCGCGATCAAGAGCATCCGCGACGCGAAAGACCGCGTCATCCGGGCTGGAGACTCCGAGAAGTATCTGTTTGATATCCACGACTACGTAGAGCAGGTCAAACGTGACATGCAGGGTTTGGCTAACGATTCACGCGTCGAGCAGCGTGTGAAAGACGCTCTTTCGCGGGATGGATACGACGAGACACGGCGGTATATCGAGTGGGGTGAGCGCGAAGGGTACCACGAGCGACGATCGTGTGCATCCCGTCCCGTCTGGTTCGACCTCGGCGAACGCAATCCGCCCGAAATTCTCCATCCGAAGTTCTACAACGAGCGGGTCTACGTGATCTGGAATCCCGACCGTCTGATGCCGAGCAACGCGGTTGACTGTGTGAGTCTCGACGAGGAAATCGATGAGGAAGCGATGCTCGGGGTGCTCAATTCGACGGTCTACAAAGCACTACTGGAGACGTGGGGGCGAGCCGAGGGTGGCGGAGCACTCCAGTTGATGACGTACGAGGTCTCGACCGTCCCCGTCGTCGACGTTCGTCAGCTCGATACTGACGGCCGGGAGGCACTCGCCACCGCAAATGAGGCACTGGTAAGGGGTGAGGATGGTGCACAGCAGGAACTCGATCTAATCGTCCTTGACGCGCTTGGTGTCGATGTCGACCTCGATCGGTTCTACGACCTGTACGATGCGATGGTGGAGCGCCGTATCCGGAGTGGTGACGAAGTTGAGGTGCTAGTGGAGCGGTTAGACGAGCTCGAGCAAACCGGGACGCAGACATTTCAGAAACAGGAAACAGCGAGTGCCGATCTTTCCGACTTCATGTAGCTGATGGTTCGACCGGATTCGCCACGACGGGATCCGGCTCGTCGATGGGCCCCGGGTTCGGTTGCTTGCACACCACATGCAGACCGACTCGTGACGCGGCGTGTCGCTCTCGGACGCGCCGCAAAGAACGCCCGCGCGCATGCAGACCGACTCGTGACGCGGCGTGTCCCGGACGTGACGACTGATCGGTCGCGGCACTCGGCTGCCGGACACTCGTTCGGCGGCTATCGGCGAGTTCGTACAGCGACATGCGGTGTATGATAACCGGCGACAGACCGCGGCGGGGAACGACAAACATGATACGGATCACACTGTATCGGGGCGCGTGAACCGACTCGCGCGGCTGGCCGGGGACGACGCCGACGTGCTGTCGAACCGGAACTTCCAGTTGCTCCTGCTGGCGAGCGTGAGTTCCCCGATGGGTGCGTCGGTCGTCTCACCGGCGCTGGAAGCGCTGATCGGCCCGTACGGCGCGACCGAGGCCTCGATCGGCCTGCTGATGTCGGCCTTCACCGCGCCGGCCATCGTGGCCATTCCGCTGTCGGGCGTGCTCTCGGATCGGTTTGGCCGCAAGCCAGTCCTCACCGCCGGCCTCGTCGTCTTCGGACTGGCGGGGCTGGCCATCCCGCTGACGACGGACTTCCGGGTCGCGCTGGTGCTCCGTGCCATCCAGGGCGTCGGTTACACCGGCATCGCGCCGGTGTTGATAACCAGCGTCGGGGACCTCTTCGACGGCGACCGGGAGGCCGCCGCACAGGGGCTCCGCTTCACGACGGTCGGGCTCTCGCTGGCGGTCTTCCCGCTGATCGCCGGCGCGACCGTCTCGTTCGGCTGGCAGCTCCCCTTCCTGCTGTTTGCCGTCGCGCTCCCGACCGCGCTGGCGGTCGGCTGGCTGTTCGAGGAGCCGCGGTCCGCCGGCGCGAGCGACCGGACCGCGGCGGACGGGGGCCGAACTGCCACGGGGGGACTCGGCGAGACGGTCGCCGAACTCTGGACGCTCGTGAGACAGCCGTCGGTCGCCGCGATCCTGGTCGGCCGGATGGCCCCCTCGTTCGTCTGGTTCGCGTTCCTGACGTACAACTCGATCATCATCGTCCGGTTGCTCGGCGGGACGGCCGGAACTGCCGGGGCCGTGGTGGCGCTGACGAGCGTCTCCTCTGCGGTCGGCGGGACGCAGGTCGGACGGCTGGTCGGGGCCTTCGACGGCCGGCGGATACCGCTCGTCGGGACCCTGGCGCTGACCGGTGCCGGCGTCGCCGGGTTCGCGGTCGCGCCGTCGATCCCGGCCGCCGCCGCGGCCGCCGTTGTCACGGGGGCCGGCTTCGGTATTTCGCTGTCGCTGATCCGGAGCACGATTTCGGAGCTCGGCACCGACGACACCCGCGGTGGCCTGGTCAGCACGGCCGAGTCGCTCGGCCGCATCGGAAGCACCGTCGCGCCGCTGGTCCTCGGGGCCGCGATTGCGATGGGCCGGCAAACGACGGACTTCGCCGCCGCCGTCCGCGGTACCGTCCTGGTCGCCGCGGTCGGGGGTGCGGCCTTCGGTATCGTCTGCGTGCTCGTCGCAACGCGGGACGAGACGGCATAAGCGGTCCTCTGTCGGTGCGCATCTCCGGCGGATTCGAAACCGCGCGGACTCGCTACCGCTCGTTCTCTGTGCCCGAATCCGCGACCGCTATTCGCTTCTCACGTCCGTTCGTCGCAGGATAGTCCCGGGCGGATTCGAACCGCGGTCGTTCCGCGCCGCTCCACTCCCTGCTTCGAATCCCTTGACGATCCGCTGCTCGCTGGTCGCTCGCAGCAGGATAGTCCCGGGCGGATTCGAACCGCGGTCGTTCCACGCCGCTCCGCTCCCTGCTTCGAATCCCTTGACGATCCGCTGCTCGCTGGTCGCTCGCAGCAGGATAGTCCCGGACGGGACTGCGGTCGATTGTATCCGACGGGCGAGTAAGAGTGTTGTCCTTTCGTCAGTCGGCCGCGTCGGCTTCGAGTTCGAGCAGCGAGCAGACGTCGGCCTCGGGAGCGAAACAGTCCGGACACTGCGGCTCGCGGTCGATGATGGTGTCGAGGCGTTCGGCCACCGTCTCGTCGATGACGCTCTGGAGCTGGGTCGCCTCGGCGCGGAACTCCTCGACGTCCAGCACCTCGACGAGGAACCGTTCGATGATGCAGTAGGTCTGGAGCGCGTCGCGGGCCCGCTGGATCCCCTCGTCGGTGAGGTCGACGCCCTTGTACTTCTCGTGGTCGAGTAGCCCGCTGTCTTCGAGTTTGCCGATCATCTCGTTTGCGCTGGCGGGGCTGACGTCCAGCATCTCGGCCACCCGGCCGGTCGAGGCGGGCCCATTCTCCAGTTCCTGGACGAGGTAGATCGCCTTCAGGTACTGGTCGGCCGTGTTCACGCCGACCACCTCCATACCGGCCGGTCCGGGCCGGACGCGGCGCTCGCGTTCATTCCCGTGCCTCCATGAGCCGTGTCACGTCCTCGACGCCGGCGGCCTCGTCCTCGCGGATCGATTCGAGCGTGGCGAGCAACCGGTCCCGGTCCACGCTGAACCGGACGTCGCTCCCCTCGATAGCCTCTATCAGGTCGTCGTAGAACTTGTAGGCAGTCTCCTCGTTGCACAGTTGATCGTAGAGCACGCCGTCGAAGTCGGCGTCCGACTCGTACTGCTGTTCGACGAGGGCTTGGATCTCGTCGAACGGGACGCTCTCGGCCTCCAGTTCGTCGACCAGCCCCTCGAGCCGCTCGCGGTGCTCCGCCGATTCCTCCGCGGCCTCTTCGAGCAACGCCTCGGTCTCCGGATCGAGATCCGCGTCGTCGAGCGAGCGGGCGTGTTCGTAGGCCCGGGCCTCGACGACCTCCTCCAGCACCACGCCGATCTGGAGCAGCCGCGCGAGCTGGTGGTCGGAGACGAGCGGTTGCTGGAGGCTCACCGGAAACCCCTCCATCGGTCGTCTGACTGTCCGGGCATGGCTGTAGTTCGGTGGGTGAGTAACTTAAACCGTTCCCCACGACACCGACGCTGGGCAGTCTTGCGGTACTCGCTTTGATTCTCGACACGTAGTGTCGCGGGCGGACGGGGCGACGCTACGACTCCGCGCCGGTCTCGCCGTCGGCTGGCGGTCGACCACGATCCGACACGTTTTCGGTCCGGGAGGTCGACCGGAGTGCCGTACCGGGATCTGACGGGGACGGACCGGGAACGTGGCACAGACAGCGAACGGGGTCGCCGCGGTCGTTACTCGCGCAGGCGCGCGGCGATGAGGCGCTCCAAGTCCTCGCGGAACTCCTCGACCGCGATCTCTTCGAGGACCGGCACGAAGAAGCCCTCGACGAGCATGTTCTTCGCGAGCTGGGGCGGGATCCCGCGCGAAGTCATGTAGAAGAGGTCCTGCTGGTCGACCTGCCCGACGGTCGCCGAGTGACTGGCCTCGGTGTCGTGGTTGTTGATGATCAGCTTCGGCGACGCGTCGGCCTCGCTCTCGTCGGAGAGCATGAGGGTGTTCTCGCGCTGGTAGGAGTTGGTGTCCCAGGCGACCGAGCCGACGTTCTGGACGCCCTCGTAGACCGACCGGGCGCTGTCGTCGAGCACGCCGCGGGTCACCAGGTCGGCGACCGTGTGTTCGGCGTTGTGCCAGACCCGCGAGTTGATGTCGAAGTGCTGGTCGTTGTGGCCGAAGAAGGCGCCGACGATCTGCGTCTCCGAGCCGTCGCCCTGCAGGTCCGTCTCGACGGCGCTTTTCGTGAGCCGCGAGCCGAGGTTCCCCTCGATCCAGTCGATCGTCGCGTAGGTGTCGGCCGCGCCGCGCTTGAGCGTGTAGTTGTACGTTTCCTCCGAGAGGTTCTGGAGCGAGCCGTACTGGACGTTGCTGTTCTCGCCGGCAGCGATCTCGACGATCCCGCTGTAGTAGCGGTTGCCCTCGACGGTCTCGCCGGTCCCCTGCCGTTCGAGGATCGTCACCGACGCGGACGCCTCGCTGACGACCAGCGTGTAGTTGAACAGCGACCGGGAGTTCATCGTCGTTCTGATCGTGACGTCCTCGGCGTCGACGCCCTCGGGGACGTAGACGACCGTCCCCGTCGAGAACAGCGCCGTCGACAGCGCCGTCAGGTAGTTCTCCTGTGGATCGACGACCGACCCGAACCGCTCTTCCAGGAGGTCCTCGCGGGCGTCGACGGCCTCCGCCCAGGGGAGGACCTCGACGTCGTCCGGACCGACCTGGTCTTTCGTTTCGGCCGCGTTCAGCGGGTCGACGAAGCTCTCGAAGTCGAGGTCGTGGAGGTTCGTCCAGTTGCGGCCCGGCGTCCGGATGACGCTGGGCATGTCGAGGTCGTCGAGCGCCGCCAGCGCGTCGAGGCGCGTCTCCAGTAGCCACTCGGGTTCCCCGAGGTTGTCGCTGATCTGCCGTACCTGCTCCTCCGTGAGGTTTGCGTGTACCTGCGTGCTCATGTGGTTGCTCCCGGAGGGGATTATCCGAGCGAGCCCTCCATCTCGAGTTCGATGAGGCGGTTGAGTTCGACCGCGTACTCGATCGGCAGTTCCTCCGTGATCGGTTCGATGAAGCCGGCGACGATCATTTGCTTGGCGTCGTCGTCGTCCAGGCCGCGGCTCTGGAGGTAGAAGACGTCCTCGTCGCCGATCTTGCCGACGGTCGCCTCGTGGGCGACGTCGACTTTCGACTCCTGGATCTCCATGTACGGCATCGTGTCCGACGTGCTCTCGTTGTCGAACATCAGCGCGTCACACTCGACGGACGTCGAGGAGTTCTCCGCGCCGTCGGCGATGTGGACCAGTCCGCGGTAGTTGGTGCGGCCCCCGTCCTTCGCGATCGACTTGGACTCGATCGTGGACTTCGTGTTGGGCGCGTTGTGGTAGACCTTCGCGCCGGTGTCGATGTCCTGGCCCTCGCCCGCGAAGGCGATGGTGATGTGGTTGTCCGTCGCGCCCGGCCCCTTGAGGATGGTCGAGGGGTAGAGCATCGTGGCCTTCGAGCCCATCGACCCGGAGACCCACTCCATGGTGGCGTCCTTCTCGGCGATGGCGCGCTTGGTGTTGAGGTTGTAGGTGTTTTTCGACCAGTTCTGGACCGTCGAGTACTGGACGTGTGCGCCCTCGCTAACGAACACCTCGACGCCGCCGGAGTGGAGGTTGAACGCGGAGTACTTGGGGGCGGAACAGCCCTCGATGTAGTGGACCTCCGAGTTGGGCTCGGCGATGATGAGCGTGTGTTCGAACTGGCCCATCC
>PXRG01000016.1:0-55310 GCA_003021105.1 Halobacteriales archaeon QS_1_68_17
CGCGGAGCGCCGCGAACCGGTCGAGCGGCGACGGTGGGGAGCCGCGAGACAGCGACGACGTCCTCGTTGGAAAGCCCGGCTGGCTCGAAGCCGAGGGCGTCGACCTCTCCGACGCCGGTGACGAGATCGAGCGGCTACAGCGCCGTGGGCTCACGGTATCGGGCATCGTCCGTGATGGCGACCTCGTCGGCCTCATCGGCATCGGGGACGAACTCAAGGTCGACGCCGCCACGACCGTCCAGCGGATGACGGACGCTGACATCACGCCAGTGATGATCACTGGCGACAACGAACGCACCGCCCAAGCGGTTGCCGAGGCGGTCGGCATCGAGCACGTGATGGCCGACATGCTGCCCGACGAAAAGCGCGAGGAGATCGGCCGTCTCCAGGACGAGGGCCACCGCGTGGCGATGGTCGGCGACGGCATCAACGACGCGCCTGCACTCACGCAGGCCGACATCGGCATCGCCATCGGTGCCGGCACGGACATCGCCATCGAGTCGGCGGATATCGTCTTGATGGGCGAGCGGTTGGGCGGCGTGATGGACGCCTACGAGATCGGCCAGGAGAGCTACCGGAAGACCCGTCAGAATCTCACGACCGCGTTCGCGTTCAACGGGATCGGCGTCGCCGCCGCAACGACCGGCCTCGTCCACCCCGTCTTCGCAATGGTCGCGATGGTCCTCTCAGTCTCGGCCGTGCTCGCAAACAGCTTCGGTGGGCAGCTTCTTTCGGGCGAGGGCGTCAATACCGAGTTTGCCGTCGAAGGTGAGGACAGTACCGAACCCGGAGACGGACAGCCGGCAGCCAATTAAGCCGCGATATCGTAACCGGCCCCTTCGATGGCCGCAGTCAGGTCGTTATCGGATACGGAATCGTCGACCACGATGTCGACCGTGTCGTCTTGGTGATCGGCCTCAACGCGACTCACACCGTCGAGGCTTTGAAGCGCGTTTTCGACGTTCTGCTCACACCCGTTGCACGACATCCCGGTCACGGAGAGTGTCTTTCGCTCCATACGTAGCGATAGTCACTCAGGAGGGTTGACCGTTACGGTAGTTATCGTATCGGTGTGAACTCTGTTGAAGTCGGATCAAGCACTGCGTATCGTTTCTTGCGGCCCGCAAGGAGCGGAGGCCTTCCGAAATGGAGACAGCTGACGATGGAGATGACGATGACTTTCCGGCGGAAAAACGACTTGAAGCGCCGAATCCACGCCTAATCGACGCAGGCATCGTGACGATTCCAGATATGGAGACACTTCGGGAGTGCGTTGCCTACGAGAACGCCAACCAGAATCGCACACAGATTCTGCGCCGGCTCATACTGGTGGCTGTAAGTACGTGAAAACTCGAATTGAGAATCCAGGCGGAAAGAGTCTGTCTCCGCAGATAGCAGAGACTGGTGAGTAAAAGAGTTACAGCCACCAGTATCAAGTGGAAAGCCGAAGAGCTGCGTGAAGGCGGGGAGTAAGCACCGATCTCGCTCTTATGTAGAGCTGCGGAAAGTCCTGTTTAACCGAGTCACTCACGCCGCCGAACAGCTGCTACAAGTTGGCTTTTCGGAAGCCACTCGTCGGAGAGACTCGGGAGATCATCCCGATCGCAAAACTGTTGCTGGTGGTCCTGGAGCTGCTTCGCTAACCGCTCGTGATGGTCGGTATCGGTACCTATATTTTCAATTCCTTTTTCGAGTGAATGGATCTTGTGTGCGAGCTGTATGAGCGGTCGTGCGGCCGCGGAATTTTCGAACAGGATCGCGTCGTCCGTTTCGCGGGTGATGGTTCCGACGAACATCGAGGGAGTTCTATCCATGGATCCGCCCTTCTCGTCGGCCAACCATTCCGGCAGTTGAATGAGAAGTTCATCGGGGTCAAGAAGTCCCAACAATTGCCACAGTTGTCGGGACTGTTGTTCGTTGAGACGTCCCCGATCACGGGCTTTTTCAAGAGAGATATCGTCGTCGGCGAGCGTTTCTGAATGCCACTCGCGGACGAATGCGTCGTAGTTGGCGTATTCGGTAATCAGGGTCACTCTGTGAGAAGAGCGCGCGCAGCCACATGAATTCCCCCCACCGACTCCGACCGCTCTCTGCTCCTAACGGGTTGTCACTGGACTGGCTGGCTCTGAACCAGTCGATACCTCGGGCCTCAAGAGCTCTGTTCGTCCCCGGAGAGACGTGACGTAACCGGGAATCACGTGCCCGCGATACCGGAGGATGCCACACTCGTCACACCGGACCAGGGTTTCCGAATTCGGTATCGCTTTGGGGGAGCTACCGAGGCTGGCGGTGATGTCGCCGAGATTCAGTCCGAGATCAGTATACGCTGGTGCATCACAGTTAGGACAGGTCATGAGAGATGTATCTCGGCGAAGGGTTATAGACATGCGGATTCCGCCCGTCGCTGCATTCGGCTACCGAGTCGATAGGCGCGGGTGAGAAACGCATCGATCAGTATAGGACGGCGAGAACCGCGGAGAGTACGGCCGCTCAGTCGCATATCGTTTCCCGATGTGTTGGTCGGCCCCGACGAGTGTCTTGTAGTGATTGTTGCGATTATTTTCGCAACCACGTCACGGGAACGGTTGGTTCGCGGGCTGAACCCCACGAATTGTGACTTCTCGGCGGTAAAGAGTCGCAACAATCATTATTAGCCACCGAGTGACGATATCGAACACCGCAACGTGGCCCCAGTGACCGTTCGATGGACGGGATCGAGCGGGCGACGCGGGGATTGCAGCAGTCGTCATGCTCGTGTTTGCCATCCTCAGTTTTTTCGTCACCGTGTTCATCGTCAGGATCGGTGCCGGCCTCGCCGGCTATTTCCCGGACGGGGATTTCGTTGCGCTATCCGGAGCGATTTTAGCCGCGAGCGCAATCATGGCCGGCGCATCCCCGATGTCGGGACCGAGCGGACTTTCCGACACTGACTCCCGCTCACAGTAGCCCGCGGACATCTCACTCTCCAGCCGAGTACTGCGTGACGAATTGCCATCGAGTCAGCAGGCGGGTTCTATCAGAAGGTGGGGCTACCTTTCAACAGCGAGAGAGTCCCGTCGTTTACGGCGGGCGTGAATCGCGTAAGCCCCGGTGAGAAAGCGCCGCGTTACTGCTGGTCTTGAGTCTCCAACGCTTCAAGACCGGCTTCTAACACCTCTGTATAGGCTTCCGAGAGATTCAGGCCGCTCGCTTCTGCATAGTCTTTGATTCGCCCGTGGATTGCCCAGTCGAGATCAATGTTTGGTCGCATCGATGGACTTGTTAGACATTAGGACCCATTATACTTTGGATGAAGCGTACCAACACGTTCGCCGTGCGACCGCTCTCTGACACTGGAGAGCAAGTGCTACGGGACCTGTTGGACGCTTCTGCCGCACTCTGGAACGAAGTCAACTACGAACGCCTCATGCGGTACAATGACGAGGACGGTTTCGAAGTCGAAACCGAAGGGGACGACCCGAGTCTCGAACTGGAAATGGGGTGGTCGCAACCGGCCATCGAGGTCGATAGCCCCACCGAAGAACCGGACTGGATGACGTCGAAACCGTCATCCCCGTGAGTGCCGCCGATGCGTCCGCGGTGCTTGCCCGATTCGAGGTCTTCCGCGACCGAGGGGACGAATGGCGCTGGCGGCTCCGTCACCGCAACGGCAACGTGATCGCCATCAGCGGCGAAGGATACACCCGCAAGCACGACGCCAAGAAGGGGCTCCAGAGCGTCGTGCGAAACGCCCCGGACGCCGAGATCACTGACGAATCATTGATACGATGAACAGTCAGGACCCCAATTCCAGATAGATACTCATCGGGGATAACCCAGCCGCCCCGCAGCACCCACCTTGCGTCGGCAGAAGTCGCAAGGCCTTGTTGAACCCCTCAATCGGTGAGAGGCCTCATAGTGATTACTGTGAATAGTTTCATCGGCGGTGTCGAAAGATGCCGATTCAGTGGCTCTCATCATCGACACGGATCGTCACGGCGGTAAAACTCACAGTAATCACTATCAGGAGCCGTGCTGCATACACTGCGCAGATCGCGTACGCTCTTATATTCGAATCAGAGCTGTCGAATCGGTCGATACAGAAGCTGTATTCAGCACGATTGCCTCAGAATATGAACGTGAGGATCGCGAGCACTACGAAGAGGATGACGAGCCACTTGGCGATATCCATACTCAGTCCGGCAACCCCGCTGGCACCAACAACTCCCGCAACTAACGCAAGGACTAAGAAGGCAATCGCAAGCCAGAGGAGATCTCCACCGAACTGTAAAGGTATAAATACGAATTCATTGAATATTGTCTGGGCGCGTTCCATACCTAGGCCATTCGTTCCTATCCATTTAGTTACAAGGGAGCTACTAGCGAATTGATAGAGTCGTATCTTCAATGCTGACTACGTACGCTCATTCTAACAGCCAATTCAGGTGAACAGATACAAAATAACTAGGTATTATAATAAAACTCTATATTCAACACGCTGGTTCTGTCAGGGATTGAGGGTTTCAACAGAGCCGGTCGCAAGTTTCCGCCGGTACTAGTGACCGATTGGCCGTGGTCCTCCGGCAGCGATGAGAAACTGGCCGCGGAGATCATTCGCCGGGTCCTCGATAGAAATAACTGATAATAATTATCGGAATCGCAATCAGCACGGCATAGTGCCATTCCGTCGCGATGACAGGTGGTGCCCAGATGAACAAAGCGATTATATATCCGACAAGTGCCCCGGCAACGGTAACGCCTTTCGCGTCTCCGACGTACTCCGCGACCGCCCCGACGACTGTCAGGAGAACGAACGCCAGGAGCGCCACCATCCACTCGTCGAACGAGGAAAGAAACCCGTGGCCAGGATCGAAGAATCCGGGCATCGTCTTGCCGCTAATAACGAGCAACGATGGGAGAATCCTTCGACGGGTGCCAAGAAACTTACAGTTATTCGGGCACTGTCTAGTTACGCGAAAATGCTTAGCTAGGCAATGCTTTCGGCACACTTCCTCTCTCCGCTTCGCTTCCACCTTCAGAGCGACGCTATCCTGCCGCTGTCTCCGGGTTCAAAAGAGCAGCACGTACAGAAGCTCTCGATCTCGCTCCCGTGTCGAACACACCCATACATACAGGAAACGGTACCGTTTCCGGTGGAGATACGCACCAACTCCTGCTGATCGGGACAGCGGAGCTACTACACAGCGTCAGTCTGGGCTCCCTGCAGATTGTGCTGAATTGTGGAGACGACCGATTGTCTCTGGTTGTGTATTTGGGTTCGACTTCACCGCTCGTCCGCTTTAGTCGCCGGGAGTTTCACTGACGCCTGTTGGAACCGTTTTGAAACCATTTATGGTTAACTATCGGATAATATGTAGCCTTTTGTGGTTACTTATGGCGGTGCAGTTCGATGAGGGGACATGGTCAGTGGACTGGTTTCGCGTTCTGCACTCCAGGCGCGGAAACGGGTACTCACGAAGACAGTTTGTTATCGTCTTTTAATGGTGCTGATTACTGTGGCGATCGCGTGGGTAGTCATCGGAGACCTGGGTGATGCGTTGAATATTGGGATTTTCGCGAACCTCCTGAAAACGGGGACGTACTACGTCTACGAACGGACGTGGGATCATATCGCGTGGGGGGTCTCATAGTGATTGTTGCGATTATTTTCGCAACCACGTCACGTGAACGGTTGGTTCGCGGGCTGAAGCCCACGAATTGTGACTTCTCGGCGGTAAAAAGTCGCAACAATCACTATGTGGTCTTCCGCATACCTGCTCCGGACGACTCTCTTGAGACTCTTGCGGAGAAAAAAGTCAGACATACAGTAACTGATGATGTATTTACTATTTCGGTCGGTGACCTCGACCTGGAGGCCGGCGAGTATCCCTGGCGTCTCGATATATACGAATCGCCAGATGATAAGAAATTCGATACGATCGTAAATATACCGTGGTTTGGAGATGAAACTCTGGTCGAATTATAGTATTACTTGTATAAGAATCCAGTAGTATTATACTGGTAGCAAACGATCGCAGACATAGCTGTCTCACCGCATTTCTCGGCGGCCGGCATCGTGAGTACAGCGACCGGATCGACGGGGGAGGCGGCCGATTTATGTTCTCGACGGCCGAGGTGGCGGTATGCGCGCCGCTGTACTCGAGGCGTACGGGGAGCCACTCGCCGTCCGGTCGGTCCCGGACCCGGAGCCGTCGCCCGACGGGGTCGTGATCGAGACGGCCGCCTGTGGCATCTGCCGGAGCGACTGGCACGCCTGGCAGGGCCACGGGGAGTGGGTCGACGACCGGGTGCCGACCGACTTCGTGCTGGGCCACGAACCCGCCGGCGAGGTGGTCGCGGTCGGCGAGGACGTCGTCTCGCTGCGCGAGGGGGACCTCGTGGCCGTCCCGTTCCACCTGGGGTGCGGGACGTGTTCGTACTGCAAGGGCGGGCACGCGAACGTCTGTCCCGACGGGCTGGCGCTGGGCTTCTCGGCGGCCACGCCGGGGGCGTTCGCCGAGGCCGTCCACGTACCGCGGGCGGATCACAACGTCGTCCGCCTCCCGGACGGGGTGTCGCCGGTCGACGCGGCCGCGCTGGGCTGTCGGTACATGACGGCCTACCACGCGCTGGCACACCGGGCGGACCTCCTGCCGGGCGACTGGGTGGCCGTCCACGGCTGTGGCGGGGTGGGGCTGTCCGCGATCCAGCTAGCGGCCGCGCTCGGCGCGCGCCCGGTCGCCGTCGACGTGGACGACGCGGCGCTGGCGAAGGCGGCCGAACTCGGGGCCGAGGTGACCGTCGACGCCGGTGGCGGCGACGTGCCAGGGACCGTCGCGGCCGTCACTGACGGGGGCGCGGACGTCTCGCTCGACGCGCTGGGAATCGCCGAGACGTGCCGGAACTCCGTGGCGTGTCTGGACAGGCTGGGCCAGCACGTCCAGGTCGGGCTGACGACCGACGAGGAGCGCGGCGAGGTGTCGCTCCCGACGGACCACGTCACGCAACACGAACTCGACATCCTCGGGTCCCGGGGGATGCCGCCCGCGCGGTACGGCGAACTGTTCGGCATGATCGAGGGCGGGCGGATCGACCCCGGCGCGCTCGTCACTAACCGGGTCGACCTGGCGGCCGTGCCCGACAGGCTCGCGGCGATGACCGACTACGGGACGGTAGGCGTCGAGGTCGTCACCTTCTAGATGTCGTCCAGCGGCCGCGACATCTCCTCGCGGTCGAGGTGACAGGAGACGCAGTGGGCCGCCTCCCCGTCGCCCCCGGTCCCGTCGACCGCCTCCAGCGGCGGTTCCTCGGCCTCGCAGACCTCGCCGATCTTCTGTGGACAGCGCGTGTGGAACGAGCAGCCACTCGGCGGGGTCCGGGCGCTCGGGACGTCGCCCTCCAGCCGGATGCGGTCGGTGTCGTCGTCCGGATCCAGCGAGGGGATGCTCGACAGCAGCGACCGGGTGTAGGGGTGGTACGGCGGCTCGAACACGTCTTCGAGCGTGCCGCGCTCGACGATCTTGCCGAGGTACATGATCGCCAGCCGGTCGCAGACCGACTCGATGACCCCCATGTCGTGGCTGATCAGCAGGTAGGAGGTGTTGTACTCCTCGCGCAGTTCCGACAGGAGGTTCAGGATGCTCGCCTGGACGCTCACGTCCAGCGACGACACCGGTTCGTCGAGTACGACCAGCGACGGGTTGGCCGCGAACGCCCGGGCGATGGCCACCCGCTGTTGCTGGCCGCCCGACAGTTCGTGGGGGAACTTCGTCTTCAGGTCGAGACTCAGGTTCACCTGGTCGAGCAACTCCTCGACGCGCTCCTCGCGGGCCGGCTCGTCCAGGTCGGTGAACAGCCGCAACGGCCGCGGGACGATCTCGTTCACGGTCTTCCGGGGGTTCAGGCTGGCCTCGGGGTCCTGGAAGATGATCTGGCACTCGGAGCGGAACTCCCGGCGCTGGGCCTTCGACATCGACGCCAGGTCGGTTCCCCGGAAGGTGATCCGGCCGGTCGTCGGGTCGTGCAACCGCAACAGCGTCCGCCCGAGCGTGCTCTTCCCGCATCCCGACTCCCCGACCAGGCCCACGGTCTCGCCCTCGCGGATCGTCAGGCTGACGTCGCGGACCGCCCGCACCGGCTGGTGGTCGCCGAGGAGGTTGCGCAGGAACGCCCCCTCGTCGTAGTGTTTGACCAGGTTCTCGATCGAGAGGATGACGTCGCCGGGGGTCGACGACCGCCGTGTCGCGGTGCCGGTCTCGATCGGGTCCGCGACCGCGGTCTCCCAGCGGCGACACCGCGTCTGGTGTGTCGGCGACACGGTCTCGACGTCGATATCGCCCGACCGGCACTCCTCGGTAGCGAACGCACACCGGTCGGCGAAGATGCAGCCGTCCGGGATCGACCCGAGTTCCGGGATCTGGCCCGGGATCGCCCGCAGTTCCTTGTTCTTGTCGAGTTCGGGCGTCGTCGCCAGCAGCGCCTGGGTGTAGGGGTTTGCCGGCTCCTCGAACACCTCCCGGACGGTGCCTTTCTCCATCATCTCGCCGGCGTAGAGGATGTTCACGCGGTCTGCGATCTGTGCGATCACGCCGAGGTTGTGGGTGATCAGGACGATCCCCACGTCGTACTCGGCTTTCAGCTCCTCGATCAGGTCGAGCAGTTTCGCCTGCGTCGTCACGTCGAGCCCGGTCGTCGGCTCGTCCAGGATCAGCAACTCCGGGTTACAGGAGAGCCCGACCGCGATCAGCGCGCGCTGTTGCTGGCCGCCCGACAGTTCGTTCGGGTAGCGGTCGACCATCCCCTCGGGGTCCGGGATGTTCACCTGGTGGAGCACCTCGTAGACCCGCTCCATCGCCGCCGCGTTCCCCGAGACGTCCTGGTGGAGTTCGACGGTCTCTTTGATCTGTTCGCCGATGGTCAGGCTCGGGTTCAGCGCCCGCGAGGCGTTCTGGGCGACGTGGGCTATCTCATTGCCCCTGAGCGACTGGAGTTCCCGCCGCGACATCCCGAGCAGGTCCCGGCCCTTGAACCGGATCTCGCCCGACGGGACCCGCGCGTTGCTGTCGAGGTAGCGGACGATCGCCAGCGCCAGGGTGCTCTTGCCGCTGCCGGACTCGCCGGCGATCCCCAGCGTCTCGCCCGTCTCGACCGAGATGGAAACGTCCCGGAGCGCCCGGATCGTCCCGCCGGGGACAGCGAACTCGACGTTCAGTCCGTCGACCGAGAGCAGGCGGTCGCCCTGGGACGACCGGCGGTCGAAGTCCTGTCGGCTCATAGGTTGTCCTCCGTCGCCCGCGGATCGAGCACGTCGCGCAGCCCGTCCCCGAGCACGTTCGTCGACATGATCGTCACCAGCAAGGCGAGGCTCGGCCACAGCAGGAACCACGGCGTCTGGTAGATGTGGAGCCGCGCGGTGGCGATCATGTACCCCCAGTCGGCGTGGGGCGGGCCGGTGCCGAGCCCCAGGAACGACAGCGAGGTCCCGACGAGGATGGCGTAGCCGACGCGGATCGACCCCTCGATGATGATCGGCGCGGTCACGTTCGGCAGGATCTCCTTGAACAGGATGTGCGTCGTCGACTCCCCGCGGGCCTTGGCCGCCAGGACGTACGGTTCCTCGCTGACCGAGAGGGTCGCAGAGCGGGTGACCCGCGCGATCCGCGGGATGAACACCGCCCCGACGGCGACGATCACGTTGAAGATGTTCGAGGGGAGCGCGACGAGGATCAACACGCCCAGCAACAGGACCGGAACGCTCATCACGATGTCCATCAGCCGCATCAGGACCTCGTCGATCCGGCCTTTCGCGTAGCCGGCGATCAGCCCGATCGGGACGCCCAGCGCCAGCGAGACGCCGGTCGCGCCGAACCCGAGCAGTAGGCTGCTCTGGCCGCCGACGATCACCCGCGAGAGCAGGTCGCGCCCGAGGTTGTCGGTCCCGAGGGGATACGTGCCGCCCGGTCCGGCGTACCGGTTGGCCACGTCCGTCGTCAGGGAGTCGTGCGGGGCGATCGTCTCGCCCAGCGCGGTGACGATCACGATCGGGATCAGCACCGCCAGCGAGATCGCCACCTTCCGGTTCGTGAGCAGTCGCCGGACGATGTCCGGAATCTCGATGCCGCCGAACGTGGATGTGGTGTCTTCCGTCGCCATCATTGCTCACCCAGTTGGATCCGCGGATCGAGGTACGTGTAGACGATGTCGGCCAGCAGGTTGGCGAAGATGAACGCCGCCGTGGGCACGAGGATGCCCGCCTGGATAACCGGCAGGTCGCGCTCGCTGATCGCCTGGACGATCAGCCGTCCCATCCCCGGATACGAGAAGATCTCCTCGACGATCACCACGCTCCCCATCATCCAGCCGAAGTTGATCGCCAGGACGGTCACGGTCGGCAGGAGTCCGTTGCGCAACGCGTGTTTCGCCAGCACGCTCCGCTCCGTGAGTCCCTTGAGCCGGGCGGTCCTGATGTAGTCGGATTCGAGCGTTTCGATCATCGACGAGCGGGTCTGGCGGAGCACGTACGCGAAGATGATCACGTTCAGCGACACCGCCGGTAAGATGAGGTGGCGCAACCAGGGGACGAACCCCTCGCTGAACGGGACGAACCCGCCGGTCGGGAACAGATCGAGCGGCGGCGTCGTCAGAAACAGCAAGAGCAGGGACGCGCTGACGAACGACGGGATGCTCACGCCCACGTACGAGACGCTCGTTATCAGCGTGTCCACGATCGTATCCCGGTCGGCGGCCGCGATCACCCCCAGCGGGATGGCGATGACGATCGAGAGCAACATGGCGAACAGCGCCAGCTGGAGCGTCCGCGCCAGCCGCGGCGCGATCAGGTCCACGACGGGCTGGTCGGAGACGAGGCTCTGTCCCCAGTCGAGGGTGAACGTGCCGACGACGAAATCCAGGTAGCGAACGTGCAACGGCCGGTTCAGCCCCATCTCCTCTCTGACCTGCTGGACCGACTCCTCGGTCTGCTGGGTCCCGAGGATGATCTCCGCCGCCGATCCCGGCAGGGCCATCGTCATGCCGAACACCAGGCTCGACACGATAAACAGCGACAGGAACGCGATGACGACGCGCTTGGCCAGGTATAGCGTATTCATGCTGTGGACTCCTGTTCGAGTTACCCTGACGTACGACAGGTAATAACATCCCGGTTTCGCGGGACGGGCACTCGTCCCCGGGGTGGCGATTCCGCCCCGGGGGACCGACGTGCCGCCCGTACCGGGCACGCTGGGCGGGCGGCCGGCGAACCGGCGGCATCCACGCCGGGACCGCCGAGTAGCCGGCGCTCTCCGGTCGCTGACGCGGTCCCGGGGGACGCCGACGGTTCCCGCGACGGACCCACGGTACTCCTCCCGAACGCGGTACGCCACCCGAACGGTCGGACAGCCGCGATACCATCCACCGTGTAGCCGAGACGCATGCCTCTGTATGCCAAAGAAACGTACATAAACGTTGGTGGTGATAGCAGCCGGTCGCGGCCGGGACCGGGAGAGGCATCCGGGATTCCGGGGCGGAACGCCATTGCACGCCCGGACCGCGAGGTATCTTTATGCCGGTGTGGTCGGTGGATCGAATATGCAGTACACGGTGGCGATTACCGACCACATATTCGCCGACACCGACCTGGAAGAGCGGTTGCTGGCGGAGGCGGGGGCCGCGGTGCGACACATAGACGCCGACGGGGCCGACGAGGTCGTCGCGGGCGCGGCCGACGCGGACGCGCTGGTGGTCACGAGGGCCCCGGTGACCGCGGACGTGCTCGCGGCGCTCCCGGAGCTGGTCGTGGTCGCGCGCTACGGGGCCGGCTACGACAACGTCGACATCGACGCCGCCACGGACCGCGGCGTGGCGGTCGTCAACGCACCGGACTACTGCGTCGACGAGGTAGCCACGCACACGGTGGCGCTGTTGCTGGCCTGTGACCGCCGGCTCCGCCAGTACGACAGTCAGGTCAGAGTTGGCGAGTGGGACTGGCGCGCACAGCCGGACGTGACCCGGTTCGGGGACGCGACGCTCGGGCTCGTCGGGTTCGGCGCGGTGGGCCGGGCGGTCGCCGAGCGCGTCCGCGGGTTCGGCGTCGACGTGCTCGCCTGTAGCGCGAGCGCGACCGACGCGGAGATCCGCGAGTACGGCGCCGAACCGGCCGACCTCGACGCCCTGCTCGACGGGGCGGACTACGTGTCGCTCCACCGGGCGCTGACCGACGAGAACCGCTACCTGATCGACGCGGCGGCGCTGTCGCGGATGCACGAGGACGCGGTGCTGATAAACACCGCACGCGGCGGCCTCGTCGATCAGGACGCGCTCGTCGAGGCGCTGACCGCGGGCGAGATCGCGATGGCCGGCCTCGACGTTCTCGACCCGGAACCCCCGGACACGGACGACCCGTTGCTCGCGCTCGATGGGGTCGTCGTAACGCCCCACGCCGCCTGGTACTCCCGGACGGCCGTCGAAGAACTCAAGCGGACCGTGGCGACGGACGTGGCGCGTGCCCTCCGGGGCGAGCGGCCCCACAACCTCGTCAACCCGGCGGCCCTGGAGTGACGCCGGGACGGGCAGGGAAAGGGTTATCGACGCCCTCCCCATGGTGGGCGCATGGAACTCCGAACGGTCGAGGCGATCCCCGTCGAGGTCGGCGTCCGGCCGCTGGACGAGCGGGGCGGGATCGCGCCCTACCGGTACGGCCACGGCACCGTCGAGTCGTCGGCCCGGATGCTCGTGCGCGTCGAGACCGCCGACGGGACCGCCGGCTGGGGCGAACTGAACCCGCCCCTCTCGCCGGCGGCGACGAAGGCGGTCATCGAGACCGACGTCGCCGACGCCGTCGTCGGGCGGCAGGTCTGGGAAACCGGGGCCGTCGGCCGCGAGTTCGACTGGGTCGACCCGTACATGCCGAACAACCCGGCGCTGGGCGCGGTCGAGATGGCGATGTGGGACGCCTACGGGCGGGCGATCGGCCAGCCGGTCCACCGGCTGCTCGGCGGGAAGTGCCGGGAGACGGTCCCGTTCGCGGCCTGCCTGGGCATCCTCGACCCCGAGCGGGCCCGGGAGAAGGCGCGCGAACTCCGCGCGATGGGGTTCTCGACGCTCAAGCTCAAGGGCGGCCGCGACTGGCGGGATGACGTCGAACGACTCCGGGCGGTCCACGGGGTCGTGGGCGACGAGATGGACCTGCGGATCGATCCGAACCAGAACTGGTCGGTCGGGGAGACGCTCCAGGCGGTCGCCCGGCTGGAGACGGCTGGCGTCGACCTCCAGTACGTCGAACAGCCGATAGCGGTCGGGCAGCCCCGCGCCCTTGCGAGCCTGCGCTCGCGGCTCCGGACGCCCGTCGCGGTCAACGAGGACGCCTACGTCCCGGACAGGCTCGACGCGCTCGTGGACGCCGACGCCGTCGACGCCGCCGTCGTCGACCTGGTGCCGGCGGGCGGGCTCGGCGGGCTGGCGCGGCTCGCCCCGCTCGCCGCGGCGCGGGGCGTCTCACTGACCCACCACAACAGCTTCGACTTCGGGATCAAGACCGCCGCGGTCGTCCACGCGGTCGCCAGCACGCCCGCCTACGACCTGCCGCCGGACACCACCTACTACGCGCTGGCCGACCGGCTGATCGCCGACCCGTTCGCGTTCGCGGACGGCGCGCTGTCCGTGCCCGACGACCCGGGGCTGGGCGTGACGGTCGACCGCGAGGCGGTCGAGCGACACCGCGTGTCGCTCTGAGGGGGGAAAGGTTCA
Organism: Halobacteriales archaeon QS_1_68_17; assembly: GCA_003021105.1. Classification (GTDB taxonomy): domain Archaea; phylum Halobacteriota; class Halobacteria; order Halobacteriales; family Haloarculaceae; genus QS-1-68-17. The sequence goes on from PXRG01000016.1 coordinate 13,723, forward strand.
TCTGCCCGCGGCCGGACGAGGGGGTATGTCGCAGGCGTTCGCGCCGTGGGTAGCCGCGGTCGAGCCGAGCGAGACCGCCCGGATGGCCGACATCGCCGCCCGCCTCCGGGACGACGGGGTCGACGTGATCGATCTGAGCACGGCCGACCCGGACTTCGCCACGCCCGAACACGTCAGGGACGCGGCGACCGCGGCCCTCGACGCCGGCGAGACGGGCTACCCGCCGACGCCGGGCACGGCCGAGTTGCGGGCGGCGGTCGCCCGGAAGCTCTCCGCCGAGAACGACGTTCCGACCGATCCCGAGGAGGTGTACGTCACCCCCGGCTCGAAGTACGCGCTGCTGGAAGCGATCGCGACGATCGTCCGCCCCGGCGACGAGGTCGTCGTCCCGGACCCGGCCTGGGTCTCCTACGAGCCGATGGTGAAAATCGCCGGCGGGTCGGTCCGCCGGCTCCGGACGGCCCGGGACGACGGGTTCGTCCCGACGGCCGAGGGACTCGCCGACGCGGTCGACGACGACACGCGCCTCCTGATCCTGAACACCCCGGCGAACCCGACCGGTGCCGTGTTCTCGCCGGCCGACCTCCGGGCAGTCCGGGACGCGGCCGTCGCCCACGACTGCTGGGTGGTCGCCGACGAGGTCTACGAGCGGATCGTCTTCGACGGCGAGCACCGCTCGGTCGCCGCGTACCCGGGGATGGCAGCGCGGACCGTCACGGTCGGCGGCTTCTCGAAGGGGTACGCGATGGCCGGCTGGCGGGTGGGCTACCTGACCGGGCCGCCGTCGCTGCTCGACGCCGTGGGCAGGCTCCAGAGCCACTCGGTGACCAGCACCGCCATCTTCGCCCAGCGCGGTGCCGCGGCGGCGCTCGACGGGCCGGCGGAGCCGTTCGAGCGGATGGTCGACGCCTACGAGACGCGCCGCGACGCCCTCGTCGACCGGCTCCGGGACGCGGGCGTCGACGTCCACCCGCCGGCTGGCGGGCTGAGCGCCTTCGTCCCGGTCGGCGGCGCAGACGACGTGGCGCTGTGCGAACGCCTCCTCGAAGACGACCACGTCGCCCTGACCCCCGGCACCCCGTTCGGCCGCGAGGGGTACGTGCGGGTCTGCCTGACCGCCGACCGCGAGCGGATCGTCGCGGGACTCGACGCGCTCCTCGACCGGCTGGACTGACCGCGACGGCCGGCAATCGCTCGAATGCGCCTCGGCGTTCGGTCCCCGACGAACCGCTCTGCGCGCTCGGCGTTCGGTCCCTGACGGATCGTCGAATACGCCTCGTCGTTCGGCACTCGAAAACCGTTCGAATGCGTTTCGGCGTTCAATCGCCGAAGAATCGCTCGATGGTCCGCTCGTAGACGCGGGTCGCGGTCCGGAGGTCGGCGGCGCGGATCGACTCGTCGGGCGAGTGGGCGTCGTCGATGTTCCCGGGGCCGAACAGCACCGTCGGAATCCCGCCGTCGTAGATCAGGTGGGGCGTGTCGGCACCGTAGTTGCAGCCGAACGGCTCGACGGGGCGGCCGCGGTCGGCGGCGGCCCCCTCGACGGCGGCGACGATCGGTTCGTCGGGCGGTATCTCGGCCCCGCGGGTGAACTGTATCCGGTCGAACGCGACCGTCGCCGGGTCGCCGTCGATCGAGACGCCGGCCAGCGCCTCCCGAAGCCGGCGCTCGAACGGCTCCGGGTCGACGGGGCCGGGGTGGAACCGCCAGTCGACCACGACCGACGCCCTGGCCGGGATCACGTTCCCGCCGGGGCCGCTGTCCAGCACCGTCGGCGTGACCGACTGGTCGTCGAGGTAGCGGTGGTCGGCCGCCCGGACCTCGTCGTCGAGCGCCCGGAGCCGGTCGAGCACCTGCCGGAGCCCCTCGATGGCGTTGGTCCCCTCGCCGGGACGGGCCGCGTGGGAACGCCGGCCCTCGACGGTGACCGTGTAGCGGACGGACCCGAAGTGGGCCAGCCCGAGCCCGAGGTCCGTCGGCTCCCCGAGGACGGCGGCGTCGGCCCGGAGGCCGCGGTCGACCAGCGCCGCCGTCCCGTCGCCGGTGCGTTCCTCGTCGACGACGTACGCGAGGATCACCTCGCCGGGCGCGTCGTGGGTCGAGAGGTACGCCTCCGCGGCCGCGAGCTGCGCCGCGATCGCGCCCTTCATGTCCGCGGTCCCGCGGCCGTACAGTTGCCCGTCGTCCTCCCGGAGTTCGAACGGGTCGCCAGTCCACTCCGCCGGATCGGCGGGCACCACGTCCGTGTGGCCGGTCAGCAGGAGGCTCCCCCGGTCCGGGTCGCCCGCCCTGGCGACGACGTTCGGCCGCCCGGGTTCGATCTCGCGGATCTCGACGCGGAACGGGACCGGGGAGTCCTCGAACCGGTCGACGAGGTACGCGGCGACGGCTTCCTCGTCGCCCGGGGGATTCTCGCTCGGTATCCCGACCAGTTCGCGGAGTTCGACGACTGCGTTCTCGGCGACCATACCGGACCCACAGGACACCGACAGTAAGTTCTACCGGCGGCCGCGGCCCGGTGTGGTGCCGCGAACGCGACCCCGGAACCGTGCCGCGGACCACTATTCGGGCGTGCGGGCGGCCGCGACGATGCCGACTGCACAGGCCAGCAGGCAGAGCACGAAGGTCCCGAAGGCCGGCGTGTAGCCGGCCCGCTCGGCGACGAAGCCGACGTAGACGGGCGCGAGCGCGCCGACGCCGGTGTAGACGGACTTGAGCGCGCCGAAGTCCCCCGCCAGGTTGTCGTCGGGGGCCACCTCGAAGACGACCGACTGCATCACCGGCGGGAAGCCGAACAGGCCGACGCCGAACAGGGCGACGCCGGCCGCGACGACGGGCAGGCGCTGTGTCGCCACGCACACCGTCAGCCCGGCGGCGGCGACGAGCACCGTCCCGAGGGCGGCGGGCATGCGCGAGAACCGGTCGGCGACGCGCCCGGCCAGCGGCGACGCGACCGTCCCGGCGACGTAGAACAGCGCGTACGCGGCGCTGCTCGTGGCGATCGAAAAGCCCTTCGCCGCGTGCAGGAACGTCGGCAGGAAGCTGATCACGCCCATCCAGGCGAGCGCGAACAGACAGTACGACCCCGTGATGAGGCGCATCCGCCTGGCGGTGAACAGCCGCGCGAGCGTCGCCGACAGTTCGAGGTCCACCCGCGCGAGGGCGTAGGGTTCGCGGTTCCAGCGGTGCATCAGGGCCGCGACGGCCGACAGCCCGACGACCGTCGGCAGGAACGCCCCCTGCCAGGTGACGACCGACAGCGCGGCCACCGCGACCCCGGCCGACAGCGCGCTCCCGGCCGAGGACGCACCCACCTGCAGACCGAGCGCCTGCCCCCGGCGGCGGACGAACAGGTCGGCGACCAGCCCTCGCGAGGCGGGCATGAACAGCCCCTGTCCCACGCCGACCAGCGCGACCGCGACCAGAAACGAGAGGTACGTCGGGACCGCCGACAGCAACGCGAACCCGCCGATCATCAGCCCGAAACTGGCGAGCAACAGCGTCTTGCGGGTCAGCCCGTCCGAGAGCCGTCCACCGGGGTAGTGGGCGGCCGCGTAAGCTACCCACAGCACCGACAGCCCGACACCCGCCTCCGGGATCGTGATCGACAGGTCCGCGACGATCGCCGGCACCAGCGGCGGGATCGCCCCCCGACCCAGGAACGCGAGGAAGCCGCCGACGGCCAGAAGCGTCGACAGCCGCCCCGAGTAGGCCGTCAGGAGACGCTCGGCTCCCGGCTCCGTCGTCTGCTGTGTCATCGCCGATACCCCGCCGTCCGCCCACTTGAGCCTGTTCCCCCCGGCGATTGTCGCCGGCCCCACGCCACAGCATATATACTCGACCTCATGTTGGTCCCATTGTTTATATAGATTGGGTATCGGAGGGAACGACGCGCGACGCGACGGAATTACGACACTATGCCCGTAACGGCGGCGACGAGACGGCGTCGACCACCGGTCGACCCCCACGCGAGAGGACTTGCCCGGCCGTCAGCGGGAGAAGGCGGCCGGGGGACGGCAGTTCTGTTTGCGACGCCCGTTACATGTCTATGGATGTAACGAGCGGCCCCGGAGAACCCGACGCTGGCGTACGGCGTGTGAGCCGGTACCACTCTCGAATTTGAAACATGGTTTCAAATATAAGTATCGTGGGCGGGGCAGGGTCGGCTCGTCGGGGACGTTCGTCGGGGGAACGGACGAACGGGGGCGACGGCTCCGGCGCACGGGCGGCGAGCGGCCGAGGCCGGAGACGCCAGCGGGGCGGCGGACGCTGGGGGCCGTCGGCGCGGATCACTCGCGCCCGGAGTCGGGATCGTAGAGCGGTTCCCGGCGGACAGTGGCGGGGTAGCGCTCGGCCTGGTAGCGCACGTCGAGCGACGTCCCCGGGTCAGCGACGTCGGCGGGGAGATATCCGTAGACGATACAGCGGCCGACGGAGTAGCCGTAGCCCGCGCTCGTGGCGTAGCCGAGCCGGCGGTCGCCGTCGAAAATCGGCATGCCGGCGACCACGACCTCGCCGGGGTCGTCGAGCGTGAGCGCCGTCAGTCGCCGAGCCGGATCGTCGGCGTCGGCCAGCGCCTCGCTGCCCACGAAGTCGGTGTCGAGGTCGACGGTCCATCCAAGCCCCGCCTCGTAGGGCGTGTACTCCGACCTGATGTCGGCCCCGTACAGCCGGCGACCCGCCTCCAGGCGCGTCGTGTCGAGCGCGCCGGTCCCCATCGGGACGAGGCCGCGCTCCCGGCCGGCGTCCTCGAGTCGGTCCCACAGTTCAGCGGCGTACTCGGTGGGGACGTGCAGTTCCCAGCCGTCCTCGCCGGCGTACGAGAGCCGCATCGCCAGCGCCGGGACGCTCCCGACGGCCACCTCGCGGGCGGTAAACGCGGGGAAGCCGTCCGCGGAGAGGTCGGCGTCGGTCAGCGACGCGAACGTGTCGCGCGCCCGCGGACCCCAGACCGCGACGCCGCTCAGCCCGGAGGTGCGGTCGGTGACGGTCGCGCGAGCCCCCCCGGGGACCCGCTCGCGGAGGACCCGCTTTTGGGTCGCGCCGTCGGCCCCGGCGCTGGCGACGGCCCGGAACCGGTCCTCGGCCAGGCGGACCACGGGCATGTCACCGAGGATGCCACCGCCAGCATCGACCATCGTCGTGTACGTGACCCGTCCGACGGGCACGTCGAGGTCGCTCGTGAACGTCCGCTGGACGGTCGCAAGCGCGTCCGGTCCGTCGATGTCCAGCGGCGTCAGCGAGGAGACGTCGAAGAGGCCGCCGCGGTCGCGGACGGCGAGATGTTCGGCCCCCTCGATGGGCGACCAGTGCTCGGCCGTCCACCCCTCCCGGTCGGGGATCCGGTCGCCGTACTCGTCGAGGAGGGACTCGTTGGAGCCGTACCAGCGCGGCCGCTCCCAGCCGTCGGCGTCGTAGAAGGCCGCGCCGAGGTCGTCCTGCCGGTCGTAGAACGGGCTCCGCCGGAGCCGCCGCTCGCTCGCGCTCGGCTCGCGGGGGTGGGAGACGTCGTAGACCGTCTCGTAGTTCTCCCGGCCCCTGGCGGCCACGAAGGCGTCGGTGCCGGCGTGGGGCTGGAACCGGTCGATCGAACAGCCGTAGGACGGGAGGTCGGTGGTGCCACGCGCCATCCAGTCTGCGACCACCTTGCCCGCGCCGCCGGCGTGGGTGATCCAGATGGCCGCGGCGACCCACAGGTCCGCGACGTCCGGCGTCTCGCCGAGGATCGGCATCCCGTCGACCGAGAAGGAGAAGACGCCGTTGAACGACCGGTCGAGGTCCGCGCCAGCGAGCGCCGGGAAGAGGTCGGTCGCCTCGGCCCACGCCGACTCGAAGTCGGACTCGGTGAACGGCCGGGTCGCCGGCATCCGGTAGCTCCGGGTCCGGTCGTGGTCGGCCCCGACGGCGTAGCCGTTCAACAGCGGGTGCTCGATGGCGTCGTCGTGGTCGGGGATCGACTCGGGGTCGAGCAGCCGCGCCCGGTGGTCGTAGCTCCCGATGCCGATCCCCTCGCCGTGCTGGTGGACGTACAGCGACGCCTCCTGGTGGCGGATGCCCGGCGACTCCGTCTCCGTCGTCGCGCCGGCCAGTTCCGGCAGCGCCTCGGTGACGACGTACTGGTGTTCGCAGGGGACCAGCGGCACGTCCACGTCGACCATCTCGCCGACCAGCGGCGACCAGATGTTCGTCGCTACCAGCACCCGCTCGCAGTCGATCCGCCCCCGGTCGGTGACGACCGCGTCGACCCCGCCGCCCGCGGTCTCGATGTCGGTCAGTTCGGTGTGCTCGTGGAACGTCACGTTCCGGGCCTCGGCGGCCTCGATCAGGGCGTCGAGCAACTGGAGCGTCCGGATCTGGCCGTCGCCGGGGACGTAGTACCCGCCGACGAGCGCGTCCGTGTCGACGAGGTCGCTGTACTCCCCGACCTCCGCGGGCGAGAGCAGTTCCGGCCCCTCGATCCCGTAGGCAGTGCTGTGGTCGTACTTGCGTTTGATATACTCCCACTGCCGGCGGGATCGGGCGACCTCGATCGACCCGGCGGCGTCGAACGCCCCGAGGTCGGCGTAGAGGTCCCGCGAGTACCGGGCGAGGCGAGCCATCGTCCTGTTCTCGTTCGACTGGCGCAACCCCCCCGGGGCGTGCAGCGTCGAGCCGCCGGTCTCCGGGATCGGTCCCTGGTCGACGACCGCGACCGCGGCGTCCGTGTGGCGACTGAGGTGGTAGGCCGCGCTACAGCCGACGATTCCGGCACCGACGACGACCGTATGCGTCTCTCCCGGGGGACGTCCGTCTACGACCATGACGGCTGTAGTCTTGCGGACTCCTCACATAAAGTTGCCGGCGTGGCCGCACGCGCCGAACCGGAAACGACCCTCGGCGGGCCCCCGTCCGACCGATCCCCGAACGCGAGCAAACGCCGCCCTTAGTAAAAGGGGAACCATGTTAACGCGGATCGGGACCGCCGTCGACAGCGGGGCACAGGCCTCCTCAGCGGGAACCAGCGAGCCACGACGATCCCGGGGGAATAAACCATGTGGAAAAGAAACTTTTTCTACGCGCTTCCAGTAGGTAGAGGTGGAGATCAAGAGCACATGTCAGGTGACGAAAAAGAGGAATACTTGGATCAGGCCGAGGGGGACCGGGGCACCGGCGTCAACGATCCGCTCCTAGAGGACATCCAGCAGGCGATCATCGACCTCCAGGAGGACCGGACGGCCGAGTTGACCGAGCAGGCAATCGAGCGCTGGCGCGAGAACCCGGACGCTCCTGATCCGCTCGAAATTCTCCAGCAGGGGCTCACGGCGGGCGTCAAGACCGTCGGCGACAAGTTCGGTCGCGGCGAGGTGTTCCTCCCCGAACTCGCGATGTCGGCCGACTGTATGCGCGCCGGCGTCGAACTCGTCGACCCCCTGTTGACGGAGATGGACCTCGCCGACGACGAGACCGCCGGTCTCTTTCTCATCGGCACCGTCGACGAGGACATCCACAACATCGGGAAGAACATCCTCGTCACCATGCTCAAGGCCAACGGCTTCGACGTCGTCGACCTCGGCGTCGAGGTGCCCAACGAGGAGTTCGTCGAGGCCGTCCGGGAGCACGACCCCGACATCCTGGGGATGTCCGCCCTGATGACCATGACGATGGACCACCAGGGCGAGGTCGTCGAACTCCTGGAGGAGGAGGGCCTCCGCGAGGACGTGAAGGTGATGGTCGGCGGCGCGCCCACGTCCCCGGAGTGGCGCGACGAGATCGGGGCCGACGGCTACGGCGACAACGCCGACGCCGCCGTCAAGCGCGCCACGGAACTGCTCGAAGACATCCGGGCCGAACCCGCGACGGCGGATTGATCCGGCGGGACGGCGGCGATTCTCTCTTTCTCTCTCGGGCGACGATGGAACGGCGGTTCTCCTCCGGCGACCGGACGGCGGCGATCCTCATTCGGTCGCTGACCGGCCGGCAGTAGGTTTATCCGGAGACCCGGTGTCATCCCGGACATGATCACGGCCACCCTGAAGATACGGTACGCCGACGACTGGGTGAGCAACATCGGCGAGTACGACGTGGTCGGACGGGGGGTGGCCTCCTCGTTCCGCGACCGCCAGTTCCTCGGGATCACCTCGCTCGACGTGGCCGCCGCCGACTACGCCGACGTCATCGAGACGATGCGGGGCAACGAGTACGTCTCCTCGCTCGACGTGCTCGAAACCTACGACACCGACGACGGACGGGTGCTGTGTACGGTCCTGACGCGGTGTCTCTATCCCTCGTACACGCCGCTCCAGATCGCCCTCCTGGAGGGGTTCATCCCGCTGGAGTACGTCGAGTACCGCGACGGCTACGAGTACCTGCAGATCCTCGCGGAGAACCGCGACCAGGTTTCGAACGCGGTGTCCGCGCTGGACTTCGAGACGGTGGAGGTCGTCCGGATCGTCTCGGAGTTCGAGCGCAGGCCGGGCGTCAGCCTGCTGGGGTGGCAACGACTCGTCGGGTCGATCTCCGAGGACGAGCGGGAACTCGTCGCCGCGGCGCTTGAGAACGGCTACTTCCGCATCCCGCGCGAGATGTCGCTGGCGGACCTGGCCGACGAGACCGGCGTCGCAAAGAGCACGGCCTCCAAGCGCCTCCGGAACGTCGAACGACAGGTCATCCCCTACGTCACGAAGTACCTCCGGACGTTCAGCAACTGACGCCGTTGAGCCGGTGAACTGCGGACGCAGGCCGAGCAGGTGGATGGCGAACGCGGGCGGAGCAGGTGGCGGGCGTCACTCCGTCCCGTCGATGCGCTGGAGGTAGGTGTCGAGAAACCGGAGAATCTGGAGCCTGGCCTTCCGGAGGTGTTTGGAGGCGGTCGCCTTCGTGATCCCGAGTTCGTCGGCCAGATCCTGGATCGTAACCGCCCGGCGCTCCTCGAAGTACCCCCGGTCGACCGCGAGCGCGAGGACCGCGAGTTGCCGGGGCGAGATCGCATCGATGAGCGATTCCAGGTCCTCGGGCCGGGGGATCGTCTGGTACCGGAACTCCTCGGAGAGGTACGCCACCGTCGCCTGGCCGAACTCGTCGAGCAGGTCGACCGCGAGCGCGAGTTCCTCCCGGTCCTCCAGCAGCAGGTCGTAGTGGAGCCGGCCGCCCTCCAGCGAAGGGTTGCCGATCGGGAAGAACCCCTCGTAGACCAGCGTCTCCATCGGCGGGATCCGCCGGTAGGTCGACCTGATGAAAAGCATCGCCGACCTCGGGGTGCCGTCGTCGGCCGTCGTCCGGTCTAACACCTGGACCTCGTCGATGTTGTCCGCGTCCCGGACGAGGTCGATGACCGCGTCGACGTCGTCCGCGCTGAACACGAGCAGGCCCAGCCACCGGTTGTTCCGGAAGGTGTACGCCAGGAACTCGCCGTAGTAGTCGTGGGCCGCCAGTTCGGCGGTCCAGTTGCCATCGTACCGGACGGCCAGACGCGCGGTCAGCATTGCCCGCAACTACGCGGGGCAGCACTTAAGACGTATGCTCCCGCACACCGTCCCGGACTCGACCGCCGCCGGACGCCCAAACGCTTATGGGTGCGTACTGGAAGCGCAGTACATGGACGTCGACCTGTCGACGCGGCGAGTCGGACCTGTCGAGATCCTGGACGAGGAGGGACAGCGGGCGATCCACGAGGCAAGCACGGCGCTGCTGGCCGAGGTCGGCATCCGGGTCGACCAGCCCGACGCGCTCGAGTTGCTGTCGGCGGCCGGGTGCGACGTCGACCGCGACGACCGGCTCGTCAGGTTCCCGCCGAGCCTCGTCGAGGACTGCGTCGACAGCGCGCCGGCGGCCTTCACCCTGGCCGACTACGAGACGCTCTTGAAACTGACCCACGTGGACGACGCGATGGACACGACGGGGTACAACCAGTGTGAACCCAACGACGTCGATCAGGAGATCAAACACTACCGGCTGATGGAGCGGGCGGTGCGCCACTCGGACAAGCCGCTCAAGGGCGACGCCTGGGGCCGCGACCGCGCCCGGGTCTCGATCGAGATCGCGGGCATCGCCAACGACGACCCCGACCTCTCGAAACCGTACGTCTTCTCGACGATCAACAGCGTCTCCCCGCGGGTCTGGGACACCAAGATGACCGAGGGTGTCCTGGAGTACGCCCGCCACGGCCAGCCGTCGATCCTCTCGCCGGCCGTCATGGCCTCCGCGTCGGGGCCCTCGACGCTGGCGGGCACGCTCGCGCTCGGCAACGCGGAGATTCTCGCTGGCGTCACCATCGCGCAACTGGAAAACGAGGGCGCGCCCGTCGTCTACGGCCTCCCGACCTCCAACATCGACGTGCGGTACGGCTCGTTCGCCATCGGGAGCCCCGAGGGTGCACTGTGTGTGGCCTTCGCTGGCCAGATGGGCCGCTACTACGGTCTCCCGTCGCGGGCGGGCGGATCGCTGACCGACGCCAAGACCGTCGACTACCAGGCCGGGCTGGAGTCGATGCTCCAGTTACAGACGACGCTCCAGAGCGGCGTCAACTTCGTCCACCACGCCGCGGGCATCCTCGATTCGTACTCGACGTCCTCGCCCGAGAAGTTCGTCCTCGACTGTGCCGCGATCCGGTACGTCGAGCGGTTCCGCGAGGGGTTCGACATCACCCCGGAAACGCTCGCACGGGACCTGATCGAGGAGGTCGAACCGGGCGGGCACTTCCTGAACAAGCGCCACACGCTCACCAACTCGAAAGACGAGTACGTCTTCCCGGACCTCTTTTTCCGCGACGCCTACGACAACTGGGCCGACGCCGGCGGGAAGGACGCCTTCGAGCGCGCGAGCGAGCGGGTCGACGAACTCATCGACGAGTACGAACGGCCGGAACTCGACCCGGACATCGCGTCGGACCTCGAACGGTACGTGACGGAGGGCATCGAGAGCGTGCGCGCGGAGTCCTGACGACGGCGTCGGGACACCGGACCCAAAGACGTCGTCGGGGCGTCGGGACACGGGGGCGTCGGGTGCCGGTCGATTTATGTGAGTCCCCAACACAGAAAGGGCCATGCACGGAACCGGGGTTCCGCTCGTCACGCCGTTCGACGCGGACGGCGAGATCGACGAGTCCAAACTGCGCGGCATGGTCGAGTGGGTAACCGAACGCGGCGTCGACTTCGTCGTCCCCTGCGGGTCGACCAGCGAGGCGGAACTGATGACGACCGAGGAGCGCGCCCGGGTCACGGAGGTCGTCGCCGACGCCGCGGACGTCCCGGTGCTGGCCGGGACCGGTCACCCGGGACTGGCACAGACGCGCCGGCAGACGGACCTGGCCGCCCGGGCCGGGGCCGACGCCGCGCTGGTCGTGACGCCGTTCTACTACAACCACGACGCCGACACGCTGGCGGCGTACTACCGGGACCTCGCCGACGGGAGCGACATCCCTGTGTACCTCTACAGCGTCCCGGTGTTCACCGGCGTGGCGCTGCCCCCCGGGACGGTCAGCGACCTGGCGACTCATCCGAACGTCCACGGGATGAAAGACTCCAGCGGGGACCTGACGGCCTTCCAGCGCGAGCGCGCGGCCGCCTCGGCCTCGGAGTTCGACCTGCTGGTCGGCAGCGGGAGCATCTACGCGCCGGCGTTGGACGCCGGGGCCGACGGCGGCGTGCTGGCGCTGGCCAACGTCGCCCCGGCGGCAGCAAGCGAGGTCTACCGGCTCCACGAGGCCGGCGAGACCGAGGCGGCGCGCCGGCGCAACCGCGAACTGGTCGAACTCGACACCGCCGTCACCGCCAGGTACGGCATCCCGGGGCTCAAGGCCGCGCTCCGGATGCGCGGCGCGCCGGCCGGCCACGCCCGCTCGCCGTTCCGGCCGGTCGGCGACGACGCCGCGGGGGAACTCGAAGACCTCCTGGCGGTCCTCGACTAGTCGAGGATCGCCGCCCGCTCCTCTTCGACGTACCGGTCGATGTCGGCCGCGATGTCGGCGTCGATCGGCGGCCGTTCGTAGGCGTCGAGCAGGTCCTCCACCCGCTCGTTGGCCCGCTCGAAGGCGTCGCGCTCGCCGTCCTCGGCCCAGGTGTCGTAGGAGTCCCGGAAGTAGATCTCCGGCCGGAGGAAGTTCGAGGAGTGGGTCAGCGTGTGGCGCTTGTTCAGGAAGTGGCCGCCGGGTTCGATCTCCTCGATCAGGTCGAGCGCGAACGACTCCTCGTCCAACCCGAAGCCGTCCTGGAACTTCTCGACGTAGCGGACCCGGTCGCAGTCGAGGACGAACTTCTCGGGCGAGGCCGTCGAGTACGAGTCGAGCACGCCCGCCGCGTGGAGGACGAAGTTGATGCCGCTCTGGAGCGTCAGCATCATCTGGAGGGTCGCCTCGGTGCCGGCCTGTTCGTCGATAGTCTTGGCGTCGGTCAGGCCGCCGCCGGCCCTGGCGGGCACGTCGTAATACCGCGACATCTGGCCGGCGAAGGTGACGAACAGCGCGCCCTCGGGGCTCCCGATGGCGAACGAACCGTACCGGACGTCGATGTTCGAACTCGGGAGGCCGTAGACGATGGGCGTGCCCGGGTTGGCCAGCTGGGCCATGGTGAACCCGGCGAGGATTTCGGCGTTGGCCAGGGCCATCGCCCCCGCCAGCGTCGCCGGCCCGGACGCCGCGGCCATCACCGCGGGCGACACCACTACCGGCTGGCCGTGGCGGGCGTACTCCAGCAGCCCGCCGGTCATCTTGGTGTCCCAGGTCCGCGGGGAGACGCTGTTGGCCGTCGAGGCCATGTACGGCTCCGAGAGGTCGGGGTCGTCGTGGGCGATCCCGACCAGTTCCGCGCAGGCCCGCGCCCGGTCCGCGCCGTAACACGACCCCGCGAGTGGCTTGTCCGAGAACAGCAGGTTCCGGCTGACCATCTCCAGGTGTTTGGTCTCCTCGACCACGTCGTTCGGCTCGCAGAGGACGTAGCCCGTCGAGGTGATCACCTCCTCCTCGTGGGCGAGTTTCAGGAAGTCCTCGTAGTCGTCGATGGTCGACGGCCGACGGTCCTCGCCGTACCTGAGGATGTTGGGCGGACCGCCGGTCGGGACCAGTGCGTACCCCCCGTCGCCGACCTGCACGTCGGCGTCCGAACTCCGCCCCCGGAGCGTGAACGACGAGGGTGCCCGGTCCATGGCGTCCTCGACGAGGTCCCGCGGGAACGTGACGACGTCCGTCTCCGCGTCGACGTCGCAGCCGTTCTCGGCCAGGAGTCGCCGCCCCTCGTCGTGGCCCACCTCGATGCCGATGTCCTCCAGAATCGTGATCGCCTTCTCGTGGATCTCGTCCAGCCCCGCCTCGGAGAGCCTGTCGGGGTAGGGCGTATCCACTGTACTCGGTGCTCGGGTCACTGTCTCAACGAGCGTCCCACCGGAGCATAACTGTTACCCTGCCGCCGGGACGGTGCCCGGACCACCTCGCCAGTGTGTCGCTCCGGGAATCGTTTTCGGTCGAGGGTCGGCGGGAGCGAAACGCCCCGGGTGTCTGCTTCCGGTCGAGGGTCGGCGGGAGCGAAACGCTCCGGGTGTCTGTTTTCGGTCGACGATTGGCGGGAGCGAAACGCTCCGGGTGTCTGCTTCCGGTCGAGGGTCGGCGGGAGCGAAACGCTCCGAGAATCGCTTCCGGTCGAGGGTCGGCCGAAGCTTTATCGGGGCGTCTGCCGTCGTATCCGGGCATGTCCGACCGCGACGTCGTCGGCGACCCCTCGGAGGAGTGGCTGGCCTACAGGGGTGCGCCCACCGGGACGGATATCGAGTGCCGCGGCTGGCGACAGGAGGCGGCCCTGCGGCTGTTGAACAACAACCTCGATCCCGAGGTGGCCGAACGACCCGAGGATCTCGTCGTCTACGGCGGCGTCGGCCGGGCCGCCCGGTCCTGGGACGCCTACGACGCCATCCTCGCGGAACTCCGCGACCTCCGCGACGACGAGACGCTGGTGGTCCAGTCCGGCAAGCCCGTCGGGCGGGTCCGGACCCACGAGCGCGCCCCGCGGGTGGTGCTCGCCAACACGAACATCGTCAGCAAGTACGACACCTACGACCAGTTCCGCGAGTTCGAGGCGATGGGGCTGACCGTGATGTCGAACTACACGGCGGGGTCGTGGGCCTACATCGGCGCACAGGGCGTCCTGGAGGGGACCTACGAGACGCTCGCGGAGTGTGCCCGCCAGCACTACGACGGCTCGCTGGCCGGGCGGGTGGTCGTGACCGCGGGCCTGGGCGGGATGGGCGGCAACCAGCCCCTGGCGGTGACGATGAACCGCGGGGTCTGTCTTGTCGCGGAGGTCAGCGGCGACCGGATCGACCGCCGGATCGCGGAGGGCTACTGCGGGGAACGGATCGACGACGTCGACGCCGCCATCGACCGGGCGTGGGAGGCCGCGGCGGCCGGCGAGGCGGCGAGCGTCGCCGTCCGGGCCAACGCCGTGGCCCTGCTCGAACGGTTGCTGGAGCGGGACCTGACGCCGGACGTGCTGACCGACATGACCACGGCCCACGACGAACTCGAGGGGTACTACCCCGCGGGCTACACGGCCGCCGAGGCCGACGCCCTCCGGGAACGGGATCCCGAGAGGTACGTCGCCGAGAGCCTCGACACCATGGAGCGGCACGTCGACGCCATGCTCGCGCTGCAGGACCGCGGCGCGGTAGCCTTCGCCTACGGAAACAACATCCGCGGGAAGGTCGCGGCCGAGCGCGGCCGCGAGGACGCCTTCGACGTGCCGGGCTTTGCCCCCGAGTACGTCCGCCCGCTGTTCTGCCGGGGGCGCGGCCCCTTCCGGTGGATCGCGCTGTCGGGTGACCCCGCCGACATCGCCCGCACCGACGAACTCGCCAGGGAGGTCACCGACGACGAGACGCTCCACCGGTGGATCGACCTCGCGGACGAGCACGTCGCGTTCCAGGGGCTGCCCGCCCGGGTCTGCTGGCTGGGCTACCGAGCCGGCGAGGACGGGCTCTCCGAGCGGGCGCGGTTCGCGCTCCGGGCCAACGACCTCGTCGCCGAGGGCGAGATCGGCGCGCCGATCGTCGTCACGCGCGACCAGCTCGACGGCGGGAGCATCGCCAGCCCGAACGAGGCGACCGAGGCGATGCGGGACGGCTCGGACGCCATCGCCGACTGGCCGATCCTGAACGCCCTGCTCAACTGCGCGGCCGGCGCGGACATCGTCGCCGTCCACGGGAGCGCGGGCGCGGTCGGCGAGGTCACCAGCGCGAACAACCACGTCGTGCTCGACGGGAGCGACCTCGCGGCCGAGAAGGCCCGCCGCGTCTTCGACGCGGACCCGGCGTCGGCGGTGTTCCGCCACGCCGACGCCGGCTACGCGGACGCCATAGACGAGGCCGACCGGTCCGGCATTCGCATTCCCATGCACGAACGGGGGGACGAGCCGTGACTCGCAACGGTGGTGGTGACGGCGCTGGCGGGACACACGACCTCGTGATCGCGGGGGGGACGGTCGTCTCGCCCCAGCAGGGGCGCTTCGAGGCGGACGTGGCCGCCGACGACGGGCGGATCAGCCGGATCGCGTCGCCCGGCACGCTCGACGGCGAGACGGTCGTCGACGCGACCGACCGGTACGTCTTCCCGGGCGTGATCGACCCGCACGTCCACCACGGCCTGTTCCGGCCGCTGGACGCCGAGGCCGACACCGAGTCCCGCTCCGGTCTCGTCGGCGGCGTCACGACGACGGGCAACATCTTCCGTCGCGGCGAGCCCTACACCGAGATCATGGACGGGTACGCCGCGACGGCCGAGGCGAACTACCGCCACGACTACTTCTTCACGCTCGGTCTCCTCTACGACGAGCACGTCGCGGAAATCCCCGAGATCATCGCCGACCACGGCGTCACCTCGTTCAAGTGGTACGGCAACTACAAGCTCCAGGCGGCAGAACGGTTCGACCTGGACCGGAACCTCCTCGACGACGTGGCCGACCGGTTCGTGCAGCGACTCGCCGGCCAGGAGACGCCGACGACGCTGGCCTACCACGCCGAGAACGCCGAGATCACCGAGCGGCTGACCGCGGAGCTGCAGGCGGCGGGCGCGGACGGCTACGAGGCCATCGTCGAGAAGTTCCCCGGCTACGCCGAGGCCCAGGCGGCGGTCGCGGGCGCGAACCTCGCGCGCCAGCACGGCTACGACGACGACTTCTACGTGGTCCACGTCAGTTCCCGCCGGACGGCGGCCGACCTCGCGGAGTTGCAGTCGCTGGGCTACGGCGTGACCGCGGAGACCTGCACCCACTACCTGGCGCTGACCGCCGAGGAGTGCGACCAGCGGATGCGCATCAATCCCCCGGTCCGGTCGCAGGCCGACCAGGACGCCCTGTGGCGGCACCTCCGGGAGGGGACCATCGACTGCGTCGGGACCGACCACATCGCCAACACGCGCGACGAGAAGCTCGGCGAGGACATCTGGGACGGCCTGTGGGGGTCGCCGTCGAGCGCGACGATGCTCCCGCTCGTGCTCTCCGAGGGCGTCCGCGAAGGACGGCTCTCGCTGGAGCGGGCCGCCGCCGTCACCAGCACGAACGCCGCGAAGGCCTACGACCTCTACCCGAAGAAGGGGGCGATCCGGGTGGGGAGCGACGCCGACCTCGTGGTCGTCGACCCGGACGAGACGAAACCCGTCACCCCGGACCTGCTCCGGAGCGCCGCCGACTACGCGATGTACGAGGGCCGCGAGGTGACGGGGTGGCCGACCCACACCGTCGTCCGGGGCCGACTGGCCTTCGACCGCGGGGACGTGCTGGCCGACCCCGGCGACGGGACGCACGTCGACCGGCCCGTGGCCGGTCGCTGAGCCGGGCGAAACTGGCCGCATCGGCGCGCGCGGCGCGCCAGGCCACGTGTGCTCCCCGGCAGGTCGCTACGACCCGAACGGTTAAGCCCGCGGTCCCGCACCACCCGGATCGAGGTATCACGACGATGGCAGACGAGTCACTCACGGCAGTCCAGTTCGGCGTCGGCCCGATCGGCGCGCGCGTGGCGCGGTCGGCCCGTGCCAGGGGCGTCTCGTTCGTCGGGGCGGTCGACGTCGATCCCGGGAAGGTCGGGCGCGACCTCGCGGACGTGGCGGACCTCGACGGGGAAACCGGCGCGACGGTCACCGACGACCCCGCGGCCGCGCTGGCGGCCGACCCGGACGTGGTCTTCCACGCGACCGTCTCCGCGGCCGAGACCGCCCGGCCGCAACTGGAGACGATCCTCGAGGCGGGCGCGAACGTGATCACGACCTGCGAGGAACTGGTCTACCCCTGGCGCGACCACGCGGAGACCGCCGGGGCGCTAGATGCCGTCGCCCGCGAGAACGGCGTCACCTGCCTCGGGACCGGCGTGAACCCGGGGTTCGTCATGGACGCGCTGCCGGCCGTCCTCTCGACGCCGATGGAGCGCGTCGAGCGGATCGGCGTCGAGCGCGTCCAGGACGCCGGCTCGCGCCGGGAACCGCTCCAGCGGAAGGTCGGCGCGGGCACCGATCCCGACCGGTTCGACGCCGAGGTGGCCGCGGGGGCCGGCCACGTCGGCTCCCCGGAGTCCGCGGCGATGCTGGCGGCCGCGGTGGGGTGGGACCTCGACGGCATCGCGGAGACGGTCGAGCCGGTGATCGCCGACGAGCGCGTCGAGACCGACCACCTCGTCGTCGAGGCGGGCGACGTGGCGGGCGTCCACCAGCGCACCCGCGGGACGGTCGACGGCGACGAGCGGGTGACCCTCGATTTGCGGATGGCCGTCGGCCTCGATTCGCGGGACGCCGTCGACTTCACGGGCGACCCGGACGTGTCGGTCACCGTCGATGGTGGATACCACGGCGACGTCGCCACCGCGGCCGTCGTCGCCAACCGCGCGCCGGCAGTCGCGGCGGCCGACCCGGGGCTGGCGACGATGCTGGACCTGCCGCTCCCGTCGTTCGTTCGCTCGGCGTAACCGCGGACCGCGACCGTTGCCTCCGCGCGCGACCCGGCCGGGAGACGACCGCCCTCGACGTCCGGACCACCGACGCCCTGCCGACCCCGCACAGCCTGTACTCAATCGAACCGCACAGCTACGGCCGCTCAACCCCGCACAGCTACAGCCGGTCGAACCCGCACATCCCGACGTCGTGGTCGGTCGCGCCGTCAACGACCAGGTCGGCGACGACCTCGCCGACGACGCTGCAGAACTTGAAGCCGTTGCCGGAAAAGCCCGCGGCGACGGTCACCTGCGGGTGGTCGGGATGGGTGTCCAGCACGAAGTCCCCGTCGGGCGAGTGGGTCGTCATGCAGGCCCGGAGCATCGAGGTCGGCCCCGCCCCCTCGGGGAAGTAGCGCTCGGCGAACCGGCGGTGGACCCGTTCCTCCTCGGGCGTCGGATCGCCCTGCCGGTCGTCGGGGTCGGTGGGTTTCGGCCCGTCGGGTATCCATCCGAGTTTGAACCCCGGCACCTCGTAGACGGGGAAGCCGTAGAAGTACTCGCCGTCGGCCACGAGGCTGAACACGGGGAACGCGTCGGGGGCGAACCGGTCCGGCTCGTGGGGCTGGAACCACGCCATGATGCGCCGCTGGGGGGACAGGTGATCCCCGAGCGCGTCGACAAGTTTCGGCGTCCACGCCCCCGCGGCGACCACCAGGTCGTCGGCCGCGTAGGTGCCGGCGTCGGTCTCGACGCGGACGCCGCCGGCCGTCGGCGTCCACTCCCGGACGCGCTCGCGTGCCCGGATCGTCGCGCCCCGCGCGGTCGCCCGGCGGGCGTGGGCGACGATCGACCGCTCGGCCGCGAGGAACCCCCCGTCGGGCTGGTAGACGACCCCGTGGTCCGGTGGCAGCGCGTACCCCGGGTGGCGGTCGTTCATCTCCGCGCCCGTGAGGTGCTCGTGGTCGAGGCCGTGGGCCTCGCAGACGTCGAGCGCCGACGCGACGGGATCGGCCCCGGCCGGGCCGGCGGTCACCGACCCGGTCGTGTGCAGGAGCGCCTCGCCGCACTCGGCTTCCAGGTCGCGCCACAGTTCCCGGGCGCGCCGGGCCAGCGGGACGTACGCCGGCCGCTCGTGCTGGAGCAACCGGAAGATGCGCGTGTACCCGTGCGACGATCCCCGGTCGTGGGGGACGTCGAACCGTTCGATCCCCAGCACGTCCAGCCCCCGCCGGGTGAGGTGGTAGACCGCCGCGCTCCCCATGCCGCCGACGCCGAGGACGATCGCGTCGTACCGGTCGTCGTCCCCGGGGGTGCCGCGAGTTCGGTCCGCGTCCGCCGCGGAGCCCTCGGGCGACCGCCCGCCGTCGCCGGCGATCCTTCGTGCCATCCCCCGGCCGCCGTCGCCGGCGGGCCTTTGGTCGTCTTCGCGCGTGCTCTCCCGGCTGTCGCCGCCGGGAGCGATCACCCGTCCGCGGCCGTCGGTGAGCGTGGGTCCCGTCACGCCCTGATCGGCTCCCCGGGCGTCGCGCCGGTCGTCTCGCCGTCCCGGACCACGCCCTCGCCGCCGACGAAGACGTCGTAGATTCCCCGGGGGAACTGCTTGGGGTCGTCGTAGGTGGCCGGCGACCCGACGGCCTCGGGGTCGAGGACCACCAGGTCGGCGTCCATCCCCGGGCGGACGAGGCCCTTCCGCTGGAGGCCCATCGATCGGGCGGGCAGCGAGGTCATCTTCCGGATCGCGGCCTCCAGCGAGAGGAGATTCTCCTCGCGGACGTAGGTCCCGAGCACCTTCGGGAAGGAGCCGTACACCCGGGGATGGGGTTTCCCGCCGAAGAGGCCGTCCGTGATGACGTTGACCCGCTCGGAGGCCAGGATCGCGCGCACGTCGTCCTCGTCGATGAAGTGGTTCAGGACGCTCACGCCGAGTTCCTCCTCGGCCAGGAGGTCACAGACCGCCGAGACCGGATCGGTGTCCCGCGAGGACGCGATTTCGGCGATCGAGAGACCCTGGAGGTCCTCGTTGTCGGACGACTGGACGTTCGTGACGACGACGTTGTCCCACCCGGAGTACGCGCCGGGGTTGTCCCAGCCGTCGATGCGGTACTCCTCGACGTCCCGCCGGATGCGCTCGCGGGCGTCCGGGTCCCGGAGGAAGGCGACGGCCTGTTCGGGGCCGTCGGCGTGGACCCACGGCGGGAGCACGTACGACAGGAGCGTGCTGGAGGCGGTGTAGGGGTACTGGTCGGCGGTGAAGTCGACCCCCCGCTCGCGGGCGGCCTCCACGAGCGCGAGCGCACGGTCGGTCTTGCCGTGCTGTGGCGGCCCGCCGAGCTTGAAATGCGACAGGTGCAACGGGACGCCCACGTCGGCACCGACGTCGACGAACTCGTCCAAGGCGGCCCAGATGTCGCCGCGCTCGCTCCGGATGTGGGCGACGAAGGGCCGCCCGAACGGCCGGAGTTCCCCCGCCAGCGCCAGGAGTTCGTCGGTGTCGGCGTACGAACACGGCGCGAGCACGAGCGCGGTCGACAGCCCCAGCGCGCCGTCGTCTAACGCCTCCCGGACCAGGCCGCGCATCTCCACTATTTCGGCGTCGGTCGGGGCGCGGTCGTCCATGCCGAGCACCTCGAACCGGACGGTCCCGTGGCCGACGAGCGTGGCGACGTTGGGCGCGACGCCGTCGGCGGCCACGGCGTCGAGGTAGTCGCCTACGCTCCCCCAGGTCCACTCGCGGTCGGTCCGGCCGGCCAGCCCGCTCAGCTGCTCGGCCCAGTCGGCGGCGGCCCCCTCGCGGTACAGCGGGGCCATCGAGAACCCGTCCTGGCCGAGCACCTCCGTGGTGATCCCCTGGCGCACCTTCGGCGCGAGCGTCGGGTCCTCGAACAGCCGCAGATCCGAGTGGGAGTGGGTGTCGATAAAGCCCGGACAGAGCACGTCGCCGTCCACGTCCACGCGCTCGGCGGCGTCGGCGTTCGGGTCGGTGACCTGCCTGACGAACGCGACCCGGCCGTCCCGGACGCCGACCGACCCGCGGAACCAGGGCGCGCCGGTGCCGTCGACGATCCTGGCGTCGACGAAGAGCGTGTCGAGTGCCATGCCACGCGGTTTCGAACACGCGGGCAAAAAGGTACGGTCGTCGTGGCTCGCGGCGGCCGGCGACCGATTTATATGAGCCGGTCGGGATTGTCGGCGTATGCGACCCGAGAGTGTCACGCGGGGAGGAGCCGGATGACCGTCACGCTGGACCGCGACCCGGACCTGGGGGACCTGGTAGCGGTCGTCCGCGACCGCAAACCGGTCGAACTCGGCGACGGGGCGCGCGAGGCGATGGCCGAGACGCGCGCGGTCGTCGAGGAAATCGTGGCGGCCAACGACCGGCCGGTCTACGGCGTCAACACCGGCTTCGGCGACCTCCACGACGTGGCGATCGACCCCGCGGACGGACGGCAGCTCCAGCGGAACCTCCTCCACGCCAACACCACCGTCGGCGACCCGCTCCCGGTCGAGGCGGTGCGCGCGGCGATGTTCGCCCGGGCGGCCGTGTTCGCGGCCGGCCACTCCGGCGTCCGGCCAGACGTCGTCGAGCGCCTCCTCGACTGCCTGAACGCGGGCGTCCACCCAGTCGTCGGCGCTGGCGGCAACAGCGACGACTACGGCGCGAACGCCCGGATCGGCTACGTCCTCACCGGCGAGGGCGAGGCGTTCTACGGGGGCGAGCGCCTGCCGGGCGGGGACGCCCTGGCCGCCGCCGGGATCGACCCGCTCTCGGTCGAACCCAAGGAGGCGCTGCCGATGATGGACGGGCCGGCGCTGATGACCGGCCGCCTCGGGCTGGCAGTCCACGACGCCGAGCGCCTGCTCGCGGCCGCGGACCTGGCCGGGGCCTGCACGTTCGCGCTGCTGGGCGAGCAACCCAGCGCCTTCTCGCCGCGGGTCGCCGAGGTCCGCCCCAACGAGGGCGACGCGGAGAGCGCCCGCGTCGTGCGGGAGGCGCTGGCGCTGGAGACCGAGACGGACGCCACCGTCGCCCAGGACCCGCTATCGATCCGGACGATCCCGCAGATCAACGGCAGCGCCCGCGAGGCGCTGGCGAACGCCCGCCCGGTCGCGGCGACCGAACTCGGCGCGCCCGGCGACAATCCGCTCGTGTTCCCGGACGGCGTCGTGCTCTCGTGTGGCGGGTTCAACGGCCAGCACGTCTCGGCCGCGGCCGACGCCCTCGCGCGGGCCCTGGTGAAGGTCGGCCACGCGGCCGAGCGGCGGGTCCACCTCTACGTCCAGGGACGCGGGGAGTCGCCGCCGTTCGTCGCCGGCGACCCCGGGCTGGAGTCGGGGCTGGTGCGGGCCCACTACTCGGCGGCGTCGCTCGTCCGCGAGGCGGGCACGCTGGCGTCGGCCAGCGACCGCAACTCGGTGGTCTCCGCCGGCCAGGAGGACGTCCAGAGCCTCGGGACCGTGGCGACCGACCACCTCGCCACGACCGTCGAGAAGATCCGCGCCGCCGTGGCGGTCGAACTGCTGTGTGCGGTCGAGGTCCGGCGGCTCACCGACGCGGCCGTTCCGGGGGCCGCCGGCGCGGTCGTCGACGGGGTCGTGGACCGCCTGGACGCGACCGACCGCTCGGTACAGATCGAGACCGTGGCGCGCCTCGTCGCCGACGGGACGGTGACGGACCTGGCACGCGAGGCGGGCCTGGACCTGCCGTAGCGGTTCCGCGACCGCCGGGGGTGATGTTACTGGACAGCGGCGAAACGGGGTAGCGTCACTCGATGGCGGCGAACCCGGATTCGAGGTCCGCGATCAGGTCGTCGACGTGTTCGATCCCGATCGAGAGCCGCAACAGCGAGTCGGAGATGCCCATGCGCTCGCGCTCGGCTCTCGGGATGGTGTTGTGGGTCATGCTCGCGGGGTGTTCGGCCAGCGTCTCGACGCCCCCGAGGCTGACCGCCAGTTCGATCACGTCCAGCGCCTCGATGAACGCGATGGCCTCGTCGTAGGTGGCGTCGAGTTCGACCGACAGGACGCCCCCGTGGCCGCTGGTCTGGGACTCGGCGAGGTCGTGTTGCGGGTGGCTCTCCAGGCCCGGGTAGAACACCCGCGAGACACCCTCGTGGTCGTCGAGGTACTCCGCGATGGCGGTGGCGTTGGCCTCGTGTTCGCGCATCCGGAGCGGGAACGTCTTCAGCCCGCGGAGCACGAGATAGCAGTCGAACGGCGGGAGCCCGCAGCCGTAGCCGACCACCTGGAGCCGCCAGAGTTCGTCGGCGATGTCGTCGTCGTCGGTCACGACGGCCCCGCCCGTCGAGTCGGTGTGGCCGTTCAGGAACTTCGTCGTCGCGTCGACGGCGACGTCGGCCCCCAGTTCGAGCGGCTGCTGGAAGTACGGCGACATGAAGGTGTTGTCGACCCCGAGCGTCGCGCCGTGGTCGTGGGCGATGTCCGCGATGGCGGCGATGTCGCACAGTTTCATGCGCGGGTTCGTCGGCGACTCCATCCAGACAAGCGCCGTCTCCGGCCCCACGGCGTCGGCGACGGCGTCGGTGTCGGCCGCGTCGACGAAGGTGACGTCCACGTCGAGGCGGGCGTCGAACAGTTCCCGGAGCATCATGTCGGTCCCGCTGTAGACCTGCTCGAAGGCGACGACGTGGTCGCCCGGTTCGACCGTCGACATGATCGTCGCCGAGATGGCCGAGAGGCCGGCGGCGAAGGCGAACCCGTAGTCCGCGTCGTGGAGCGCGGCGAGGCGCTTCTCCAGGGCGTGGCGCGTCGGGTTCGCCAGCCGCGAGTAGACGAACTCGTTGTGCTCGGGTTCGTACTCGGTCCAGTCGCGGTCCTCGATCACCTCGTCGACCGCGAAGGTCGTCGCCAGGTGGATCGGGGAGACGACGTCGCCCGGCTCCGGCTCCCCCGGCGTGGCTCCCTCGCCGTACTTGATCGAGAGCGTGTCGAAGTGCAGCGCCCGGTCCGCGGGCCTGTGCTGGCGCGCCATGCCACCCGGTTCTGCTCCGGCCCGCTTGTAGGTTTGGACCCGCGACCGCGGGGCCGACGCGGAGCCGTCGGGATCCCGCGGCCTCGACTGCCGGCCCGGGAGCGCGGGAGCGCGGGATCGCGGGGCAGACCGCAGCGAACGGGAACGGCCGTCGGCGGTTGCCACCGGGTTTTATGCTGGTCGTGGGAATTGAGGGACGTATGGCGGAGACGACCCTCCCGGAGAGAACCGGGACCGTCGTCGTCGGCGCGGGGATCGTCGGCTGTGCCACGGCCTACCACCTGGCCGAGCGCGGCCGGACGGACGTGACCGTCCTCGACATGGGGCCGATCCCCGAGACCGGCGGCTCGACCGTCCACGCGCCGGGCGGTCTCGTGCAGACGACCCCGAGCAAAGTGATGAGCGAGTTCGCCCAGTACTCCCGGGAGCTGTACGCCGACCTCGACGGCTTCAAGTCGGACGGCTTCCTGGAACTGGCGACCTCCGAAGAGCGGTGGCAGCAGGCCAGACGCTACGGCGACTACAGCCGGTCCTGGGGCGTCCCGGGCGGCGAACTCGTCGACCCCGAACGGGTCGCCGAACTGAACCCGCTGATCGACACCGACCGGATTCACGGGGCCTACTACAGCCCGACCTGCGGGCTGATGCGGACCGTCGAACTGCTGGAGGGAATGATCGACCGGGCCGAGGCCGCCGGCATCGCGTTCCACGGGAAGACGCGGGTGACCGACATCGAGACCGCCGGCGGGGCGGTGCAGGCGGTGGTCACCGACCGCGGGCGGATCGCCTGCGACGACGTGCTCGTGGCGACGAACATCTGGGCGCCGCTGTTCGGCGAGATGGTCGGCGTGGACGTTCCCCTGGCCCCCTGCGAACACCAGTACGCGGTCACCGGCCCGCTGCCGGAACTCGAGGGGACCGACGAGGAGGTCGAACTGACCGGGTTCCGCCACCAGGACGCCGCGCTGTACTTCCGCCAGCACGGCGAGGGGTACGGCGTCGGCTCGTACAACCACCCGCCGCGGATCGTCGACCCGCGGGACATCCCGGACCGGGACGAGGCCCTGGCCGAGAAACCGGTCTACGACTACTTCGTCGGCCGGGAGCACGACCGCGACACGATTCGGATGCCGACGAACCGCCCGTTCCGCGAAGACGACTTCGCGCCCGCCTGGGACGCCGCCACCGGCATCCTGCCCGCTCTCGAGGGCGCGGAGATCGACCGGGCGTTCAACGGGATGTTCTGTTTCACGCCCGACGGGATGCCCATCATGGGGACGCCCCCCGAACCCGAGGGGTTCTGGGTGGCGGCGGCGGTCTGGCTGACCCACGCCGGCGGCGTCGGCCGGGCGATGGCCGAGTGGATGGACGCGGGCTACCCCAAGCGGAACCTCGTCGGCTGTGACGTCAACCGGTTCCAGTCCCACGCCGGCAGCCGGACGTACGTCCGCGACCGCGGGGCCTACAGCTACGACACCGTCTACGATCTCGTCCACCCGCGGCAGTTGCCCGACGCGAACCGACAGCTCCGGACGAGTCCGTTCTACCCGCACCAGCGCGGCCTGGACGCAGAGACCTACCCGTCCGCCGGCTGGGAGCGCCCGCGGTGGTACGGCCACAACGAACCGCTCGTCGAGGCGTACGCCGACCGCATCCCCGACCGCGACGGCTGGGAGGCGAGACACTGGTCGCCGGTCGAGGCCGCCGAACACCTCGCCGTCCGGGACGGCGTCGGCCTCTACGACCTCTCGGCGTTCACCAACGTCGACCTGACCGGCCCCGACGCGGCGGCGTTCGCCCAGCGGCTGTTCACCGCCGACGTGGACGTGCCGGTCGGGCGGGCCAGCTACACGCTGCTTTGCAACGACCACGGCGGCGTCCTCGGGGACGCGACGGTGCTCCGGCGCGACGAGACCCGGTTCCACGTCCTCGCCAACGCCGGGTCCGTCGGGACCGAGCAACTCGCCTGGCTCCGCCGGCAGGTCCGCCCCGACGAACGGGTCCACCTCTCGCCTGACGTCGCCGGCCGGTGTGCGGTCGGCGTCTGGGGGCCCGACGCCCGGGACCTGCTGGCCCCGCTGGTCGAGACGGACCTCTCGAACGACGCCTTCCCGTATTTCACCGCCCGGGACACCTATCTCGGCGAGATTCCCGTCACCGCCCTGCGGGTCTCCTACGTGGGCGAACTCGGGTGGGAACTCCACACCTCCACGGAGTACGGCTACCGGCTCTGGGACCGCCTCTGGGAGGCCGGCCGCGAGTACGACGCCGTTAGAGAAGGGATACCCGCTGATCGGTACCGACGTAACCCCGGAGTACGACCCCATCGAGGCGGGACTGGGCGTCGCGGTCGATCTCGACACCGACTTCGTGGGGCGGGAGGCGGTCGCCGACACCGCGGCGTCGGGACCGGCGGTCCGGCGGACCTGTCTCTCGCTGGACGATCCGGGGGCGGTCGTCTTCGGCGGCGTGCCCGTCCTCGACGGCGACGAGACGGTCGGCTACGTGGCCAGCACCGAGTACGGCTACAGCGTCGGGTCGAGCGTCGCCTACGCCTCCCTCCCGGCCGACTACGACCCGGGGACCGGGCTGACCGTCGAGTACGAGACCGAAGCCTACGACGCCACCGTCCGGGAGTCGCCGCTGTTCGATCCCGAACGGGAGCGCCTGCTGTCGTAATCAGCCGAGCGCGCCATCGAGGTACGGACCGAGGTCGTCGATGGCGACCCGCTCCGGGTCGGGCGCGGGTCCGAGCGGGGACTCCTTGAACCCCGTGCCGGTGACGACCACCACGACCCGCTCGTCGCGGTCGATCTCCCCGCCGTCCGTCAGTCGCCGGACGCCGGCCAGCGACGTGGCCGCCGACGCCTCGGCGCTGACGCCCGCGGCGGTCGCCAACCGGGCGGCGGCGTCCCGGATCTCGTCGTCGTCGACCGACAGCACCGCGCCGCCGGTTTCGCGGGCGGCCGCGAGCGCGCGATTCCCGCTGGGCGGATCGCCGTTAGCGATGGAGTATGCGACGGTCTCCCCGGCGGCCTGGGTCTCCACCCGGTCGGCACCCGCGGCGAAGGCGCTGGCGATGGGATCGCACGCGGCCGACTGCACGAAGTACAGTCGCGGCAGGGCGTCGATCACGCCGGCCCGGCGCAGGTCGAGCGCTCCCTTCCAGACCGCGTCCATGCCCGTCGTCTTCTGGCCGGCCACCCGGGCGGGGGCGTCGGAGTTGACGAACGCCACGTCGCGGTCGCGGGCCAGCGAGAGCGACGCCTCGTAGAGGCGGCGGTAGTCGCCGGCGACGGTCACCAGCCGCGGGCCGAACTGGGAGATGTGCCCGAGCCGTTCCGGCGGGATGTCCGCCGGGACGAACACCAGACAGTCGACGCCGGCGCTAGCCGCCGTCGCGGCCATGCTCATCGCCATGTTGCCGTGGGAGACGGTGCCGACGGCACCGGCCCGGCGTGCCAGCGCGTCGGCGACGCCGACGACGCTGCCCCGGTCTTTGAAACTCCCCGTCGGGTTCCGCCCCTCGTCTTTCACGTAGAGGTCACAGCCCGCGTACGCGCCCAGCCCGTCAGCGTCGTACAGCGGCGTGTCGCCGACGCCGGTCCCGAGTTCGATCCGCGGTTCCACCGGGAGGAACTCCCGGTACCGTTCGAGACCGTCGGCGTCCGCATCTATCGCGGCGGCCCCGACCGCGAACCACAGCGGTTCGCCGCACCGACACCGCTGGCGGCTCCCGTCGGCGTACGTCTCGTCGCACTCGTAGCAACGGAGCATTACTGCCAGGAGGGAAACGGCCGGCAAAAACAGTTGGGGACCGTCCGACCCCGCGGACGGGAGAACCCGAGAAAGCGAACGCTGAGAGAGGTGGGGCGACGAGTGCCGCGGCGGCTACATCGATTCCGCGTAGATCTCGTCGGTCGGCGCGTCCTCGAACCGGTCGAGCGGGAAGTGGTCGAGGTCGAACAGGTCGCTCTCGCCGTCGACGACGAGGTCCGTCGCCAGCCGGCCGATGACCGGGCCGTGGTTGAACGCGTGGCCCGTGCCGACCAGCGCGTAAAACCGCTCTCCCATACATCTTCGTCGCCTCTTGTAGGGCGGGTCACGCCGGCCGGGGGCTGCGACCGCGCGGAGCGCCCGGAAGACCGCTCGGACCGGTACCGTGAAGGGTCTCGCCGCGCCAGTTCGTGACGATCCACCGCGCGACAGGTGCGCACGGAGACCGCACGATGTGCCACTCTCACCGACACACCGGACAGCCCGTATCGACACGCCGGACAGTCAGTCCTGCCCGGACGCACCCGGACGCCGCTCCGGCCCGGACGCGCC
This sequence comes from Halobacteriales archaeon QS_1_68_17, assembly GCA_003021105.1. GTDB lineage: Archaea > Halobacteriota > Halobacteria > Halobacteriales > Haloarculaceae > QS-1-68-17. Next base: position 41,918 of record PXRG01000016.1, read on the forward strand.
CCGACGCCGTCTCGGGCTGGACGCGCAGGGACTCCGGGACGCCTGCCGTCCCGACGATGTCACCGATGCCGGTTCCGACTCCGAGTGCGTCCCCGGACGGTCGACGACCGCCGGCCCGGCGGCGGAGGGGCCGATGAGCGGCGTCGACCTGGCCGTCACGGGCGGCCGGGTGTACGTCCACGGCAACTGTCGGGCGGTGACGCTGGGCGTCACGGACGGTCGGGTGTCCCACCTCGTCGAACCCGGGCGGTCGCTCGACGCGGACCGCGAACTCGACGTCGGGGGGAAACTCGTCCTCCCGGGGTGTGTCGACGCCCACGTTCACGTCCGGCCGGGCGACGACCGCGAGGGCGTCGACACCGGGACCGCCGCGGCCGCGGCCGGTGGCGTGACCACCGTCGTCGACATGCCGAACTTCCCGCCGACGGTCACCGACCGGGAGCGGTGGAACGAGAACGCCGCCCTCTACGACGGCACGGCGCGCGTCGACTACTCGATGTTCGGCCACGTCGCCGCGGCGCACAACGTCGGCACCGGGGACGTCGCCGACCTCGCGGCGGCGGGCGCGCCGGCGTTCAAGACCTTCCTCTCCGCGGGCGGCGGGCCGGACCCGTACGTGATCCGCGACAAGGGGGACCTGCTGACGGCCTTCGAGGAGGTCGCGGAGACGGGCCGGCCGTTCTGGGTCCACGCCGAGGACGACGAGTACCACGTCGAGTACCTCGAACGGGTCGCCGAACGGGGGCTGACGGGGATGGACGCCTTCCTCGAATCCGCACCTCCGATCCTGGAGACGACCGCGGTCCGGGACCTGATCGACCTCGCGGCCGAGACGGGTACGACGACGGTCGTCGCCCACACCACGACCGCCGAGGCGCTGGACCTGGTGGCCGAGGCCCGCGCCGACGGCGTGCCGATCTACGCCGAGACGACGCCCTACTACCTGGGGATCGACGAGGAGCGCCTCCGGGAAATCGGGACGACCGCGCTGGGGACCCCGCCGGTGCGGAGCCCCGAGAACAGGGCGGCGCTGTGGGAGCGGTTCGACGGCGGCCGCGTCGACACGATGGCGACCGACCACGCCCCCCGGTTCGACGAGGAGAAGGCCCGGGACCCCATCGACGTCGGCCCGGGGATGCCCCAGCTGGAGACGGCGCTGCCGTTCCTGCTCTCGGCGGTCGGGGAGGGGAAGACGACGGTCGACCGGGTCGTCGAGACCTACGCCGAGCGGCCCGCCCGGCTGCTCGGGTTCGAGCGGAAGGGCCACCTCGGCGTGGGTGCCGACGCCGACTTCGTCGTCGTGGACACGGACGCCGAGTGGACGGTCGACCCCGAGCAGTTCGAGTCGCGTGCGACCTACAGCCCGTTCGACGGGTGGACCTTCACCGCCCGCCCCGTCCGGACGTTCGTCCGCGGGCAGGAAGTCGCGGTCGACATGGCGGCGACCGACGCCAGGCCCGGCCGACTGCTCGCGCCCGCCGCGTCAGAATGACCGCACCGCGGACCCTGACCGTCGGCGTCGTCGGCTGTGGCAGCGCGGCCCGCTACCAGCACGTCCCGGCCATCGAGGCCCTGGAGGGGGTCGAACTGGCGTGGGTCTGCGACCGCGACCGGGAGGCCGCGGCCGCGCTGGGCCGCGAGTGTGGCGTGCCACACTACGCGGAGTTCGAGACCGCGATGGACGCCCCGCCCGACGCGGTACACGTGTGTACGCCACACCACGCCCACGCGGACCTCGCGGTCGCGGCGCTCCGCGGTGGCTCGCACGTCCTCGTCGAGAAGCCGATGGCCGCGTCCGTCGCGGACTGCGACCGGATGGCCGACGCCGCGGCCGAGACCGGACGGAAACTGTGCGTCGCACACAGCAACCGCTTCCGGGCAGGCGTCCGGTCGGTGTTCGACGCCGCGGCCGCCGGCGAGTACGGCGACGTCGTCGGCGTCGCGTCGTTCGTCGGCCGCGAGGTCGAGTGGGACGTCTCGCGGCCGTGGGTCGCGGACCTGCCGACCGGGACGATGGGCGAGCACCTCCCCCACGGGATCTACCTGGTCACCGACCTGCTGGGCGCGGTCGACCACGCCGCGGCGGTCGTCCGCGGCGACGACGAGGTGACCGGCGTCGGCGTGCAGGTCGCCGGCGACGGGACGCTCGGGAGCGTCCAGGCGATGCGGCGGACGCCCCCGACCAAGACGGTCCAGGTCTTCGGTACCGAGAAGCGCGCGTTCGTCGACGTGTACAACTACGCCGCCGTCGAGTACGACCCCCGGGAACCGTCGAACGCGGCGGTGGTCGCCGACAACCTCGGCGCGGCCGCGCAACTGCTGGCCGACACGACCCGGAGCCGTCTGCGGTACGCGACCCACGAGACGACCGGCGCGGGCGAGTTCGCCGCCCCGGGTCACTACCCGCTGATCGAGCGGTTCGCGCGGAGCGTCCGCGAGGGCGGTCCCGTCCCCGTGACGCCCGAGCAGGGCACCCGCGTCGTCCGCGTGCTGGAGGCCGTCAGGGAGGCGACCGACGACGGGCGTCAGCACAGCGACCCGTAGGACGGTCGCCGGCGAGGGCGACCGGAACGGGGGGAGCCGAAGACGCCCCTCAGAACAGCGGCTCGTAGGCGTCCCGCCAGGGGCGCACGCGCTCGAACGCCGCGCTCGCCGCGAGCACGGCCTCGTCCGCGAAGCGCGGCCCGACGACCTGTAACCCGACCGGCAGTCCGTCGTCGGTGAACCCGGCCGGAACGTTCGCAGCCGGGTGGCCGGTCATGTTGAAAATCTGGGTCGTCCGCCAGTCGACGACCGTCCCCCACCGGGAGTCGTCGAGGGGGACGCCGTCGACGGCCCGCGGGCCGCCACACTCCCGGAGGAGCTCGACGTCGAACGGCGGGACCAGCATCGTCGCCGAGACCAGCAGGTCGTAGTCGGCGAACACGTCCTGGATCGCGTCGAAGACGCCCGTCCGGACACGGTCGGCCCGCCGGTAGTCGAGCGCGCTGTACTCGTGGCCGGCCGCGAACTGCTCGACGAGGTGTGGAATGATCGCGCCGCCGTCGTCGCCGAGAACGTCGATCCCGTGGTCCGCGGCCAGCGCCTCGCCGAAGGCCGCCGTCGCGACCGTGCTGCCGAGCATGAACGCGTCCGTGATCTCGGTCCGGGTGTAGTCGAAGTCGACGGCGACCCGGTCGACGCGCGCGCCCGCCGCCTCGAAGGCGGTCACGGCGTCGTCGACGACCGCCCGGACTCGCGGGTCGATGGGGTAGAGATCCAGCGCGGGACTGTAGGCCACCGCCGCACCGTCGATCGAGCGGTCGGTCGCGGCGCGGAAGTTCGTCCCCCGGTCTGGCAGACAGAGGGGATCGCCCGGGTGTGGGCCGGCGACGACGTCGAGAAACAGGGCGGCGTCCGCGACGGTCCGGGCGAGCGGTCCGGGACTCTGCATCGGCGTGTGGGCGAAGGCGTTCGGCCGGCCGGTCGGCGTGCCGCCGACCGTCCCGAAGGTCGGTTTGATGGTGTAGACGTGACAGGTCGCGGCCGGCACGCGGAGCGACCCGCCGCCGTCGGTGCCGTGTGCGATCGGTGCCTGGCCGTCCGCGACGGCGGCCGCGCTGCCGCCGGAGGAGCCCCCGACCATCTTCGACCGGTCGAAGGGGTTGCGGGTCGGGCCGACGAGTTCGTTGTCGGTCCCGCCCATGAGCGCGAACTCGGGGAGGTTTGTCTTCCCGACGACGATCGCCCCCGCCTCGCGCAACCGCGAGACGATCGGGTCGTCGGCGTCGGCGACCGCGTCCGCGAGCAGGGTGGTCCCCCAGGTGCGCCGGACGCCCGCGGCGGCCGTCGAGTCCTTGATGGCGACCGGCACGCCGTGGAGCGGGCCGACCGGGCCGTCCGCGGCCAGTTCGCGCTCGGCCGCCCGGGCGGCCTCGCGGGCGCGGTCGGCCGTGACGGAGACGTAGGCGTCGATCTCTTCCCTGGCGTCGATGCGGTCGAGGGTCGCCTCGACCAGGGCCGTCGGCGAGAGGTCGCCGCGACGGATCCGGGCCGCGAGGTCGGTCACCGGCGCGAGCAGGGGGTCGGCGGCCATCAGGCGTCGGCCCCGAGCAACCGCTTCGTGAACGCGAGGTCCCGCTCGGTCTCCGCGATCGGGGCGTCGAACGGCGTCTCCAGGACGTACCAGCCGTCGTTGCCGACCGCCGAGAGCGCCGCGGCAACCGCCTCGAAGTCGACGGTCCCCTCGCCGAGGTGGACGTTGTTCGCCGGCGGATCGGGCGGCGGGACCAGGAAGTCCTTGACGTGGACCTCGCCGATCCGGTCGCCGAGGGCGCGTATCTCCGCGGCGGCGTCGCGCCCGTACAGCGCCTCCGTGTTGGCCGCGTCGTGACACAGCGCTACCGCCGGGGAGTCGACGGCGTCGAGCAACGCGACGTTCCCCTCGACCGGCAGCGACGTCTCGACGGTCAGCGTGACGCCGGCGATTTCGGCCGCGCCCGCGACCGCGCGCATCGCCTCGGCGACCCGCTCCCGGCGGGTCTCGTTCGTGATCTCGTTGACCCCGAAAAACGGGACGGTCACGAGGTCGGCCCCGAGTGCGGCCGCCGCGTCGACCGCGCGGGACAGCGCCTCGCGGGCGCGGTCGCGGTCGTCCGCGTCGTCGGCACAGAGGCCGGCTCCGGCGTCCCAGCCCTGCCAGAAAAAACCCAGCGAGACCGACGCGACCGCGACGCCGGCGTCGGCGGCCGTCCGGCGGATGTCGGCCCGTCCCCCGGGGTGCCAGGCCGGGTGGGCCGACGGGTCGGGGCCGTCTAGCTGGAGCGCGATCCCGTCGAACCCGGCCGCGGCCGCATCCCGGATCGTGTCGAGGCTGCCGTTCGCCGAGGGGAGCGAGGATTCGAGCACGCCAAAGCGCATGGTTCCGTCCTCATCACTCCGATACGGACGGCTATAGCTTTGGAAAACGGCAAACGAGGGGCCGGCTACGCAGTCCGGGGCGTCCCGACGACCTCGACCTCGTCGCCGACCCGGAGCGTCCGCCCGCGGTCGTCCCCGGGGACCGACGCGATCAGCATGAGCCGGAAGTAGTGTTCGAAGGCGTCGAAGTCCGCCCACTCGGGGAACGTCTCCTCGCGGCGTTCGAGGAACGTCTCGCGGAACCCCTCGTAGGCCTCGCCGGTGTCGGGGTCGCGCCCCGGGATCACACACCGCGCGCACGGTTCGACGCCCTCGAACCGGATGCCGCCGGCCTCGAAGGCCGGCGCGTCCGCGCCGACGAACTGGTCCTCCCAGAAGGCCGGGACGCCGCCGACCTCGACGTTGACCCGGATGCGCCGTCTGAGATCCGGCACCGACATCCCGTCGAACCACGACGCCACCTCCTCCAGGGTGGCGGTGCTGACGACCGAGGGGCCGGCCTCCGGCCGGGAGACGAACCCGCCCGCGGCGTCGCGTTCGAGCGCCACCGTCACACCCAGCAGGTCGCCGAACCAGGACGCCGCGGCCGCCGACTCCGCCGGGAGATCGAACCGGCGCTCGTCCCCGTCGGCCGCGACCGTCAGCACCTCTCGCTCGAAGTCGAACGACGCCCGGACATCGTGGATGCCGTCGTGTTCGATGCCGTTGATCGCCCTGCCGTCGGCCGTCACGAGCGCGTACAGCCGGTCGTGTTCGAGCGTGCCACCGTCCGTGATCCTGGCGGCGTCGACCTCGATGCGGTCGAGAGCCTTGACCGGATGCACGCCGATGTGAGCGACGTGCGCCATGGTGCAAACGTTTCCGAAAGGGGGTCAAAGCGCCCCGGGAACCGGCATAACTGGCCGAGAACCGCCGGCTACACCCCGAAATCGCGGGCGAGCGTCCGGACGGCCGCGGGACCCCCGGTCACGACGTGGTCGCCGTGGCTGACCAGCACCGTCTCGAAGTCGTATTCGAGGAGGCCGGCGACGCTCTCGCGGGCCAGCGCGTCGTCGTCGTTGAAATCCGCCGGCGTGATGGCCAGCGGGCCGGACCAGTCCTCGTCGGCGGTGAATTGCGATCCCCGTCCGACGACGGTATCGCCCGCGACGAGGACGTCGTCGTACAGGAACGCCATGTTGTCCCGCGTGTGCCCCGGGGCGGCGACGGGTTCGACGCCCCAGTAGTCGGTTCCCGCCGTCAGGCGGTGGTCGGGATCGACGCCAGCGGCCGTCAGGGCGTCCGCGTCGCCCGCGGGGATTGCGACCTCGATCCCGGCGTCCGCACCGAGCCGCGACGCGCCGCCGACGTGATCCGGATCGCCGTGCTCGGCGACCGCGACGTCGACGTCCCGCTCGCGGGCGAGCGCGAGGACCGCGTCCGCCGACTCGGGCGGGCCGGTCCCGAACAGCACCGTCGCGGTTCCCGTCTCGACGACGTGGAGGTGGATCGGTTCGTCGTACTCCCAGTCGAGAGCGTGGGTGGACACGCCCGGTCTGATCTGCATGCTCCACTCGACGGGGCGAACGGGCGTGAACTACCCAACCCTGCTCACGTTGACACGCTCGCTGAGGGTGGGGCTTCCTGGTTCCGCGACACGCTTTTTCACGGACGGTCGGCTTCGACCGCCTTTCTTGTCGGGCTCTAAGCCGAGACGATGAGTAGCTGCCATCACACTTCCAGTCTTCGACTGGCAGTGTTGTAACTGCCCGGCACAGAGTGAAAGTAAAACGAAGACGGCACTGTATCCCCGCCCTACTGTGCTCCTTGTGCGCTTGCGCGGACTGCGGTGCTCGTTGAGGACGGGGGCCTAGTGCCTGCAATCAGCTAAACCTCCCCCCTGGTATTTTTAGGCGCGGACTCGCGGCACTTCGTCGACGCGGGGATTCCGGCCGTGCTCTTCGGGCCGGGTACCGTCGAGGAGGCCCACTACCCCGACGAGCGCATCCACTGGCCGTCGGTCGTCGAGGGAACCGGTCTCATCGCCGCCGTCGCGCGTTCGTACCTCGGCGGGCCGGCCAAGCTTTAATCCCGGACGGGCCGCAGCCACAGGGGACCTGGACATGGAGATCACCGACGTCAACCAGTACGACCTGCGGTACGACCTGGACGAGAGCTGGTCGCCTGCCTGGAAACCCGGCTACGAGCAGACGGTCCACGAGGTGACGGTGTTCGAACTCGTGACCGACGCGGGCATCTCCGGCGTCTGCTCGACCTCGGGGTTCGCCGCGCGGATGGACTACCGCGAACTCGCCGAACTGTTCCTCGTCGGGGAGGATCCGCGGCGGATCGACCGCCTCCGGGAGCGGCTGGCGCCGCTGAACCTCTGGGGACCGCGCCCCTGGCACTTCGAGGTCGCACTCTGGGACATCGTCGGCAAGGACGCGGGCAAGCCCGTCTACGAACTGCTCGGGGGGGACGGCGATCCCGTCCCCGCGTACGCGAGCACCGGCGAGCGACGGGACGCCGAGCGCCGCCTGGCGTACGTCGAGGACCGCGTCGACGAGGGGTTCGAGGCCGTGAAGCTCCGGATGCACGCCGACGACCCCGCCGCTGACCTCGATGTCGCCCGCCGCGTGCGCGAGGCGTTCCCCGACCTGACGCTGATGGTCGACGCCAACATGGGCTGGAGCGTCCCGCTGGCCGAGCGCAGGCAGTGGTCGTTCCGCGAGGCGCTGGCGGTCGCGCGGGAACTGGAGGAACTCGGGGGCGTCGCCTGGCTCGAGGAGCCGCTCGACAGACACGACTACCGCGGCCTCGCGCGGCTGCGCGGGAAGACGGACGTCCCGATCGCCGGCGGCGAGTTCAACAACGGGCTCTACCAGTTCCGGGAGTTCGTGCGCCAGGAGTCGCTCGACGTCCTCCAGCCCGACGCGGTGCTGGCGACGGGAATCGAGAACGCGACCCACGTGGCCGGCATGGCGACCACCCACGGGCTGGAGTTCGCGCCCCACACCTGGAACGACGGCCTCGGGTTCGCGGCCAACCTCCAGGTGCTCGCCGCGACGCCCGCGCGGTGGTGCGAGTACCCGCTCGAACCGCCGGGCTGGGTACCCGAGGCGCGCGATTTCCTGCTCGAGGACCCCATCCGGGCGGACGATGGGAGCGTAAAACCACCCGACGGTCCCGGCCTGGGCGTCGAACTCGACTGGGAACTGGTGCGCGAGATGGACCAGTCCTCCGGAGGTCCTGACGACCGGTAATTCCGGCGATCGCCTTCCGGTACCGGTACCTTTATAAATACCCCTAGAAAAGCACGGGGCATGTCCCCCGGTGACAGTGACCAGTATCAGGGCATAGCCAGGCGAAAGTATCTCACCCTGCTGAGTGCGGGTGGGTTCGCGGCGCTGGCCGGTTGTTCCGGCGGCGGTGGCGGCGGCGACGGTGGCGGGGGCGGGGGCGGAACGACTGGGGGGGGCGGTGACGGCGGCGACGGGGGCGACGGCGGCGACGGCGGGAGCGGCGGGATACAGATGGGCGGCGACCTGACGATCGGGTTCGCCAACGCACCCCAGTCGCTCAACCCCATGAAGGGGATCACGTCCTCGGGCTACACGGTCCGGGAGACGATGTACTCGCGGCTGACGAACGTGAACAGTGACCTCGAAGTGGTACCGGAACTCGCGCAAGACTGGGAGTCCAACGACGCGCGGGACCAGTACACGTTCATGCTCAGCGAGGACGCGACGTTCGCGACGATCGACCAGGCGGTCCTCGCCGAGGACGTGAAAGCGACCGTCGAGGTGATGCAGTCCGAGGACCGCGTCTCGAGCGCGTCCCGGGACGTCGGCCCCGTGGAGTCGGTGGAGGTCGAGGACGACCACCGCATCACATTCAACCTCAGCCGGAGCGACATCGTCTACCCGAAACGGGTCGCCGAGACGGGGAGCACGTTCAACATTCTGCCCAAGAACGTCATCGAGGATCGGTGGGAGGAACTCGCCGAGACCGACTTCGGCAGCGGACCGTTCACCCTCACCGAGTTCGAGGATGGCAACGAGTACGTCTTCGAGGCCCACGACGGCCACTTCAAGACCGACGAGAACGGGAACGACCTCCCATACGTCGACACGATGACCTGGACTATCAACACCGACGCGGTGGCCCGTATCAACGCGCTCGTCGACGGTCGCATGGACGCGGTCCAGAACCTGGCCAAGACGAACCTCCAGCGGGTCAGCAACACCGAGGGGATATCGACGAAGACCAAGGGGAGTCCGGGCTTCCAGCTGATCGTGCTCAACGAGGACCTCACGCTCGAAAACGGCGACCAGCCGTTCTCCGACGTCAAGGTCCGGAAGGCGTTCAAACACGCCATTGACCGCGAGGAGATGCAGGCAGCGACCGACAACTCCACCGTGATCGGGCACCACGACCCGGTCGCGCCGGTCCACGAGTACTACGCCGACTTCGACGAGGGTCTGGAGTTCGGGACCACAGCCCAGCCCGACGAGGCCCGGCGACTGCTCGAAGAGGCCGGCTACGGCGACGGGCTCGAACTCCCGAACATGGTCTACTCGGCGAACGACCCGATCACGCCGCCGATGGTCCAGGTGTTCCAGGAACAGATGGGGGCGGTCGGCGTCGAGTTCGACATCCAGCAGGTGACCGAGGACACCTGGCTGTCGGACTACTGGAACTCCGACAACAACTGGTACTGGAGCGAGTGGTCGGCCCGGATCGAGGACACGACCGTCCACCGCCTGGCGATCTACTCGGAGGGACCGTGGAACTCGGGCCGGTACGCCAACGACGACTACGACGCGGCCTACGACACCTTCATCAACGCCACCGACCGGGAGACGTTCCGGGAGGCGTTCTCCGAGGCCCAGGAGATCTTCCACCGGACCGGCCCGTGGCTGATCCTCGGCCACCTCAAGAAGTGGACGGGCCACCACGACTACGTCAAGAACATTGACTACCAGGGATCGAACTCCAGGAGCTACCACTGGAACGACTGGCTCGCACAGGACGGCGACGGCGGCGGCTACAACTGACGGCGGTCCCGGGCCGCGGCGCGTGCCGCGGATCACTCCCGGACGTGGCGAGGACCGACGAACAACAGGTCGACAGCTGACGACCGACCGGCCCCGATTCCCGGGATAGGACTGCGCGCGGTCGGCGACACGCTTATTTTGCCGGTCCGGTCAGGTGTGTCCATGGGCTCGCTGGTAGACCTCCCGGGACGGGCAGACGTGGTTGTCGTCGGCGGCGGCATCATGGGCACGAGCGCGGCGTACTTCCTGGCGGCCGAGACCGACCGCGACGTGGTCTTAGTCGAGAAAGACCGGATCGCCGGCGGATCGACGGGCGACTCGTCGGCGATCCTCCGGCACCACTACGGCGAGAAGGCCGTCTACGCGAAGACGGCGTGGTGGAGCCACCAGTTCTACCGCGCGTTCGCCGAGGAGGTCGGCGAGGAACTCGCCCACGGCGAGAGCCCGCTGGTGCGGTTCGCCGACGAGGACCGGTCGGACTACGCGCGAGCGGGCTACGAGGTCCTCCGGGACCTCGACATCCCGGTCACGCGCTACGAGGCCGACGAACTGGCCGACCGGTACCCGGCACTGGAGACGGACCCGTTCTCGTTTGCCGTCAGCGACGACGCCGCGGGCTACTCCGACGGCACCGACGCGGCCGGGGGCTTCGCCCGCGCCGCCCAGGAACTCGGTGCGACGGTCGTCACCGGCGTCGCCGTCACCGACGTCGCCACGGAGGACGGCGCGGTCGCGGGCGTCGAGACCGACGAGGGACCCGTCGAGGCCGATCGGGTCGTCCTCGCGGCCGGGCCGTGGACGACCCGGCTGACCGAACGCCTCGGCGTCGAGATCCCGATCGAGACGACCCGCGAGCAGGTGCTCGTCCTCGACCCGCCCGCCGAGTTCGCCGCCGAACACCCGGACCTCGTGCCGACCAGCGGCCCGCCCGGCGGGGGGTGGTACATGCGCCCCGACTTCGGCGGCGGTGTCATCGTGGCGACCCACCACACCGGGAGCGAGGTCGATCCGGACGCCTACAGCGACACCCCCGACCAGGAGACGATCGTCGAACTGCTCGACGGGCTGGAGTCGTTCGCGCCGGGGCTGGCCGACGCCGACATCAAGGGCCAGTACTGCGGCGTCTACTCGACGACGCCCGACCACGACTTCGTGATCGATCAGGTCGGCCCCGAGGGCTGCTACGTGGCCTGTGGCTTCTCGGGCCACGGCTTCAAGCACGGCCCGGCCGTCGGGAAGATGCTGTGCGACCTGGTGACGGCCGGGGAGACCGACCTCGTGGACGACGTCGATTACTTCTCGCTGGACCGCTTCGCCGACGACCCCGCCGGCCACCTGAACGATATAGATAGCTGATCTATACTTGGAGGGCAACACCGGGCAGTCGCCCGCGGCCCGCGCGAGCGTACCCCGAAAGTCGAGATAGACGCCGCTCGCGCACGACGAAAGCAGAACGGATGGGCCATCGATTCGCGCGTGCGAAGCGGAAGAAGAGACGAGAAAAATTTGTAACTGCTTCTCTATTTCGTATTAACGATAATATATAATATATTAAAACCCGAGCCGGGATACCGGCGGCGTTCCGGCACGATCCAGGTGCATAACGATCACTTACTCGATATTAAATCGGGGGGTCCCACATTATTTATTTCCCGGGGGAAAGTAGCGATGGGGGAATGAGCGACAGCGACCCCCTTCCGGACAGAGCCGGAACTGTGATCGTCGGCGCCGGCGTCGTCGGCTGTGCCACGGCCTACCACCTGGCCGAGCGCGGGCGGGGCGACGTGGCCGTCGTCGACGCGGGGCCGATCCCGATGACCGGCGGCTCGACCGTCCACGCCCCGGGTGGCCTCTTCCAGACGACCGGGAACAAGCTGATGACCGGGTGGGCGAAGGAGACCCGGGAACTGTACGCGGACCTGGGGGCGTTCGAGACGGTCGGTGGCATCGAGATCGCCACCACGGAGGCCCGGCAGGCCCTGCTGGACCGCCGGATGGACCAGGCGGCCGCCTGGGGGCTGGCGGGGGCCGAGCGGCTCTCGGCGGCCGAGGTAGCCGACCGGATTCCGCTGGTCGACGCCGACGAGATTCTCGGCGGCTACCACATGCCGACCGACGGGCGGATCTTCAGCGCCGAGTTGCTCGACGGGCTCCGCGAGCGCGCGGCGGACGGCGGCGTCGAGTTCTACGAACACACGCCGGTCAGGGACGTGCTCGTCGAGGGCGGCGCGGTCGCGGGCGTCGAGACCGAGCGGGGGCGGATCGCGGCCGACGACGTGCTGATCGCGGCCAACGTCTGGGCGCCGCTGTTCGGCGAGATGGTCGACGTCGAGATCCCGCTGATGCCCTGCAACCACCAGTACGCGGTCACCGAGTCGATCGACGCGCTGGCCGGCGCGTCCGGCGCGGTCGATCACCCGTTTCTCCGCCACCAGGACGCCGCGATGTACTTCCGCCAGCACGGCGAGGGGTACGGCGTCGGCTCGTACAACCACGAACCGCTGCTGGTCGACCCGGCCGACATCGACGACCGCGACGAGGCGATGGAGACCGACCCCGTCTACGACTACCTGCCGGGCGAGGGGTCCTCGCACGGCCCGATCACGATGCCGACGACGACGCCGTTCACCGAGGAACACTTCGGCGACGCCTGGCGGGAGGCGACGCGCATCCTGCCCGCGCTGGACGGCGCGGCCATCGAGAAGGCGTACAACGGCGTCTTCTGTTTCACCCAGGACGGCATGCCCGTCATGGGCGAAGCGCCGGACGTGGAGGGATTCTGGGTCGCCGCCGCGATCTGGCTGACCCACGCCGGCGGCGTCGGCCGGTCGATGGCGGAACTGATGACCGACGGGACCGCGAGCCGGGACGTAAGCGCCGCGCACATCACCCGCTTCCAGCCCCACGCCGGCAGCCGCGAGTACGTCCGCGACCGCGCCTACCGCCAGTACGACGAGGTGTACGACATCCACCACCCCCGCGAATCCGCCGCGTCGCTCCGCGAACTCCGGACGGGGCCGTTCTACCCCCACCAGCGCGACCTGGACGCCGAGTTCTACGAGTCGGCCGGCTGGGAGCGCCCGCGGTGGTACGGCCACAACGAACCGCTCGTCGAGGCGTACGCCGACCGCATCCCCGACCGCGGCGAGTGGGAAGCCAGACACTGGTCGCCGGTCGAGGCCGCCGAACACCTCGCCGTCCGGGACGGCGTCGGCCTCTGTGACATCTCGACGTTCACCACGGTCGAACTCTCGGGGAGCGGCGCGGCCGCGTTCGCCCAGCGGCTGTTCACCGCCGACGTGGACGTACCGGTCGGGCGGGTCGTCTACACGCCGATGTGCGACCGGAAGGGGGGGATCATCGGCGACATGACCGTCGTCCGGCGGGCCGAGGATCGCTATCTGGTACAGGCCAACGGCGGGAACGCGGGGACCGAGCAACTCGCGTGGATGCGCGAG
>PXRG01000016.1:55449-69682 GCA_003021105.1 Halobacteriales archaeon QS_1_68_17
CTACGTGGGCGAACTCGGGTGGGAACTCCACACCTCCACGGAGTACGGCTACCGGCTCTGGGACCGCCTCTGGGAGGCCGGCCGCGAGTACGACGCCGTCCCCATGGGCGACGGCGCGCTCAACACCATGCGCTTAGAGAAGGGATACGGGCTCTACGGGGCCGACCTGACCAGCGAGTACGACCCCTACGAGGCCGGTCTCGGGTTCGCCGTCGACCCCGAGACGGCCTTCATCGGCCGGGAAGCCCTGGACGGGGCCGCGGACCCGGACCGGCGGCTCGCGGCCCTGACGCTCGACGAGGGCAACCGCGTGCCGACCGCCGGGGTGCCGTTTTTCGACGGCGACGACCGGGTCGGCTACGCTACCAGCAGCGACTACGGCTACTCCGTCGGCGAGTGCATCCTCTACGGCTACCTCCCGGCCGAGTACGACCCGGGGACCGGGCTGACTGTCCAGTACGAGAACGAGCAGTACGACGCGACCGTCCGGGAAGACCCGCTGTTCGACCCGGAGCGGGAGCGGTTGCTACGCTAACGGGGATGGTTCACCCGTCGCCGGCGCACAATGCTGCGACGAATTCGGCGGCGTCGAGCGCCGTCTCGCCGAGGACGTAGGTGATCGGCTCGATGCCGAAGGCCCCGCGGTGGAAGATCACGCGCGGGACCGCCCCCCGGTCGGCGAAGGCGGCCCGGAGGTTGTCGCCACGGTTCTCGTAGCCGGCCTCGAACGCCAGCGGGTCGATCCCGCGCTCGCGCGCCCGGTCGAGCAGATCGTCGCTGGTGGCGAGGTTCACCGCCCCCCGGACCGCGGGGTCGTGATCGCCCGCGGCCAGCAGCGTCTCCGCGACGTGCTGGGATGCGCCGAACTCCGGGTTGGAGGGAACCTCGACCCGGCCGTGGACGGCGTAGATGCGCCCGGGTATCGCCGCGACGTCCGTCTCGTCGTCGGCGTCCGGGAGCGCCATCCCGACGTTCGTGCCAACTTTCGGGACGTAGTCGGCGAAGCCGGGCGTCGTCGCCAGCAGCCGCGCGGCCTCCCGGACCGACGAGAGGACCGCCCGCTCGGCGGCGACCTCGTCGTCGAACCCGCGGACACAGAGGTCACACCCCAGCCCCCTGAGCGCCGGCATCTCCGCCTCGTGGAGTTCGCAGATCGGCCCGCGGTCCTCGAACTCGCGGATCAACCCGAGCAGTTCCGCCAGCGCCTCGTACCCGTCCATGGTCCCCGCGGCGAAGCCCTCGGCGATCCGCCCCACGACCGCCTGCGTCCGGGGGTGCTCGCGGAGTCGCTTTTCGGTGGTCGCGTTCCCGCTGACGTAGTTGCTGACCGCCGCCTGCGTCACGCCGAGCCGGTCGGCGATCTCCTCCTGGGTGAGCCCGCGGTCGGCCAGATCGCGGGCCAGCATCACCCGTACCGTCGGGAGGAACCGCTCGACGACGATCTCGCTCGGAAGCCGAATCGCCATGCTCCCCTTTGTCCCGGCCGGAACTTCAACGACGGGGGAATACAAGCCGCTTGTATCGGCTCCTTATATAAAGAGTTAGGAGACCACGCCGTGATAGTACCCGGTGGTATGAGTCAGGACAGTTTCGACCAGTTCAGCCAGGTCGGCGAGGCGGACGTGACGCGCGCCATCGGACAGGAGTGGACAGAGGAGTTCATGGACTTCTCGGACTCGGACGTGATCGTCGTCGGGGGCGGTCCCTCGGGGCTGACCGCCGCCAAGGAACTCTCCGAGCGCGGGGTCAAGACGATGGTCGTCGAGAAGAACAACTACCTCGGCGGCGGCTTCTGGCTCGGCGGGTTCCTGATGAACAAGGTGACGGTCCGGGACCCGGCCCAGCAGGTGCTGGACGAACTCGATGTCGACTACAAGCAGTCCCAGGACAGCGAGGGGCTGTACGTCGCCAACGGCCCCGAGGCGTGTTCGGGGCTGATCAAGGCCTCCTGTGACGCCGGCGCGAAGATGCAGAACATGACCGAGTTCACGGACATCGTGATCCGCGAGGACCACCGCGTCGGCGGCATCGTCATGAACTGGACCCCGGTCCACGCGCTGCCCCGCGAGATCACCTGCGTCGACCCCATCGCCGTCGAGGCCGACCTCGTGATCGACGCCACCGGCCACGACGCCATGGCGGTCAAGAAACTCGACGAGCGGGGCGTGCTCGACGCCCCGGGTATCGAGAGCGCCAAGTCCGCCGGCGGCATGGACCAGACCGACGAGGACTCCTACGGTGCGCCGGGCCACGACTCGCCCGGCCACGACTCGATGTGGGTCGGCAAGAGCGAGGACGCCGTCGTCGAACACACCGGCCTCGCCCACGACGGCCTGATCGTCACCGGCATGGCCGTCGCCACCACGTACGGCCTCCCGCGGATGGGACCGACCTTCGGCGCGATGCTCCTCTCGGGCAAGCGGGCCGCCCAGGCCGCCATCGACGAACTCGGCGTCGACGCCGAGGACGTCCAGATGACTTCGCGGGCACCCGCTGACGACTAACCACCTTTTTCAGCTCGGGTTCCGCGCCGCCGGCGCGGAACCGCTCGCGGCAACAACCTGGGGAAAAAGGCCGGGATCTCGGGCTCCGCCCTCGATTCCGGTGAAACCGTGCCGCCAGCGTGGTATGCTCGCCGTGAAACGCCGGACCTCCTCGAACGGCAACCGGGGACCGCCGTCCGCCGGCGGGCGTCCGTGCGGGAAAGCGCGTCTGCTACCCCAGCGAGTCGGCGAATCCGCGGCGAATCCGTCGACTGCGTCCCGGTCGGTGTACTCGCAGTCCCGCGAGCTATCGGTGCCGCCGGCCGTCCCGGTAATGGGCTTCACCACGAACCGGTCGAGGACGCCCGCGATCCGTTCCGCGGCAATCGCGGTCCGGCCGTCCGTGGTCCCGTACAGGACCGCGACGGGTGCCACCCTACTCCTGGTGGACCGGGAACGTCAGTTCGACCGTCGCCTTGTACTGTGTCACGTCGCCGCCCTCGGTGTCCGCCGTCCAGGACGCGACTTTCATGCCGCTGATGCCCTCGACGGTCTCCGACGCCTGCCGGAAGGCCTCCTCGGCCGCCGCTTCCCAGGATTCCTCCGACGTGCCCATGACCTTGATGACTTTGACTGCCGTCATGCAACCCGCGGTACTACGGGAGCCAGCGAAGTAATGTGGGCGCTACGGCGAGTAACCCGACCGTAGCCGGGAGTACGACGTGCTTTCGGCCGAACGCGTACCGGATCGCCGGCACTGCGACCGCCCGCGGGCGGAATCGACAAACTGACGATATTGGATGCTACATTCGTACAGTTATAGACGCTTTCCAACATCTATTTTGAGTATAAACACGTTGTGATTGACGTGTGATTCCTAGATGCGTAAGAAAGGAAATAGACGGCAAAAAATAGTCGAGGGCGGCGGATCGCAGACCGAAGAGTCAGCCGACGAGGAGGGAATACGGCTGGTGTTGTGGACGCGGCGACCGGTCTGTGGACCCCGGGCGATGGTCGTCGACCGCCTCGCCGCGCTCCGGTCGGCTGGTGCAGTCACGTCCTTCGACGTCGAGACCTGGCCCGACGAGGTGGCGCTGTCGGAGCAGACGCGGCACTCGCGGGTCGTCGAGACCTACGGGCGGTTTCGGACGTGGGCCGACGACGCCGGCGTCGATATCTCCCCGCCGTTCGACCGCCGGACCGTCACGTCGCTGGTCGACGGGCGGGCCGAGGTACTGACGCTGCCGATGATCTGTCTGGCCGTCTACGACCCGGAACTTTGCGGCGTCTACCCCTGTGAGGACGGCGACCGGACCTGGACAGTCACCGACTACCTCGACGCCTGCGAGGCCGTCGGCGGACGGCCGAGTGCGGACGCGGACCCGGGTCTCCCGACGGCCGGGGAGTGACTCCCGGAGCTGGCCGCCGGGCGTCCGGGACCACAAGCAGTTTTGCCCCGCCGGGGCCACCGTCCCGTATGGTCGAGGAGGTCACGCTCTACCGCGCCCCGACGACTGCCGCGGACGCCGACGCCATCGCCGACTGGCTCCGCGACCGGGTGGAGGCCGACGTAACGGTCAAAGATCGGTTTCTCTCGCTGTACGCCGACGACGACCTGCCGGAGGCGTTTGCGGCCGCCCGCGTCCTCTCGCCGTACGACCGGGAGACGGGAAACACGATGGTCGGCATCGTCCGGTACGAACAGCGGGCACTGGAAGACCCCGAGCGGGCGGGCGGCGTCATCTACGACGGCCTCGCGGTCCAGGACGCGCTCCGCCGGCGGCTCCCCGAGGGCGAGCGGGGACTCGACCACCTGCACGTCCCGTTGCTGGACCGCGTGCTCGGGACGTGGGGCGACCACGACGGCCGGTGGCACAAGCGCGTCAGCGTCCTCGGCCAGCCGGGACTGGTCTCCGTCCCCGGTCTGTACGAGGCACCCGCCAAGCCCGAGCAGTACTACAAGGAAAAGCAGAAACACGCCATGTTCTCGGGGGACGCGCCGCCCCGCGAGGTCCTAGAGGAGGAGGTCGAGGGCGAGTTCCTCGTCGCGGACGACCCCCGGACGACGGAGGCGCTGAAGGGCTACGTCCTCGGCGCGTACCACTACCTCGAAACGGGCGAGGCCTTCTGCGGCGACGGGCGGTGCCGGCTGTCGAACCCACACCGCCAGCCCGGCGTGATAGACGCACAGCTCCGCGACCCGGAATTTTGCGACGCGCACGCCCCGCTGTACGAGAAGTGAGGATCACAGGCGGCGACCCCGCGGGCGAGTCCCGCGACGCGACGCTCCGTCGTCGGGTGCCCGACGGGGATCAGTCCGGGATCCGTCCCGCGACCAGTCGCACGAACCCGAGCGCGAACGTCGCGGACTGGCGGTCGACACAGCGGTCGGTCACCGCCGCGCTCGCGGCGGCGATGCGCTCGTCGAGCGTCGCCCAGGGTCCCTCGCCGTCGACCGCGCGACGCAGGCGCTCGCGCGGGCGACCTGGGTTCGACGCGAGCACGAACGCCCGGAACGCGAGGTTCAGCGGCGCGGCCGCGACCCGGTCGCTCTGTCCCGCGTCGAGCAGCGCGATCCGGCCGCCGGGGGCCAGCAGGTCGAGCCACCCCTCGACCGTCCCGCGAGGGTCGGGGAACATCCCGCAGACGAACGTCCCGAGGACGGCGTCGACCGGGCCGTCGACCGGCACCCGCGTGGCGTCGGCCTGGACGGGGTGGACGTTCCGCCAGCCGCGGCGTTCGACGCGCCGGCGGGCGCGGTCTAACACGCCGCGGGTGACGTCGACGCCGACGACACGGCCGTCGGGACCGACCCGTTCCCGGAGGTAGGGCAGGTTCGCGCCGGTGCCACAGCCCATCTCGACGACCGTCTCGCCCGGGGAGAGCGCCAGCGCGTCGGTGGCCGCCGCCCGCCAGGCACCCACGCCGGGGGCCGTCGCCACGCGGTCGTAGAGGCCGGCCCAGCGCCCGTAGAACCGCCGCGTGGCGTCGGCGTCGACCATCAGAGGACGTCGCGGACGGTCTCGGCGGCCGCCCTGGCGTCCGGCGCGAGCAGGTAGAGCACCGGCTCGACGCCGAAGCCGCCTGTCTGGTAGAGCACGTCCGCGTCCGGGCTGTCGGCCAGCGCCGCCGCCAGCGCGTCGTCCAGGTCGGCCTCGGCGTCGAACTCGACGGTTTCGAGGCCGTTCGCGTCGAGCGTGGCGACCAGGTCGGGATCGTAGCGGACGTTCAGCGCCGCCCGGGCGTCGCTCCCGTTGTTCCGGGCAGCGAGCAGGACGCTGGCGACGTGTTCGCTGACCCCGAACTCGGGGTCCCCCGGGACCGTGGCGCGGCCCTTCACGTCGAGGATGCGGCCGGGGACGGCGACCACGTCCTCGATGCCGTCGGCGTCGGGGAGACACTCCACGAGGTTCGACCCGACCGCCGGGATCAGGGCTGCGAACCCGGTCGCGTTCTCCAGGATGGTCAGCCCCTGTCGGACGGACGAGAGCGTCCGCTCGGCGACCCGGAACTGGCTGTCCGGATCGTGGATGTCGAACCCGGCCTCGGCGTCGGCCAGCGCGGGCACTGCCTCGGCGTGCAACTGCGCGAGCAGGTCGCCCTGTTCGAGTTGCCGGATGAACACCTCGGCCTCGATCAGTGCCTGGACCGGGGACGTGTCGCCCGCGACCAGCCCCTCGGCCAACCGGTCGACGAGATCGGTCAGCCGTCCGTCGGCCAGCAACCGCTCGTTGCGGTCGATATCGCCGTGGACGTACTTCGAAACCGCGCTCTGGCTGATCCCCAGCAGGTCCGCCACCTCGCTCTGTGTCAGTCCGCGCTCGCGGAGCGCCTCCGCGAGCATCGACCGGAACGTCGGGAGGAACTCCTCGACGACCACCTCCTCGATGAATTTCATCCGTTACTCCCGGTAACCGACCGCCGGATAAGTAATTCCCGGTCGGACCGGTCGACGGCTCCCGCGCCCTGCGCAGTCCCACCGGACCCGGACTGCCCCGGGACGGACAGACCGCGCCCGCGACCCGGTCCCGGTTCCTGCGACCTAGACTCGGACCCTGACCCGCTCCCGGACTGCTCCCGCGTCGAACCAGAGAGTCACGCCGGCACGATGGGCCACCAGCGCGCCCCCGGCGACGGGGAGGTACAACAGCGCGACGCCGACCGCGAGCGGAACGGGAGGTCCGCGAGTCGCGCGACCAGCGGCACGACGACGAACACCGCGAGCGCGATTGCCAGCGTCGCCGTGGCCGGCCCCGCCAGCGCGAGCGCGTCCGTGGCGACTGCTCCACCGACGACGAGCCAGCAACCGCCCCCCACGAGTGCCGCCGCGTCGAAGCGCCCCGGCGCGTCCATCTCCATCGTCGGGACTTGACGCGGTGGTAGAAATAATCTGACGCTTCTCCGCTGTAATTTGCGCGATGCGGCACTCGCCGGGACCGGTGCCGGGCCGACGATGGTCGCCGGCCGGACTGCCGAAGGTCGGGGACAGGGCCGACGACGGGACCGCCGACTCCGATCCGGTGGCGCGCGCTGTCGCGCCGCCCGTGGCGCGACAGCACCGTGCGAGGGATGAGCGAGCGACCGGCAGGAGCGAGCGAATCGGCTGGGGAGGGACGTGGTGCGGTCGCCGTCGGGTGGGACTGAAAGGGGCGGCCGCGCGGCCGAACCCCGGCGACGCGAGCACTGGAGCGAGCGAGCGGCGCGAGCGAGGGAAGCGCGCAGCGAGCCGCGGGAGGTCGCGCGGGCGGGGCTTTCGAGGGCTTACTCTTCCTCACATTTCGGGAAGTCCTCACTGGTCGCCGCCGAACTCTCCTCGTTTCTCGCCGACGGATCGGACACGCGAGGGGGTCGCGGTCCTCACTGGTCGCCTCCGAACTCACTCGTTTCTCGGCGAGCTTCACCCACTCGGCAAGGCCGAGGGGTTCATTGGTCGCCTCCAAACTCGCGATCCCCTTGTATCTTCGACGCCTGCGGTCCCGACTGGTCCTGGTACTTCGACCCGCGCTCGCTCCCGTAGGGGCGTTCGGCCGCCGTCGTGAGTTCGGTGAACGTCAGCTGCGAGATGCGCATGCCCGGCGTGAGCGCGACGGGGGCGGTCCCGAGGTTCGACAGTTCGAGCGTGATCTGGCCGCGGTACCCCGGATCGGCAAGGCCGGCAGTGGCGTGGACCACCACCGCGAGCCGACCCAGCGAGGACCGGCCCTCGACGTGCGCGATCAGGTCCGGCGGAATCTCGACGCGCTCGTGGGTCGTCCCGAGCACGAAGTCCCCGGGATGGAGGATGAAATCGTCGCCCTCCTCGACGTAGGTCTCGGTAACGTACTCCTCGACTTCCTGCTCGCTATCGGGGTGGATACACGAGATGTTCGTCCGCTGGAACTCCAGGAACTCCCGGCCCAGCCGGAGGTCGACGCTGGCGGGCTGGACCTGCAGGTCCGGGTCGTCGAGCGGTTCGACGACCAACTCGCCCGCTTCCAGCCGCCGCAGGATGTCCACGTCAGAGAGGATCATACCGCTACCAGCGCACCCGCCCGACTAAAGACTCCCGCTCCCGAGTCCCGTCGGTTCCCTGCTCCGACTCCCCTGCCGACCGGCCCCGGGCGTCCCACCGACTCGTCTGCCGGCCCGGACGGCCAGACATTTACCCGCCGGGGGCCTCCGCGGGGACATGAAGCAGGCAATCGTCGCCCGGGCCGACCTCGGGATGGGCGAGGGGAAACTCGCCGCCCAGGTCGCCCACGCGTCGCTGTCGGCCTACGAGGACGCCCCCGAGCGCGCCCGCAGCGCCTGGAAGGGGGACGGCCAGAAGAAGGTCGTCCTCCGGGCCGACGGCGAACGGCAACTGTTCGACCTCGCCGACGCCGCGGAACGCGAGGGGCTCCCCCACGCCGTGGTCAGGGACGCCGGCCACACGCAACTGGATCCCGGCACCGTGACCGCGCTGGCGGTCGGGCCCGGCGACGAGGCGGCCGTCGACCGCGTGACCGGCGACCTGTCGCTGTACTGATGCGCGAGGCACACCCGTTCGAGCGGGCCGTCGGCATGGCGTGGTACGTCAGCGACGCCGACGGGATCGGCGGCCGCCTCCGGGACCGGCCCGCGGACTTCCGGGTGCGGGAGATAGAGCGGTTCGACCCCGAACCCGTCGACGCCGACCCCGGCGCGTACCCGCACCTGCTGGTCCGGGCGACGCTGTCGGGATGGGACACCAACGACTTCGCGGGCGCGCTCTCCGACCGACTGGGGATCAGCCGCGAGCGGGTCTCGTGGGCCGGCACCAAGGACAAGCGCGCGGTCACGACGCAACTGTTCACCGTCGACGGGATCGACCGCGGGGAACTGCCCGACCTCGGCGACGCCGAAATCGAGGTGCTCGGCCGGACCGGCCGGGCGATCCGCTTTGGCGACCTCGCGGGCAACGCCTTCGAGGTGGTGGTCCGCGACCCCGACCGACCCGGTACCGTCGGCGAGATCACCGGACAACTCCGGGCGTTCGGGGCGGGCGACCCGGCCGCCGCGGCCGGCGGCGGACCCGGGGCCGAAGGCGGGAACGCGACGGCACCGGACGGCGACGAATCCCCGGACGGAGCACCCACGGTCAGCGTGCCCAACTACTTCGGGCAACAGCGGTTCGGCAGCCGCCGGCCGGTCACCCACGAGGTGGGGCTGGCGATCCTCCGCGACGACTGGGAGGGGGCTGTTCTCGCCTACGTGGGAAACCCGTCCGAGCGCGAACCCGCGGACACCCGCGAGGCACGCCGGTTCGTCACGGAGACCCGCGACTGGCAGGCGGGGCTCGAACGGATGCCCGGCCGGATGGGCTACGAGCGGGCGATGCTCCACAGCCTCGCGGAGACCGGCGGGACGGACCCGGCGGAGTTCCGGGCCGCGCTCGAAACCGTCCCGACGAACCTCCAGCGGCTGTTCGTCAACGCCGCCCAGTCGTTCGTCTTCAACCGGATCGTCTCCGCGCGCCTGGAGCGAGGCCTGCCCTTCGACCGCGCAGTCGCCGGCGACACTGTCTGTTTTGCCGACCGCGACGCGCCCGCCGGACTCGCCCTGCCAGACGCCGACCGCACCCAGGCCGTCACCGAGCGGCGGGTCGGGACCGTCAACCGCCACTGCGAGCGCGGGCGGGCGTTCGTCACCGCGCCGCTTGTCGGGACGGAGACCGACCTCGCGGACGCCGGCACCGAACCCGGCGACGTCGAACGGTCGGTCCTCGGCGACCTCGGCCTCGCGCCCGCGGACTTCGACCTCCCGGGGGAGTTCCACTCGACCGGGACGCGGCGGGCCATTCTCCTCCGGACGGATCTGGCCGTCGAGCGCGGCCCGCTGACGTTCCGCTTCCGGTTGCCGAAGGGATCGTACGCGACGGTCGTCCTCCGGGAGTACCTGAAAGCCGACCCCGACGTGCTGGCGTGACTCCGTTCGCGTGTCTTTGACGTGCTGGCGTGACGCCCGTGCCGTCACGTTCCCAAAACGTGCCGGCGCGAACTCCGCCCCGTCGCGTGCCTTTGACGTGCCCGGGGACCCTCGGGTCGGTCATGACCGTCCGGCAGGGCTACACCGTCGAGAACGATCCGGACCTCGGCGGCGCGCTCGCGTTCGCCGCTGAACGGGGCTTCGAGTTCGTCGAACTGAACATGGAACACGCCTTCGAGCGCCGGCGGATCGACCCCGACGCGGTCGCCGATACACTCGCGGAGCACGGCGTCGACGTGACCGTCCACCTGCCCTACCGGCTCGACCCAGGATCGCCACACGAACACGTCCGGGACGGTGCCTGCCGGGAACTCGGAGCCGCGCTCGACGCCGCGGCGACCCTCGGAGCCGAGCGGGCCGTGATGCACGCCAGTTCCGGTGCCCACGCCGACCGCTGGGACGCCGACGAGATCAGGGCGGTCATCTTCGACTCGGTCCGGCGGGTCGACGCGGCCGCCCGCGACCGGGGCGTCGAACTCGTCGTCGAGAACCTGAAGAGCCCCTTTTTCGACGCCGCCGACTTCCCGCGTCTGTTCGAGCGGACGGACGCGAGCGCCTGCCTCGACACCGGGCACGCCCACGTCAGCGGCGTCGACGGGACCGAGCAGGCCGCACTGCTCCGCGAGCACGGCGACCGCATCGCCCACGTCCACCTCAACGAAACCCGGAACGACCGCGAGGACGAACACCTCCCGGTCGGCCTCGGGGTCGTCGAGTTCGGCCCGCTCGCGCGGGCGATGGTCGAGACGGACTGGGAGGGCACCTGCACTCACGAGGTGTACGGGTTCGACCGCGCGTACGCCGCCTACGGGAAGGCGGCGTTCGACCGACTGCTGGCCGACGCGCGCGGGACGGATCGCTGACCGCCGCGGAGTGCGGCGGGAAACCGCCCCGCTTATCCACGCTCCCCGCCGACCACCGGACATGGAGTGTCGGCAGTGCGGATCGCCGCTGTCGCGGCCGGGCGACTACTGTCTGGTCTGTCACACGGCCAACGCCGACACCGCGGTCCTCGAACTGGCGCGGGAGCGGGCGCGGGTGACGGTCCTGCTCGACGAGGCGGTCGTCAGCGCCCGCGAGGTGACGACCACGCCCGAGACGGGGGAACTGAGCGGCGTGGAGTTGCGAAACTTCGCGGGCCAGGTCGCAGACGAGGTCCGCCGGAAGCGCCCGGAGGAAGTGTACGCGACCGGCGACCGCGAGGTGTTGCGGGCCGTCCGCGAGCAACTCCGATACGAGTTCTACCGGGTTGAGGCCGACGACCCCGTCGCGGCGGTGATCGAGCGCCGGGGCGACCCCGCCCTAGAGGTCGTCGAGGCCTCGGCGGCCGAGAAACTCGGCGGCTCGCATACCACGCTGATCGGCGGGCGCGACGGCCGGCGCGCGATCCAGACGGTCGCCGGCCACCCCCACGTCAAGAAGATAATCCCCGGACCGATCGACCCGCGCCGACGACAACGGCAACGTCCGCCTGCTCGTCCGCGACGGCTCCTCCGTCCAGGAAAACCGCGTGGTCACGACCGCGCGGGACCGCGACCTGGGCGAACGGGTCCGGGGCGACATCAACGAGGCGCTCGACGCCGAAGGCCTCCAGGAGTGATCGGAAGCGCGGCCGCGGACGTAGCCACCGACGGACGTGGTACGCGAGGGGAACGGACGCGACGGGGCACCGAACGGGAGCGGAACTCGTAGGGTTTATCCCGCCCGCCGGGCGAGAGTACGGTACCATGGCCAAAAAGAAGGGACGCACCGGGAGCGCGGGCCGGTTCGGCGCGCGGTACGGCCGCGTCGCACGGCGGCGCGTCGCCGAGATCGAGGGCGACATGCGCGACGAGCACACCTGCCCCGAGTGTGGCAACGACCGCGTCGAGCGCCAGGGGACCGGCATCTGGCAGTGTGGCTACTGCGGGTACAAGTACGCCGGCGGCACCTACAGCCCGGAGACGCCGGGCGGGAAGACGGTCCGCCGGTCGATCCGCGCGGCGCTGGCCGACGACGACGACGAATGAGCTACAAGTGTTCCCGCTGTAAGCGAGACGTGGAACTCGACGAGTACGGGGGCGTGCGGTGTCCCTACTGCGGGCACCGCGTCCTGCTGAAAGAACGGAGCCGCGACGTCAAAGAGATCGACGTCGAGTGACGTGCCCGACGACCCCGACCGCACGTACGACCACGAGGCTCTTCTGGAGTTCGGGTACGACCGACCCCGCCGCGCCCGCGTCGTCGAGCGGAGCGTCCGCCAGGAGGTCGGCGAGATCGCCGGCGACCGCACCCGGGCCGGCGTTGACCGCGAGAACTGCACCGTCGCGGTCCGGATCGAGGCGCGCGACCTCGTGGCCCTGCGGGCGGGCGTGAACACCTGGACGACGCTGGTCGAGGTCGCCGAACGGACGGCCGCCGCGGGCGAACCCCGCCGCTGAGCGCTACCACCGGGGAATATTTATCTGTCTGTACCACATCGGGACTGAGCACACGCGGGAAGCGGAGGGGCCGGGACAGGGGGTGTCGGTGTAACAATGACCGACGAGCAAGAGTTCGCCGCGGCCGAATCGACAGACTCGGACGCAAACGCAAACCCGAACGCGAACGGGGACGCGAACCCGAACGCAGAGGTGGATGCAACCGCGGACGCGAACCCGAACGTGGATCCAGGTGCTGACCAGTTCGCGGTCGAGTCCGCCATCGACGCGATCCCGGACCCGTGGTTCGCCGTCGACCGCCGGGGTCGGCTCCGGGAGTGGAACGAGGCGTTCGCCGAGGCGACCGGCTACGCCGACGCGGCGCTGGACGGGATGTCCGCCCAGGGGCTGGTCCCCGAGGAGGAACGGGGGACCCTCAGGAGGGTCATGTCGGCCGTGTTCGAGCGGGAGGAACCGGACCGCCGCGAATCGTTGCTGCTCGCGGCGTCGGGCGAGCGGATCCCCTGCGAGTTCGCCAGCGGGCCGCTGACCGACGACGACGGGACCGTCGTCGGGATGACCGGCACCGCCCGGCGGCTCGAACGGCAGCCGCGGTTGACCGATGCGTCCCCCGCACAGCGCCACCTCGAAGCCATCGCGAACGATCCCCGGACGATCGTCGCCCTCCTCGACACCGAGGGACGGCTCAGGCAGGCCAACGACGCCGCCGTCTGGTTTTTCGGCGTCGACCGCGAGTCGTTGCGCGGGCGACCGCTCCGGGACGCTCCCGACCGGGCGTTCCCGGCCCGGGTCCGGGAGCGACTCCGGAACGGCATCGAGCGGGCGGCCGACGGCGAGTTCGTCCGGTTCGAACTCCCCTGTCCGTACTCGGACGGGGAGGTGGTCCTCGATCTCGTATTGCGCCCGGTGTACGGCCGCGACGACCGCGTCGAGTCGATCATCGCCGAGGGGATCGACATCACCGACCGCAAACGGAGCCAGCGCGAACTCGACCGAGCCCAGGAGCTGCTCGAACAGTCCCACCAGATCGCCGGCGTCGGCGGCTGGGAACTCGACGTGAGCGGGGACGGGATCGAGATGAGCTGGACCGAACAGGTCTACCGCATCTACGGACTCCCGGTCGACGAGCCGCTCGACGTCGAGGCGGCGATCGAGTTCTACCACCCCGAGGACCGGCCGCGGCTCTGCGAGGCCGTCGAGCGCGCCCTCGAGGAGGGCGAACCGTACGACCTCGAACTGCGGCTGCTCACGGCCGACGACGAACTGCGGTGGATCCGGACCATCGGGCGACCCGTCCGCGACGACGGCGAGATCGTCGCCGTCCGGGGGACGATCAGGGACGTCACCGAGCGGAAGGAACGGGAACAGGCGCTGGCGGCCAGCGAGGCGCGCTTCCGGTCGCTGACCGAGGCGATGGACACCGCGACGGTTGGGACGTTCATCCTCGACGACGACTACTCGGTCGTCTGGGCCAACGAGCTCGTCGAGGAGTACCTCGGCGTCGACGCCGACGCGGTCGTCGGACGGGACAAGCCGGAACTCGTCGAATCCGAACTCAAAGCCCGCTTCGAGAAGCCCGAACGATTCGCCAGCGAGGTGATCGGGAGCTACCGGGACGACACCGGGATCGCGGAGTTCGAGTGTCACGTCCTCGCCGGGGACGGCCGCGAGGACCGGTGGCTCCTCCACCGGAGCATGCCGATCGAGGAGGGAAAGTACGCCGGCGGGCGCGTCGAACACTACCTAGACATCACCGACCGCAAACGACGCCAGCGGCAACTCCAGGCCGAGCGGGACCGCTTCTCGGCGCTGTTCGAGAACCTCGGCACCCCGGCCGTCTACTAC
>PXRG01000017.1 GCA_003021105.1 Halobacteriales archaeon QS_1_68_17
CCTGCGGAGACTGCGCTCCCTGCGGGAACCAGTTCGGTTCCTGCAAAGCGCGTCGTGGAAACAGGAAGCCCCACCCTCAACGAGCGAGCGAAAGCGAGCAAGTAGGGTGGGGAGGAAGTCACATGGTCGCGTCCCGCAGAGCGCGGTCAGACGGACGGCTGACATTTTCAGGGAAACTATATGTCTCTACGCGCAACAGGAGGTATGGCGATCGCATCGCATCCCGCGATCCCGGTCCGCGATCGGGAGCGACTCCTGTTCGGCGTCGGGTTCGCGTTCGGAGTCATGTTCACGATGCTGATGCTCGCGGTGTCGCTGACGGCCGCCACGCGGGGGGAGATATCGATCAGCGGGCTGTTCGCGTCGGCCGTGACCGCCTCGGTCATGGCGAGCGTCGTCTTCGCGGCGGTGGTCGGCGTCTCGCTGTACCTGCTGTCGTTCCGCGAGAACCAGGCGCTGATCCCGCTGGGCGAGCGGGATTGACGGGCCGGAGTTCGGGTCCGGGCGCGGGACGCGAAACAGCGCGACCGTCCGACTTTTGTCGCCGCTGGCTCTCCGTTCGGGTATGGCCGACTTCGATCCCGACCGGTTCGAGGACAAGTACGCCAACTACTTCGTCGAACTCCAGCAGGCCTACAAGAACGCCTTCGAGACGATGAACGAGCGGTACGACTCGGAACTGATCCACGGCATCGACCAGTTCGTCCTCAACGAGAGCGAACCCTTCTACGAGGGCGACGGCCAGTTCCGGCTGGAACTCCCGGCGGACCCCTACGACCGGTTGCAGGGCGTCCTCGTCGACGAGGGGAAGTTCGAGGAGGTGCTCGACCGCTACGTCGCCGAGATCGAGTCGGAACTGCGGGCCGTCTTCGGCTTCGAGGAGTGACGCGCCGGGGAACGTGCGTCGACGCGAGGGACCGTCTCGGCCCGGGATTTGCCGGACGAGGAAGGGAGAGAAGCGGGGTCGCCAGCGGAGCCAAAGGCCTAAGCCGCCTGGCTGCATACCTCGGAGTACCATGAGCACCGAGACCGAGGACGCCGACGACGACCTCCGCGAGCGCATCACCAACTTCCTGCGCCGGAACTTCCCGCAGATCCAGATGCACGGCGGGACCGCGGCCATCCAGAACATCGACCGCGAGACCGGCGAGGTCTCGATCCAGCTGGGGGGTGCCTGCAGCGGCTGTGGCATCTCCCCGATGACGATCCAGGCGATCAAGACGCGGATGGTCAAGGAGATCCCCGAGATCGAACAGGTCCACGCCGACACCGGCATGGAGGGTGGCCACGGCGGCATGGGCGGCGGCGGCATGAGCCCGTCGTTCCCCGGCGAGACGACCGACGACGGCGACAGCGACGAGGGTCCCGAGGCCCCCTTCTGAGCGGCGGCCGGCGGCCGGGGCGAACCGTATCGGCCGACGGGACGCGATGGAAGCGTCCGGTCGCCGCGGTCGAATAGCCGCGGCCCCGCGGGCGCACGGACCGCGCGAAATCACGGTCTTTAACCCGGTTGGCGAGAGCCACGGGAGTAATGAGCGACGCGGCGACCCGGCCGAACGTGCTCTTCGTCGTGATGGACACGGTCCGGGCGGATCACCTGACCGTCTACGGGTACGACCGGCCGACGACGCCGACGCTGGAGTCGTTTGCGGAGGGGGCGCGGGTCTACGAGCAGGCGGTCGCACCGGCACCCTGGACGCTCCCGGTCCACGCATCGATGTTCACTGGGCTGTACCCCAGCGAGCACGGGGCGACCCAGGAGAACCCGTACCTCGAAGGGGTGACGACGCTGGCCGAGTCGCTGTCGGCCGCGGGCTACGGGACGGCCTGTTACTCCTCGAACGCCTGGATCACCCCCTACACCCACCTCACCGACGGGTTCGACGACCAGGACAACTTCTTCCAGGTGATGCCCGGCGAGTTCCTCTCCGGGCCGCTGGCGCGGGCCTGGAAGGCGATGAACGACAGCGACCGGCTCCGGAGCCTCGCCGACTGGCTCGTCAAGGCCGGCAACACCGTCCACGAGTACCTCGCGTCAAGCGGGGGCGGCGACTCGAAAACGCCGGCGGCGATCGACAGCACCATCGACTTCGTCGACGGCACCGACGGCCCCTTCTTCGCGTTCATCAACCTCATGGACGCCCACCTCCCGTACCACCCGCCCGACGAGTGCCGCGAGGAGTTCGCCCCGGGCGTCGACTCGACGGCCGTCTGCCAGAACTCCAAGGAGTACAACTGCGGGGCACGCGACATCGACGACGAGGAGTGGGACGCCATCAGGGGGCTGTACGACGCCGAGATCAGACACATCGACGGCGAACTCGGCCGGCTGTTCGAGTGGCTCCGCGCGAACGACGAGTGGGAGGAGACGCTCGTGGTGGTGTGTGCCGACCACGGCGAACTCCACGGGGAACACGGCCTCTACGGTCACGAGTTTTGCGTCTACGACCCGCTGGTGAACGTCCCGTTGCTGGTGAAACACCCCGACCTCGACCCGGGACGGGACGACCGGCAGGTGGAGTTGCTCGACCTCTACCATACGGTGCTGGACCACGCCGGCGTCGAGGCCGGCGGGGAGCCCCTCGACCCGGCGCGGTCGTTGCTGGGCGAGGGCTACCGCGAGTTCGGTGACGACGGCGGCAGCGACGGCGACGGCGAGTTCGCGTTCGTCGAGTACCACCGGCCGGTCGTCGAGTTGCGGCAACTGGAGGGGAAAGCCAGCGCCGCGGGGATCGACCTCGACGAGAACTCCCGCTTTTACTCGCGGATGCGGGCCGCTCGCCGCCCGGACGCGAAGTACATCCGGAACGAGCGCATCGCCGACGAGGCCTACCGGCTCGACGCCGACCCCGGCGAGACCCGCGACCTCGTGGCGACCGGCGACGCCGACGAGGGGGCGGTCGCGGCCGCCGAGGCGGCCCTCTCGGCGTTCGAGTCGCGCGTGGGCGGCGAGTGGGACGACGTGGGCGAGGAGGACGTGCTCGCGGGGATGGGCGAGGAGGCCAAAGACCGGCTCCAGGACCTCGGATACCTCGAGTGATGAGCAGGGAGGGCCTCGCGGTCTTGGACTTCGTCGACCGGAAGACCCTCATCCGGATCGTCGCGGGGTTCGCCGTGGCGGTCCTGCTGTTGTACCTCGTGGCGGTCGGCATCGGGATCGAGGAGGTCACCGCCACCTTCCGGGACGCGCAACTGCGGTGGCTCGCGGTCGGCTGTCTCTCGACGCTTCTGTGCCTGGCGCTGTGGGGGAAAGCCTGGCAAGTCGTCCTCGAGGTCGCGGGCGTGGGCGTGCCCTACCGGAAACTGGTCGTCACCTACTTCGCGGCGACGTTCGCCAACTACGTCACGCCGCTGGGCCAGGCCGGCGGCGAGCCCTTCATCGCCTACGTCCTCTCGCGGGACACATCGGCCAGCTACGAGGACAGCCTCGCCAGCGTCGTCACGGCCGACCTGCTGAACCTCCTGCCGTTTTTCAGCTTCGCGGCGCTCGGGATGGCCGCGTTGCTCTGGCAGGCGACCCTCCCCGAGGCCGTCGAGCCGCTGGCGGTGGGGCTGCTGGCGATGGCGCTGGGCGTGCCCCTCCTGGCGGTGGCGACCTGGCAGTTCCGCCGCCCGCTAACGGCGGCCGTGTTGTGGCTGGTCGCGCCCGTCGCCCGCCGCACCTCGCGGATCAGCCTCGCGGGCGTCCGACGGCGCATCGAGGAACTCCGGGCGGCCTTCGAGCGCATCGCCGAAAAACCGCGGGCGCTGGTCCGGGCGCTGGTGTTCTCGTACGCGGGGTGGGTGTTTTTCGCCCTCCCGCTGTACTTCGCCGCCGAGACGCTCGGGCTGACGGTCGATCCGCTGCTCGTGCTCTTTATCGTCCCCGCGAGCACGCTCGCGGGACTCGTCCCCTCGCCGGGCGGGCTCGGCGGGGTCGAACTGGCACTGGTCGCCCTGCTGGTGGCGGTGGCCGGCGTCTCGACGGCCAGCGCCTACTCCATCTCGCTGGTCTACCGGCTCGCCAGCTACTGGTTCGCGCTGGGAATCGGGGGGATCGCGGCGCTGTACGTGATCGCGCGGAACTGAAAGCTATTAACCCGCGCCCGCCGGACCGGCGGGTATGACCGACACGGACCTCGTAGGCGCGCTCCGGGACGCAGACGCCGTCCGCTACGGCGAGTTCGAACTCTCCCACGGCGGCACGAGCGAGTACTACGTCGACAAGTACGTCTTCGAGACGAACCCCCGGTGTCTCGAACTGATCGCGCGGGCGTTCGCCGACCGGCTGGGCGAGGCGGGGAAACTCGCGGGCGTCGCGCTCGGGGCGGTTCCGCTGGCGGCCGCCACCAGCGTCGAGAGCGGCCGGCCGTACGTGATCGTCCGGAAGCAGGCCAAGGAGTACGGCACCGGCAACCGGATCGAGGGGGACCTGGCGGACGGCGAGCGCGTGGTCGTCCTCGAAGACGTGGCGACGACGGGACAGAGCGCCGCCGACGCGGTCGACGCCCTCAGGGAGGCGGGTGCGGTCGTCGACCGCGTGCTCGTCGTCGTCGACAGACAGGAGGGCGCCCGCGACCACCTCGCCGACCGCGGCGTGGAACTGGTGGCGCTCGTGACCGCCGAGGAACTGCTCGCCGACCGGGAGACGGACGCCCGGGACCGGGAGACGGACGCCCGGGAGTGACCGCCGAGGAACTGCTCGCCGACCGGGAGACGGACGCCAGGAAGAGGCCAGCGGCGGCCGGAACCAAAAGAGGTTCAATCGTCCTCGTAGACATCACGTCCGATGGCTGGTCCCCGTTCGCTGCCGCCGCGCCGCTGGATCGTCAGGTCCGCGATCGCCACCCTGATCGGCGTCCTGTTGCTGTCGGCCGTCGTCGACGCCGCCACCTCCTCCGGGCAGGTCCGGCTCGGCCCCGGGACGGTCGACGAGCCCGTCGACGAGAGGACCTACGTCAGCATCCAGGGATTCCACTTCCAGGGGATCAGCAACAAGAAGAAACCGGCCAGGCTGGTCGCCGCCGGCCCCCGGGGCGACACGCAGTGGCTCCACGACGGCGGGCAGACGGGGGCGGTCTGGTTCTACGACGTCGACCCGCTGGCCGACGGCAACCTGCTGGTCACCTCGACGGTGCCCGGCGACACCGTCGTCTACGAGTACGACCCCGCGAACCGGTCGATCGTCTGGTCCAGGCAACTCGACGCCGAGGACACCCACGACGTGGACCTGATCAACGGCGACGAGTTGCTGGTGGCGAACATGCGCAACATGAACGAGACCAGCGGGCAAAGCGACGACCGGGTGTACGTCTACAACCTCACGACCGACGAGATCACCTGGGAGTGGTACGCCCGGGACCACTACCCGGCCTCGACAGCGGGCGGGTACGGCGAGGACTGGACCCACGTCAACGACGTCGACAAGGTCGGCGACGGGCGGTACCTGGTGTCGCTCCGGAACTTCGACCAGGCGGTCGTGATCGACCGGCCGAGCGGCGAGATCGTCCGCCGGCTCGGCAGCGACGGCAACCTCAGCCGGCTCTACGAGCAGCACAACCCCGACTACCTCGAAAGCGAAAACGGGACCCCGACGGTCCTGGTGGCCGACAGCGAGAACGACCGGATCGTCGAGTACGCCCGCGAGAACGGCTCCTGGACCCGGACGTGGAAGCTGACGGGGCGGCTCAAGTGGCCCCGGGACGCCGACCGGCTGCCGAACGGGAACACCCTGGTGGTCGACACGCTCCACCACCGCGTCATCGAGGTGACGCCGACCGGCGAGATCGTCTGGGAGTACTACGCCGCCTGGGCACCGTACGACGCCGAGCGCGGGGCACCGGGATCGAACGGCCCGACGATCCGCGACCTGAACGCCTCCGGGAGCTACGTCGTCTCGGGCGGGGCCGGACGGGGACCGGCCGGCAGGGTGACCTTCAGCGACTGGCTCGTCGCCACCGTCGAGGGGACGCCGCTCGAAGCGCAGGCCACCTGGTTCGCACAGCGGTGGAGCCACATCACGCCGTTCGTCAAGCCCGTCTGGCTCTCCAGTTGGGCGTTCGCCTCCGTCGTCGCCGCGCTCTTGCTCCTGGTCGGGTGGGGAGTCGGCGAGGGCGTCTACCAGCGGGCCCGCATCCGCCGGGCGGTCGCCGCGGCCGGGAACCGCATCCGGTCGAAAGTGTGACCCGCGTGCCGGCACGTCCAGCCGACGGATTCCGGCGGTGTGTCGCCCGTACACGACACCAGTGGGCTCTTGAACCGGGGCGGCCTACCCCCTGTATGGCGAACCTCGAACTGTACGAACTCGAAGGCTGTCCCTACTGCGCGAAGGTCAAGCGGAAACTCGACGAACTCGGCCTCGAATACGAGTCCCACATGGTACCCCGCTCGCACGGCGAGCGGACCGAAGTGAAGGAGGTCAGCGGCCAGACCGGCGTTCCCGTCCTCGTCGACCCCGACCACGGCGTCGAGGGGATGCCCGAGAGCGACGACATCGTGGCCTACCTCGAAGAGACGTACGGGAGCTGAAATAACCGCCCGTAGCGGTCGATACGCACGCAGAGCCGCTCCACTCGGCGGTCGCTCCACTCGACGATCAGTCCGCTGGCGTAAAGAATTACAGCACCCGGGCAGCGCCGGAACGGGTCGCGGATCAGGCGGGTTCTTCGGCCCGCTCGCGGATCAGGTCCCGCAGTTCGTCGGCCTCGCGGATGTCCTCCATCTCGGACTCCTCGACCAGCGCGGTCCCGTCGACGGCGTCCCGGCGGGCGCGGTCGACGACGTACACCGACCGCGTGCCCGTGACCCGGCCGACGGAACTCATGATCCTGGCGCGCTTCTCGGCGGCCTCGGTAAACTCGGAGTGGCCCGTGAGGACGCTCTCCTGGCGGCGCTCGTCCTCGCTGACGGTCCTGAAGGGGGCGCGGTCGGTCGGGTGGACGTCGAAGCCGACCCGCGTGAGGACCGTCACCACCAGGTCGTCGCCGGCGTCGAGCGACGGGTCCTCGGGGGTGGGCTCGTCGTCGTGGACCTCCTCGGCCCCGCCGAGGACGTCGACCGGGCCGGTCAGGGGGGCGTCGAACAGTTCCTCCAGTTGCGCCGCGACCTCGACGCTGGCGTCCATGCCGTCCTCGTACTTCGAGACGGTGCGCCTGGAGACGCCGAGTTCGCTCGCCAGCCGACCGAGACTCCAGTCGCGGTCCTCGCGGGCGTCCGCGAGCACCTCGCTGTCGATGTTGACGTACAGCCCGCCGGGGGCGGCGTAGATCAGCGGCGGCACCTCCTCGACGAACAGGTCCATCGCGCGGGTCCGCAGCCCGATCACCAGCGGGGTCGCGTCCAGGTACTCCCCCAGCCGGCGCATCTCCGCGCCGGTCGTCGCGTCGAAGGCGTCGATGTTCCCCAGGATCTTCAACAGCAGGACGCTCTTGCCGCGCCGGGCCGCCACGTCGAAACTCTTGGGACGAATCGCGCACCGGTCGCTGACGAGAAAACCAGCGTCCTCGAGCATGGCGGTCACGTTGCCGACCAGTGCGGATCGTGGCATCGGCAGTATCTAGGACAGTCATCATATAAATGCGTTGCGACGGGGAGGACAGTACTGTCGGGCGATTTCCCGCTCGGGGAGCGATAGATTGAAGTAGGGACACCGGCCCGAAAGCGGTTAGTCGGGGAGGGCGCTACGGCCGGGCGTGACAGTCGTCGCCATCGACGACACCGACTCCCGCGAGCGCGGGATGTGCACCACCTACCTCGCCGCTCTGATAGCCGAGCGCCTGGGCGACGTGGACCGGACGCTGCTGGTACGGTTGAACCCCGCGGTCGAGCACAAGACCAGGGGCAACGCCGCGCTCGCGGTCCACACCGGCGCTGACCCGGACCGGTCGCTGGCAGTCGTCCGCGACGCCCTCGACGGGGCCGAGACGGCCGACCCCGACACCAACCCCGGTGCGGTGGTCGTCCCGGGCGACCCCGGCGGTGTCCCGGAACGGGTCGCGGATCAGGCGGGTTCTTTGATCGGCGCGCTGGCGGCCGCCGGGGCCTGGCGGGCCGGCGGGGAGTGGACCTACGAGTGTCTCGCCTACCGTGAGCGACCGCGGTGGGGGACCCCGCGCGAGGTGAACCGCGAGTCGGTGTTCGCGGCCGCCGACCGGGCCTACCCCGACGCCTGGGACACCGTCGACCGGACGGAGGGGGAGACGGTCTGTGTCCCCCACACGCCGGGGCCAGTCCTCTACGGGATCAGGGGCGAGGACCCGGACACCGCCCGGGCGGTGGCCGACCGGATCGAGAGCGAACCGGTCGCCCGGCGGCGGGTGTTCGTCACCAACCAGGGAACCGACGCCCACCTCAGGGCTGCGGCGCTGTCCGACGTCCGGGACGGCTACGCCTACCGGGTCGAGGGCACGGTGGCCGACCCGCCCGAGACGCGGGAGGGCGGACACGTCTTCATGGGGATCCGCGAGGGCGACACGCGGCTCCGGTGTGCGGCCTTCGAGCCGACCAAGCGGTTCCGCGACCGGGTGCGGGCGCTCCGGGCGGGCGACCGGATCATCGCCTGTGGCGAGGTCGGCGGCGGGACGCTCAAACTGGAGAAGTTCGCGGTCCGCCATCTGGTCACCACCGAGCGGGTCACGCCGGCCTGTCCGGACTGCGGGCGGTCGATGGAGAGCGCCGGCCGCGGGCAGGGCTACCGGTGTCGAGACTGTGGGACACACCGCGACCGGGCGGCCGAGCGGACGCTCGAACGGGACCTCGAACCGGGGTGGTACGAGGTGCCGCCGTGCGCCAGGCGACACGTCTCGAAGCCGCTCGTCCGCGGCGGCTTCGACGCACCGGTCCACCCCGAGCGGTAGTCGCCGGGTCGGGCCGAAAATGGGGGATGGGCGGCAGCGGCGTCAGGCCCCCAGGTGTTCCCGTTCCCGTTCCCCGTTCCGACAGGCGGGACAGTACGAGGCGGATCGTCCGCCTCGTCCGACCAGTAAGCACGGGTTAGTATTGTTATGCGGTCTTTACTGCCCGGTATCAGCTAAATAACAAACCCCGAACCGTCCCGGAAAACAGCCGTGACGGGCCCGACGGCCCGGGGTGAGACCGGATGAGCGACACCGACCACACGAGCGAGACTGACCCCGCCAGCGACGCCGATCCGGAGGTCGTCTGTCACAGTGCCGTGCCGGAACTACCGCCCGAGGCACTAGTCCACCGGATCGAACGGTACGAGAACCGCCCCGACGAGTGTACGATTTATCCCTCCGACGCCGACGAGAGCGCGGTGACCACACAGTGGCTAGCCGCGACAGAGGACGCCTTCGTGGACTGTAGCCGGGCGCGGTGAGTCTAGGCCCGCCCCGTCAGCGCCACCACCACATCGGTGCCCGCGTCGAGCGCGCCGCGCTCGCGGAACCGCCGGAGCGCCGCGGGGGCGAGCGCACAGGTGGCCTCGACGCCGAACCCGGCCCGCCGGAGGCGATCCAGTTCCCGCCGGGTCGCCGCGGCGTCGAGCGCGACGGCGTCCCCGCCGGTCGCCTCGACGGCCGCCACGAGCTGGTCCAGACGGGCCGGACGCGCGACCTGGACGCCGTCCGCGAGGTCGTTCCGGGGGCCACCACCGCCGCTGCTCTCGGTGCCCTCGTCACCGAGACGGGCCGCGACCGGCGCGACGCCGGCCGCCTGTGCGCCGAACAGCCGCGGCACCCGGTCGATCCAGCCCGCCTCGGACAGCAGCCGGAATCCGCGGTAGGCACCGAGCAACAGCGTCCCGTGGCCGACGGGAAGGACGACGGCGTCGGGGGCCGTCCAGCCCCGCTGGGCGGCGACCTCGACGGCGAACGTTTCCGTCCCGGCGAAAAAGGCGGGGTTCCAGGCGTGGCTGGCGTACCATCCCGCGCCGCGCTCGACGGCCTCGATGCACGCCTCGCTGACCGCCGCCCGGTCGCCCTCGACGCGGATCACGTCCGCCCCCGTCCGCTCGATGGCCCGCACCTTCGAGGCTTTCGCGTCCGCCGGGACGTATATCCCGGCGTCGATGCCGGCCCGTGCCGCGTAGGTGGCGACGGCGGCCCCCGCGTTGCCCGAGGAGTCCTCGACCACCCGGTCGACGCCCAGTTCGACCGCCCGGGAGAGCGTCGTCGTCGCCCCGCGGTCCTTGAAACTCCCCGTCGGGAAGACGTACTCCAGTTTGAACCGCGCGTCCCAGGCGGGGGCGTCGACCAGCGGCGTCCACCCCTCCCCCAGCGTGACGCGGGGCGCGACCGGCAGCAGGTCCGCGAACGCCCACAGACCCCGGGCCGTCTCCAGGTCGGCGACTGCGGGCGGGTCCTCGCTGTCGGGCGTCGGCCGGCCGGCGAAATCGAGCGCGTGGCCGCAGTCGCACCGCCAGGGACCGTCGGCGGTGTCGGGGTATTCGGCCCCGCAGGACTCGCAGACGAGCATGGATGACCCGACGGGTGGGAGCCATCTGTAGCTGGCGGTCGTCCCCGAAAGTCCGCGAGCGACAGTACTCACGGGCCGACCGAACGGTTTCGGACAACCCCGTTTCTCGATGGTCGGCGAACACGGAGCGGCCAGAACCGTCGGTTCCCCGCGACCGAACGCCACACTCCGCGCGGCGTTTCGCGGACGGCAGTTCCGGCCCGCGACCAGCATACGGCGGCCGGAGGCCGCCGTTTCACCGGACGCTCGGTTTCGCCTCGCGTCCGATTTTTTCGCCCACGTTTTTCGAGGAGGGTGCGCGAGCGACGCGAGCGCACCCGACGACGAAAAAAATGGTTTAGTAGGAGTCGACGTCGGTGCCGACCGAGCAGACGTACTCGCCGGTAGCGACCTGGGGGAGCCGGCGGGTACGCCAGAAGACGCCGGTCGAGTCGGCCTCGACGCGGGCCTTCGGTTCGCCGAAGACGTCGGTCACCTCGAAGAGGGTGTCCCCGCGGGCGACGCGTTCGCCGAGGTCCCGCTCGAAGGAGACGACGCCGCCGGTCGGGGAGCCGTACTGTTCGAAGCCGGTCGCCCGGACCTGGGAATCGGGGCGGACCGTCCCGTCGAGGAAGCCGTACGACCGGAGGACGTTGAACACGCCCTCGACGCCGACTTCGATGCTGTGTTCGTCCCAGCCGACGGAGCCGCCCAGTTCCGGGTCGATGGTCGGGACGCCCTCGTCGGGGGCGGCGCGGGCGAGTTGTCCGTCGGGACCTTTCTGGTCGAGGATGTAGCCACAGCCGAACACTTTGGCGAGTTCGAGACACTCCTCGTGGAGGCGGTGGCGGGTGCCACAGCGGACGCGACACTCCTCGATCATGCGG
This sequence comes from Halobacteriales archaeon QS_1_68_17, assembly GCA_003021105.1. Lineage (GTDB taxonomy): Archaea > Halobacteriota > Halobacteria > Halobacteriales > Haloarculaceae > QS-1-68-17. The sequence goes on from PXRG01000017.1 coordinate 11,280, forward strand.
CTGGTCGACCCCTGGTGGAGGTCGAGCGCCAGGTCGGCGCGGGTCGCGGCGTCGAAGGTGGCCGCGGCGATGCGCTCGGTCGAGGTGCCCGTCTCGTCGCCCGGGTAGGCGCGGTTGGTCTTGGTGTCGTCGATGGGATTGCGGTGTTCGGCGACCTGGAAGCCGTGGTAGTTGACGACGCCCACGATCAGGATCGTCCCCGAGAGGTCGGCCGGATCGAGCCGCGGGACGAGCCGGCGGATCACCCCGACGCCGTTGAGTTCGTCGCCGTCGCTGGCCGCCTGCAGGTAGAGAGTCTTCCCGCCGGCCGCGCCGTTGACGACCGCCACCGGCAGCCCCATCTCCGTCCCGTCGCGGGTCTGCCCGACCGGCAGCCGCCCCGTATCGATTTCACCCGGGGCCGCGCTCGCCGTCCCGAGGGTTGTCATTGTCACAACGGGGCGGCCCCACACTCTTAGGCGGTTCGATACGGGCCATCACCTACCGGAATCGGCGGGCCGAACCGACGCGGTCTTGAGACGCCGGCCCGTAGCGCCGGGCGTGACCGGCGACGCCGACGGCCCGGCGCGGAGCGACCGCGAAGAGTCGGCCGGCCGCGAGAGGTCGGACGATGGCGAAAAGCCGACCGACCGCGAGCAGCCGGGCGGCCGCGCGGCCCTCGTCGAGGCACTGGAGGTGCCGCGCAACGCCAGGCGGGGGTTCGCGTTCGGCCTCCTGTTTACCGTCGCCGTCTTCGTCTTCTTCGTGGTGCTCCCGGGAACCTACCGGTCGCCGTTGTTTTATGTAGGGCTGGGGTTCGTGCTGGCGGTGGCGGTCGGCGGCCTGGCGACGACGGTCCTGACCGCGATCACGGCCTACCGGCTCTCGAGGGAACTGTGAGACAGTTTCCGGAGTCGCTCCGCGCCCGAGCGGGTTCCCTTGGCGATGAACACGTCGCCGGCCCCCAGTTCCGTCTCGGGGCCGGGGGAGATTTCCCAGTCGGCCGTCTCCCGGCCGTCGGCCTCACCCCCGGGCCGGCGGACGGCGATCACGCGCATGCCGGTGTCGGTCTTGACCTCGCGGGCACCGAGCGTCGTCCCGTCGAGGTCGCTCCCGGCGTCGACGGTCAGGCGGACGATCACCTCGTCGCTGGCCCGGACGGCCTCTGCGATGACCGGGTGGGCGCCCAGCCCGCGGATGACGCCCTCGCTGATCTCCAGGGCGGCGTCGCTGATGACCTCGGTGGCGCTGGCGAGGTGGACCAGCCCCCGGAGCGCCACCGGGTCGTCGACGCGACCGGCCGCCCGGAGCGTCCAGGCCTCGAACCGCGACTGGAGGGCGTCGACCTCGGCCTCCAGTTCCAGCACCTCCTCGGCGAGGTCCTCGCTGTCGAAGATGATCGCGCCGTAGGCCAGGTCAACCGCGAGTTCGCTGATGTTTTTCATCAACACGATGGAGTCGACCGCCCGTTCGAGGTCGTCGATGGCCGGTTCGGCGGGTTCGGGCCGGTCGTAGGGCTCGCCCGCGGCGGTCTCGTACACCTTCGCGGTGGCCTCGGCGGGGCCGCGGAGCAGGACCACGTCGCCGGCTCGCAGGACCGTCTCCGCGTCGGGATTGGGCAGCCAGTCGCCCTGCCGGCGGATGGCGATGACGCGGACGCCGGTCGTGGTTTCGAGGTTGAGGTCGCCGAGGTCGCGGTCGGCGTACGCCGACGCCGGGTCGAGTTCGGCCCGGACGACAGTCTCCAGGGCTTCGGGCAGGGCCGCCCGCATCGCGTCGGGGAGGCCGATGTCCTCCAGGACGACCTTGGCGATGTCGCCGGCGGCGTCGCTGACCTTCTCGGCGGCCCCGACGACCCCGAGGACGGGCGCGAGTGCCTCGGCGTCCGCCGGGTTGCGGGCGGCCATCAGCAGGCTCATCCGGGCGCGCAACTGGAGGACGTCCATCCGCGATTCCAGTTCCAGTACCTCGCTGGCGACCTCGTCGCTGCCCAGCAGGACCGCGGAGTACGAGAGGTCGATGAGGAGTTCGGCGGTGTCTTTCATCTCCGCCAGCACCTCCTTGACGCTGACTGGCTCGTATTTCACCTCGACCTCCGCCTCGTCGCCGGCTGCCATACGCTCGCTTCCCGGCCGCCGGGCAAAAGCGTTACCCGCCGGAGCGCGGCGAGTCGGGGGGAGCGCCGTGGACCGACGACGGCGGCGCGACCGGGTTCCGGACTGCCGGAGCGCGGGAACCCGGCGACCGCGACCTACTGCCGGGAGCGCCGAGGGCGCAAGAATCCGGCGACAGTCCGACCCCGGGTCGGGGTGGTCCCGGGACCGCCCGACTTTGGAGTGGCGGCAGGTACCAAGCGAAAGATAATGCTTTTCCGGGCAGCAAGGGAAGCGACAGTCGTATGTCCGACGACCTCAAGAAAGGCCTGGAGGGGGTCCTCGTCGCCGAGTCCGAGTTGAGCGACATCGACGGCGACGCGGGCAGGCTCATCTACCGCGGCTACGCCATCGAGGAGCTAGCCCGGCAGGCCAGCTACGAGGAAGTGCTCTCTCTGCTCTGGCACGGCCACCTGCCCGACGAGTCGGAGCTGTCGGCGTTCGCCGGGGAGATGAGCGCCGACCGGCGGCTCGATCCGGGGGTGATGGCCACGGTGCGCGAACTCGCCGAGCAGGACGAGGCGCCCATGGCGGCGCTCCGGACGGCCGCCTCGATGCTCTCGGCGTACGACCCGGATGCGGTGGGCGTGGACGACCCGACCGACCGGGAGGTGAACGTCCGGAAGGGCCGGCGCATCACCGCCAAACTCCCCACCATCGTCGCCGCGTTCAAGCGGCTTCGCGACGGCGACGAGCCCGTCGCCCCGCGGGAGGAGTTGGGGCACGCCGCGAACTTCCTGTACATGCTCAACGACGAGGAACCCGACGACGTGCTCGCGGACACCTTCGACATGGCGCTGGTCCTCCACGCCGACCACGGCCTGAACGCCTCGACGTTCTCGGCGATGACCACCGCCTCGACGCTGGCGGACCTCCACGCCGCGGTCACCAGCGCCGTCGGCACCCTCTCGGGGTCGCTCCACGGCGGGGCCAACCAGGACGTCATGGAGATGCTCACCGAGGTCGACGAGAGCGACAAGGACCCCGTCAGGTGGGTGACCGACGCCCTCGAAGCGGGCCGGCGCATCCCGGGGTTCGGCCACCGCGTCTACAACGTCAAGGACCCCCGTGCGAAGATCCTCGGCGCGGAGTCGAAGGCCCTGGGCGAGGCCGCCGGCGACACCCGCTGGTACGAGTACAGCACCGCCATCGAGGAGTTCCTCCACGGCGAGAAGGGCCTGGCCCCCAACGTCGACTTCTACTCGGCCTCGACGTACTACCAGATGGGCATCCCCATCGACATCTTCACCCCCATTTTTGCGATGAGCCGCGTCGGCGGCTGGATCGCCCACGTCCTCGAACAGTACGACGACAACCGCCTGATCCGTCCCCGGGCGCGGTACGTCGGTCCCGAGGACCGGGAGTTCGTCCCCCTCGAAGAGCGGTGAGGACCGCCGACCCCCACCTGGCCCGGATCGCGGTCTATCCGATCAAATCTCTCGACCCGCTGGTCCGGGACCGGGCGCGGATCGTCGAGAACGCCGCCCTCGAACACGACCGCGAGTACGCCGTCGTCGACGGCGAGGGCGAGTACGTCAACGGGAAACGAACCGCGGCCGTCCACCGCGTCCGGGCCGACTTCGACCGGGACGTGACCGAGGTGACGCTCCGCCGCCAGGGGAGCCGCGACGGGCGCACCTACGGCCTCCCCGACGAACGCGGGGCGGCGGCCGACTGGCTGGGCGACCACTTCGGGACGGACGTGCGCCTGATCCGGGACCCCGAGGGCGGGTATCCCGACGACACGGACCTCTCGGGGCCGACGCTCATCTCGACGGGGACGGTCGAGGAAATCGCGTCCTGGTACGACCTCGACCCCGAGAGCGTGCGGTTGCGGTTCCGCGCGAACCTCGAAGTCGGCGGCGTCCCGCCGTTCTGGGAGGACCGGCTCCTCTCGGACCGCGACCACTGCGTGGCCGTCCGGATCGGCGACGCCGAACTGTGGGGCGTCAACCCCTGCCAGCGGTGTGTCGTCCCCTCGCGGGACCCCTACACCGGGGCGGAAACCGAGGGCTTCCGGGAGACGTTCCTCCGAAAACGCGAGGAGACGTTCCCCGAGTGGGCCGACCCCGCGCGGTTCGACCACTACTTCCGGGTCATGATCAACACGCTCGTCCCCGAATCCGAATGGGGGACCGAACTCGCTGTCGGGGACGAAATCGAGATCCTGGGAGAGCGTCCGCTCAATATTTGAGATATTTGTATTATAAACCATACAATCACACATAATTTCTGCTCTTGCGGATCGGGTAGGGCGTATCGAAAAGGACTACTGACCGCGCGCCCACGTCCCAGGTATGAACGAGCCGGGGCTCCAGGTACTGATGGATCAGGAGACGATCCGGCGGCGGGCCGCCGACGGGGACCTGCCGGACTGGGCCGTCGCCCACGTCGAGAGTTTCACTGCGGGGCTGTTGGGCGAGCGCAACGGGACGCCGTTTCCCTGCCACTTCGGCGTCCACGCGGTCAGCGAGGGGCTGGCGCTGTACACCGTCTGTCCGTCGACGACGGGGCGGGACGCCCTGGTGGGGCTGCGGGACGTCCTCATGGAGTATCTCGACGTCTACGAGGACTACAGCGACTACGCGTCGCTAGTGACGTTCTTCGGGCCGCCGGACCGGGAGTTGACCGAGCGCGAGTACCACGAACGACTGTGGCACGTGCTCCAGTTCCTCCACGTCCACGACCCGGAGCCGTGGCCGGCGGACATCCCGACCGACCCGGACACGCCGCGGTGGGAGTTCTGTTTCGGCGGCGAACCGATGTTCCCGACCTGCCGGGCGCCGTTCTACGAGGAACGGAAGAGCCGCTACTGTCCCGTGGGGCTGGAGATCACGTTCCAACCACGGACACTGTTCGAGGGACTGGAAGCCGACACCGCGGCCGGCCAGCGCGCCCGGGAGAAGATCCACGACCGGCTGGAGTCGTACGACGGCGTCTGCCCGCACGCCGACCTCGGCGGGTGGGGGATCGAGGGCGACCGGGAGTGGCCCCAGTACATGCTCTCGGAGGATCCCGAGCAGGCCCCCGACGAGTGCCCGATCACCACGACGCGCGAACACCCAAAGAGCCCGCTGGCCGCCGACCACCGCGGAATCGCCCGGGACGGACCGGACGGCGAACGCGGGCCGATCGGCGGGGACAGTTCGGACGGCAAAAGGGGAGACGGGCCGGGGCCGCTCCAGCTATGACGGCCGACCTGCCGTCGCCGTCCGCGGGTGCCGTCCTGGTGCTGGTGGACTTCCAGCAGGGGTTCGACGACCCATCGTGGGGGACGCGGAACAACCCCGACGCCGAGGTGCGGGCCGCCGACCTGCTCGGGGCCTGGCGGCGGGCCGGCGGCCCCGTGGTGCACGTCCGGCACGACTCGACGGAGCCGGACTCGATCGCGGGACTGACGACCGACCACTGCGTGTCGACGACCGCCCGGATGGCCGAGAACCTGGGCTTCGAGACCTGGGTCGTGAGCGACGCCACCGCGACGTTCGACCGCGAGGCCCCGGACGGAATCCACCTCCCGGCCGCGGAGAGCCACCGGGCGGCGCTGGCGCACCTCGACGGGGAGTTCGCAACCGTCGTCGACGCCGCGACGATCCTCGACGCGGTCGAGGCGTAGGCCGGCCGCAGGGGGGAAAGTCAGTTCGATCCGAGCCAGTCCGCGATTTCGTCGGCCAGGTCGCCGCGGCGGTGGATCTCGCCCGCCTGCACGTCGACGACGGTGCTGCCGGTGCCGCCGGTGGTACCGCCGTCGAGGACGACCGCGGCGGCCTCGCGGATCTCGACGTCGAGTTCCGAGACGGCGCGGGCGCTCGGGCGGCCGCTGACGTTCGCGCTGGTGGCGGTGATCGGGGCGAACTCCGCCAGCAGCGCCAGCGCCACGTCGTGGTCGGGGACGCGAACGCCGACGCGGTCCCGGCCGGCGGTCAGCGCGTCCGGGACGACGTCGCGGCGCTCGACGACGACCGTCACGGGGCCGGGGAGAAACGCCCGCATGAACGCCAGTTCGCGGTCGGTCGGATCGGTGTACTCCAGGGCCGCCTGGACGCTCGGGACCGCCAGCGAGACCGGGTCGTCCCGCGAGCGGCCCTTGGCCTCGAAGACCCGCTCGACGGCCGCGAAGTCCAGCGCGTCCGCGCCGAGGCCGTAGACGGTCTCCGTCGGGTAGACCACCAGGTCGCCGTCCCGGAGCGCGTCGACCGCGTCGACGAGCGCGTCCGGTCCGACCGTCATACGAGGTCTTCGATGGCGGCCTCGATCTCGTCGTATGGCGGGAACTCGGGCCACTCGCCGGCCACCCAGGCGTACCGGACCGTCCGGTCGCCGTCGACGACGAACGCGGCGGGCCGTGGCTCGCTGACGCCGGCCATCCCGTCGAGGTCGTTGACCACGCCGAACTGCTCGGCGACGCCGTTGCCGGGGTCGGCGAACAGTTTGTGGTCGATGCCGACCTCCTCGATGAGATCCTTGTGGGCGTACGGCGTCGAGATGGACACCCCCACGACGGTGGCGTCGTAGTCGCGCCACTCGCGCTCGCGGACCTGCTTCCAGACGTAGGTCGCGGGAAAGGAGCCGTCCATCGGGTGGAAGAGCAACACGACCGGCCGCTCGGCAACGAGGTCGGACAGCGCGGCGTCCTCCCAGTACTCGTCGTTGACCAGCGGGCGCTCGAAGTCGGGGGCGCACTCGCCCTCGGCGACGTGGTCGGCGGGCGGGAACTCGACCACCTCGAAGTCCCAGGCCATCAGGCCACCTCCCCGTCGCCGTAGGCCCGCTCGACGTAGTCGACGATGTTGGCCGACTCGGACATCGTGACGCCCGTGTTCTCGTCGACGATGGCGGGGACGGTCCGCTTGCCGGTCAGCCGCTTGACCGCGTTGCGCTCGGAGTGCATCGGCTCGACGAACCGCGAGCGGTAGTCGATGCCGTGCTCCCTGAGCGTGCGGACGACGCGCTCGCAGTACGGGCAGGCCTGGAGCCGGTAGAGCGTGATCGGGGGGTCGGAATCGGACATACGCGGGTGGGTACGGGCGAGCGTGGGGTAAGCGCTTCGTCTGTCGCCGTCAACGATCCGCTCGGGGAGGAGGTACTGTGAAACCCAGCGGGAACATCGAAGCGTTCGTCGAGAACGAGAATACGGGAACGACGGAGCGGAAGGTGTACCGGAACAGGGAGTTCTACGAGTACACCCGCGTCGAACTCGGTGACAACGGCGGAAAACCGGGTGCGGAGTGGGATCACGTTCTGCTCCGGTACAAGGTGTCGCCCGAACCGATCGTCGAGGTCGGCTCCCGGGACGCGACGGCGAGTACCGCGGCCCCGGACGAAACGCGGACCGAAACGGCAACCGCGCAACGAGAGACGTCGCAATCGACGATCCAGGACACCGACGGGGACGGCGTCACCGACTCGGAGGACTACGCTCCCCGGGACGCCGACGTGCAGGAACGGGACGACCTGGCCGAGACGACGAGCGGATCCGGATCCGGATTCGGCGTCGGTCCCGGCCTCGCGGCCCTCGTCCTGGCCGCGTTGGCGAGGCGTCCCAGGCGGTAAAGCCCGGGAATCCGCGACGGGACGGTAGACACATCGGTCCGCGCGCGTTCGAACAGGCGCGCCCCGGGTCAGTCGGCAGACGGGTCCAGGTCGGGGTCGAGGTCGGGATTGAGGTCGGGGTCGGGGTCCTCGTCGATGTCTATCGCCCGGCGCTCGCCGGAGGGGAGCGCGTCCCGGAACCGGTCGAGGACGGACCGGGCCTCGGCCAGTTCCGTGCTCCCGAGCGCGCGGACCAGCGAGAGGGCCCGCCGGGCGCGCGTGCGCCGCCACGACTCCTGGCGGTGCTGGTAGGTGCGGATGATCCGGAGAAAATCGACCCTGCGGAACTCCGGCCAGTAGGGCGTACAGAAGTAGGCCGCGGCCTCGTTGCCGTTGGCGTGCCACGGGAGGAAATTCGAGGTGCGCTCGTCGCCGCCGGTGCGGATGATCAGGTCGACGTCCCGCTCGGGGCCGTCGTAGAGGCGGTCGTCGACCGTCGCGGCGTCGATGTCGGCCGGATCGAGGTCGCAGTCGGCCACCTCGCGTGCGATCTCGCGGGCCGCCCCGAGCAGTTCCGCGCGGCCGCCGTAGGCCAGCGCGATGTTCAACTGGAGGCGGTCGTACCCGCGGGTGCGGTCCTCGGCGTACCGGACCGCCTCCCGGACGCGCTCGGGGAGGCGGTGGCACTCGCCGATGGCGCGGATGCGGACCTCGGCGTCGTGGACGCGGTCGGCGTCGGCGAACTCGACGAGTTTCTCCTCGATGAGGTCGAACAGCGCCTCCCGTTCGTCGGCGGGACGTTCGAAGTTCTCCGTCGAGAACGCGTACAGCGTCAACTCCCGGATGCCGAGGTCGTCACACCAGTCGAGCATCGCCTCGGTCGTCTTCGCGCCCTCGCGGTGGCCGTCCGTCGTCTCCCGGCCGCGCTCGTCGGCGTACCGACGATTGCCGTCCTGGATGACGGCGACGTGGGTCGGTGCCCCCGACAGTTCCCGTTCGAGCACCCGCTCGTACCACCGCACTGCGCGCTCCCGGACCCGCGCGAGCATCAGGTAAGGCGTCCCGGGCGCCCGATATCAGTCTTGTGCAAGCGACCGGGGTTCGACCCGCAGGGTTTTAATAGGGTGCCACCCACGGCTAAACTGCAATGGCGACCGGTACGGTTGATTTCTTCAACGATTCGGGCGGCTACGGATTCATCGAAACCGACGACGCTGACGAGGACGTGTTCTTCCACATGGAGGACGTGGGCGGCCCGGACCTCGAGGAAGGTCAGGAAGTGGAGTTCGACATCGTACAGGCAGACAAGGGACCGCGCGCCGAGAACCTGCAACGGCTGTAGCGGCACCCGCCGCGCCGCCGTCCGGATCCTCGGCTGTCGGGTTTTTCATCTCGGCGATACCGTGAGGTGTATTACGCCAGCGGGCGACCGCCCGATATGGACGCGGCAGAGACCGACAGCGAACTCTACGAGCGGACGCGGGCACTCCTCGAACCGGGCGAGATCGACCTCGACGGGCTGGTGGTCCACACGGAACTCGGGAGCGACCAGGAGCCGTCGCTCCACGAACTCACCCTGGCGGTCGGGGACGTCATCGCCGAGCACGCGGGCCACGACCCCGCGGACACCTACGTCTTCTCGGGCAACGACGACCCCGAGTTCGGGCTCAACCAACACCAGGGGCTGACCATCGACGGCGACGAGTTCGTCTGGGAGTGCCAGCAACTGCTCCGGGACGGCACCTTCGACGTCGTCTTCTACTTCGAGGCCGACGCCGACCGCGAGGCCATCGCCGCGGACGTGCGCGAGGCGGGCTACGAGGCCGTCGGGGTCGAAGGGTAGGGACCGCGACACGCCGATCTGTCCACCACGTCGTTGCGATATTCCCCCCTGTTTCGTGTATTCGACGTGCCGGGTTCTCACCGACGGTTCCGCGGTGACTGCCGGGTGCTGATACTGGTGGCTGTAAGTACGTGAAAACTCGAATTGAGAATCCAGGCGGAAAGGGTCTGTATCCGCAGATAACAGAGACTATTGAGTAAAAGAATTACAGCCACCAGTATGACCCGGCGGCCCGGCGGTGGGGCCGATCCGGCTCGCGCACGCTCCGGTCGACGACGATACAACAGCATTTTTATAATTTTGTCTGACAAACTTCGGGCGTATGTCCCTGCGCATCGGCGCTGCCCTCCAGGAGGGTTTCAGCCGCACCTTCAGGCGAAACGGTCTGGTACTGGTCGCGGTGTTCGTGTTGTTCGGACTGGCCAACGCCGTCGTGTCACAGTCGTTCACCGCCGCGCAAACCGCGCTCATGGCAGACGGATTCGGTCAGATGCCGGGCGGCCAACCCGGAGGCGCGCCCGGCGTCGGCGAACTGGTCCCGGGGGTCGGATCCGGCGACCCGACGCCGCTGGCGCTCCCGATCCCGCTCCCCGTGGCGGGGCTGCTGGCGCTGGCGTTCGCGTTCGTGGCCGAAGGGCTGCGGATCGTCTCGATCCGCGTGTTTGCGAGCGACGAAACCGCGGTCGTTCCGGGCGAACTGGTCCGGCGCAACATCGGCGTGGCCGTGCTCAACGGCGTCGTCGCCGGTATCATCGTCACTATTGCCGTCGTGCTCGGACTGATCGCGCTGATCTTGCCGGGCATCTTCCTCGCCGTGTCGTTTTTCTTCATCCGGCAGGCCATCGCCGTGGAGGACGAGAACTTCATGGGCGCGCTGTCGCGCTCGTGGGAACTCACGAAGGGGAACCGCTTCGGCCTGTTGGGCCTTGCGATCATCGTCTGGGTGATCAACCTGATCGTCGGCATCCCGACGGCCGGATTCCTCTTCCTGAATCCCCTCGCCGGGACGTTGCTGTCGGTCGTCATCAGCGGCTTCACCACCGTCTTCGGCATCGCCGTGGCGACGCGTGCGTTCGAGCAGGTCCGCCGCGGTCAGGCCGATCCGGTCGACACGTCCATGTAGCGACCCCCCGGCCGTCCACCGCTGGTGGGCGGGCCGCCCCGCGGTACCGCCCGCTGTCGTCTGCCGTGGCGTTCGCGGCGCGTGTCCCCCGTTCCCAGGCGCTGGGAAGCGAGCGAGGCCCTTATAGGATCGCGGTCCCGAGATGCGACCATGAGTGACGACCTCGGAACGCGGGACAGGGCCATGGTGAACGCGTTCCAGGGGGGGTTCCCGGTCGTCGAGCGGCCGTTCGAACCGGCGGCCGCGGCGCTCCGCGAGCGCGGGGTCGACATCTCGGCCGCGGAACTGCTCGAGTGCATCCGGACGCTGGACGAGACGGGCGTGCTGACCCGCTTCGGCGCGCTGATCAACGCCGAGGAGATCGGCGGGACCGCGACGCTGGTGGCGATGCACGCACCCGAAGCGCGGTTCGACGAGGTCGTCGAGGCGGTCAACGCCCACGACGAGGTGGCCCACAACTACGAGCGCGAGCACCCGCACCTGAACGTCTGGTTCGTCGTCTCCGTGGCGGACCCGTCGCGGGTCGACGAGGTGCTCGCGGCCATCGAGGACGAGACCGGCCAGGAGACGTACAATATGCCCAAACGGCGGGAGTTCCGCGTCGAGGCGAAGTTCCTCGTCAACGGGCCGATCCCCGACGGCGACGTCGATCTCTCGGATATCGGTCCCGACGTGGCCCCGACCGACAGGCAGTCGCTGACGCCCGCCGAGCGGGACCTGGTGCTGGAGATCCAGGACGGCCTGCCGCTGGCCGCGACACCGTACCGGGACGTGGCCGAGGCCGTCGGTGCCGACGTCGAGTGGGTCGTCGAGACGATACAGCGGTTCGACGCGGAGGGGAAGGTCCGGCGGGTCGGCGTCGTCCCCAACCACTACGCGCTGGGGTACACCGAGAACGGGATGACAGTCTGGGACGTTCCGGACGGGAAACTCGACGAGGTGGGGCCGGACGTGGCGTCGCTGGAGTTCGTGACCCACTGCTACCACCGGCCGCGCCACGAGGGCGTCTGGCCGTACAACTTCTTTGCGATGACCCACGGCCGGAGCGAGGCCGAGAGCCGGCGGCGCATCGAGCAGGTGCGCGAGCGGATGGCGTCCCACTGGGACGTCGGCGAGGACGACTGGGACAGTCTCTTCTCGACGCAAATCTTAAAGAAGACGGGCATCAGATTGGACGAGCGAGCCGAGGCGAACACCGCATCGACCCAATGATACCGCTGTTCCACGACTTCACGGACGAGACAGTCCTCGTCTTCGGGGGCGGCCCGGTGGGCGCGCGGAAGGCCCGCCGGTTCGCCCGCGAGGCGCGGGTCGTCGTCGTCAGCCCCGCGTTCGCGGACCGCGCGTTTGGCGGGGCCGATCTGGTCCGCGCCGCGCCAGCCCCCGGAGACGTGGGTGCGTGGTTGGACCGGGCGGACCCGGCGCTCGTCGTGGCCGCGACCGACGACCCCGAGGTCAACGCGGCCGTCGCGCGGGCGGCACGCGAGCGGGAGGTGCTGGTCAACCGGACCGACGAGTCGGGGAGCCGGGACGCGGGCAGCGTCGTCGTTCCGGCGACGGTCCGGGACGACCCCGTCGCGGTCGCCGTCTCGACCGGCGGGACCAGCCCGGCGCTTTCCAAACACCTGCGCGAACGGCTGGAGGCCGACCTCGACGGCGCGGGCGCGATGGCCGAACTGACCGCGGACATCCGGGCGGACCTGCAGGCGCGGGGCGTGGCTCCCGACCGCCGCCGCGACGCGGTCCGGGCGGTCGTCCGCGACGAGCGCGTTTGGAAGGCTTTAGATACCGGACCGTCCAAGGCAAAGGACACGGCAGCGGACGTGATCTCCGACGTGCGAGGTGAACCATCGTGACTGCTGGCACGGGCGTCATCGCGGGCGCGAGCGTCGCCCACGACCGCGCGACGATCGACCAGATCGAGGCGAGCCGGGCCGAGAGCCAGCGCGCCGCCGTCGAGCGGCTGGTCGACCGGCCGGCGGTCGCGGAGGCGGTCGTCCTCCAGACGTGCAACCGGACGGAGGCCTACGTCGTGACCGACGACCCCGACACCGGGCGCGCGGTGCTCGGTTCCTTCTTCGCGGACGTCCCCGAGGAGGTACTCGTCGAGATGGGCCACGAGGCGAGCCTGCGCCACCTCCTCCGCGTGGCGGCGGGCCTGGAGTCGCTCGTGCTCGGCGAGGACCAGATCCTCGGGCAGGTCCGGACGGCCTACGAGGACGCCCGGAGCGTCGGCGGGGTCGGCCCCGTGCTGGAGGAGGGGCTGACGAAGGCGCTCCACGTCGGCGAGCGAGCCCGCACGGAGACGGCGATCAACGAGGGCATCGTCTCGCTGGGCTCGGCGGCCGTCGAACTGGCCGACCGCGAGGGCGACATAGCGGGCGCGACCGCGCTGGTCGTCGGCGCGGGCGAGATGGGGTCGCTGGCCGCCGGCGCGCTCGCCGACGCGGTCGACCGGCTGCTGGTCGCCAACCGGACGGTCCCCCACGCCGAACACGTCGTCGAGACGACGGCGGTCGAGGGCAGCGCGGTCGCGCTCGACGCGCTCCCGGCCGCCGTCGAGCGCGCGGACGTGGTCATCTCGGCGACCGGCAGCCCGGACCCGGTCCTGGGGACCGAAGCGCTCGCGGGCGCGGGCGAGACGCTGATCGTGGACATCGCCCACCCGCGGGACGTGTCCCCGGCGGCCGAGGAGTTGCCGAACGTGACCGTCTACGATCTCGACGCCCTGGAGTCGATCACCGACGAGTCCCGCCACCAGCGGGCCGCCGCCGCCGAGCGGGTCGAGGCGATGATCGACCGCGAGTTCGAGCGCCTGCTGACCCAGTACAAGCGCCGCCGCGCCGACGACGCGATCGCCACCATGTACGAGAGCGCAGAGCGGGTGAAAGCCGCCGAACTCGACACCGCCTTCGCCAAGCTCGACGACCTCTCGGCGGAGCAACGGGCGGTCGTCGAGTCGATGGCCGACTCGCTGGTGAACAAGCTGCTCGCCCCGCCCACCCGGAGCCTCCGGAAGGCCGCCGAGGACGACGACTGGACGACGATCAACACCGCCCTCCAGCTGTTCGACCCCGACTTCGATGGCGACCCGGACGCCGACGGCCCCCCCGCGTCGGTCGCGGACATGGACCCCTCGGACATCCCCGAGGGGATGAAATCCGAGATCCCGACCGCGGTCCTCGAGGAGATCACCGACGACTGATAGTGATTGTTGCGGCTCTTTACCGCCGAGAAGTCACAATTCGTGGGCTTCAGCCCGCGAACCAACCGTTCACGTAACGTGGTCACGAAAACAATCGCAACAATCACTATGAAACCGTCGGCTTTCCGGCACCGCGCGGACGCGGGCCGACGTTCGCCAGGAGTGTGCCGTCGATAGGACGACCACCTTCGACGGTACGACCGCCTGCGACGGTACGACCGCCTGCGGCGGTACGACCACCTTCGGCGTGACGACAATTCCACCGGGGTTGCGGGTCGACGACTGTTTTCCGGCGGGGCGGCGGGACAATCATTAACCCCGCGGCCGGGGAAGGGAACCCATGGCAGACCTGCTCTCCGACGAGGAGATCGCCGACCGCCTCCCGGACGGCTGGAGCCGGGAGGACGACGAGATCGCGCGCACGTTCGAGTTCGACGCCTACCTGGAGGGGATCGGCTTCGCCGCGGCCGTCGGCGGCCTGGCCGAGGAGGCCTTCCACCACCCGGAAATCATCGTCGGGTGGCGCGAGGTCGAGGTCAGGCTGACGACCCACGACGCCGGGGGCATCACGGCAAACGACACCGACCTCGCGGCCCGGATCGACGACCTCGCGTGACCGACGGAACCGACGGCGGCGGGGACGACGGGGACGACGGGAACGCGAGCGCCGGGAGCGCCAGCTACGTCCTCGGCGTCCGGTTTCGCCTGGAGCCGGCCGCCGCGGGCGTCTCGGTCGAGCCGGCGGCGTTCGAGACGACCCTCTTCCGCGCGGCCGACCCGCCGGGAACCGATGGGTGGCTCTTCTTCCGGGACAACCTCTGGCGCGGCGAACTCAACGACCCCGCCCACGTCCGCGACCTCGCGGCGGAGGTGCTGGACGTGCCAGTAGTGGCCGTCGACTTCCGGGAGCTACGGACCGACGAGGCGTACCTCGACGCGCTGAAGGCGGCAATTGCCGACGACCTCGCGCTGTTCAACGCCGACTCGACCGCGGAGGTCATCTCGAAGTACCTCGGGTCGAGCATCCGGGTCGTCGAGTAGCGCCCGGGCCGCCCGGCGTCCGCCCGGGACGGTGGTGAGCTGACGGACGAGGGTGCCGTCCGCCCAAAAAAACTATTCCCGGGCGGCTTCGACCACCTGCCGGATGAGTCGGAAACGGGTCGTCCTCGTAGCCGGGATCGTCGTGCTGGTGGTCGGCGCGCTGGCGGTCCTCGGCGTCCTCGGCATTCCTGGCGTCGTCGCCGTCGAGAACCGCTTCGGCGGCGTCAACGCCTCGGCGACCGTCGTCGAGACCGACCTCGTGGTCGAGAACCCCAATCCGGTCGGGATCTCGCTGGGCGGGGTCACTGTAGACTACACCGTCAGAATGAACGACATCCCGATGGCGAACGGGACGAAAGACGGCGTCGCCGTCGGGGCGGGGAACTCGACCGTCGAGACGACGATGCTGCTCTACAACGAGCGCATCCCGGGCTGGTGGGTCAGCCACGTCCGCGACGGCGAGCGGACCGACCTGGCGGTCGACGCCCGCGTCCGGTCGTCGACGCTCGGACAGTCGGTCTCGACGACGCCGGCCACCCGCGAAATCGAAACCGACGTCCTCTCGGCGGTCAACTCCGACCGGACCCGGCCGATCAACGCGAGCCGACCCCCGGTGTCGGATCCGGTCCTGTACGTCAACGAGACCCGGGCCGAGTGGGGGGCGGTCACCGAGTCCGAGACGCCGATCCGCATGGCGTTCGTCGTCTACAATCCCAGGCCCTACCCGGTCTCCGTCTCGGAACTGGGCTACAACGCGACCATGAACGACGTCGCCGTCGGCGAGGGCGCGACCGAGAAGTCCATCGTGATTCCGCCGGAGTCCACCCGGACCGTCGAGGCGACCACGACGATCCGGACCGACCGCCTCGACGAGTGGTGGGTCACCCACGTCGAGCGCAATCAGGTGACGACCCTCCGGCTCGACTTCTACGTGCGCGTCGACCTCTCGGCGGTCGGCGCTGGATCGATCCGGATCCCGCTCGAACCGTACACCACGACCATCGAGACGGACGTCTTCGGTACCAAGCCCGAAACCGGAACGGACCAAGGGACGGCGACGCCGACCGCAACGGCCTCCGCGACCGAGAGGCCCATCCCCGGCGGCACGCCCGCCGCGACCGGAACGCCGACCGCCACCCGAACGGACGCGACGGAGACCGCCGGCGACGTGATAGACGCCCCGACGGAGACGCCCGCGCCGACGACCACGACCGACGACGGCGGCATCCTCGACCTCTGATAGCCGGCGACTTCGCACCCGTAGCGAGCGGATAACTGCTCGCGCCGGCGGAAAGCACTTACTTGTGAATCACGTACCTGCACAGTCCGATGGCACAGGTCCCCGACGCGTACGACTTCTGGCTGCTCGACCTGGACGGGACGTTGATCGACGTCGAGCCGTCGTATCCACGGCGGGTGTTCGACGAGATCGGCGACCGCCTCGGCCACGGGTTCACCGACGACGACGTCGAGACGATCTGGCGGGGGCTCGGCGAGTCGCCGAACGCGCGGCTCGAACGCCTGGGGATCGACCCCTCCCGGTTCTGGGACGTCTTCCACGAGGTCGAGGACCCGGTCGCCCGTGCCGAGTCGACGTTCCTCTACGAGGACGCCGCCGTCGTCGGGGAACTGGACGGGCCGACGGGGATCGTCACCCACTGCCAGGACTACCTGACGGGACCGGTGCTCGACCACCTCGGCATCCGCGACTGGTTCGACGTCGTCGTCTGCTGTGACGACGACCTCGGCTGGAAGCCGGACCCCGGGCCGGTCGAGCGGGCCATGGCCGACCTCGGCGTGGCTCACAACGGCCACGAGGGGGTGCTGGCCGGCGACGGACCACACGACATCGGGGCGGCCTGGAACGCCGGCCTCGACGGCATCCACGTCGAGCGCCACAGCCCCGAGCGCCGGGGCCACTGCGTGCGGGGCGACTACCGGGTGACCGGCTTCGACAACCTCTTCGATTCCGCCGGCGACTGACCCGTTTCCCGTCGGGATTGCCCGATGCGGCCGGCGACCGCACCGTCACCGACTGATCCCGGCCAGCGCCCCGAACACGTCGTCGCCGGTCTCGATGGCGCGGCGGAGTCCCTCGACGCCGGGTTTGTCGGCCCGGTCCGGGTTCGCCAGCACCCGGACCGCCTCCTCCCCGACGGGGACGAACCCCAGGTCGAGTTTCACCGCGGTCGTGCGCAGGCCGAGGCCGGCGTCCGCGCTCCCGGCGGCCACCTTCCGGGCGGGGCTCTCGTGGGCCTTGACCGTCAGGTCGTAGCCGTCGACGGCGTCGGTCAGGTCCCGCCGGCCGGTCCCGCGCTCGTCGGCCAGCGCCGCGAACGCGTCGTCGAGCGAGCGCCGGAGCCCGGAGTCGGTCCCGCGGTTGATCAGCCGCAGGTCCCGGTCGACGAGGTCGGCCAGTCCCGTCACGTCGTCGGGATTGCCCGCGGGGACGACCAGCCCCCACTCGCGGGCCCACCCGCCGAGGTCGACGGCGTCGATCCCGGGGTCGCCGGCCGTGGTGACCGCCACGTCGGGGACGCCGTTCCGGAGCCGGCGGACCCCCTCGCGGCTGCCGACGCCGAGATACCGGGGCCGTTCGACCCGGTCGAGCAGCCGCGAGAGCGCGGGGTCGTCCTCGCCGACGCCGAACAGCGTCGGGGGACGGACCTCCGACGAGAACAACCGCACCTCGACGTCCTCCCCGGCGGCGAGGTAGGCCGTGTCCGGGTCGACCGCGACGATGCCGTCGGCCTCGACGAGGCTGGTGGTCGCGCCGCTGCCCTTGTCGACGGGGTAGACGAGCGTGCCGCCGTCGCCGTCCTCGACCAGGCCGACGGGCATCAGGCGCAACCGCCCCTCGTCGTAGCGTTCCTCGACGGCCATCGACCCCCGGACCGTGGCCGTCCGGGGTTCGGGCAGGCCCGCGGCCTCGCGGATCGCGGGCGCGACGAACGCCCGGAAGATCGTCAGCGCCGAGACTGGGTAGCCCGGCAGGCCGACGTAGGCCGACCCGTCCAGCCGGCCGATCAGCATCGGTTTCCCGGGCTTGACCGCGACGCCGTGCAGGAGGAGTTCGCCACGCTGTTCGACGACGCGGTAGATCACGTCCACGGCGGAGGCGCTGGTCGATCCCGACGAGAGCACGAGGTCGCACTCGTCGGCGGCCCGGACGAGAATCCGCTCCATCTCGTCGTAGTCGTCGCCGGCGTGGGGGTAGAGGTCGGCCTCGCCGCCGGCCTCCTCGACGGCCGCCGCGATGGTGTAGCTGTTCACGTCGTAGATCTGTCCGGCGGCGCTGTCGAGGTCGCCGCCGGGCCGGACGAGTTCGTCGCCGGTCGAGATGATCCCCACGGTCGGGCGCTCGCGGACCGGCACCGTCGCGCGCCCGAGCGCCGAGAGGAGACCGATCTCGCGGGCCGTCAGTTCCGTGCCGGGGCCCAGCGCCCGCTCGCCGGCGGCCACGTCCGTCCCCGCGAGCATGACGTTGTCGCCGGGCGCCAGCGAGGTGCGGACCGCGACCGTCCCGTCCCGCTCGTCGGTCCGCTCGACCATCACCACCGCGTCGGCCCCGTCGGGCATCACCGCGCCGGTCGATATCTCGGCGGCCGTGCCCGGTTCCACGACGACGGCGGGTTCCTCGCCGGCGTGGACCGCCCCGACCAGTTCCAGGTTGGCGGGATCGGCCTCGTCGGCCCCGAAGGTGTCGCGGGCGCGGACGGCGTAGCCGTCCATCGTCGCGCGGTCGAACCCCGGCACGTCGATGTCGGCGTCGATCCGCTCGGCCAGTACGCGACCGCGCGCCGCCTGGAGCGGGACCTGCTCGGTCTCCCCGCCCAGGTCCAGCGAGGCGATGGCCTCGTGGGCCCGTTCGGGCGGCACGAGTTCGTGGAACTCCTTGCGTTCGCTCACGGGTAGTACTCCCAGTTTTCGACCGCGACGGTCGCGCCCTCGTCGAGGCCCTCCCGCGGTTCGGGCACCTGGACCCAGCCGTCGGCCAGCGCGACCGACGAGAGGACGCCGGCCCCGCTGGCGCGGGTCGGGTGGGCCACGAGGTCGCCGTCCTCCTCGCGGAGTTCGACGCGGGCGAACGTGCGGATGCCCGGTTCGCTCGAAATCTTCCGCCCGAGGCGGGCCTCCCGGGTGGGGTGTGGCTCCAGGGGCATGTTCCCGGCCCACTTGATCGCCGGCCGGAGGAACTGGACGGCGTTGATGATGCAGGCGACGGGGTAGCCCGGCAGCATCAACACCGGCGTCTCGCGGACGACGCCGAACGCGACGGGGGGACCCGGCTTGAGAGCGACGCCGTGGACCAGCACCTCGCCCAGCTCGTCGACGACCGCCGGGAGGAGGTCGCGCTCGCCGACCGACGAGCCGCCAGTCGTGACGATGACGTCCTTGGTGAGGTCGCGCTCTATGGCCGCCCGGAGGGCCTGTTCGTCGTCGGTGACGACGTTGCGGTACTCGGGGTTCCCGCCCCACCGCTCGACGTACTGGGCGACGGTCAGGCCGTTGGTCTCGATGACCTCGCCGGGGTCGGGATCGCGCTGGACCAGTTCCTCGCCCGTCGGGATCACCCCGACCGTCGGCCGCTGGTAGCACTCGACTTCGGTGACGCCCGTCGATTTCAGCAACCCCACGTCCGATGGCCGGATCCGGTCGCCCGGTTCGTAGAGCAACTGGTCGGCCGCGACGTCCTCGCCGGCGGGCGCGACGTTCTCCCCCTCGGCGAGCGCGTCGAACACCTCCACGTCGTCGCCGTACTCGTCGACGTGCTCGATCATCACGACGGCGTCCGCGCCGTCGGGGATCTCGCTGCCGGTGTGGACGCGGACTGCCTCCCCGGGACCGACCGCGTCGGCCCCGGCCCCCCGCCCCCGGAGAATCGCCGGCGAGCGGTCGCTCGCGCCGAACGTGTCCTCGGCCCGGACGGCGTACCCGTCCATCGCGGCCCGCCGGTAGTGCGGGACGTCGCGCCTGGCCCGGACCTCGGTCGCACACACCCGGCCGTCCGCGATCGACAGCGGGAGGCGCTCGGTCCGCCCGTGCGGGACGACCGCCTCGCGCAACCGCTCGCGGGCGTCGGCCAGCCGCGTCTTCTCCTTGAAACCCGACTCCTGTAGGTCGCTCATGTCCCCCCGTTTGGCCGGCGAGTACAAAGTCCCCGCGGAGACACAGCGGTCCGTCTCGCGGCGGAAACCGATACCACGGCCTTTTTCGCGGAGCGTTCCCAACGAATCGGTATGTCAGCCCTGCGCGACGCGCTCCGGGATCTGCCGGAGACGGTGTTCGCGGACCTCCTGGAGAGCGAGGACGCGTATCTGCTGGTGATCGACCTGCCGGGCGCGACCGCCGAGACGGTGGACGTCGATGTCGAGTCCGGCCGGTTGCGGATCGAGGCCCGCCGGGAGAAGGACCTCCCGCCCGAGTTCCGCTACCTCCGGGAGGACCGCGCGCTCTTTCTCGACGCCGAGTTGCCGCTGCCGCCGGACGCCACCGGGTCGGGCGCAGAGGGGGCCGTCGAGCGGGGCGTCCTCGAGCTCACGATCCCGAAGGCGTCGGCCGCGCCGGAAACGTCGGTGCCGATCAGCGGCGCCTGACGGGGTGGCCTGCCGGTGAACGTCCGTGCGTACTGGCGGTTTTTCGTCGTCGTCAGGCAGTTCCTCCCGCTGTTGCTCGCGTACGCACGCGACCGCCGGCGGTTCCTCCTCTTCGGGGGGAGCCGCCGGGTCACGCCCGAGGTCCGGCACCGCCGGGCGGTGGCGCTGCTGGACTCGCTTCTGACGCTCGGTCCGACGTTCATCAAACTGGGGCAGTTGCTCTCGACGCGGCCGGACATCCTCCCGCCGGAGTACGTCGACGAGTTCTCGAAACTCCAGGACCGCGTTCCCCCGGCGGACTGGGCGGAGGCCCGCGAGGTGATCGCGGCGGAACTCGGGGCGGTCGACGACCGGTTCGACAACTTCGACACCGAGGCGATCAGCGGCGCGAGCCTCGGCCAGGTCTACTACGCCGAGGTCGACGGCGACCCCGTGGCGGTGAAGGTCCGCCGGCCGGGCATCGAGGCGCTGGTCGAGGCCGACCTCCGGGTGATCCGGTGGTCGCTGCCGATCCTGATTCGCTTTGTCGACGAGGCCCGGTCGTTCTCGCTGGAGACGCTGGCCGACGAGTTCGCCAAGACGATCCGCGAGGAGATGGACTACCGCCGCGAGGCCCGCATGTTGGAGGAGATCCGCGGCAACTTCGCCGACCGGTCCGACGTCCGCATCCCCGCCGTGATCGAGACCCACTCGACGGGGCGGGTACTCACCATGGAGTACGTCCCGGGGACCAAGATCAACGACCTCGATGCGCTCGACGAGTTGGGCATCGACCGCACGGAGGTCGCCACCACCCTCCAGCGGGTCTACCTCCAGATGATCATCGGGGACGGCATCTTCCACGCCGACCCCCACCCCGGGAACCTCGCCGTGCAGGACGACGGGACGCTCGTCTTCTACGACTTCGGGATGAGCGGCCGGGTCGACCCGTTCGTCCAGGAGAAGATCATCGACTTCTACGCGGCCGTGGCCGACCAGGACATCGACGCTATCCTCGACGCGCTCGTCGAGATGGGGACGCTCTCGCCGGAGGCCGACCGGCAGGTGATGGGCGAGGTGATGGAACTGGCCATCGCCGACGCCCGCGGCGAGGACATCGAGCAGTACCGCGTCCAGCAGATCGTCCAGCAGGTCGAGGATACCATCTACGAGTTCCCGCTCCGGTTGCCCGCGAACCTGGCGCTCGTGTTGCGCGTGGCGACGGTCGTCGAGGGGGTCTGCGTGACGCTCGATCCGGAGTTCGACTTCATCGCCGTGGCGACCGGCTTCCTCCGCGACCAGGGGTACTTCGAGGAGGGCGTCCGCCAGTTCGTCGAGGAACGGGTCGACGAGGTCCAGCAGGCCGCCCGGTCGGCGGTCCGGGCCCCGCCCAAGCTAGAGCGGGCGCTCGACCGGATCGACCGCGAGGACTTCCACGTCAGGGCGGACATCGAGGACTCCGACGACCACCTGGAGGTGCTGGCAAAGCGGGTCGTCTACGGGATGGTGCTGGCCGCCACCCTCGTCTCGACGGCCCTGCTGTACGCGTTCGCCACCCTCGAAGCGACAGCCGTCGCGGGCGTCGTCGCGCTGGCGGTCGTCGTCCGCCTGTACGTCTCGTTCCGGAAAGAGCGCGGTATCCGCGCCCAGCCACAGTTCACCCGCCAGGCCATGCGCGAACGCCAGGAAGGCGGGGGCGGCAGCCTCGTGGACAACCTCGGCGGGCAGGGCGGAGCGGGACCGGGAACCGGAATCTCGGGCGTCCAGCCGGCGACCGAGGCGGACGGGGACGCGACCGCGGACGCGGACGTGGAGTCGATCGAGGTGGAGTCCGGGAGTCCCGACGACTCGAAGGAGTGACCGCCGCCCCGCCGACGGGAACGACGGCCGGCGGCGGACGGCCGGAAGCGACGGACGGGAGGGCCCTCCGGTCGACGGCAGGCCCGGGCAGTCCTCGCCGCCGGCCGCTCCGGACGTTTCACGGCTGGTCCAGTTCCATCTGTTCGAAGATGGCCTCGCAGAGCGGGCTCTCGGCGTCGAGGAACCCCTCGATGGCCGTGAAGTGGTTGTCACCCGGTTGCGGGAGGTAGGTCCCGTCGAGTCCGTGCTCGCGCCAGGCTTCGAGGAAGTCGTCGGACTGGCGGCACATCTCCCCGGGTTCGTCGTCGCCGTAGGTGACGATCAGCGGCGGCGCGTCGTCGGGGATGTGCCGGATCGGGCTGTTCCGGCGGACCTGGCCCCAGGTCAACTGGAGTTTCGGCTGGAGCCAGGTGTACGGGAACGGCTCCAGATCGAACAGCCCGCTGATCGAACAGGCCCCCTCGATGACGTCCGCCGGAAGGCCGTACTCGTCCTCCCAGTCGGTCGCCAGCAGCATCGCCGTCAGGTGCCCGCCCGCCGAGTGGCCGGCCACGTGGATGCGGTCGGCGTCGCCGTAGTCGGCCTCGTCGTGGAGCCACGCGACGGCCGCGCGGCTCTGTCTGACGATCTCGTCGATCGTCACGTGCGGACACAGCGCGTAGTTCAACACGACGGTCGTGACGCCCGCCGACACCGGCCCGCGGGCGACGAAACTGAACTCCTTGCTGCTGAGGCTGTGCCAGTACCCGCCGTGGATGTACAGGAGCATGGGCGCGTCCGGATCGTCGGCTGGGAAGACGTCGACGTGTTCGGCTAGCGTCGGCCCGTACGGGACGTCGAGGTCGCAGTCGAGGTCCTCGCGGGCCCGCTCGCTCTGCTCGACGAAGAACGCGGCGTACTCCCCGAAGTCGTCGACGGCGCTTTCGACGTCGTACTGCTCGTCGAGTTCCGCCTGGGTCTCGAAGTCGCGGTAGAGCATCCCGCTCTCGTTTCCGGCAGAGTGACATCAGGATTGTGCTACGTGTTATCGAGGCTACTGCTACCGGCGGCCGGTCCCCTCGAGTCCGCGCGGTTCGCCGGGACGCTTTTGTCCCGTCGCGGCGAGGATCGGGCGTGCGGATCGACGCCTTCGCCCTGGAGCGGTGGTTCGCCGAACACGAACACGGGGCCGACCTGATGCTCGCCGAGAGCGGCGTGCGGAGCCTCCCCGCCTCCCGGTTCGACACCGACCCGGGCGAGTTGGGATACGTGATCCCGACCGACGGCGACCCCGCGCTCAGGGAGCGGGTCGCCGACCGATACGGCCGCGGGGCCGACGAGGTGGTGTTCACCTGCGGCACCCAGGAGGCGAACTTCCTTTCGTTTCTGGCGCTCGTGGGCGCGGGCGACCACGCCGTCGTCGTGACGCCGACCTACCAGGCGCTCCACGCGGTGCCCGACGCCCTCGGCGCGGTGACGCGGGTGACCCTGGAGCCGCCGGACTGGGACCTCGACCCGGACGCGGTCGCCGCGGCGATCCGGCCCGAGACGGCCGTGGTCGTCCTGAACAACCCGAACAACCCCACGGGCCGGTATCACCCCCGCGAAACGGTCGCGGCGGTGGCCGACCTCGCGGCCGACGCCGGCGCGTACCTGCTCTGTGACGAGGTCTACCGGCTGCTCGCCGACGACCCGCTCGATCCGGTCGCGGCGGCGTCCCACGGGATCAGCACGACCGGCCTCTCGAAGGCGTGGGGGCTGGCGGGGCTCCGGTTCGGCTGGCTGGCCGGCCCGCCCGCGGTCGCAAACGCGGTCCGGCACTGGAAGGACTACACGACCATCTCGCCGCCCCGGATCGCCCAGCACGTCGCCCGGCAGGCGCTCGACCGCGAGGACGAGATCATCGCCGAGAACCGCGCGCTCGTGCGGGAGAACCGCGCCCACGTCGCGTCGTTCCTCGACGACCACGGGCTCGGGTGGTCCGACCCGGTCGGCGTCAACGCCCTGATCGAGGTGCCCGGGGGGTTCGACGGCGGCGAGGCGTTCTGCCGGCGGGTCGTCCGCGAGGAGAGCGTCGTCCTCGCGCCCGGCGAGTGCTTCGACGTCCCGGGGTACTTCCGGCTCGGGTTCGGCCTGGAGACGGACGCCCTCCGGGAGGGCCTGTCGCGGCTCGACGCGTTCCTGGCGCGGCACGCCTGATCCATGCTCCCGGCCCCACTGCCCGCTCTCGATCCCGGCCAGGACCGCGGGAGCAAAGCGGAAGCGAAAGCGAGCGTCGAGAGCGGGAACGAGAGCCGGTACGGGAGTCGAGCGTCGAGAGTCGGGAATCGAGATCGAAAGGGGGAGCGAGAGCCGGGAGCCGGGGGTCGGGAGACGGGCGACTCCACGTCGTCCGGGACGGTTCCAAACCGTTTATACCGCGACGCGGGCAATCACGCGACATGGCAAAGGAGCAGACCGAGGTTCGGGACCTCGACGAGGGGAGTTACGTGATGATGGACGACACGCCCTGCAAGATCGACTCCTACAGCACGGCCAAGCCGGGCAAACACGGCAGCGCCAAGGCCCGGATCGAGGGGACGGGCGTGTTCGACGACCAGAAACGGAGCCTCTCACAGCCCGTCGACGCGAAGGTGTGGGTGCCGATCATCAACCGGAAGCAGGGCCAGGTCGTCTCGGTCACCGGCGACGACGCCCAGGTGATGGACCTGGATACCTACGAGACGTTCACGATGCGGGTTCCCGATGATGTCGACTTCTCGCCGGACGACGAGATCGAGTACCTGGAGTACGAGGGCCAGCGCAAGGTCGTCAGGGCGTAGATGTTCCCCGGGGCCGTGGCCGACCGCGACGGGGCGGCCTACGCCGTCGTCGGCGCGCCGCTGGACGCCTCTACCTCCTTCTATCCGGGCGCGCGTTTCGGCCCCCGCCGCGTGCGACACTTCGCCGAACCGTTCGACGACTACGACCGCCGCACCGACCGGCAGTTCACCGACCAGTCCGTCCACGACCACGGCGACGTCCCGCCGGGCGAGGACGTCGCGGAGTACCTCGACTACCTCCGCGGGACGCTGTGGGACTACCGACAGGAGGGGACGGTCCCGCTGGTGATCGGCGGCGAGCACACCGTCTCGGTCGCGGGCGTCCGCGCGGTCGAACCCGACGCGTTCGTCTGTCTCGACGCCCACCTCGACCTGCGCACCGAGTACGCCGGCGACCCCCTGAGCCACGCGACGGTGACCCGCCACGCGCTGGACGTGGCAGACGAGGCCGTCGTCCTCGGGGCCCGGACCGGCAGCAAAAGCGAGTGGGAACGGGCCGACGCCGACGACGTGACCGTCGTCCCGCCCGCCGAGGTAGCCGGCTGGACGCCCGACTTCCCGCCCGACGCGTCGGTGTACCTGTCGGTCGACGTCGACGCCGCCGACCCGGGGTTCGCACCCGGCACCGGGACGATGGAGCCGTTCGGCCTGCGACCGCGGACGATCCGGGACGTCGTCCGGGCGGTCGCGCCGCTGGCCGAGGGGTTCGACGTGGTCGAGGTCAACGACCGCGACGACGGCCAGGCCGCGGCGCTGGCGGCGAAACTCCTCCGGGAGTTCGTCTACGCGCACGCCGACGCGGGCCGGTAGGCGGCCGCTCCGGTTTGACCCGTTCGTTGCCGTCACGCGCCCGGCACCGGGCGTCGGGCGATACACTCTTTTGTACGCGGTCGCACTCCAAGAGCAAGATGGAACGCCTCTCGTCGTGTTACTTCTGTGGAGCCGCACCGGACGCCTCCCTGTCGGAGTACCCGGTCGTGCCGCGCGACGTCGACCCGGACCCGGATCGGGGGCCGACGGTGGTGCTGTGCCCGACCTGCAAGCGGAAACTCGGGACCGTCGTCGAGGCCGTCCTCGACGCCGCCGACGCCGGGGCGAGCGCCGACGCGGCGGAGACGGGGACGGACCCGGACGCGAGCGCCGACCCCGCCGGGAGCGGACCCGGCCGGGACGCGAACCCGGACCCGGCCGAGGACGTCGAAGCGCACCTGGACGAGGCCCCGGACCTGCTGAACGGGATCGACGACGACCCGGCGGCGCTCGCGGGCGACGACGCGGGGGATCCGCTCGGCCGCTCCGGCGGGTCGGAAAACGGCCGGACCGGGGACGACGAGGCGACGCCGGACCGACGCGAGGGTGGCGACGACCCGTCGCGTGCGGATTCCAGCGCCGACGCGGACGAGGGCGGCGGGACGGCCGACGACGGCGACGATCCGCTCTCGACGCCGGCCGCGAACAAGGTCGTCAAGCTCCTCCAGAACCGCGAGTTCCCGGTCGACCGGGGTGAGATCGAAACCGTGGCATCGAGCGCCTACGACCTGCCGGCCCGGGACTGCGCGGCGGTCCTGGACGCGCTGATCGACCGCGGGTACGTCGCCGAGCGCGGCGGGCAGCTCGTCCGGCCGGACTGACGGAGCGCAACGCTCACGGACGCCGCCGCCGAAGCCGCCGACATGCGACTCTCCGAGTGCTGTGCGCGACTCGACGAGCGCCTGGCGACCGCCGACTACGCCGACGTGGACGCCAGCGCCAACGGCCTCCAGGTCGGCCCCCCGGAGGCCGACGTCGACCACGCCGCCGTCGCCGTCGACGCGGCGGTCGAGACCATCGAGCGGGCGGCCGACGCCGGCGCTGACCTGCTGGTGGTCCACCACGGCCTCTCGTGGGGCGGGTTCGACCGCGTGACCGGCCGGCAGTACCGCCGGATCGCCCCCCTGATCGAGCGGGACCTCGCGCTGTACGTCTCCCACCTGCCGCTGGACGGCCACCGGGAACTCGGGAACGCCGCCGGACTGGCCGACCTGCTGGGGCTGGTCGACCGCGAACCGTTCGGCACGATGGGACCGGTCCACGTCGGCCAGCGGGGCCGGGCCCCCGACCCGTACGGGACCGACGACCTCCGGGAACTGCTGGCCGCCGAACTCGACCACGGCGGGGCGGGTGTGCAGGTGCTCGACTTCGGCCCCGACCGCATCGAGGACGTCGCCATCGTCACGGGCAGCGGCGTCGACTGGCTCGACGAGGCCCGGGCGGCGGGCGCGGACGCGCTGCTGACCGGCGAGGGCAAACAGCAGGTCTACCACGAGGCCCGGGAGGCGGGCGTGACCGTCTTCCTGGCGGGCCACTACGCGACCGAGACCTTCGGCGTGCGGGCGCTCGCGGACCTCCTCGACGGGTGGGGTCTGGAGACGACCTACGTGGACTGCCCGACGGGCCTGTGACACCGGCGGGCTTTTTGTCGGTCGGGCGCACACGACCCGTCTGTGACGCTGGATCCGGTGCACTTCGACGGCATCGCGCGGCTGGCCGGCCGCATCGAGCGCGGCGTCGACGACGGCGACCACCGGGACCTCGCGGAGACGGTCTGGGCGGAGTGGCTCGACCCGCTCCTGAAAGACGGCGACCCCGCACTCGAACCCCTCGGGGAACAGCGGCGCCGGCAGGTGGACGTCGAGGCCGTCGCCCTCGGGGACCGGCCGTTTCCCACCCAGCACGGGCTGGACTCCGGGACGATCAACCCCACGACGTTCAAGAACGGGCTGGTGCTCGACGTCGCCCAGGCCGCGATGAGCCGGGTCCCCTCGGACCTGGAGTTACACCGCGCCCGGACGGTCGTGGCGACGGTCCACTCCAACGACGCGACGGTCGTCTTCGAGGAGGAGTGGACGCCCTGGGACGGGGGGTACAGCCGCGGGCGCATCCTCCACGCCCCGCGTATCGACCGCTACGAGCAGACGGTCGTCCACGCGCTGGCGCTGTACCTGGCCGAGAGCGAACACGCCACGACCCAGGCGGAGGTGGTCGACGACCTGCTGGTCCTCGACGGCCCCATCTATCCGACCGGACTCCTGCGGTGGGCCGACCAGGACACCGCGCTCCGGGAGTTGCTCGTCGAGGACGAGCGTCCCCGCGACGTGGTCGCCAACTACGTCGACCTCGTGGAGACGTTCGTCGAGCGGGACGTGCCCCTGATCGGGTTCGTCAAGAACAGCGCCGCGAAGGGGATCACCCGCACGCTCCGGTCGAAAGTCGGCGCACCGTGGGTCGACGACGCCGCCTTCTTCTCGCGGGTGCTCGAACGCCGCGAGGACGGCGAGACCCGGACTGACTGCCTGACGTTCACCAACTGGTTCGTCTCCCGGCTCGGGACCGACCGGGTGCTCTCGGCCGACGGCGACGCGCTCGACATCGACCGGGCGCTTTCGCCCGACGCCTACGAGGTGACCTTCTTCGTCGTCTACGACCCGCGGGATGATCTCCTCTACCGCGTGGAGGCTCCCCGGGCGTTCACCCGCGACCCCGACCGGCGCGAGCGGCTCGCCCGGCAGGTGGTGGCCGACGTGGCCGCCGAGCGCGGCTCCGGCGCAAACTGGAGGGGCTGTTCGACGCCGACCGCCAGCGGAGCTACGACGACCTCCGGTGGGCCTCGGAGTTCGAGCCGGCGTTCTAACCGACCGGCAATCCCCGACCCCCTTTTCCCGTCGTTCGCCGGAACGTTCCCCGTGGAATGACGGTCACTGCACTCGGGAAGTACGGACTCGAATCGATGGACGAGGCGGCGATCCGGGAGTTTCTGACGAACAGGGGCGTGGGCGTGCTCGGGCTCCCCACCGAGGACGGGCCGTACCTGCTGTCGATGTCCTACGGGTGCGACGGCGACGCCGCGCTCTATTTCACCTACGTCGGCGGGGACGACAGCCGGAAGGCGTCGCTGAGCGACCGGGCGGAGACGGCCGGCTTTCTCGTCTACGGCGCCGGGACGGCGTTCACCTGGGCGTCGGTGTTTCTGCGCGGGGCCCTCGAACGGGTCCCCGAACCGGAAGGGGACGTCCACGGGGACGCGATGAGCAACGCGTGGCGGCCGGCGGTCTTCGAGACGGCCGACGTCGACGTGGCCGTCTACCGGTTCCGGATCGCTGAGCGGTCGGGCATCAGGCACACTGGCCTCCCGCCGGGGTTCGAACCCCGCGAAAGCGAGTCCGGCTGACGGCCGGCCCCGCGGAGACGAGCGCTACACAGTCCTTAAACGTCCGAGCGGCCTATCGGGGACATGTACCTGGTCCGCGGTCGTGCCGGCGGGACGACGCTCACCGGCACGCTCTACGAGCGGGGGGAGACCCCGCCATCGTTCAAGGGTGCGCCGGACGAGGACGCCCCCTACGTGTGGGTTTGCGACGAATTCTACGAGGTCGACAGCGGCGGGACCGCCCAGACAGTCGCCGGCCGGGAGATCCACGTCGCCTTCGAGTCGCCGATGCCCCGGGGGTTCGAGACGCGCGAGCAGGCCGTCGACGCGGCCGAGGAACACGTCCGGACGCAGTTCGCCCGGATCGGCGTTCCGCCCGGCGACGTCGAAGTGGAGTTAGTCAAGCAAGACCCGTAGCGGTATCGATCCCCGGTTATCCCGCGATTGTTACTGGCGTAAAATACCTAATTTTACCAATTCTATAGACGTATATCGGGGCGTCAGACTTTCGTTCGACGGGGGTGTGTGCGATCCGGTACAGTTACCACCGACCGTTCGCTATCTCGGTAGGGCGATGGACGAGGGTAGTCAGACGGTCGGCGACGCGATCGACGAGATACCGCTCGGGCGGTTCCACCGTCGGTTGTTCCTGATCACCGGCGTGCTCTGGGCGGCGATGGCGGTGTCGGTGCTCGGCATCTCGTTCGTGCTCCCGACGCTGATCGCGCGCTGGAACCTCTCGGGGTTCGCGGCCGGCGTCCTCGGGAGCGCCAGCCTCGCCGGGATGATGGTCGGCAACACCGCCGGCGGCTGGTACGCCGACCGCGCCGGCCGGAAGCGGACGCTGGTGGTGACCGTCACCGTCTTTCCCCTGTTCACGGCGCTGACCGCGCTGGCGGTCGGCCTCTACTCGGCGGTCGTCCTGCGCTTTCTGACCGGCGTCGGTCTCGGCGGGGCGCTGGTCGCCGGCGCGACCTACCTGGCCGAGTACTTCCCGACCGAGAACCGCGGGCGCTACGTGACCTACCTGGAGGCGTTCTTCTCGGTGGGGAGTCTCGTGACGGTCGCGGCCGCCTGGCTCGTCCTCCGTCGGCTGGCGACCGACGGGACCGTCTGGAACGTCGCCGCCTGGCGGCTGTACTTCGCTGCCGGGGGGATCCCGATCCTGCTGGCGCTGGCCATCTACTGGTACCTCCCGGCGTCGCCGTACTTCCTGGCCAGCAAGGGCCGGACGGAGGCGGCCACCGAACGGCTGGCGTCGGTGGCGCGGGAAAACGACGCCGCCGCCCCGTCGGTCGGCGGATCGCTGTCGGTCGGCCGGTCGGACGAGGCCGGGCTCCGGCGGCTGTTCGACGTCGACCTCCGCGGGACGACGCTTTTGATGGCCGGCCTGTGGTTCGGCGTCAACCTCGCGTACTACGGCATCTTCACCTGGCTGCCGAGTACTGTCCAGGCGGCCGGGTACGTCGACAGCCTCTACCGATACCTGTTCGTCGTCGCGGTGTTCCAGTTGCTCGGCCAGGTCAGCGCCGCCTATCTCATCGAGGTGATCGGCCGGAAGTGGACCGTCGGCTCGTACATGCTCCTCGGCGGGGCCGCGACCTACCTCTTCGCCTCCGCCATCCCCGACGGGACCACCGGCACGGGCGACCAGACCCTCTTTACCGTCGGCCTGTTCGCAATGGGCTTTGCCCTCTTCGGCGCGTGGGCCGTGCTGTACGCCTACACCGCGGAGATATTCCCGACGGAGGTCCGCAGTTCCGGCCTCGGGTTCGCGGGCACCGTCGGCAAGGTCGCCGCCACCGCCGGTCCCGTCCTGTTTGGGACGCTCGTCCAGTTCGGCTACCTGGCGGCACTCGCTCCCGTCACCGTCGTCCTCGTCGTCGCCGGCCTCGTCCTGCTCGCCGTCGGCCGCGAGACGAAAGACCGGACGCTGATCTGACGCCCGAAAGCGGACGTCCCCGTCCGGGGACGGGAGGACGTCGCTGCCCGCGGTTTCTGCCCTTCCTAAAAACGAATAAATTTTGCTTCAGAAAGCGTTATTTGAGCGTGGCATTTCAGCATTCGAACCCCACTGCAATCGACCGGCAACGACGCTCGAACGGCGTGCGAACGCGATGTCGCTCATTCCGCCCTGCGAACTGATGCCATCGGTTTGCTACTGTCGGACCTTTCCCTGTCCGTTGCTCTGATCTCGGAGCATAAAATATAAATAAAATCTAATTTAATTTAAGATAATTTTATTAGAAGTCAGGTAAAATAGCGACACATGCGCTCCACTGACGAAACCCGCGCGGAAGAACTCGAACGGCGTACAAACGACTGTGTTTGTCCGGGCGATCCGGTCTGTCCGCCCCTGCCACCGCTACCGCCGCTCCCCGGTCCGCTCCCCGGTCCGCTCCAACCGAACTGATAGTGATTGTTGCGACTCTTTACCGCCGAGAAGTCACAATTCGTGGGCTTCAGCCCGCGAACCAACCGTTCACGTGATGTGGTCGCAAAAATAATCGCAACAATCACTATGAGGCACGGATCGCACCAACCACGCTTTTTTACGTTTTTCGCTGCGTACGTTGTGTTTATAAAAGCGAAAGTTTTATTTATGATTATTGTTTAAGTTGAACTGCACCATGTCACGAGATTCACAGGGTGAGGGCGAATCGAGCGAGGTCCACTTCGTCGCCGACCTCGACGAACGAAAGAATACCTTCCACAACGGTCCCACCACGCAGGCCTGTTACGAGACCGGCTGTAGCGGTGGCGGCGGCGGCGGCGGTTACTGAGGATTGCTCGCGCCGGACGTCCGGTCGTCATTCCTCTTGACCGGTCTCGCTGCTGTGCGTCGTCGGGGTAGTTCCCGACGGCGAGATCACTTCTGTCGGACCAGGGAACATCTCGGGAAGAACCGACTGTGCCGGTATATAATCAGAATATCCAGTATAAAATTTACTAGAAAGAACATTTATTCTCCCGCTACGTTGTCGCCACCGGAGCCATGAGTCACGAACAGCCCTCCAGGGACGGTGAATCGGGTGGGATCCACTTCGTCGCGGACCTCGAAGAGCGGAAGGCCGGGTCCCACCCCTGCGTGCCCGGCGTGGAGTGTACGACGGCCAACCACTTCGAGGAATCCGACTACGACGGCTGGTGACCGCACGCTGGTCCGGTTCCCGGCTGGCGGCGACGCCGCCAGCATCGCCCCGCTAACCGGTTACATTTTTCGCTGTGTACGTTATGTTTACAAGAGCAATAGTTTTATTTATAATTACCATCTAAGTTGAACTGCACCATGACACGAGATTCACAGGGTGGGGACGAATCGAGCGAGGTCCACTTCGTCGCCGACCTCGACGAACGGAAGAACGCACAGGACGCGATCACGCAGGCGTGCTACGAGACCGGGTGTGGGGGTCCGCCCGAGCCGCCGATCACGACGTTCGCAATCGGCGAAGAGAGTCCCGGCGACTGGTAATACTGGTGGCTGTAAGTACGTGAAAACTCGAATTGAGAATCCAGGCGGAAAGGGTCTGTATCCGCAGATAGCAGAGACTGTTGAGTAAAAGAATTACAAGGTGGCCGGCAACGTCGGTCCCGGCGTGTGCGTCGAAGCCGGCGAACATCGGCGACGGGTTCGCTTCGAGCACCGCGAAGTCGTCGCCGTCGACGAGGAAGTCGACAGCGGTGAACGCGAGGTCGAAACAGCCGGCCGCACGGACCGCCGTCTCCGCGATGTCGGGGCCGATCTCGTACCGTTCGAGTCCTTCTTCGGAGCCACGGTAGTCGAGGTCGTCCGACAGGATGCGGGCCGCGGCGACGGCCTCGCCGCCGATGACGAACACCCGGACGTCGTCCCCGTCGACCCGTTCCTGGAACTGGACGGGCGCGTTCGCAAGGCGGCCGAGCCGGTCGTCGGTGAGGTCCTCCTGGCCGACCGGGCGGGCCTGGCCGCCGCCGCCGACGGGCTTGTAGATGGCGTCGTCGATCCGGTCGACGAACGCCCGGACCCGCTCTGGATCGTTGGCGGCGAGCGTCTCGGGGACGGGAACGCCGGCCTCGGCCAGCTGCGACAGCTGGTACGGCTTGTTGGCGTGGATGCCGGACGAGTCCGGGGGGTTGACCACCCGGACGCCGGCCTCCTCGAGGTACATGAGCACCGACCGCAACAGGCCCCGGTACTCGCGGTACTGATTGAGCACGGCGATGGGTCGCTCGTCGAACTCGTCGTCCTCCCGGTCGACCACGCGGGGGTCGAACCCCATGCGCCGGAGGTAGACCGCGTCGAGTTCGTCCGGATCGACGACGTCCTCGCCGACGCGAATCCGCGTCTCCGTCCCGGCCTGTTCCATCCACAGCGGCGTCTCCCCCGGCCAGGCGTCGGCGTCCCAGACCGTCCAGTCCGCCCCCCGGTCGTCGAGTTCACGGCCGACTGACTGTACCTGTGCATCCCCCGGCGAGCCGAGCAGCGCGATGCGCAAGTGTGACCCCCTCGGGGAACCTGTTACTTCGCGGGGCATTATAATCTACCGGACGGGCTGAAATGATGACGAGCGTGCCGGAAAATAACCGTCGGCGGGGGAAACGCGTTTGGGGGACGGGTTCGATGGGTGGGCTATGTCCGATCTCGGCGACTTCACCGACTTCGAGGGCGACGACGGCGACGAGGAGGCCGCGGGGAGCGACGCGGCGGAGGACGGCGGCCAAGCGGCCGGGGACCGAGGCGATGAGTCGTTCGAGACCGTCGACGTGCGGCCGGTCGGCGAGGACCGCGGGATCGGCGTGCTCTCGGCGTCGGAGGGGCTGGCGCTCAGCGAGGACGAGCGGGACACCCTGTTGCAGGCGTACGTGACAGTCGGCAACCGGTCGGACATCCGGATCGGGAAGTACCTGCTCGTCCCGTACCCCGACGGCGAGCGGCTGTTCTGTCGGATCACGGCCCTCGAATACGCCCAGGAGTTCCGCTCGGACGACGCCACCGAGATCCACGCCCGGCGGGCGATGCGGTCCCGCGAGATCGACGAACAGGATTTCAAGCTGCTGGCGACGCTCGATCCGGTGGCGGTCCTGTTCACGGAGGGCGGCGAGACGAAACGGCGGATGACCGACCGCGTTCCGAAACCCGAGACGGTCGTCCGGCCGGCTACCGACACCGACGAGATCAAGACCGGCCTGAAGATCCCGGACGCGGGCGTGTTCCTGGGCCACCTGGCGGTCGGGGGCGAGAAGGTCCGGACCGCCGCGGAGCCGCCGACCATCGACTACCGGCTGAAAGACGACTACGCGACCGGCGACCCGCTGGTGTTCCGGCACACGCTGGTCGCCGGGGGGACCGGCTCCGGGAAGACCCACGCCGCGAAGAACGTCCTCCGGCAGTACCTCGACGCCGACCGGGCCTACCCCGTCGAGGCGGGCAGCGACCGCCGGGTCAGTCCCGCGGTCGTCCAGTTCGACCCCCAGGACGAGTACGCCCAGATGCACGACGACAACCCCGCGGTGACCGACGACGACCGCCGGCGGTTCGAGCGCGAGGGGATCGCCCACGGCGGCCACGGGGACACCGTCGCGTTCGTCCCGGCCGTCGAGGGGGCGACCTACGCGGCCGACCACCACCGCGCGGAGCAGGTCTCCTTTACGATCCCGTTCTCGATGGTCCGGTCGAACAAGTGGCTGGTCGCGGGCGGCCGACTCAACGACAACCAGTACAACGCCCTCTCGTACCTGCTGGACCGGTTCTTCCGCGAGCACGGCGACGGGGGCACCTACGCGGAGTTCTTGTCCTCCCTCGACGACCCGGCGATCAGGGAGGAACTCGACGAGACCGGCCGCGTCCACGAGGCGACCTTCGACGCGGTCAAGCGCCGCGTCTCGGTGGCGGCGTTCCGGCGGGTGTTCGACCGGGACGCCCGCCCGATCACCGAGCAGGTCCACGAGTTCGTCCGCCCCGGGGGGCTGTCGGTCGTGCCGACATACCACATCACCGACAGCCGCGCGACGGAGGTGGTGGTGCTCGCGGTCGCCAGCCTGCTGGTCGACGAGAAACTCTCGAACGATCCGGCGTACGACCGGATCAAGGAGACGCCGCTGGTCGTCGGGATGGACGAGGCCCACAACTTCCTGACCGACGCCGAGAGCGCCCAGGCCCGGCGGGTCATCGGGAAGTTCACTGAGGCCGCAAAACAGGGCCGGAAGGAACGGCTCGGCCTCTTTCTGATCACCCAGGACCCGCAGGACATCGCCGACCCCGTCTTCAAGCAGATAAACACGACTGTCGTGTTGAACCTGGGCGACGAGGACGCCATCGCGTCCGTGAACATCCCGTCGAGCCTGGAGGCGAAGGTCCCCTACATGGAGAAAGGCCAGATGGTCGTCTACTCGCCGGACAACTCCGAGCCGGTCGAACTGATCGGCCTCCCGACGTGCCTGACGAAACACGGCCGGGAGTAGCTCCCGGGTGGTCCGCCGCGGTAGCTTCAAAACCCGTGGCTGTCAATATCACGCATGAGCAAACGCATCCTGGTTCCGGTCGACCGGTCGGAGCAGGCGATGCGGGCCGTCGACTTCGCCGTCGAGGAGTTTCCCGCGGCCGAACTGGTCCTCTTCCATGTCATCAACCCGACGGATGCGGGCTACAGCGCCCAGGCGAGCATCCCGAGCTACTCCGAGGAGTGGTACGAGAACGAAAAGCAAAACGCCCGACGGCTGTTCGAGGAGGTCCGCGAGCGGACCGCGGACCGCGGGATCGAGACCGAGACGGCGACGGAGGTCGGGAAGCCGAGCCGCGCCATCGTCGCGTACGCCGACGAGCACGACATCGACCACATCGTGATGGGGAGCCACGGCCGCGAGGGCGTCACGCGCATCCTGCTGGGCAGCGTCGCGGAAGCGGTGGTCCGCCATTCCCCGGTGTCGGTGACGGTCGCGCGGTAACGGAGCGTGGCCGCCGTGTCTCCGCGAGCGTCCGGGACGTTTTTCCCCACGTTGTCCGGGACGTTTTTCCCCACGTTGTTACGAGGCGAGGTACGCGAGCGGAGCGAGCGCACCCGACGCCGTAAAACGTGGTCGAGCCGCGGTCAGAAGATGCTCGCCTGTTCGTAGACGGAGATGCCCTGGCCGGTAATCTCGTAGGGTTTCGTCTCCCGGGAGTGGTTGGCGTTGCGGATCTTCTGGATTTCGACCGCGAGGCGGGTCTCCCGGGTGCCGTCCCGGACGTACTGGAGGACGATCACGGCGTCGGTGAGGTACTCGATGATGCCGTGGCGGGAGGCGTAGGGGTTGGACTCGTTGGCCTCGCTGGTGAGCATCGTCGTGACCCCGGCGTCCTTGAGACTGCGGGTAAAATCGAACACCTCGGTGCGGCGGCCGGCCTGGTCGTCGTACATCATCTCCAGCAACGACACGGAGTCCAGCACGAGCCGATCGGCCTCGAACTCCTCGATGAGGGGCGGCAGTTCGCCCCGGATGTTGTCGATGCTGTTGGCCATCTCGACGGGGTCGAGGTCGATCACCGCGAGGCGGTCGGCGTCGGCGTAGTCGTCGAACGCCCAGCCCCGCTCGTTGGCGGTGTCCATGATGGCGGTGCGGCTCTGTTCGAGCGTGATGAAGACGGCGTCCTCGTCCTGTTCGAGGCCGTTGTGGAGAAACTGGAGGCCGAACGTCGTCTTCCCGGTCCCGGGGCCGCCGACGGTGACGATCAGCGAGCGCTCGGGGACGCCGCCCTGGATCATGCGGTCGAGCCCTTCGATCCCGAGGTCGATCCGGGGAATCTCCGACTCGAAGTCCTCGTCGTCGAAGCCGGCGTCGCCGCCGCCCGCCGACCCCATGGCCGACGCGAAGTCCTCGTCGAACAGTCCTCCGCCCCCGCCGCCTCCGCCGTCGTCGCCGCCGAAGGGGCCGTCGGCCGCGTCGCCGAAGGGATCCCCGGCGGCGTCGCCCTCGAACGGTCCCGACTCCGGCGCGTCCGCGTCGGCGAACTCCTCCTCGAAGGAGGCGTCGAACGGCGACTCCCCGTCGCGGTCGGCGTCGTCCCTGCGGTCCGCGTCGCCCTCGCGGGATCCCGATCTGTCGTCGCTCCCGGAGCCGTCCCCCGCGTCGCGTTCCTCGTCCTCCAGGTCCGAGAGGGCGCTTTCGAACCAGTCTTCCTCGTCGTCGCTCATCTGTCCGTCCCCGGCCAGGGCTGGCCGTATCCGATCCTTGGAGCGCACCAAATTAACAGTATTGCCGGGACGGTCCTCTGGCGGGACCGGCCGGCCGGGTTCAGCCCGGCGTGTGCGGGGGCCGGGCGGCCGTCGGCACCGGCCCCGCGGGGACTTTATAACCCGGACGGGCGAACCCCGACACATGGAAGTCGGCGTGGTCGGCCAGCAGGACAACCCCAGGGCGGCCGAGCTGGCGGCGGAGATCGCCGAGACGCTGACCGACCTGGACGCGACCGTCGTGGTCGACGCGGCGACGGCCGCGACGCTCGGGTCGGGAGCGACGCCGTCGGTCCGGTCGGGCCCGGTCGAGGAGATGGACGACCGCGACCTGGTCGTCAGCATCGGCGGCGACGGGACCTTCCTGTTTGCGGCCCGCGGTGCCGGGACGACGCCGATCATGGGCGTCAACCTCGGCGAGGTGGGGTTTCTGAACGCGGTGTCGCCGGCGGACGCCCCGGCGGTCGTCGCCAGGGAGGTCGAGCACATCCGCGAGACCGGGCGGGCCCGGACCGTCGAGATGCCGCGGTTGTGCGCCAGCGGCGACGGGTGGGAGCTCTCCCCGGCGATCAACGAGGTGACGGTGCTGGGTCCACAGCGCGGCCACGGCAACGGCGTCGGCGTCGAGGTCAGGGTCGACGGGTCGCTGTACGCCAGCGGCCACGCCGACGGCGTCCTGGTGGCGACGCCGACCGGGAGCACCGCCTACAATCTGAGCGAGGGCGGGCCGCTCGTCCACCCGCGGGTCGACGGACTCGTCGTCACCGAGATGTGCGCCGCCGAGTCGATGCCGCCGCTGGTGGTCGAACTCGACAGCGAGATCGAGGTCGGCGTGGCCGACGCCGAGGGTGCCGTCGTCGTCGTCAGCGACGGCCGCATCTCCCGGGAGATCGACCCGCCCGCGCGGGTCCAGTTGCGCCGCGCGGGCCACCCCGTCCGGATCGCGGGACCGCCGCTCGATTTCTTCACCGCGCTCGGAAAACTCGACTAGCGGCGGGCCGTGATGAACAGCATCGGCCCCAACACCAAAAGCGCGATGCCGATGAACTTGAAGTAGAGGTCCTCGAGGAGGCTCTGTGGCGTCACCAGGAACAGCAGCCCGAAGACAATGACGTGGAGCGACAGAACCTTCCTGGATCGCAGCGGGAGCGTCGCCAGGGCTCCGAGGACGAACGCCAGCAGGAGCACCTGCCCGATGTTGTACTGGATCAGGAAGTTGTCGATCACCTGCAGCGGTAACGCGAGCATTCCTGTCCGGGAATCGCCCTGACACAGCCTTTAAGCTTCCGTTCCACCCTGACTCCGCTTCGCGGCCGAACGCGACGGCGGTTCACGGCCGAACGCGACGGGTCGAGTCGCGGGGTGCAAACTTATATGACACCCTGACCGCCACTACGTGGTATGGCCGAGGAACCGGAGCGGGCGACCGTCCTCGTGGTCGACGACGAGGAGGAAGTGGCCGACGTGTACGCCCTCACACTCGAGCAGGCTTACGACACCCGGACGGCCTACGGCGGCGAGGCGGCCATCGAGGCACTCGACGGGACAGTCGACGTCGTCCTGCTCGACCGCCGGATGCCGGACATCTCCGGCGACGAGATCCTCGAGGAGATCAGAGCCCGCGAACTCGACTGCCGGGTCATCATGATCACCGCCGTCGATCCCGACTTCGACATCATCGACATGCCGTTCGACGACTACCTCTGCAAACCGGTCGAGGGCGACGACCTGACGACGGCCGTCGAGCAGCAACTCGCCGCCCGGACCTACGACGCCCGGCTCTCGGAGTATCTCGAACTCGTGTCGAAACTGGCCCTGCTGGAGTCCGAAAAGACGTCACAGGAACTGGAGTCGAGCGAGGAGGTCGCCCGACTGCGCGAGCGGACCCAGACGCTCAAGGCCGAGATGGACGCGGCCCTCGAGGAGTTCGAGGACATCGAGCTGGCCTTCCGGGAGATCGGCCGTCGGCCCGGGCGCTGATCCGCGCGTCGCAGCGAACAACGGCTGGCTAGTTTACGAGCGTTTGAAGTAGATATACCACGCTGGCAGCCAACTACGGCGTAGGCAGCACGGCACGGTCAGCCGTCCGGCCGCGCCGTCGCGCCCTCCGAACAATGTCCAGGGGCCAGGTTCCGGTGTACTCGGTGGTGGTCGCGGCCGGCGTCGACCGCGGGGTTTCGGCGGTCCGGCGGCCGGGGGTGTCGCCCGTCGACAGCGACGGTCCAGTCGTCCGGAGCGACCGGCGTCCGGTGGTGGTCGCGTCGTGAGCGTCGACTACCAGGCGGCCATCGACTGGGTCGACGACCGCATCGCCAACAGCCCCGGCAGGATCATCGTCCTCTTTCTGGTCGTCACGGCCGCGTTCGGGACGGGGCTCGGGGCCATCGAGACCGAGACCGGCCAGGAGCAGTTCATCGAGGACCTGCCCTCCTACAATGCCCTGGAGGACATCCAGCGCGACTTCGGCCCCTCGTTCGGGAGCGGCCCCTCGACGAGCACGACCCTGTTACAGGAGGGCGGGAACGTCCTCTCGAAGCCGGCGATGGAGCGGCTGTTGCGCGCCCAGCAGCGCGTGGCCGACCAGAGCGAGATGCGGGTCACGGACACGTCGAGTCCGGCGGCGACGGTGGCACGGACGCTCGACCCGAACGCGACGACGCTCGACGCACAGATCGACGCCATCGAGCGGGCGTCGCCGGCCGAAATCGACGCCGCGATCCGGACGGCCGCCCAGCAAAACCCCGGTTTCACCGACCAGCTCAGCACCGACTTCAACCGACGGTCCGCGTCGGCGTCGGCCGCGGAAGCGACAATCACGCACGGCACCGACGACGTCCAGGACCGCGAGGACCGCGTCCGGCGGATCGTCGGCTCGGTCGGGGGCGACATCCGCGTGCTCGGGAGTTCGCCGGACACCATCACGGACTCGCTGACGCTCGTCCTGCCGGCCGCGTTCCTGTTTATCGTCCTGTTTCTCGTGGTCGCCTACCGCGACTTCGCCGACCTCGTGCTCGGGGTGGTGTCGATCGTCGTCGCGCTGGTCTGGACGTTCGGCTTCCTGGGGCTGGCCGGCATCAAGTTCAACCCCCTGCTGGTGGCGGTCCCGCCGCTTCTGATCGCGGTCGGCATCGACTTCGGTATCCACGCGGTGAACCGCTACCGCGAGGAGCGCATCCGGGGGAAAGACATCGAGGAGTCGATGCGGCTGACGACCGACCAGTTGCTCGTGGCCTTCTTCATCGTGACCGGGACGACCGTCATCGGCTTCCTCTCGAACCTGGTGAGCGCGTTCCCGCCGACCCGGGACTTCGGGGTCGCGGCCGCCGTCGGCATCGTGTTCACGTTCCTGATCTTCGGGATCTTCCTGCCCGCGGCGAAGGTGTACTTCGACCGCCTCCGCGAGCGGTACCCGATCCCGACGATCAGCGACACGCCCCTGGGGTCCGAGGAGTCGGCGCTCGGGCGGGTGCTCTCGGGCGGCGTCGTCGTCGCCGAGCGCGCGCCAGTGCTCTTTTTGCTCGTGGTGCTGGTGGGGACGGCCGTCGCGGGGTCGTACGCCACGGGCGTCCAGACCGGCTTCGACTCCGACGACTTCCTCCCGGCCGAGGAGCCGCCGGACCACCTGCAGGCGCTGCCGGAACCGATCGCGCCGCCCCCGGAGTACCAGTACGTCAAGAACAAGAACTTCCGCGAGCGGCGGTTCGACCTCGACGGCGACGTCCTGTTCTACGTCGAGGGGCCGATGAAACGCGACGACGCCCTCGAATCGCTCCACCGGGCCACCCGGAATCCGCCGGAGACGTTCCGCGGCGACCGAGAGGCGGAGGTCAACAGCATCGTCACCGTCATCCGGCAGCGCGCCGAGCAGGACCCCGAGTTCCGGCGACTCGTCGAACGCAACGACCAGAACGACAACGGCATCCCCGACCAGAACCTCCCCCGCATCTACGCGGCCCTGGAGGACTCGCCGGCGAGCGACCAGGTCGACCAGTTCCTCGGGGACGACCGCCGGAGCGCGCAGGTCGTCTACAAGGTCGACGACGGCGCGGCCAACGACGCCGTCACGGCCGACGCGTACGCGGTCGCCGACCGGTACCGCCAGGAGGCATCGCCGACCGGCTTCGCCGTCATCTTCGAGGAGGCCGGCGACCTGATCCTCGAGACGGTGGTCGAGAGCCTCCTGATCACGCTCGCCGGCGCCTCGGCCTTCCTGGTGGTGATCTACTGGGTGCTGGAGGGCCGCCCGTCGCTGGGCATCGCCAACGTGATCCCCATCGGTGTCGGCGTCGTGTTCGTGGTCGCGTCGATGCGGTACGCCGGGGTCAAATTCAACGCCGTGAACGGGACGATTCTGGCGATCACTATCGGTCTGGGTATCGACTACTCGGTCCACATCGTCCACCGTTTCGCCGACGAATTCGAGTGCCGCGACCTCGAACCGGCGCTCCGGCGTACCATCGTCGGCACGGGCGGGGCGCTGACCGGCAGCATGCTCACCACGGTCTCCGGCGTCGGCGTGCTGGTGCTCGCGCTGAACCCCGCCGTCGGCGTGTTCGGCCTGCTGACCGCCCTGTCGGTCGTCTACGCCTACCTCGTCTCGCTTTTCGTTCTCCCGTCGGTGCTGGTGGTCTGGGACCGGGTGTGCAACCGCACCAGCCGGGCGTTCGGGCCGGACCTCTCCGAGACGGACCTCGGCTGGCGGCCCGTCGGGGAGGCAGACGCCGACGGCGACGGCGACGGCGATGTCGACGTCGACGACTGACCGCGCCCGCCTCGGTCGTCGAACGACGCGCCGACGCCGACCGCTCAGTCGACGATGCCCACGTCGTGGACGTGCCTGTCGAGTTCGCGTTCGGTGTCGAACTCCTCGCCGCAGACCTCGCACCGGTAGGTCCCGCGGTCGGTCATGGACCGACAGACGGCGGCCGCGCCAAAGAACCTCTCGCCGTCGTGTGCCGGGGAATCCCGCGGGAAGTTACAATCCGTAACTGACTGCCCGCGGGTAACTATTTATCCCCGACCGCCGAAGGCCGACACATGGCGGCCGACGACCCGCTCGAAATCTGGTGTGCGGGCGAGGAGTGGTGTGCGGTGACCGCGACGGCGACGCTGGTCGGCAAGAAGTGGCACCCGGTCATCGTCGACCGGTTGCTCCAGCACGGGCCGCTGGGGTTCAACGCGCTGAAAGACGCCGTCGACGGCATCTCCAGCAAGGTGCTCTCGGACAGCCTCGACGACCTGGAGGAGAGCGGCATGGTCACCCGGGAGGTCATAAGCGAGAAGCCGTTCCGGGTCGAGTACTCCCTGACCGAGCGCGGCGAGGACCTCCAGCCGGTCATCGCGGCGATGCGCGAGTGGGGCCGGGACTACCTCGTCCCGACCTCCGACGCGGAGACGGGCCGGTAGCTACTCCGTCCCGACCTCGTCTGCGGCCTCGCGGAGGAGGCCGTCGATGATCTCGGGCGTCGTCGGGTGGTAGGCCCGGTCGGGGACCGCGCGGACGTCCATGCCGTTCTCGACGACGACCTGCATCGTCTTGGC
This sequence comes from Halobacteriales archaeon QS_1_68_17, assembly GCA_003021105.1. Classification (GTDB taxonomy): domain Archaea; phylum Halobacteriota; class Halobacteria; order Halobacteriales; family Haloarculaceae; genus QS-1-68-17. The sequence continues at coordinate 54,309 of PXRG01000017.1, forward strand.
CATCACGTCGGCGTGGTAGTGGAGTCCCTGGTAGCCCAGAACGGTGCCGTCGCCGGCGTCGACGACGAGTTTCGCCAGCCCCTCGGGGACCGCCTTCGTCTTGAAGACGCCGTCGTCGCTGGCCTCGCGGACGACCGCGACGACGTCGCGGCCCGCGGCCCGCGCGGACGCCTCGGAGTGGCCGACGCGGGCGAACGGGTAGACGCCCAGACCCGAGAAGACGACGTGGTGGTGGACGTTCTCGTACTCGCGGAGCGGTTCGCCGCGGACCTGGCGGCGGATGTTCGCCGCCGCGGTGAACCCCTGTTCCTTGGCGACGTGGAGGATCGGCTCCTTTCCGTTGACGTCCCCGACGACGTAGACCCGGTCGTCGTCGCGGGCGCGCATCGTGTCCCGGACCCACCCCGGTCCCGGCTCCAGCGCCGTCCGGTCGAGCCCGAGTCCGTCGAGGTTCGGGCGGCGGCCCGTGAACAAAAACAGGTCGTCGGCTTCGACGGTCGCGCGGTCGTCCTCGCGGTCGGTGTGCAGGCGGACGCCCCCGTCGGCGGTCGGTTCGACCGACCGCTCGCGGGTTTCGGTCAAAACCTCGATCCCGAACTCCTCCCGGTACAGCTCTAAGAGCGCGTCCCCGAACGGGGGGTCGGCCTCGTCCAGCGGCCGGGCGTCGTGTTCGATCACGGTCAGGTCCATCCCCCCGGCCTCCGCGAGGTACGGGACCAGTTCCAGGCCGACGTAGCCGAAACCCATCACGATCCCCGAGTCCGGGAACGCCGTGGCGTCCAGTACGTCCGCGCTCGTCGCGTAGTCGACGTCGTCGATCCCCGGCAGGTCGGGGACGCTGACCGTCGACCCGGTGGCGACGACCACGTAGTCCGGCTCGAACTCCCGGTCGCCGACGACCACGGTGCGGTCGTCCGCGAACCGGGCGGTGTCGTGGTGGAAATCGACGTGCTCGCGGTCGGCCATCCGCCCGACGGCGGCGCGGCGGTGTTCGGCGAACCCGTGGACGTGCTCGTCTTTCGTCTCGACGACCGCGTCGAGGTCGACCGACGGGACCCCTTCGATCCGGCCGTCGTGGCGGGCCTGGAAGCGGTGGGCCCCCGCCGAGAGGATCTCCTTCGAGGGCATACACCCCCGCAGGATACAGAGGCCGCCGCCCGGCTCGCCGTCGTCGACGAGCGTCAGGCGGTCGACCTCCGGGGCGTCGACGAGGTCGTCGGCGACGGCTACCCCCGCGCTCCCGTACGCGCCGATGATCAGCACGTGAACCATACCGGTATGGCGGCGGCCGCGCGGTTGACTGTTGCGGTCGCGGCCGGCACGCCGACACGGCCGCTCGCCGGCCGGGATGCCGGCGGGCTAACCGCCCGGTAATCCGCTTACGTTGTGGTGTGCTAACACTTATCAGTATCGGGCGGTAACTTACTACTGTCGGGTACCCATCCCCGCGCTTCCGATGACAATGTACACAACGGACAGCACCGAGGCGGCCGCGACCGACGACCGACCCGAGAGCCGGTACGCCGGCATCGAGATCGAGGGCGAACGGTTGCTGGTCTACGACCGCGAGAACCACCGGGCCTGGCTCCAGTCCGACGCGGCCGTCCCGGTCGCCGACGCGCGCTGATACCGCCGGTCGCAGGCTACGAAGTCGCCACGACGTGGTGGCGCTAGACGGCGCGAACGGCCCTCCACTCCACCGCCGGACCTCGGTCCGCGCGGATCGCCCTCCTTTATGCTCGCTCGCGGCCGACGGCCTACCATGACGGACCTTGCGACGTTCGGCGAGACGATGTTGCGGCTCTCGCCGCCGGACGACCAGCCCATCGAGATGGCCGAGCAGTTCGACGTCCACGCGGCGGGGGCCGAGAGCAACGTCGCGGTCGCGGCCAGCCGGCTCGGCCTCGACGCGGCGTGGCTCTCGAAGCTCCCGGATTCGCCGCCGGGCAGGCGGGTCGCCGGTGCTCTTCGCCGGTACGGCGTCGATCCGGTGGTCGTCTGGAGCGACGAGGGCCGCCAGGGCACCTACTACCTGGAGACGGGACGCCGCCCCCGCGGGGCGAACGTGGTCTACGACCGCGCGGACGCGGCTGTCACCACGGCGACGGCCGACGAACTCCCCACCGGTCGGATCGAGGCGGCCGACGCCTTCCACACGACCGGCATCACGCCGGCGCTCTCGGCGACGCTCGCGGAGACCACCGCCGACCTCCTGGCGCTGGCCCGCGAGGCCGGGACGACGACCAGCCTCGATTTGAACTACCGGTCGAAGCTCTGGTCCCCGGCCGCGGCCCGCGAGACGCTCCGGGAACTGTTCCCGCTGGTCGACCTGCTGGTCGTGGCGGACCGCGACGCCGAGACCGTCCTCGACCGGGCGGGCGATCCGGCCGCGGTCGCGCGGTCGCTGGCCGCCGACCACGGCTTCGAGACGGTCGTGGTCACCCGCGGCGCGGAGGGCGCGGCCGCCCACCACGACGGCGAGACGGTCGAACAGCCCGTGTTCCCGGCCGACAGCCCCTACCCGGTCGGGACCGGCGACGCCTTCGTCGGGGCCTTTCTCGCCCGCCGTCTCCGCGGGGGCAGCGTCGCCGACGCGCTGGAGTACGGCGCGGCCGCCGCGGCGCTGAAACGGACCGTCCCGGGCGACATGGCCGTCGTCTCCCGCGAGGACGTCGAGTCGGTCGTCGCCGGCGGGACCGACGACATCTCGCGGTAGCCTACAGCCCGTAGACACGCGCCTCGTAGGGCCGCAGGGAGAGCACGCCGGGGTCGTTCCCGGGGCCGTCGTCGACGGGAGCGCCGTCCTCGGACCCGTCCGCGGGGTAGTTGCCGATCAGCAGGTCGGCGTCGTCGGTCGGGGCGTCCCCGGGCGGGCGGAACGTCGCCGTTTCCGGGGCGACGTTCAGCGCCACGAGGGCGCGCCGGTCGTCTAACGTCCGGCGGTAGGCGAAGACGGTGTCGTGGTCGGGCGAGACAAGTTCGTAGTCGCCGTAGATCAGGACGGGTTCGCGGTCCCGGAGGGTGATCAGCTCGCGGTAGTAGTGCCACACCGAGTCCGGGTCCGCGCGCTCGCGTTCGACGTTGATCTCGGTGTAGTTGGGGTTGACGGTGATCCACGGGTCGCCGTCGGTGAAGCCGGCGGCGCGGTCGTCGGACCACTGCATCGGCGTGCGGGCGTTGTCCCGGGAGCGGTAGCTGACGAGGTCGCTGAGTTCGGCGTAGTCGTCGATGCCGCGCTCGGCCATCAGCAGGTCGACGTGCTGGCGGGTGTCCACATCGCGGATGTCCTCGATGCGGTCGAACGGGGCGTTGGTCATCCCGATCTCCTCGCCCTGGTAGATGAAGGGGGTCCCGCGGAGGGTGAAAAGCAGCGTGGCGAGCAGCTTCGCCGACTCGGCGCGGTACCGGTCGTCGTCGCCGAACCGCGAGACGCTCCGGGGCTGGTCGTGGTTGTTCAGAAAGAGGGTGTTCCACCCATCGCCGGCCAGCCCCTCCTGCCAGCGGGTGAACACCTCCCTGAACTCCGGGACGGTCCACTCGCCGATGTCCCAGCGCCCGGCCTCGCCGTAGTCGAGCTGGACGTGCTCGAACTGGAAGGCCATGTCGAGCGCCCCGTCCTCGCCGACGTGTTTCCGGGCGGACTCGACGGTGAGTTCCGGCATCTCCCCGACGGTCATCGCGTCGTAGTGGTCGAACACCTCTGTGCGCATCCCCCGGAAGTAGTCGTGGATGCGCGGCCCGTCGACGAAGTGCTTGACGCCGGTCCAGTCGCTGTCGGGGTCGCCGTCGGGGAACTCGCGGGGTTTCGACAGGAGGTTGATCACGTCCAGCCGGAAGCCGTCGATGCCCTCCTCCAGCCACCAGCGCATGATCTCGTAGATCGACTCCCGCACGTCGGGGTTCGCCCAGTTGAGGTCCGGCTGGCGGTGGTGGTAGAGGTGGAGGTAGTACTCGCCGGTCCGCTGGTCGTACTCCCAGGCGGACCCGCCGAAGTGGGACTCCCAGTTGTTCGGCGGCTCCCCCGGCTCGCCGGGGTGCCAGATGTAGTAGTCCCGGTAGGGGTTGTCCCGGGACTTCCGGGCAGCGCGGAACCACTCGTGCTCGTCGGAGGTGTGGTTGACCGCCAGGTCCATGATGAGCTTCATCCCCCGGTCGTGGAGGTCCGACAGGAGCGCGTGCAGGTCGTCGAGACCGCCGAACTCCGGCAGGATCGCCCGGTAGTCGCGGATGTCGTAGCCGTTGTCGACCTTCGGGGAGTCGTAGACGGGGGTGAGCCACACCACGTCCACCCCCAGGTCGTGGAGGTAGTCGACCTTCTCGCGGACGCCCGGCAGGTCGCCGATGCCGTCCCCCCTGGAGTCGTTGAAGCTCCAGGGGTAGATCTGGTAGACGACGGCCTCCTTCCACCAGGCGCGGTCCCGCTCGTCGGTCGATCGGTGTACTATCATCGTGTGTCGCTCCCGGATGTCCACTCGCCGGCAGCCCCCGCCGCCGGCCGCCCTCCTCGTCGGCCGGTCGCGGGAGGGACTGCCGTTCGCGCCGTCTCACCGCCCGGCAGCGGCCGCCGCGGGTTGCAGCGGCCGCCTCGGCCATGGAACGGTACGGGAAGCGGGGGATTTATGTGTAACCCTTCGCCCCCGTGCCGGCCGTCGCCGGATTGCCGGTAATCGCACGTGCCGCGACCCCGCAGAGGGCGGTATCGGGGTCGAGGGCCCGTGCGCGCCGGACGGACCGGCGGGCTTTATCGGCCGCGCGCCCGGACGGGGGCACATGACCGACAGGGACATCCTCGTCGCCGGCGAGACGCTGATCGACTTCCTGCCCGGCCGGGCGGGCCCGCTGTCGGACGTCGAGCAGTTCAGGCGGCGGGCGGGCGGCGCACCGGCGAACGTGGCGGTGGCGCTGGCCCGCCTCGACCGGACGCCCTGGTTCTGGACCCGGGTCGGCGACGACCCGTTCGGCGACCACCTCGTCGAGACGCTCGACTCCTCCGGCGTTCCCCGCCGGTTCGTCGAGCGCGACCCGACCGCGAAGACCTCGCTGGCGTTCGTCAGCCACGACGCCGACGCCGACCGCGCGTTCACGTTCTACCGCGACGACACCGCCGACACGCGGCTCGAACCCGGCGGCGTCCCCGACGAGGCGCTCGACGCCGTCGACTGGGTGTACGTCGGCGGCGTGATGCTGGCCCAGGAACCCGCCCGCGGCGCGACGCTCGATCTCGCCGAGCGCGCCCGCGAGCGTGGCTGTACGGTCGCGTTCGACCCGAACGCCCGGCCCGAACTCTGGACGCCCGGCGAGTTCGAGACACTGGTCGGCCGGGCGCTCGAACTGGCCGACGTGGTGAAGGCCACCCCGGCGGACCTGCGCGCGGCCGGGATCGACGCCGACGGCCCCGCGGCGCTCGCCGAGGCAGTCGCCGCGACCGGCCCCCACACCACGCTGCTGACGCTGGGCGACGAAGGGGCATACGCGCGCTCGACCGACGCCGCGCCCTGGGGGAGCGGCGAGGCGTCCCACCCGGGGTACGCGGTCGATCCCGTCGACACGACCGGGGCCGGCGACGCGTTCACCGCGGGTGCGATCGCGGCGCTGTCCGACGGCGAACCCCTCGACGAGGTTCTGGCGTTCGCCAACGCCGTCGCGGCCGTCACCACGACCGCCCCCGGCGCGATGGCGGCGCTGGCCACCCGGGAGGAGGTCGCCCAGTTCCGCACCTCCCGGGACTGATAGTGATTGTTGGGACTCTTTACCGCCGAGAAGTCACAATTCGTGGGCTTCAGCCCGCGAACCAACCGTACACGTGACGTGGTAGCGAAAACAATCGCAACAATCACTATGATTGCCCGGGCCCGAATATTTCGGGAGTGCTCGCCCGGTTTCGCGCCCCTCGTGACGCCGCCGGGCGTCGGTTCGGACCGCCGCGAGCACCGTGGATCGCGGCGTCGCCGTGCTCGGGCCGTCACGCCCCGGTCCCGCAGGTATAACGCCCTCTGGCGGGACAGTCGGCTTTCTCGCATGGGGCGTCTGGACCCGGTCCCGCAGGTATAACGCCCTCTGGCCCATACCCCGTGGTATGAGCACCGATCGGCTCGACGACGCCGCAGCGGAGACAGAGGAGACGGAAACCTGGCCCGAACTGGCGATCAGCCTCTACGAACGGCTCACCGGCCGGGGCGCGACCATCTCCTACGAGTTCGAGGACATGGAGATCGAGGTTCCCAACAGGGTCGGCGAGGACGCCGACCACGCCCACTGGCGGGTCGACGGCACGCTCCGTGTCAGCACTGACGAACGGGAACTGGACGGGACCCCCGACCGGGAGTAACCCGGCCGTGGACGTCGACGCGGAACTCAGGCTCGAACGGGACGGCACCGAGTTCGGCGTCTGGACCGAGGGGGACCTGCTGGTCGTCGCCGCCCCGTCGTTGCGGGCACTCGGCGACCTCGCGTCGCTCGAACGGCTCGTCCCGGCCGACGCGCTGGCGACCCGGGTCGGGGCCGTCGAACTCCGCGTGCGCCGTGCGACGGTCGCGCGCATCGGCGACGGTCCCCCGAGCCGCGTCGCCCGCCGGCTGTTCGGCCTCGACGCGCGCGTCCGCTGGCCGGGCGTGGCCGTCGCGGCGGTCCGGGCGCTGGGGTGACGGGGGGACGCGAAACAACAAGGTAGCTGGGGTGTGACTGCCCGCATATGGATACCGAGACCGGCGACGCCAGCCCCGCCCCGGAGACGTGGCTCGACGCCATCGACGAGATGTTGGACGAGGGCGTCGACAGCGACGAGGCGGTGACCCTGACCGCCGAGGAACTGACCGTCGACGTGCCGATGGCGTTCGGTGCCGACGCCCCGCGGGCGACCTGGCGGTTCGACGGCAGCGTCACGGTCAGCGTCGACGGGATGCGCCGCCCGCTGGCCGGGTGGCTCCGCCTGTGGGCTCGCGGTCCCCGGTCCGACGACGAGTCGCCCTGAGCCGTCCGGTCACCGCCCCGTCACTGCCCCGTCACCGCTACAGCGCCCGATTTCGGGGCCGCTGTCCAGTCATCGCCACAGGACGCCGTGGCGTTCGATTTCCGGGCCGCCGCCGACCGGTTCGACGGCCGCGGTCGGCCACTCGCCCGTCGCCGACAGCACCTCGGTCCCGTCGGCGGTCACGAGCACCGTGTCCTCGCTTTTCGCTCCCTGCACGGTGGGGTTCCAGGCGTAGGCCATCGGGAGCGCGACGGGCGCGTCGCCGGCGGGCGTGGCGATCCACTCCCGCCGGCGGTCCCGCCCTCGCGGCCCGCGTCGCGGGTGGCCGCCAGCGCCGTCGCCTCGACGCGGGCGGCCGCGCGGTGCCGGTCGGCCAGCCAGTCCGGGGCGTCGAACGCCACCGTCCGGGTGAGGCTGGCGTGGAGGCCGCCGCGGCTCGCGGTCACCGACACGAGCGCGTACTCGCCGAGCGGCTCGTCTTTCGGGGTGTAGTGGCGGTATGCCCGCGCGCGCTCCCCGCCGCCGACGAGCACGACCGGCGACTCGACGCCGCGCTCGAACAGCCGCCCCCGGAGGTCGGCCGCGACGGCACGCTCGGCGTCCGTCGCCGCGGCCTCGCGGCAGACCGACTCCACGACCGCCGCACAGTCCGCCGCGAGGTCGCGGTAGCGCGCAACGTCCCCGTCGGTCAGGGGCTGCCGGAGCGGCGACGCGTCGACCGACGCGAGACCGGGCACGTCGAAGTCCGCGGCGGCCGGGCGCGGCGTGACCGCGGCGACGGCGTCCGCGAGCGACCGCTCGTACCAGTCGAACGCGACCAGCGACGCGTCGGCCGGCAGTTCCTCGGCCCGCAACCGGGGGGCCTCGATGTTGCTCGTCACGACCGTCAGCCCCTCGCCGTCGTAGCCCGCGGCCGCCACGCCCGTCGTCCCCGCGCGGTCGACGACGTTGTCCCCGCCGGTCAGCCACGCGAACGAACCCGGCCGCGCGAACCAGACCGCCGCCAGGTCCCGTTCGTCGAGGTAGTCGTCCAGCCTGTCCGTCCGGGTCACTGGCCCCACCCCCGCCGGGGCGGGACTGCGCTCGTTCCGGTCACGGTTGGTTTCGCCGCCCGGAGGCGCATAGTTTATTCGAAATTGAGTAAACTTCTTATCGGAAGCGAACATAGGCGGTGGTATGGCCACGACGCGACTCCAGCACGACGCGGAACTGTACATCGACGGCGAGTGGGTAGGCTCCGACGGCCACCTGGAGGTGACCGACCTGGCGGACGGTGGTGTGTTCGCGCGGGTCGCGGCGGCGAGCCCGGAGCAGGCCGAGCGGGCGCTGGCGGCGGCCGACGGGGCCAAGCGGCCGATGCGCGAGACGACCATCGTCGAGCGGGTCGAGTGGCTCGAGACCATCGCCGACGAGATCGAGGCCCGGAAGGACACGCTGGCCGAGGTGATCGTCCGGGAGGCCGGCAAGCCGATCTCCAGCGCCAGGGGCGAGGTGGACTCGGCGGCCGAGCGGTTCCGGCGCGCGGTCGAGGAGGCCCGCGACCAGCAGGGCGAGTTCGTCGAGGGGACGACCGAGGGCCACGAGGGCTGGCGGGCGATCGTCACGCCCGAGCCCATCGGGACGGTCCTGTGTATCACGCCGTACAACTACCCGCTCTCGACGACGGCGCTCCAGCTCGCGCCGGCGCTGGCGGCGGGCAACAGCGTCGTCCTGAAGCCGGCGTCGAAGACCCCGATCAGCGCGGCCATCCTCGCGGAGTGCATCGAGGCCGCGGACCTGCCCGACGGGGCGTTCAATTTCGTGGCGGGCCGCGGCAGCGAGATCGGCGACGTGCTGGCGGGGGACGACCGGGTCAACGCCATCGCCATGACCGGCTCCTCGGGGGCCGGCAAGCACGTCGCCCGCGAGAGCGGCATCGTCAACCTCCACATGGAACTGGGCGGCAACGCGCCCGCGATCGTCTTCCCGGACGCCGACCTCTCGGCGGCCGTGAGCAGCTGCGCGAAGGGGTCGTTCAAGTACGCCGGCCAGCGCTGTTCGGCCGTCTCGCGGGTGCTCGCCCACGAGTCGGTCCACGACGAACTGGTCGACCGGCTCGACGCCGAGATGGACGACTGGGTCGCCGGCGACCTCTTCGAGGAGGAGACGATGTTCGGCCCGCTCATCTCCGAGGGCCAGGCCGACTGGGTCGAGGAACTCGTCGAGGACGCCGTGGCGAAAGGTGCCGACCTCGTGCGCGGCGGCGAACGCGACGGCCAGTTCTTCGAGCCGACGCTTCTGGCGAACGTGCCCCACGACGCCCGCATCGTCCACGAGGAGCAGTTCGGCCCGGTCGCAGTCGTGACCTCCTTCGCCGAGGAACCCGAGGCCGTCGAGATCGCCAACGGCGGCGACCTCGGGCTCGACGCCGCGGTCTTTACGTCCGACTACGACCGCGCGATGCGGGTCGCGGACGCCATCGAGGTCGGTGCCGTCCGGATCAACGGCGCGCCCTCCCACGGCCTCGGTGACATCCCCTTCGGCGGCGTCAAGGACTCGGGAATCGGCCGCGAGGGCATCGGCTACAGCATCGAGGAGTTCACGACCACCAAGAGCATCGTCCTGTAGGGGCCCCGTTCCTCCCCGACTGTACCCAACTGCTGAATAGTCTGCCCGGAGAGACCCCGTTATGCGCAACGCAAAGATCGTCTGTACCCTCGGCCCGGCCTCGGAGACGGCGGCGGAGATCGAGGCCCTCGCCGAGGCCGGGATGTCGGTGGCGCGGCTCAACACCAGCCACGGCACCCCCGAGAAACACGAGACGCTGATCGAACGGGTCCGGGCGGTCGACGCGGCCACCGACGAACCGCTGGCCGTGATGCTCGACCTCTCGGGGCCGGAGGTGCGGACGGCCCCGCTCGACGAGCCGATCGCGCTCCGGGAGGGGTCGACGGTCCGCTTTTTCCCGGGCGACACCGCCACCCCCGAGGCCGTCGGGCTCTCGACGTCCGTCGCGGCCGTCGAACCGGGCGACAGCATCCTGCTCGACGACGGCCGCATCGAGACGACCGTCGAGCGGGTCGAGGGGGAGTCCGTCCACGCCGTCGTCGAGAACGGCGGGGAACTGTCCGGCCGCAAGGGCGTGAACGTCCCCGGCGTCGACCTGGGTCTCCCGACGATCACCGACTCCGACGAGCGGCAACTCGACGTGGCCGCCGAGACCGAGGCGGACTTCGTCGCGGCCAGTTTCGTCGGGAGCGGCGAGGACATCTACGAGATCAGCACCGCCCTCGAGGAGCGTGGGGCCGAGATCCCGGTGATCGCCAAGATCGAGCGGGCCGAGGCCGTCGCCAACCTGGACGAGATCGTCGACGAGGCCTACGGCGTGATGGTCGCCCGCGGCGACCTCGGCGTGGAGTGTCCCCTGGAGGACGTGCCGCTGATCCAAAAGCGGATCATCCGGAACTGCAACGAGGCGGGCGTGCCCGTGATCACGGCCACGGAGATGCTCGACTCGATGGTCCACGAGCGCCGCCCGACGCGGGCGGAGGCCTCGGACGTGGCCAACGCCGTCCTCGACGGGACCGACGCGGTGATGCTGTCGGCCGAGACGGCGGTGGGCGACCACCCGGTCCGGGTCGTCGAGACGATGGACCGGATCGTCCGGGACATCGAGGACAGCGCGGAGTACGCCGAGTCCCGCGAACAGCGCGTCCCGGCCGCCGAGGACACCCGCACCGACGCGCTGGCCCGCTCGGCGCGGTACCTCGCCCGGGACGTCGGCGCGTCCGCCGTCGTCGCGGCCAGCGAGTCCGGGTACACCGCCCTCAAGGCCGCCAAGTACCGCCCGGACATGCCCGTCGTCGCCGCGACGCCGAACGAACCCGTCCGGCGGCGACTGGCCCTCTCGTGGGGGATCATCCCCAAATCGGTCCCCTACGAGACCGGCGGGGCCGACGCCATCATCCAGGGCGCGGTCCAGGCCGCGCTGGACGCGAACGTCGCCGAGGGCGGCGACACGATGGTCGTTCTCTCGGGGATGATGCCCGAACTCGAGGGACTCAACACCGCGAACATGCTCAAGGTTCACGTCGCCGCCGAGACGCTCGCCTCCGGCCGGTCGGTCGTCGAGGGGCTGGCCACCGGACCGGTCCACCGGGTCCCCGACGGCGACCTCGCGGACGTGCCCGAGGGGGGTATCGCCGTCGTGCCGGCCGACTTCGACGGCGAGTTCGACGGCGACCTCGCGAAACTGGGCGGCCTCCTCGACGGGCACGCGGGCGTGACCGGCTACGCCGTCATCGTCGCCCGGGAACTGGGAATCCCGGCGATCAGCGACGTCACCCTCCCCGAGGACGTCGCGGACGGGACCGTCGTCACGCTCGACGCCGAGCGCGGCGTCGTCTACGAGGACGCCGTCGGCGAGCGCGGGCGCGAACGGCGGGGCCTCGGCGGCGGTCGGTCCGGGCAATGACGGACAGGTCCGCCTCCCGTGCGCTGGCCGGCGAGACCGCCCGCCCGTCGCGCCGTCGGGTCCTCGCCGCCCTCGGTGCGGCCGTCCTCCCGGGCTGTCGCGCCCCCGTTGCCGGCCCGTCGCTCTCGGCTCCCGACCGGACGATGGTCGACGAGGGGGTCGACCTCGACGCGACCGGCGTCGGCCGCGAGGCGGTCTGGCTCGAGGCCCGGACCGAGGACGGCGGCGGCTACGAGTGGGTCGGACGGGCGAAGTTTGCCCCCCAAGACGGCACTGTCGACCCCGCGCGGACGGCCCCGCTGGCGGGGAGCTACGAGGGAGTCGACCCGATGGGGCTGTTCTGGTCGATGCAACCCGAACGGCTCGACCGGCCGCGGTACCGCAGGGACCAGCGAACCCAGTCGGTCGCGCTCCTGGTCGTCCCCGAGGACGGGGGCGCGGCGGTCGCGGCGACGACTCTCGACCGCCACCTCGCACACCCGGACAGCGCGGAGACCGACGTCGGGGATCCGGTGGTCGGGACGCTCGTCGAGGCGCCGGGCGACGGTCCCGGGCCGGGCGTCCTCCTGTTGCACGGGTCGGCCGGCAACCGCCCGGTCGCACAGGCCCGCGTCCTCGCGGCCCACGGGTTCACGGTCCTCGCTTTGCAGTACGTGTCCCCGGACCATCCGGAACTGCCCGACGCGCTGGTGGAGGTGCCCGTCGAGTACGCCGACCGGGCCGTGGCGTGGCTGGCCGACCACGACGCGACGACCGCCGACCCGGTCGGCGTCGGCGGCTTCTCGCGTGGCGGCGAACTCGCGCTGTTGCTCGGCACCCGCCACGAGGTGGGGGCGGTCGTCAACTGGCTCGGCGCGGGGATGCTCTTCCACGCCCACGTGCCCGGCGAACCGCCGCCCGACACGTCGGCCTGGAGCCTCGACGGCGACCCGCTGGCGGCCGTCCCGCCCGCGGCCACCGCACGGCGCGGGAACCTCGCGGCGGCCTACAGGGACGGACTGGCGCGACTCCCGGAACGGACCGTCGCGGCCGCCGAGATCCCCCTCGACGCGGTCGAGGCTCCCATCATCCTGATCTCCGCGGGCGACGACGGCGTGTGGCCCTCGCGGTTCCTGTGTGCCCGTGCCGCCGCGCGCCTCGACGCGGCGGACTACGACCACCGGTACGAACACCGTACCTACGACGATGCCGGACACGGGATCGGCGTCCCGTACCTCCCGACCTGGGAGCGGAGTCCGCGGATCGACCGCGGCGGGACGCGCCGCGGCACCGCCGCGGCCGAAGTCGACGCCTTGCCCCGTGCCGTCGCGTACTTCGACCGCGGCGCGGGCCGCTGACCGCCTGGCGATACGGTGAACGCCCGGCGTACGGGCTGTCGACCGCCGGTCGACCGGACGAACGCGGCCTACGCGTCGGCCGCCCACCCTTCCCGCCGGTCGGAACAAATACACGTTAATTGATCAACTCCTTCGATTTAAAGAAAACTCCTATTAGCATCCCGTACAAAACCCCGCCATGGCCTACAGCTACGCGGGGGAGGCCCATTCGGCACTTCTGGCGTCCTACCGTTCGGACGAGGAGCCGTTCCCGACCGGGAGTTGCTGGAACTTCCCGCGGCGGGACTGCGTGCGCGAGGAGGTCGACGTGTTGCGGCGGCTCCTGTTCCCGCGGTGCTGGGATTCGGATTCGCTGATCGAGGACGAGTCGGCGGTCCGCGAGCTGGTCTCCGAGCTGGGCGAGCTGTTCTACACGGGCATCCGCCCCTACACGGGGGACGACCCCACGGACGCGGTCGACGCCGTCTTGGACCAGTTGCCGGCCATCCGGGAACTGCTCAAGAAGGACGTCGAGGCCGCCTACAAGGGCGACCCGGCCGCCAAGAGCTACGCGGAGATCATCCGGTCGTACCCGGGCTTTCGGGCCATCACGGTCCAGCGGATGGCCCACGCCCTCTACGAGGCGGGCGCGCCGGAGTACGCCCGGGAACTCACCGAGTTCGCCAAGACCGACACGGGGATCGACATCCACCCCGGGGCCGAGATCGGGGAGTACCTGTTCATCGACCACGGAACCGGCGTCGTCATCGGCGAGACCGCTACCGTCGGCGACTGGGCGCGCATCTACCAGAACGTCACCCTCGGCGCGCTCCACTTCGAGGAGGAGGAAGACGAACGGAACATGCTCAAGAAGGGGTACAAGCGCCACCCCGACATCGGCGATCACGTCGTGGTCGGGGCCGGGAGCAACATCCTGGGCGCGATCACCATCGGTGACCACGTCAGCATCGGCGCGAACTCCTGGATCACGGAGGACGTTCCCGACCACACGACGGTGTACGTCTCCGACCACCCCGAGCAGGAGCGCAAGCGGACTGAATCGGCCCCCCAGGACTGATACTGGTGGCTGTAAGTACGTGAAAACTCGAATTGAGAATCCAGGCGGAAAGGGTCTGTATCCGCAGATAGCAGAGACTGTTGAGTAAAAGAAGTCGGTGTGGTGACGTACTCCTCGACGGCGATCATGAGCGCCGCGACGAAGAGGAAGCCGGTGCCCAGCGCCGGGCGGCCCTTCAACAGGAAGTCGACGCCGAGCATCGCCACCGGGATGGCGAACACGAGCGTCGCCGCCAGGCCGAGCGTCCCGAGGATACCACGTCCCATCTTCCCGGGGTAGCCACCCGACAGACAAAAGCGCCCCGGACCGTTCCGGGACTCGCCGGGACGTGCCGGGTTGCGTCCGTCGGGGTTGCCAGCACGTTCGCCCGGCGCTGTCCGGATCGCCGCGCGCCCGCCGGGGTCGTCCGGCACCTCCCAGCGTCGCCGGCGCGTTCGACCGGTGTCGTGCGACCTGCTCAGCGGGAGCCATCCGGCGCGGCCGAGGGCAGTAGCTTTTCCCCGGCAGGGCGGCTAGGCGCGGCCATGTTCACCGGAATCGTCGAGACGACGGGCGAGGTACTCGCCGTTGAGGACGACGAGGGCGGGCGGCGCGTCCGGGTGGCAGCGCCGTTCGACGTCGAACACGGCCAGAGCATCGCCGTCGACGGGGCCTGCCTGACCGTCGAGGAGTACAGCGACGGCTGGTTCTCGCTGTTTCTCTCCGCGGAGACGCTGGCCCGGACGGCCTTCGACCGCCTGCGCGAGGGCGACCGGGTCAACCTCGAACGGGCGCTCCGGGCCGACGGCCGGTTCGACGGCCACGTCGTACAGGGTCACGTCGACGCCACCGCGGAGGTGACGGGCATCGAGCGGGTGGGCGACGACTGGGAGTTCCGGTTCTCGATCCCCGAGGGGTGTGGCCGGTACCTCGTCGAGAAGGGGTCGGTGACCGTCGACGGGATCAGCCTGACGGTCGCCGGCCTCGCCGACGGGGAGTTCTCGGTGGCGATCATCCCGACGACCTACGCGGAAACGACCCTCTCGACGGCGTCGGTGGGCGACCCGATCCACCTGGAGGTCGACGTGATCGCCAAGTACGTCGAGTCGCTCGTCGAGGGCTACTAGAACTCGAACTCCGTGAGGTCGACCGGGCCGGTCTCGTCCTCGGGGCGGCCGTGGAGGTCGTTGTACGCCCCGCGGTAGGCCGCCAGCTTCCGGTAGAGCAGGTAGCCGAAGATCCCGTCGTAGACGACCACGAACCCGAAGAACGCGACGATCTGCGAGAGACCGACCAGTTCCGCCAGGCCGGGCACGAGAACGCTCGCGGAGGTGTTGTAGAAGCCGTGGATCAGCGCGGCGACGACGATCCCCTTGACGACGATGGGGCCGGCGTTCTCGCGGTTGAACTTCGCAAGGCCGAGGTAGTAGCCGGCGAACGCCGAGTAGATGACGTGGCCCGGACCGGCCAGCGCGCGGACGGTGGCGATGCCCGCCCCGGCACCGATGAGATTGAGCGGGTCGCCAGCGGCCTCGATGCTCCGGGTGATATAGAGGGCGTTCTCGATGGTGGCGAAGCCGAGGCCGGCGACCGCGCCGTACACGGCCCCGTCGATGACGGCGTCGAACCGGGCGTCCCGGAAGGCCCACAGCCGGACCGCGAGCAGTTTGACGCTCTCCTCGACCGGCCCGACGACGAGGAAAAACAGAAAGACCATGCCCAGCGCGGGGAACGCGCCGAAGCCGGAGCCGACCCCGGAGACGACGCCGCCGAGCACCGGGTTCAGGATGCCCGCGAAGGTGGCGAACAGCACCCCGAGAAAGAAGGTCACCACCAGCAACCCGAGCGGTTCGGACGTCGTCACGTCGGCGTACCAGACGTACGCCGCCAGCAGGAACGCCGGGACGACCGAGAGGATCGTAAAGGCCCCCACGACCGGGTTGGCGACCGCCCCGAGTCCCCCGAGGACGACCTGTGCGAGCAGGATGAGGCCGGCCAGGAGGACGACCAGCACTCGCGTTCCCGAGACCGCCGCCGCGTACAGCACCACCGAGAGCCGGTCGAGCAGCGACCGTACCTCCCACTCCGAGACGTCGTACAGGTCCTGCGTCCCGTCGTCTCTCGCCTGCAGCGGATCGCGTCCACTGGTCATATTCCAAAGGCGGTCGGGTGCTACCTAACGCTTGTGTCGCGTCCGATCGACGGCCGTCACCGGAGCCGCCGGGCCACCCGTAGCGCCACGGACGCGAGCACGCCCAGCCCCGGCACCCGGGAGGAGAGCGCCGCGGCCCCGAGCAGGATCGCGCCGCTTTTCGGGTTGCCGCGTGCGAACGCCAGCGCCGCGTCGACCAGCGTCGAGACGATCCCGAGTCCATTCACCACGTTCGAGGAGGTGGCCGTCATCACGTCGTGTTCGTGGGGCCGGCCGGGCAAGACGGGTGGGCCTGCGTACGCAGGGGCAGGGCGGGAAACGGTGGGGTTTTCCCGCCGCGCGGCATACCTGGCCCCGATGACGCTGACAGCCGGCGTGGTCGCGGTCCAGGGCGACGTCAGCGAGCACGCCGCCGCCATCGAGCGGGCCGCGAGCGCCCGCGGGGAGACCGCCGAGGTCCGCGAGATCCGACGGGCCGGAATCGCCCCCGACTGCGACGTGCTGTTGTTGCCGGGCGGGGAGTCGACGACCATCTCCCGGCTGCTCGCCCGCGAGGGTATCGACCGAGAGATCCGGGACCACGTCGCCGCCGGCCGGCCGGTCCTGGCGACCTGTGCGGGCCTGATCGTGGCCTCGCGGGACGCCAACGACGACCGGGTCGAAACGCTCGACCTGCTCGACGTGACCGTCGAGCGCAACGCCTTCGGCCGCCAGAAGGACAGCTTCGAGGCCCCGCTGGACGTGGCGGGGCTGGACGACCCGTTCCCGGCGGTGTTCATCCGCGCGCCGCTGATCGAGTCCGTCGGCGACGCCGAGGTGCTGGCGACCTGGGAGGGCCGGCCGGTCGCGGTCCGCGACGGCCCCGTCGTTGGCACCTCCTTCCACCCGGAACTGACCGACGACGACCGCATCCACGCGCTGGCGTTCTTCGAGCGCGCGCCGACACCCTAAGGAACGGGTTTTTGCCGTCCCGGCCCGTCGCGGGGGTATGGACGCTCGCATCGAGGCCGTCCGCGTCGCCGGCACGGAGTCGGGCCCCGTCCCGGTGGTCCTGCTCGCGCCCGCCGACGAGACCGACGGCGACCTCCTGCCGATCTTCATCGGCTTCGACGAGGCCCGCAGCATCGTCCACGGGCTGGACGCCCGGGACATCGGCCGGCCACTCACCCACGATCTCGCGCTCGACCTCGTCGAGGAACTGGGCGGCCGGATCGACCGCGTCGTCGTCAGCGCCGTCGAGGACGGTACCTACATCGCGGACCTCCACGTCGAGACGCCCCGGGGCCACGCCGCCGTCGACGCCCGCCCGAGCGACTCGCTGGCGCTGGCCGCCCGCACGAACGCCCCCATCGAGGTCGAACCGGACGTCTTCGACGCCGGCCGGACCGACCCCGCGGAGTTCGACGAGTTCCAGGACATCCGGGAGGTCGTCGAACTGTGACCGACACACCGGACACACCGGACGCGCCGGACGCACCCGACGCCCCCGACGCGCACGACGCGGACGCCGGCGGGGCCGACGCCTCCCCCGACGTCGATCCGTCGGTGCTCGAAGAACTGTTCGCGGTCATCGAACAGCGCAAGGCCGACCTCCCCGAGGGTTCGTACACGGCGTCGCTTTTCACACACGAGAAAGGCGAGAACGCAGTCCTGGAGAAACTCGGCGAGGAGACGACCGAACTGGTGCTCGCGGCCAAGGACGGCGACCGCGAGGCGCTCGCCCACGAGAGCGCCGACATCGTCTACCACCTGCTCGTCCTGCTGTCGATGGAGGACATGGACCTGGCGGACCTGCTGGCGGAACTCCGCGAGCGGCGCTGATACTGGTGGCTGTAAGTACGTGAAAACTCGAATTGAGAGTCCAGGCGGAAAGGGTCTGTATCCGCAGATAGCAGAGACTGTTGAGTAAAAGAATTACAGCCACCAGTATGAGGCCCGTCCCGGGTCGCGCTGACGTGGTGCACCCGCCCGACACGAGCGGTACCCACAGCCGTCACGGCGTCGGTTCTCGGTCGGCACCTGGCCTTCAGGCCAGCAGCGCGCCGATGACGCCGCCGATCGCGCTGTCGATCGCCAGAAGGAGCGCGATGGCGAGCGCGACGGTGAACAGGCCGACCCCGCCGAGCAGGCTCCCGGCCGGACCGCCGACGATCCCGAGGACCGCCCCGAGGAGCCCGAACAGGACCGCGAGGATGATCCCGCCGATGGCACCCGCCAGCAGGCCGTGCCACGCGCCGCGGCCGAGGCCGCCGCCCGCCAGGTACCCCGCGGCGATCCCGCCGAGCAGTCCCGCGCCGGCGTGGCCGATCACCGGCAGCGCGAACGCGAACACCCCG
The DNA here is from genome assembly GCA_003021105.1 of Halobacteriales archaeon QS_1_68_17. Classification (GTDB taxonomy): domain Archaea; phylum Halobacteriota; class Halobacteria; order Halobacteriales; family Haloarculaceae; genus QS-1-68-17. Next base: position 72,593 of record PXRG01000017.1, read on the forward strand.
GCGACGAACTCGACGAGAAAGCCGATGCCGACCGCGCGCCAGTTGGTCATACCGGCGGTTCGCGGCGCGGACGGAAAACCCTCGCGGTCGCGTCTACCGGTTTCGGCGCGTGCGGGCCTGCCGCCCGGAAGGACGGCCTTTTACGTGCGGGCGGCCTACGGCCGGCAATGATTTTCGAGGACCTCCCGACGACGCCCACGTCGGAGGAGCTGGTCGACAAGGCCTTCTCGCGGGCCGCCAGGGCCGGCCGGGCCAAGTCCGGCGTCGAGGCCCAGGAGTCGATGCTGCGGACGGCCGCCAACATCGTCTCGGACAACCTGGAGAACGTCGTGACGGCCTGGCCGGACTTCGCTGACCTCGACCCGTTCTACTACGACCTGGCGGACGCCGTCGCCCGCCGGACGCTGGCGTCGACCGCCGAGGCCGACCGCGAGGGCGGGATCGACGCCCTCCGCCAGCACCTCTCGGAAGTCGGCTGGGCCGCCCGGAAGGCCGGCGAGATCCGCCGGGAGTACGAGGGCCGGCTCCGGGGCGACCCCGACACCGCACGGAAGCTCCGCAAGCAGGCGTTCGCCCGGCTGGCGGACGTCGTCGAGGAGGTCGAAGACGACCTGGCGGCACTCGCGGCCGCCCGGGAGTCGCTGCGGACGCTGCCGGACATCCGGCCCGACGAGCCGACCATCGTCGTCGCCGGCTACCCGAACGTCGGGAAGTCATCGTTCGTCAACGCCGTGACCAACGCCCGCAACGAGACCGCAGCCTACCCGTTCACGACCCGGCAGATCCGCGTCGGCCACGTCGAGCGCGACCGCGTCCGCTACCAGCTCGTCGACACGCCCGGCCTGCTCGACCGGCCGGCCGACGAACGCAACGACATCGAGGCCCAGGCGGTCAGCGCGCTCGAACACCTCGCCGACTGCGTGCTGGTGTTCGTCGACGCCAGCGAGACCTGCGGCTACCCGCTGGACGTGCAACTGGCGCTCAGGGACGAACTGGCCGGGCGGTTCCCGGTCCCGGTGCTGACGGTCTGTAACAAGGCCGACCAATCCCGCGCGGTCGAGGCCGACCACTACACGAGCGTCACCGAGAGCGAGGGCCTCGACGGAACGCTCGACGCCGCCGTCGCGGCCATCGGGTACGAACCCGACCTGCCCTACGAGGGGTGATTGTCGACCGTCCACTCGACCTGCCCCGCGAGCAACCATCGACCGGCCGGTGTCGCCGGCCGCCCAGCGGGGGCGGTCAGCCGCTCGCGTTGTAGACGACCTGCACCTGCGCGGTCACCGTCACCGGTCCCGATTCGATGGCGGTGCCGCCGCCGCCGTCGCCGGCCATCGCCGCCTCGGTCCGGTACGGCCGGGCGTCGACGTCGACGGTGCTGGCGGCGTGGACGCCGGTGATCGACAGGCCGGCCTTCCCGGCGATGGTATCGGCCTGCGCGCGGGCGTTGTCCATCGCGTCGTCGAGCGCCTGCCGGCGGAGTTGCCGGCGGCGGTCCTCCGAGAGGGTGAACTCGACGCCGTCGACCCGGTCGGCACCGCTGGCGACGGCGGTGTCGATGACGGGTCCGACCCGGTCGACGTCCGAGAGCGTGATCTCGAAGGCGTGGATCGCGCGGTATTTGCGCTCCCTATTCTCGGGCCGGTGGTCCTCGCTGATGTCGTAGTGGGCCGTCCGGATCTGGTCGTCGGCCACGCCGGCGTCCGCGAGCGCGCTCCGCATGGCCGAGACGTTGTCCGCGAGTTGCTGGCGCGCGGCTGCCACGTCGGGCGAGCGGGCGACGACTGCCACCCGCAGGACGGCCTGGTCGGGGTCGGCCTCGACCGCTCCGCTGGCCCCGACTTCGACCGTCCTACCGTCTCCGGATTCCGCCGCGCCGTTCGCGTCCGACGAGAACGCGACCGCGCCGGCGACGCCCGCCGTCGCCACGACCGCGCCGAGGACGACCGCGACTGCCGCGAGTGATCGCTGCTGGTTTCTGGCTGGTGCCATACACCGCCGGACGTTCCCGAGGGGAAAGACGCTGCCGGAGAGTCAAAGGGGGGTTTGAGTCACGCGGTGTCGACCTCGACGAAGCGGACCTGCACCGACACTGGCTGGTCGGTTTCGGCGGCGGCCCGCTGCTTGATCCGTTCTGCGAGGTCCGGATACTCGGTGGTCCGCGGGCGGCCGACGGTGACAGTGATGTTGGTGCGTTGCTCGCGGAGCGGAAGCGAACTGGATCGTTCGATCGTTAGATCGAGTAGTGCGAGTCCCTCGTACTCCGGCGATTCGAGGAGCGTCCCCACTTCCTGGTTGACCCGCTGTTCGAAGGTGGCTCCCTGGATCGAGGTGAGTGTGACGCCCCCGAGGAACACGGAGAGGAAGACGATCGCGGCCACGAGGACGGCCATCCGGCGGCCTACCTCCATGCGGGTCTCGGGGCGCTTGAAGATACTCTCGGGCCGGTAGCCGGTGTACCACAGCGTCGCCAGCGCGGCGAGGTTGATCGAGAGGATGTTCACGAGCACGAGCACGGCGGCGTTGACGACGACGGTCGGGCGCTCCCAGGCGATGCCGATGCCGATGACGCCGACCGGCGGCACCAGCGCCGCGGCGATCATCACACCGACGAGCGCGGTCGAGACGCCCGTCGAGAGGGTCAGCGCCCCCGCGACGCCGGCGCCGAGCGCGATGACCAGCGACAGGAAGTCGGGCGAGAGCCGGCTGCTGACCTGCGTCAGTTCCAGGATGTCCATCCCCGGCGGCACGAGAAGCAGCGTCCGGACGGCCACCGCGAAGATAGTCGCCCCGACGACGGCCACCAGCCCGCCGAGCAACTGGAACTTCACGCCCCGGAGGAACAGTTCGGCGTCGTCGATGACGCTGCCGACGCTGGTCTCGATGGCCGGCCCGATCAGCGGCGCGATCACCATCGATCCGACCACGACGGCCGGCGAGTCGAGCAGGAGACCGGCCGTCGCCACCATGGCGCTGATCGCAGTCATGACCACGAACACCCGGCCGCTGGGGGCCATCTCGACGGCCTTGGCCCGGAGTTCCTGCCTGGCGATCCGGTCGGCTGATTCGTTCTCCTCCGCGTAGCGTTCCTGTAACTTGTCGAACCGGCTCGAGATGACGGCCTCGGCGTCGATGATGACCGTGTAGGCGTCCTCCTCGACGCCCGCCTCCCGGAGCTTGTCGAGGACCGGCTCGACGGCGTTGGTCGGGAGCGGGAAGTACGCCACCCCGGTGTACTCCCGGCCGGTCGTCTCGTCGGTAACCACGTAGTCGACGTCCTCGTCGTCGAGGGTCTCCAGGATCACCGATCGCTTCCCGGCCGGAATGGTGAGCTGAACGAGGCGCACACTCGACCCACTCCGGCCGGTGACTAATATCCAGTGCTGCTCCCGGGGTTCGACTCGCCTCGGAGTCCAGTGCTGCTCCCGGGGTTCGACTCGCCTCGGGGAGGTGTCGCGCGCACGTCGCCGCCCGAGCGTCCGGGCCACCCAGCAGGCCCTGCACGCGTTGCCAGCCCAGGGGAGTCGCGGCGCTTAAGCGGCGTCCCCGAGTAGCCCGGGTATGTTCGACGACCGCCCGGACCGGAGCGCCGAAGTCGTCCTCCTCGGGCGCTCGAACGTCGGCAAGTCGACGCTGATGCGCGAACTGACCGGCCACACGTTCGAGGCAGGCTCCCGCCCGGGCGTGACCCGGTCCCCGAACTTCTACGACTGGGCCGCCGAGGACTTCCTGCTGTCCGACCTGCCGGGCTTCGGCTTCATGGAAGGGGTCCCCGAGGAGGTCCGCGAGCGCATCAAGACCGACGTCGTCCGGTACGTCGAGGCCCACGCCGACGAGATTCTCGTCGGCGTGCTCGTCCTCGACGGGAAGGCCGCGGTCGACATCATCGACCGCCACTCCGGTCCCGACGAGGTCCCCCACGTCGTCGAACTGTTCGGCTTCCTCCGGGACCTCGGCATCCCCGCTGTCGTCGCGGTCAACAAGATGGACAAGGTCGACGACCGCAACGCCCGCCTCGACTCGATCTGTGACCGCCTGGGACTGGTGCCGCCCTGGCAGCAGTGGCAGGACGTCATCGCCCCGATAAGCGCAAAGCGGGGGAACGTCTCGGCGCTGACCGAGGCGGTCCGGGAACACCTCCACGACGCGAACCGCGACGACCTGTTGCAGTTCTTCTGACAGTAGGCCGTCCTTCCGGTCGGCCGCCGGCCGGGGGCGAGACCGCGACAGACTCCCCGGATCGCAAGTAATCCGCGGTTGCCGGGATCCGCGGTCCGTTCGCCGTCCGCGCCCGGCCGCCGGCTTCGAGACCGACCACGATCCTGTCGTCGGCGAGGGTCCCGTCCCTGTCGTCGTTCCCGTCCTCGTCTCCCTCCCCGCCGTCCGTCCCGCTACCGCCCGCCCCGGCAGGTAGATGTCGTCGATTTCGTGTCCCGTCCAGTCCGGCGCGAACGCCGGGTCGACGCGGCGTAGATGCCGGGCCGCGGGCGGATCGGCTCCGCACAGACCGTCGACGGCAGGCCCAGTTCCGCCAGCGACGGGTCGGCGGAGTCGCTCGTCCCGTTTCCCGCAGGTGTGTTCCCGGGTGTTCCCGACGTTCCGCGGTCCGTCGGCCGCTCGTCCGCCCCGGCTCTGCCGTCCTCCCTCGGTGCGTGTCGTCCGAGACAGCCCGCGGAGAGCCCGCACGCGGCGGCCATTCCAGCCAGGTACGCCCGCCTGTCCATACTCGTTCCCGGTCCGCCGGGACAATAGCTGGCCCGCGCGATGGCCGCCGGCACGCACGAACACCGGGACGTTGCTCGGGGTCGCGGAGAGGCGGTGGCTCGGTCGAACCTCTCATCAGAAGGGGCTCAGCGGGGGTAACGTGTCGTCATCGCCACCGCGTGCCAGTACGGTCCCGGGAGTAAAAGACCACGCGTTCGACCGGCGGGAGCGCACGGGACTTACCCGCCATTGGTCGCGTCCCGGTCGGGTTGCCAGTCGGTCAGCTGGCGGTGGTCGCGGGCGACGGCCCGCACGTCGGCGGGGACGAGCGTGCCGTCCTCGGTGACCACGCCGTCCAGGAGGTCCGACGGGGTCACGTCGAACGTCGGGTTGGCGACCGTCAGGTCGGCGTCGCCGTCGTACAGTTCCCCGGGGTCGCGCTCGTCGGTGTGTGGCTCGCCGCCCGGGCTGATCTTGTCCCGGGCCGCGACGGCGTAGACCGCGCAGTGTTCGTGCCGGCCGGCCAGCGCCGCGGCGCGCGAGCCGACCTTGTTGACTACCCGCCCGTCGGACAGCACCGTGTCCGCGCCGAAGACGACCGCGTCGACGTCCCGGCGTGCGATCGCGTGGGCCAGGGCGGCGTCGGTCGTCAGCGTCACGTCGAGGCCGGCCGCGGCCAGCCGTTCCGCGACGGCGACGCCCTCGCCGCCCGGCCGGGACTCGGGGAGCAGGACCGCCGCGGGCTCGCCCCGGAACAGCGCGTCGAGGACGGTCCCCGACCGCGAGAGCGTCGCCACCCGCAGGTCGGCGATCCGTTCGGCGGCCGCGAGCGCGGCGTCGCGGTCGGCCGCCAGCGCCCGCCTGATCCGGTCGCGCGCCGCCCGCTCGACGCTCGCCGCAGTCCGGCCGTCGGCCGCCTCGCTCATCAGGCGGTTGACGCGGTTGGCTACCACCGTCATCGACGGCCGGGCGTCCAGCAACTCGGTCGCCAGGTCGACCAGTTCGTCCCAGGCCGCGGTCGACCCGCCCCGCCCGCCCGACGTACCGCGGTCGCCGTCGGCGTCGCCGAACGCCAGTTCCGCCGCCCGGTCCCGGAGAACCTCCATCGCCCGGAGCGAGATGTAGGCGGCCCCGTGGGTGCGGTCGGTCCGGACCGTCTCGACCGTCGGGGCGACCCGCCGGTAGGACCGCCAGAGGTCGGGTACCGTCTCGCGGCGCAGGATCGCGGTCGGCGCGGTCCACTCCCAGTCGGCGACCTCCTCGTTGGGGTCGACGTCGCGGCTCCCGCAGTCGAACAGGTAGGGGTGGACGACCCACCGCCGGTCGAGAGCCGCGTCCTCGACGGCGAAGGGGTCGCCGGCCCGGACGAGGTCGGCGGCGTCCCCGAGGCCGGTTTCCTCCTCGATTTCCCGGCGGGCGGCCCCGTCGGGATCGCCCTCCGCGTACCCGCTGACCATCCCCCACCGGCCGGTGTAGGTGCCCACCGACTCGCTGCGGCGCACCAGTAACACTTCGCCGCCCTGCCGGAGAACGCAGGTGAAGACGTGGGTTTCCTCCATGGGCGTCGTATCGGACCCGGCGACATTCAAGCCGGGGGGATTTGTACCGGGCGCGCGAAGCCGGGGACATGGAGGTAGCGATTCTCGGCGACACGCACGTGCCCTCGCGGGCGACCCGAATCCCCGACTGGGTCGCGGAGCGCGTGCGGGGTGCCGACCACGTGATCCACACGGGCGATTTCGACTCGGAGGGCGCGTACGAGCGGATGCGTGAACTGGCCCCGGCGCTGACGGCCGTCGCGGGCAACATGGACCCCCGTTTCAGCCTGCCGGACGTGACGACGGTCGAACTCGGGGGCGTCGCGTTCGTCGTCACGCACGGCACGGGCAGCAGGCGCACCTACGAACAGCGAGTCGTGGGGGTCGTCCGCGAACACGCGGGCGACGCCCAGTCGGGGATTCGGGTCGCCCGCGAGGGGCCGACCGTCGGCGTCGCGGGCCACACCCACGCGGTGGTAGACGACACCGTCGACGGGGTGCGCCTGCTCAACCCCGGGAGCGCCACCGGCGCCGCGCCGGCCGACCGGACGACGATGATGACCGCCGAGGTGGTCGACGGCGACCTCTCGGTCGCGCTCCACGAGCGCTAGCCCGCCGGTTTCGGACGGCTTTTTGTCGGTCGGCGCTGGAAGGCCAGTATGGAGGTCTTCGCGGTTCAGGGGCTGCCGGAGGTCCGGCCGGGCGACGACCTGGCCGGGCTGATCGACGAGCGCGCCGACCTGCGGCCGGGCGACGTGGTGCTGGTCGCCAGCACCGTCGTCTCGAAGGCCGAGGACCGGAAGGCCGACCTCTCGGCGTTCCCGGCCGGCGAGCGCGCCCGCCGGATCGCCTCGCGGCTCGAAACGATCACCGGCGACCCGAAGGACCCGCGTTTCGCCCAGGCGGTCATCGAGGAGAGCGAGGAACTGCTGCTGGAGGCGCCGTTCCTGCTCGCGGTGACCCGCTTCGGCCACATCACCGTCAACGCCGGCATCGACCGGTCGAACGTCCCCGACGCGGACCTGCTCTTGCTCCCCGAGGATCCCGGGGCCAGCGCCCGCCGACTCGGCGACCGGCTGGACGTGCCGGTGATCGTCACGGACACGTCCGGGCGGCCGTTCCGGCACGGCCAGCGCGGCGTCGCGCTGGGCTACGCCGGGATGCCGGCCTCGCGGGACTGGCGGGGCGAGCGCGACCGCGACGGCCGGGAACTCGGCGTGACGGTGCAGTCGGTCGTCGACGAACTCGCGGGCGCTGCCAACCTCGTCACGGGCGAGGGCGGCGGCGGCACGCCGGTCGCGGTCGTCCGGGACTGGTCGTTCGGCGACCACGACGGCAGCGACGAACTGTTCCGCGACCCCGGGAAGGACGTCGTCAGACAGGCACTCAGGCAGTGGCGCTACACCGAAGACAGCGACTGGAGCCCAGAATGAAAGGAATCGAACTCACTCCGGAGCACCGCATCGAGACAGTCACCGACCTGGCCGCGACCGCCGAGGAAAGCGGGTTCGACACCGTGCTGGTCAGCGGCCACTACAACAACCGCGACCAGTTCGTCACGCTGACCAGCGTCGCCAACGCCACCGACGAGGTGGCGCTGGGACCGGGCGTGACCAACCCCTACGAGATGCACCCCGCGGCGCTGGCCTCGCGGGTGGCCTCGCTCCAGGAGGTCAGCGACGGCCGGGCGGTCTTCGGCATCGGCGCGGGCGACCGGTCGACGCTGTCGAACCTGGGGGTCGAGCACGACCGGCCGCTCCGGCGCGTGCTTGAGACGTTCTCGGTGGCGCGCGACCTCTGGGACGGCGAGCGGGTCACCCACGACGGCACCTTCCGCGTCGACGGTGCGCGCCTCACCTACGACGTCGCGGGCACGATTCCCGTCTACGTGGGCGCACAGGGGCCACAGATGATCCGCATGGCCGCGAAACACGCCGACGGCGTGCTGATGGAGGGGGCCCACCCCGAGGACTTCGAGTGGGGTGCCCGGCAGGTCCGGGCGGGCCTCGACGAGCGGCCGGCCGACCGCGGCGACTTCGACTTCGCCGCCTACGCCAGCCTGAGCATCGACGAGGACGAGGCCGCCGCCCGCGAGGCCGCCAAGCCGCCGACGGCCTTCATCGTCGGCGGGGCGTCGCTGCCGATCCTCGACCGCCACGGGATCGACCGCGACGTGGCCCGGGCCATCGGGACACTCCTCGAAGTGGGCGACTTCCAGACCGCCTTCGAGCAGGTCACCGACGACATGATCGACTCGTTCTGTCTCGCCGGCACGCCCGAGCGGGTCGGCCGCGAGATCGAGGGGATCATGGAACACGTCGACAGTTTCGTCGCGGCGTCGCCGCTCGGCCCCGACCTCGAATCGGCGGTCCGGCTCGCCGGCGAGGTCGTTCCCCGCTCTATCTCGGAGTGACGAGGTCCGCGAGCATCCCCAGCGTCAGGTAGCCGACGACCGCCACGGGGGCCAGGGTGAGGACCGCACCGACCGCCAGCAGGACCGCGCCGAGCGGGTCGCCGAGCGCCACGTCCCCGAACATCCGCGCCAGTTCGCCGACGCTCCCGATCAGCCGCGCGAACGCGCTCGCCATGCCCGGCCGTTCGAACCGCCCGCACTTCGTCCTGGCGGCCCGGCACGCGCTCTCCGCCACGGCTAAGAGCCGCGAGCCCGCACGGTCGGCCATGGCCGAGGACGCCTCGCTCGACGACTTTCTCGACGCCGGCGACTCGCCCGACGACGGCGAGGGCGACTCGCCAGCGGAGAGCCGCGACGAGGCCGACGCCGGCGACTCGCCCGGCGACGACCGGGACGCGGGAGCCGACGACTCGCCCGACGACAACGACGGCGGGGCCGGCGTAGAAGTCGGCGACGGCGACTCGCCGGGCGACACCGCTGGCGGATCCCGCGACGGCGACGAGCAGGCGGCCGAGCCCGCGGTGTCGACCTACCGGTGGACGCCCGGGGGTGGGGCCTGCGGGGAGTGCGGGGCGACGGTCGAGCGCCGGTGGCGGAACGGGGGGAACCTGGTCTGTGCGGACTGCAAGGAGTGGTAGCGGTCGTGTGTGGGTCCCAGAGGCACCCAGCAAAGTTACCTTTCCCCAGCCGATAAGGGGAGTGTGAGCCGAGCGCAGACAGCTGTTCGGGGCGTCCGGTCGCGGCGAGAACGGCACTCACGTTCGACCGTTTCCGGTCGTCGGATCCCGCGTTCCGTCCGGTCGACGGGCGGTGCGGCCGGCCGGCCCGGAGTCGACCAATGACAGACACAGAGACGGCCCGGGGGACCGAGCGCACGGTCGAGGGTGCCGGCGCGCTCGTCGGCCGGGTCATAGAGAACGTCGAGCGGGTCATCGTCGGCAACCACGACGCGGTCGAGCAGATCCTCCCCGCCATGCTCGGGCGGGGACACGTCCTGCTGGAGGACGTGCCTGGCGTCGGGAAGACGATGCTCGCGCGGGCGGTCGCCAGGTCGTTCGACTGCTCGTTCAAACGGGTCCAGTTCACGCCCGACCTGCTCCCCTCGGACGTGACCGGCGTCAACGTCTTCAACCAGAAGACCCGGGAGTTCGAGTTCCGGCCCGGGCCGGTGTTTGCGAACGTGGTGCTGGCCGACGAGATCAACCGCGCGCCGCCGAAGACCCAGTCGGCGCTGCTGGAAGCGATGGAGGAAGAGACCGTCACCGTCGACGGCGACACCCGCGCCGTCCCGAGCCCCTACACCGTGATCGCCACCCAGAACAGCGTCGAGGGCGACCGCACCTACGAACTCCCGATGGCGGAACTCGACCGTTTCATGAAGAAACTCCGCCTCGGGTACCCCGACGAGCGGGACGAATCCGAGTTGCTCGACCGGGTCGTGGGCCACCACCCCATCGAGGACCTGGAGGCGGTCGCGGACCTCGAGGACCTCCGGACGGCCCGCGAGGTCGCGGCCGACGTGCCGATCGAGGCGCCGTTGCGGAACTACGTGACCCGGCTGGCCCGCTACACCCGCGAGGAGGCACGACTGGGGGTCAGCCCGCGCGGGTCGATCGCGCTGCTCCGTGCGGCCCAGGGCCGGGCGGTACTCGACGGCCGGGACTTCGTCATCCCGGACGACGTCCAGACGGAGGCACTGCCGGTACTGGCCCACCGGATCGAGACCGACGATCCAGACCTGACCGGCGCGGACGTCGTCGGGGCGGCCCTGGACACGGTCCCGGTGGAATGAGGCCGACGCGACGCACGGGTGCGCTGGTCGCGTTCCTGGCCGTCCTGGTGTGGCTGTCGGCCACCCACGGCCCGCGGGCGCTGAACGCCATCGCCGCCCCGGTGGTCGTCGCGCTCGCCGCGGGCCTGGTCCACGCCGCGTGGCTCGACCCGCCCGCGATCACCAGGTCCGACCCGGTACCCTGCTTCCCGGGGGAGACGCGGACCGTCGAACTCGACGTCGACGGCGGCGGCCTCGCGCGCGTCGACGAGCGGGTGGGCGACCTTCCGGCCGCCGGGACGACCGCCGAGACGACGCTCCCGGGAACGGTCACCTACGAACTCGAACCGGAGCGCCGCGGCGTCTACCCGCTCGGTCCGGCGACGGTGACCGTCACCGACGCCTTCGGGCTGTTCGAGCGGACGTTCGAAACCGGGAGCAGCGGCGAACTCGTCGTCTACCCGACCGTCTACGACGTGGCCGACCGGAGCGTCCTGTCGGCCCTTCTGGGCGACGCGCTCGCGGACGAGCGAAGCGAGTTCGACCGCATCCGGGAGTACGACCCCGGCGACTCGCTCCGGGACATCAACTGGAAGTCGAGCGCCAAGCGCGAGGAACTGGTGGTCACCGAGTTCGCCACCGGACGCGAGGGCGAGACTGTCACCGTCGCCGGGCACGCCGCCGAAGGGGAGCGGGCGGCCGACCGGATGGCCAGCGCCGTCGCCACCGTCGCCGTGTCGCTGCTGGACGCCGGGATGGCCGTCGGGGTCGCGGTCCCCGGCGGGGAACTGCCGCCGGGCGGCGGCGACCACCACCGCAGGCGCCTGCTCGACCTGCTCGCGCGGACCCCGGGCGGGTCGGTCGACGCCCCCGACGCCGAGGTGGTCGTCCGTGCCCGCGACGACGATCTCGCGGTCTCGGTCGCCGGCCGGGAGCAGCCGGTCGAGGCCGTGACCGGCCGCCGCCGGAACCCGCTGTCCGCCCGCGGGGGTGACCGCGCGTGAACGTCGCGTCGCGGGTTCTCCGCCGGCTCCCGGTCGCCGACCCGAACCGCGCGCTCGCGCTCGGGTCGGCGGTCCTACTATACCTGTCCTTTGCGAGCGTGCTCTACGGGATCGCGGAGGTGGTCAGCCGGCCCCCGCTGCTCGTCGGGTTGCTGGTCGCGGCGGCGGCGGCCGCGACGGCGCTCTCGCGGGTGCTCCGGCTCCGGACCGCCGTGTTGCTGGGGCTGGTCCTGTTCGTCGGCGGCCTGGGCTGGTACCTGCTGGAACTGCCGCCCGACGCGCTGGACTTCGACCGGTTCGAGTCCACGGTTCTCGAGCCGTTCCTGGCGCTGCTGACCGGGCTGTCGGTGCTCCGGATCGTCAACGTCGAACTCTGGGTGCTGGTCGTCTCCCCGGGGCCGGTCTTTCTCGGCTGGTATCTCGCCATGCGCCGCCACTACGTCGGGTCGGCGGTCGTCGGCGTGCTCGGTCTGCTGTTTTTCGTGCTCGCTTCGGGGAACTCGACTGGCGCGACGCGACCGTCGAGGGCGCGGAGGTCGTGGCCGTCTTCCTGGCCGCGATGGTCGTCGTGACCCTCTCGTTCAGCGTCGTCCCCGGGACGACCGCACAGCCGCTGTCCCCCGGCGGTGGCGGCCAGACCGTCGAATCGACGCTGGTCGACGCCGACGACCGGGTCCGTATCCTCGGCAGCATCGAACTCTCGCCGGCGGTCCGGTTTGCGGTCACGAGCGACGAACAGGCCTACTGGCGGGTCGGCGCATACGACCGCTACACCGGCGACGGCTGGGTCCGGAGCGGCACCGACCAGGGTGCACCCGCCCGCGACTCCGGGCCGGGTCAGTCGCGGACGGTCACCCAGCGCTACCGGGTCGAGTCCCGACTGGACGTGATGCCCGCGGTCTGGCGGCCGGTCCGAGTCCAGGGCAGCGACGTCCAGTATACCAGCCTCGGCGGGGTCAGCCCCGCCGAACCGCTCGCCCCCGGCGACACCTACCAGGTCACCAGCGAGCGGCCGGTGGCGACGCCCGAGCAGTTGCGCTCGGCCGGCACCGACTACCCCGACCGCATCGAGACGCGCTACCTCCAGTTGCCGTCGAGTACGCCCGACCGGGTCGCGCGCCGGACCGAGCGGATCACCGCCAACGCCGAGACGCCCTACGACACCGCCCGGGTCATCGAGCGGTGGCTGGAGAACACCCGCCGGTACTCGCTGGACGTCGACCGCCCGGACGGCAACGTCGCCGACGCCTTTCTCTTCGAGATGAGTGCGGGCTACTGTACCTACTACGCGACCACGATGGTGACGATGCTCCGGAGCCAGGGCGTCCCGGCGCGGTTCGCCGTCGGCTACACGTCCGGCGAGCGGGTCGACCGGGACCGCTGGGTCGCCCGGGGGCTCGACTCCCACGCGTGGGTCGAGGTGTACTTCCCCGAGGTCGGCTGGGTGCGGTTCGACCCGACGCCGGCCGGGCCGCGGGAGGCGGCCGAGCAGTCCCGCCTCGACGAGGCGCGGGCCGAAAACGAGTCGAACGTCGACACCAACGAGACCGGCGGCTCCGAGTACACCCCGACGCCGGCCTCGACCCCGCGGTTCACGGGACCGAACCGGACCGAGAACCCACTGACGACTCCGAACGCGAGCACGGCCGCCGGTGGTCCGGCGCGGTCGACGCCGACCGCCGGCCGACCGCCCGCCGACGACGACCGCGGCGGCTTCTCGGTGCCGGAGCTGCCCTCCCGGGAAACGGCCGCGCTCTCGCTTTTCGTGCTGTTCGGCGCGGCCGCCGGCGTCCGGCGGAGCGGCCTGGGCGAGCGGGCCTATCGGGCCGTCTGGCTGCGCTGGCAGCCCCGTGCCGACCCGGAACGCGACGTCGAGCGTGCCTTCGACCGCCTGGAGTACCTGCTCGGGCGCAGACACCGGCCGCGCCGCCCCGGCGAGACGGTCCGGCAGTACGTAGACGCGGTCGACGCCGACGACCGCCGAACTCTACGAGCGGGCCCGCTACGCCGGCCGGGTCTCCGCCGCCGACGCCGACGAGGCGGTCGCGCTCGTCGGCGAACTCGTCGGCGACCGCTGACGGCGCTCCCCGCGGTCCAGTAAAACGCCCCGGCCGACGGGGGGCTCGGGGGCGTTGCCCGCCGGATTCGGTACACTCGGCGACTCTCGGTTGCGAATCGTGTCAGCGATCCGGCACTCCCGACAGCGTTTAATAGGTTGGTTTCGTAGGTTCCGGCTGTAATGTCGGAAGTCTGCTCGACGTGCGGGCTGCCTGAGGAGCTCTGCGTCTGCGAGGACGTTGCCAAGGAGTCCCAGGAAATCAGCATCCGCATCGACGAGCGCCGATACGGTAAAGAGGTAACGGTCATCGAAGGGTTCGATCCGAAAGACGTCGACATGGACAGCTTGTCCTCGGATCTCAAATCGAAGTTCGCGTGCGGGGGCACCGTCGAGGACGGTTCGATAGAACTCCAGGGCAACCACACCGGGCGCGTCGAGGATTTCCTCCGCGAGAAGGGCTTCAACGTCGCCTGACCGTTCGTTCTCCCCGGATGCTCGCGGTCCGGGTATCGATACCTGCGCCGACCGCCAGCGTCCGCTCTAGCGCCGACCGCCGGGGTCTCACAGCAGCCCCGCCTCGTCAGCCAGCAACAGCCCCTCGATGGTCGCGTCGTTGGCGGGCCGCTCGCGGGCGGCCTCGAGGGCTTCCCCGGCGGGGAGCGTGCGCACCGTCAGGAACTCGTTGTCGTCCAGCGCCGGGGCGACCGGCTCTAGCCCCTCGGCGAAGACGATTCCGCGCCGGTGGCGCAACACCCCCGTGGCACACCAGAACGACGCCAAAAGCGAGACGCCGGCGGGGTCGAACCCAGTCTCCTCGCGGAGTTCCCGCGCCCCCGCCGTGGTGTAGGACTCGCCGTCCTCGACGATGCCCGCGGGCAGTTCGAGGCAGTGTTCGCGGATCGCCGGCCGGTACTGCTCGACGAACACCACCTCGTCGCCCGTCGTCGCCACCACCACCGCCGCGGATGGCAGTTCCGCCCAGTAGTAGCGCTTCGTCGACCCGTCGGGCTGTTCGACCAGGTCGTAGCCGCCGGTGTACCAGCCGGTCTCGTACTCGACTTCGGATTCGAGGACCGTCCACTCGTCCTTTCGGCTCTCCCGGTCACGGTCGGCGGCCGGATCGGTCATGTCGGTCGTGCAACCGCGACGCGGTAAAGCGTGCCGTTCGCGGTCACGTACACCGCGTCGCCGTCGGCGGCGCTGGCGTTTCGCGCCCGCACGGCGTCGACCTCGTCGAACGGCGAGTGGGTGAACACCCCCTTCAACCCGAGGGGGCCGCGCCAGTAGGGATCGGACCGGCCGGGTTCGGTCGCACTGGCGCTGTCGAGCGCGCTCGTCAGGTACGGGTAGCGTTCCGCCGGGAACCCGGAGGCGTTCACCGACGGGTGCGGGCCGTCGGCGGGCGTGGCGGTCAGGTAGTGGGGGTCGCCGCTCTTGAGATACCCGGGGACCGCCCCGAGGGCCAGCAACAGCGCCACCACCGCCAGAACGCCCACCAGGAAGTTCCGCGTGACCGGTCGCATACCGCCGGTAGCGGTCCGACGGGGAAAATCACTCCGTTACGATCCCGCGGTAGACCCGGCCGAACGCCTGCCGCCGGAGCGTCCCGACGGCGGCGTCCCGCTCGTCCTGGAAGGTCGCGGCCGCGACGACCTCCGCGGCGGGGGCGGCGTGCCAGACCACGTAGTCGACGTGCTCGCTCCCGGCCTCCCGTCGCTCGTAGTCGGGGTTGTCGGCACACCACTCCTCGAACTCCTCGCGGGTGCCCACACGGACCGACAGCAGCGACGCGAACAGCACGTCCCGCGCCGTCTCGACCACCCCGGACGTGACCCGCCGGTCGTACTCCTCGCGGTCGAACTCCATGGCCCTGGCGACCTCCCTGACGAGCACCTGTGCCGCGGGCCCGAGCGCCTCGTAGTGCTCGCGGGCCTCGCGTTCCGTCGCCGGTGAGAGCAACCCCTCGGTTTCCATGTCCGACCGTACGGACGGCCGGTAGTTACCCGTTTTCGTCCGTCGCCGCCCCGGCGTCCGTCCCGTCCCCAGTCTCCGCGTCCATTCTCGGCTCTCCATCGGCGTCGGTGTCTGCCGTCGTACTCCCGTCCGCATCCACGGCAGCGTCCGCCGTCGTTTCTCCGTCCGCACCCGCGTCACCCACGTCACCCGCGTCACCCGCGTCAGCGGTGCCAGCGTCGTCCGCGTCGTCCGTTTCGTCCGTCTCCGTCCCGTCGTCCGGCGTACGGTCCCGCATCCGTCGCGTTAGCTCGCGCGCCTCGCGGAGGATGCGCTCGTCCTCGGCGTCGAGGGCGGCCCGGCCCGTCTGCCCCGCCTGCCCGGGATGG
Source organism: Halobacteriales archaeon QS_1_68_17 (assembly GCA_003021105.1). Lineage (GTDB taxonomy): Archaea > Halobacteriota > Halobacteria > Halobacteriales > Haloarculaceae > QS-1-68-17. The sequence goes on from PXRG01000017.1 coordinate 88,424, forward strand.
GGACCTTCGCCGCGCCCAGACCGGTGCCCGGGACCGTCGTTTACGTCCGGATCGTGTCCGTGCTCCTGCTCGTGTTCGTTTCCGTGTTGATGTCCGTGCCCACGTCCGGTCGCGTGTGATTCTGTCGTATCCTCGAACGCCTGCGGGAACTCGGTTTCCTCGGCGTGGTCGGCAACGCGGGGCGCGAGGTCGTCGGGTCCCATCGACCCCCAGTCGGGGACGCGGTCGTCGAGCCACCGCTCGTGGTCGTCGTCGCCGAGCACGGCAGTGAAGGCGAGGTGGTTCGCCAGGTGTTCCGCGTCGGCTTGCGGGGCCGCACAGACCGGACAGGCGTAGCCCATACCCCGACCAAGGGAGCGGCGGGGCAAATGCGTCACGCTCGGGGATCGCGGCTCGCGTTTCGTGCTCCCGTCTCTTCGCTCCCGTCACTCGCCGCGGTCGTCGAGGTCGGCGACCATGAGGAACGCGTCCTCGCCGTCCTCGTAGTAACGCGGGAGGGTCCGGCGGTGTTCGAAGCCGAACCGGCGGTACAGCGACCGTGCGCGCTCGTTCGAGCGCCGGACTTCGAGTTTCACCCGCCCGACGTTCCGCGCGGCCAGCCCCGAGATGGCGGCCGACAGCAGGCGCCTGCCGATGCCCTCGCCGCGCCGGTCGGGGTGGACGGCCAGGTCCTTGACGTGCCCGAGCGCCCGGCCGTGGTTCGGGACCGCGCTGGCGACGACGTAGCCGACGACCCCGTCGTCCGCGTCCTCGGCTACGAGAAAGACCGTCCCGTCGAGGTACCCCTCGAACGCCGAGTAGGGCCACGGCTGCGGGAACGACGCCTTCTCGATCCGGTAGATCGCCAGCAGGTCCGCCCGGACCGCCGCTCTGATCGACACGTCCGCGGCTGGATCGGGGGCGACGACGGTCACGCCCGCGCTACGTTACGGGGACCCATAGCACTCACGGTCCGGACCTTCCGATGTGATGTATCCGTAAGCTTCATAACAAGCAAGCACAAAGACGAACTTGCACCCGATTACGGGTGCCACCCCCCAACACCCCCCCTCTACCCCCCGTTTTTCGAACGCTAACCGCGAGATGTCGGTCCGCCGACAGCCGTAACGTTCCCCCTGACAGCCACTGGTTATTCCGGCGTTCGGCCGCCCCCGAAGTAGATTCCGTGCAGAAACAGTCGACTACGTTCCCGGGCGTCGTGCCGTCGCAGTACGTGCGAGCGAATAGTCGGCACCGGGAGGTGGAATACGGCAGGGCGTCGGGGGCGGATCGCCGCCCGTCTTAGTCGTCAGCCGGGGCCTGGCCGCCCTCGTCGTGTTGCTGTTTGACGTGGGTCAGCTTGCCGCCGTCGGCGAGGATGCGCCGCTCGCGCTCCGAGGCGTCGAGGAACGCCGAGGCCTCCCACTCGTCGTTGACGCGGACAGTGAACTCCTCTTTCCCCGACCGGACGGCTTCGGCGACGTCGTCGACGATCGCGATGTCGTCGCCCTCCTCGATCCGCTCGTAGGTCTCCTCGTCGACAGTCAGCGGGAGGAGCCCGAAGTTGAAGAGGTTCGCCTTGTGGATGCGGGCGAACGACCGGGCGAGCACGCCCTCGACGCCGAGGTACATCGGGCACAGCGCCGCGTGTTCGCGCGAGGAGCCCTGGCCGTAGTTCTCGCCGGCCACGAGGAAGCCGCCGTCGCTGTCGAGCGCGCGCTGGGCGAACGACTCGTCGACCCGCGAGAGGGTGAACTCGCTGAGCTTGGGGATGTTCGACCGGTACATCAGGATGTCCTGGGTGGCCGGGATGATGTGGTCGGTCGTGATGTTGTCGCTCATCTTCAGCAGGGCCGGCCCCTCGATGTCGGCGTCGAGCGGGTCCTTGAGCGGCACGTCGCCGATGTTGGGGCCTTTCACGAGGCCGTCGTCGACGGCCTCGTCCGGCGCAATGAGGTCGGACCCGGAGACGCCGACGTATTCGTCGGGCATCTCGAAGCCCGGGTCCTCGAGGTCGCCCAGTTCCTCGGCGAGGTTACGCGGGTCGACGATTTCGCCGGCCAGCGCCGCCGCGGTCGCCACCTCCGGGGAACAGAGGTACACCGAGTCGTTCTCGATGCCCGACCGGCCCTCGAAGTTGCGGTTGAAGGTACGGAGACTCACGGAGTCGGAGGCGGGAACGTGGCCGATGCCGATGCAGGCCCCGCAGGTGGCCTCGGAGAAGTTGACGCCGGCGGCCATCATCTCGGCGGTCCACCCCTCGCGGGCCAGCATCTCGGAGGCCTGCTTGGACCCGGGCGCGACGATCATCTCGGTCTTCTTGTCGATCTCGCGGCCCTCGAGCATCTTGGCCGCGGGGAGGATGTCCTCGTAGGCCCCGTTGGTACACGAGCCGATGATGACCTGGTCGACGTCGACGCCCGCGGCCTCGCGGACGGGGACGACGTTGTCCGGCATCGAGGGTTCGGCGATCAGCGGTTCGATCTCCGAGAGGTCGATGGTGATCCGGTCGTCGTAGTCGGCGTCCTCGTCGGGGGAGAGTTCGACGTACTCGTCGCCCCGGCCCAGGCGTTCGAGGTAGTCTTTGGTGTTCTCGCCGGTCGGGAAGATAGAGGAGGTGGCCCCGAGTTCGGTGCCCATGTTCGTGATCGTCGTCCGCTCGGGGACCGACAGCGTTTCGACGCCGGGACCGGTGTACTCGAAGATCTTGCCGACGCCGCCCTTGACGGTCAGCCGCCGGAGCATTTCGAGGATGACGTCCTTGGCGGTCGCCCACTCGCCGAGTTCGCCCTCGAGGCGGACCTCGACGACCTCGGGCATCTCGATGTAGTAGGCCCCGCCGCCCATCGCCACGGCGACGTCGAGGCCGCCCGCCCCGATGGCGAGTTCGCCCAGGCCGCCCGGCGTCGGGGTGTGCGAGTCCGACCCCAGCATCGTCTTTCCGGGGGCGGCGAAGTTCTCCTTGTGGACGTTGTGGCAGATGCCGTTGCCCGGCCGCGAGAAGTGCGCGCCGAACGTGCCCGCCGCCGACCGGAGGAAGCGGTGGTCGTCGGTGTTCTTGAAGTCGAACTGGTAGGTCTGGTGGTCGCAGTACTGGGCCGCCAGTTCGGTCTGGACCTCGTTCAGATCGAGCGCCTCGAACTGCAGCCAGACCAGCGTCCCCGTCGTGTCCTGCGTGAGGACCTGGTCGATCTCGATCCCGATCTCCTCGCCGGTCTCGAGTTCCCCCTCGACGAGGTGGTCGTCGAGGATTTTCTCCGTGAGTGTCTGTCCCATAACGTCCACTATATCGGCCGCGCACGGACATAAAACCCGCGTGTTCGTGCGAATACTGCTCCGCCGCCCCCTTGCGGTTTCGGGATCGCGGTGGGGAAACCGCGGACGACCGGCCTCCGCCCGCCGCTGGGCGGGGTTCGCGGACGGCCCGCGGGGACGGAAGACCTTTCTCCGCGTCGGCCGTCCCGTCGGCCATGTTCCGTTCAGGTACGTTCGTCGCACAGCACGTCGAGGACGTGCGCGACGACCAGGTCCAGCCCAACGGCGTCGACCTGACGCTGGGAGCGGTGTTCGAACAGACGACCGCCGGCCGGATCGGCCGGGATGGAAAGACCGTCGGCGACCGGCAGGAACGCGAGCCGGTCGACGACGACGACAGTGCGGTCTACCGACTCGAACCCGGGGGGTACGTCGTCCGGTACGCCGACCGCATCCGGATTCCCGAGGGACACGTCGGCTTCCTCTTCCCGCGGTCGTCCCTGTTGCGCAACTCCTGTATGCTCGATACGGCCGTCTGGGACGCGGGCTACGAGGGCCGCGGCGAGGGATTGCTGGAGGTGTACCACGAGGTCGAACTCGAACCCGGCACCCGCATCGCCCAGCTGGTCCTGGCGGCCGCCGCCCACGAGTTCACCTACGAGGGGAGCTACCAGGGCGAACACCTCGACTGAGGGGAGGGGGCGGCGAAAGATTCTTACCATGCTATCTTGTACCATGTCATGAACTGGCACGGAGGTGGTGTACGACGAGTCCCGCATCCGGACGACGGCACCGACCGGCACGTTCCCGCGGCGTCAGGTACAGCCAGCCAACCACGCTCCGATCGGCACAGCCAGCCAACCGCCTTCGCCTCCGAGCCCCGTTCTGACGGTCGTATCGCCGGCCGACAGTCACCGCTCTAGGAACTCCGGGAGGTTCGTCTGGGAGAGTTCGGCCTCGTGGCGGTCCAGCAGGTCGGCGATCGACAGCGCCGGCGGGAGACTCGCCGGCCCGGGTCCCGTCGGGTCCGCGTCGCTCTCGTCCCGGTCGGGGACGTCGTCGACGACCACGAGGTCCTCCCAGACGCTCTCGGCGTCGGTGCCCCCGGCGTCGGAGCGACGGCGGCTGTCGTGGGCTTTCTGTTTGCCCTCCTCGTAGGCGAGTTCGACGATGCTCCGCTCGTAGCTGGTTTCCATCTCGGCGTAGATCGCCTCGAGTTCCTCCCTGTCGGACTGCCCGACGGTGGCGGCGACGCCGAGCGCGAACGCCCTGGCGGTCGCCTCGTCGCGGTCGAGCGCGTCCCAGTCGGTGCCGTACTCGCGTTCGTAGAGCGTCATCCCTTGATTTTCTCCCCCGGATGGACGCGGAGCCCGGCGTCGGAGAAACTGATCCGCCGGATGTCGCAGTCGATAGCCGTCCCGCGCATCTTGATGACCTGGATGCCGCGGGTCATCCCGCCCGACTCCAGATAGTTGTGGAAGAAGATGACCCCGTGGGCGAGGTAGTGTTCGTCCGAGTAGGAGGTCGGGTCGGTCATCTCGGAGATGAGCAGGATCATCGCCCCGGTCTGTTTCAGCGACGAGAGGAAGCCGGTGATCTCGCCCGAGGTGTCCCCGAAGAAGTGCTGGAGCAGCGTCGTCGAATCGATCACGGCGCGGTCGATGTCGTTGTGCTCGAGGAACGCCACCAGGCGGCTGGTCAGCCCGCTCTCGGAGCCGAACTGGGTGATCTACCGCTTGCCGTGTTCGGTCACGAGGTTCAGAAACTGCACACCGTCCGACCGGATCGCCTGCTCGAAGCCGAACTCGAAGTTCGACATGTCGTTGGCCAGTTCCTCCTGGGACTCGTGCATCGTCACGTACAGGCAGTTCTCGCCCTGCTTTGCCCCCTGGGTGATAAACTGCGAGCAGAAGGTCGTCTTCCCGCTCCCGGGCGGCCCGCTCACGACGTAGAGCCGTTCCCCGATCAGGCCGCCGTGGACGACCTCGTCGAACCCCGGAACGCCGCTTGCGACTCTCATACCCTCCCCTCTCTGGGACGGGCGTATATCCTTTACCGCCACGTTCTCAGCGCTGAAAATCGGAGCGCGGTCAGCCGAACCACCGCCGGACGTCGCCGCGGTTTCGGGTGGCCAGCAGATCGCGGGTTGCCGGGCCGTCGAACCTGAGCGGCCGCCGCCACCAGGGACCCTTCCCGGAGTCGTTCGAGCGGTCGGTCACGAGGCGGTTCGGCGTCGTCCCGCTCGCGGGGTCGGAAAGCAAGAGCGCGCGGTCGTACAGCGCCGACCCGTCGGGGTCGCCGGCCAGCAGGACCCGGGCGTCGAATGACTCGCGTTTGACGTGGGCGTTGTTGGCGAACGCCGCCCGTTCGTCGGCCGGCAACCGCTCGTACTCCTCGCCCGTGACGGGGTCGCGGGCCAGTTTGAACTGGCCGATCACGAACGCCCCCCACTCCGGCGGGAGCCAGTCGGCCGGCTCCGCGACCGACAGCGTGGCATAGAAGAAGACGTAGTCGCCGGCCGAGAGCGCCGACAGCGGCCCCGCCTTCACGGCGTGTTCGTCGCCGTAGGTGTACCGCTCGCAACAGGGGTACTCCGCGAACTCGGGGTCGAGGTGGACCGGCCGGTCGAGCGTCCCCGGCGGGAGGTCCGTCGCCAACTCGAGGTCGGCGTAGGTCGGCACCGGTTCGGCCGTCGGTTCGGACTCGGGGATGGGGACGTACTCGAACCCGCCGTCGGCGTCGACCGGCGCGCGGACCCCCGGCTCGTTGGTGTTCGCGCCGACGTTGATTGCGATGCCGCGCATGGCGACTCCTGGCAATCCACGGGAATAACGCTGTCCCTACTGGAGCGGTGTGACACACTCCCGGCAGTAGCGGTAGAGTTGCTCGTTGGTCGCCCCGCAGTTGCGGCAGCGAACGCCCTCGCCGTCGGCGGTCCGCTGCCGGTCGCCGCGGTCTGTCGCCGGCGGACGTGCCCGCTCGCCCGGGGACGTGGCCCCCTCGACCTCGACTGCCGGCTCGTCGTCCCGGACGTACCGGTAGACGAGCACCTGGAGCAGGGCGAACCCGACGACGTACGCCGCGATCCAGACCCACGTCTCCATAGTGTGGCATACGTTGGCAGGGTACTTGTGGCTTGCCCGGGTTCCCGTTCGCTACACGCGCGTCACCTGCTCGGAGCCTCGGCGGCAGTCGGGGACGCGATCACGCCGCGGAGTCGAACTCGCTCTCGAAGTCCCGTTCCCGGCGGTACTGTTCGACGAACGCCTCGACGTCGAACTGGTGCATCTGCTGTTCGAACTCCGCGAGCGCGCCGTCGTCGTCGGCGTGGCCGACGGCGTGTTCCATCAGTTCGACCACGAGTTCGACGACGATCTCGTGGAGGCGGCGGGCGTCGAAGTCGGTCACCCACACGAGCGCGAAGCCGACCTGGCCGTCCTCGGCGACGTCGGCGCTGGCGACCGCGTCGGGGAACTCCTCTCGGACGATGCCCATCAGGTGGGCTGTGGTGAACTCGTCGAACTCGTCGGCGGTGTCGACGGTCGCCCGGAGCACGTCGACCAGAAACTCCGGGACGAACCGACCCAGGGGGTGCGGGTCCATCACCACCGCGTGGGACGCACCGCAGGCACAGTCGATCTCGCGCAACCCCAGGTCCAACTCGCGGACGTCCACCGTCTCCCCGCAGGGCAGGTCCAGTTCGGTGTCACGACCCCCGGGCACGCGCGGTTCGGCCATCGTCGGCCGGTTGGTGGCTCGTCCGGTTAAAGCCCGCGACTCCCGCGAAGCCGGCCCGGCACGGTCCGCTCACTCCTCCCCGTCTTCGGCTTCACCGGTTTCTTCCCCGTCGGCTTCCGCTTCGGCTTCACCGGTTTCTTCCCCGTCGTCGCTCTCCCCTTCGGCCGCTTCCCCGTCGTCGCTCTCCCCTTCGGCCGCTTCCTCGTCGTCCTCGCTGCCTTCGAGTTCGACCTCCACCTCGACCTCGACGCCGTCGGTCTCCAGTTCGGCCTCGGCGGACTCGCCGACCTCGATCTCCAGTTCGTCGGTGTCGACTTCGACCTCTACTTCCACTTCGATCTCGGGATCGTCCGACATGTACGAACGGTCGGACTGTGCGGGAAAAAACGCTCCGTGCGAGCCTCAGGGCCAGTCGTCGCGGGAGTCCTCTTCCCGCTGGATCGTCTCCTCGGGGTCGCCGAGTTCCCAGCCGGCGGCCTCGGCGGCGTCCTCGACCGCGAGGTACTCCCAGTCGACGGCCTCGGCCAGATCGCGGTCGGCCGCCTCCGTCCCGACGAAGACGTGCCGTTCGGTGTCGAACTGGCGTTTGACGTTGGTGAGACTCTCCTCCCGGCCCCGCGGGCCGGAGAAGAAGTCCTGCCGGATCCGGTGTTTCCGGGTGAAGTTCGTCACCACGTACGTCGGCTTCTCGGAGACGACGCCGACGTAGCTGGTCCACTGGCGCGCGTTCGTGAACACCTGGTCCGGGTGCGCCAGCGATTTCAGCGCCTCCAGTTCGAACGCGAGTGTCATGTCGCTGCTCCCGCCGCCGTCCATACCCGAGATGGGCCGGGCGCGTGCAAAACGGCTTCGGTCCGCCGGCCGCCCGCGGGCCCGAACTGTTTTCAGCGGCGGCGTCGCCAACCCCGGTATGGAAATCACCGGGATCGACCACTTCGTGCTCACGGTCGACGACATCGACGAGACCTGCCGGTTCTACGAGGACGTGCTCGGCCTGGATGTCGTGCGGTTTTCCGGCGGGCGGTACGCCCTGCAGGTCGGCGACCAGAAGATCAACCTCCACCCGACCGACGCCGACGTCGAACCGAAGGCGGCCGCGCCGACCGTGGGCGGCGGCGACTTCTGCCTGCTGGCGGACCTGTCTATCGAGGCGGTCCGGGACCGCCTCGACGAGGCGGGCGTCGACCTTGCGATGGGACCGATCGAACGCGAGGGCGCGCGCGGACCGATGCGTTCGGTGTACGTCCGCGACCCGGACGGGAACCTCGTCGAGGTCGCAACCTACCAGTAGTCACGGCAGCGACGGACGACTGGGAACGGCGGACGGCGGACAGGGGAGACAGGAGTTGCGGACATCGGGAGTCGCGGACGACGGACAGGGGAGACAGGAGTCGCGGGATGGCACGGAAATGGGAGGAAGGGATGGACCGCGAGCGAGTCGTCGAGGGGACGGCTACCGGCTGGCCGTCGCGTCGAGTTTGTCGAGGTCGACCTGCTTTTCGAGCAGCGTCTCGGCCTGGTCTGCGACCTGTCGTTCCTCGCGAATGAGCTGTTTGTACTTCGACTGCGGCGCGAGGTCGCCGATCAGGACGCCGCCGACGAGGCGGCCGTCCTCGAAGGCGAGCCGTCGCCACTCGGTGTCGGAGTACTTCCGCTCGGCGTGCTCGTCGCCCCGCGTCGGGTGCCCGAAGGAGAGAAACGGGAAGTCGAAGTGCGTGATCGAGTAGGAGGAGACCCAGCGAAACTCCTCGGCCTCGGCGTCGGCGACCATGTTCGTGCCGGCGACCGCGCCCTGTTCCTTGGCGCTGCCCCACGCCCCGTTCTGGTCGTAGTCGTCGAGAACCGTGTCGTAGAACTTCGTAATGTCGCCGGCGGCGTAGACGTCGTCGACGCCGGTCCGCATGAACTCGTCGACGACGATGCCGTCGTCGACCTCGATCGGCGTGTCGTAGATGAACTCGGTGTTGAAGTTGAGCCCGATGGCGACCCCGACGAACTCGCCCTCGAAGCGGCGGCCGGTGGGATCGATGGCGGCGGTGACCCTGCCATCGGCGTCGGTCTCGAACCGCTGGACGCCGCTGTCGAAGACCGGCGTGACGCCGTTGGCTTCGAGCGCGTCGTGGACGATCTGTGCCCCCTCCAGCGAGAGCGCGTAGCGCCACCACCGGTTGCCGCGCATCAGGTAGTGGGCGTCGATGTCCTGCGCCCCGCAGATCGCGGCCAGGTCGATCCCCAGTAGCCCCGCCCCGACGACGATGCCCGTGTCGGCCCGGCTGGCGTGGTCGCGGATCGCCCGCGCGTCCTGGAAGGTCCAGAAGTGGTGGATCCCCTCGGTGTCGCTGTTCTCGACGGGCAACTGGGTCGGCGTCCCCCCCGCCGCGATCAGCAGTTTGTCGTAGGTGATCGTCTCCCCCTCGTGGGTGTAGATCTCGTGTGCGTCGGTGTCGATGTCGACGACGTGGGTGTTCAGCCGGAGGTCGATGTCCCGCTCGGCGTACCAGTCGGGCTCGTGGATCGAGATCGGGGCCTCGGGCAGCTTCCCTTTCGCGAACTCCTTGATGAGAATCCGGTTGTAGAGAGCCTCCCCCTCCTCGGTCACGACAGTCACGTCCGCGTCGGGATCGGCCTCGCGGATCGTCTCCGCGGCCGAACTCCCCGCGATCCCGTCGCCGATGATGACGTGCGACTCGCTCATGCAGAGAGAATTGAAATCGTGCCTAATGTGAATTGCTATCTGGCCGTTCCGTCACGCGGAAGGCATCGCTCGCCGCCGGGCCGTCCCGGACCCCCGTGCCGGCCGGGACGTCCGGGCCTGCCGCGATCGTTCGACGAGCCGATCCCGGCCCGTCCAGTCGGGACGTTCAAGATGGTCGGGTCCCAAGCGACGGTACCATGAAGATCCGACAGAACGTCCGCCACTGGGCCTCGAAGCAGGCGCTGACGCTGCCCGTTGTCGGGAGCGTGGTCCGGGAGAAACTGGTCGAGTTCCACACCGACTACTTCCTCAACCTGGCCGACGAGGACCGCCGGGCCGAGCGGCGCGACCGCCTGGCGGCGTTCTTCGACGCGACGATGGACGTCTACCTGGCGGCGCTCGACGCGGGCTACCCCGAGGCCGAGGCCCGGGAGATCACCCACGCCCAGGCGAACTTCGACTTCTACAACCACGGCTGGACCGGGATGATGGAGATCCCAAGCGACGAGATCGAGGACCACTACGAGCGCTACGCGCCCTTTTTCCGGCGCCACGGCATCACCATCGACGACCCGCTCGGCGAGTTCGCGCCCGCGGACCTCCCGGAGGCCCCCTCGACGCCGGAGAACCTGGACGATCCCGAACACCCCCACGCCGAGGGCGGGTTCGCCGACGACGTGTACGTCGAGACGGCGGACGGCGAGGTCGTCGTCGGTGGCCAGGCCGAACCCGAGGACGTCGACCCGACGGACGTCCCGGAGGTCGACGACGACTCGGCCGCGGCCGAGCGCTGACCTACCCGAGCATCGCGTCCCGCAGGGCCGGCAGCACCTCGGTCACGTCGCCCCGCAGCGGGTAGTCCGCGGCGTCGTCGTGGGCGGTCTCCTCGTCGTTGACGATCACGACGGTCGCGCCGTGGCGCGCGGCGATCAGGGGCAGCGACGCCGCCGGCTCGACGGTCAGGGACGTCCCGGCGACCAGGAAAACCCCGGTGTCCTCAGCGAGTGCGCGCGCCCGGGCGAGCGCCCCCTCTGGCAGGCGCTGGCCGAACAGCACCGCGTCCGGTTCGAGGACGCCGTCGCAGTCCCGACACCGCGGCGGGGGTTCCCCGTCGCGGGCCCGCTCGCGCGGCCCCTCGGCGTCGACCCGGGCTCCGCAGGACCGACAGACTGCGAGGTCACCTCGCCCGTGCAGCGCGACCACGTTCTCGCTGCCGGCCGCGGCGTGCAGGCCGTCGACGTTCTGGGTGACGACGGCGTCGAGCCAGCCGGCCGATTCGAGGTCGGCCAGCGCCCGGTGGGCGGCGTTCGGCGCGACGTCGCCCGCCCGGAGGTCGTCGGTCAGTGCCAGCCACCGCTCCCAGAACGCGCCGGGGTCGCGCCGGAACGCCCGCAACGAGAAGTCCGCCTCGTCGTAGCGGTCCCAGACGCCGCCCTCGCTGCGGAAGTCCGGGACGCCCGACGCGGTGCTGACGCCCGCGCCGGTCAGCGCGGCGGCGCTTGACGCCCCCGCGAGCGCGTTCCCTGCCTCCCGCACGCGCTCGTCCACCGTCGAGGGCAGGACCTACGGCGACAAAAGCCTGCGGTCGGTGTCCACGTTCTGCCCCGAGTCCTCGCGCCGGCGGCCGCGAACGCGGCGATTCGCCGGCGCTCACTCCGGCGCGGTCCAGAAGGCCCGAACCGGCCCTTCGAGGAACTCCCGGGACCAGGTCGCCCGCGCGTTCTCGGCGGTGGTCCCCAGGGGGACCTCGAAGAGGATCTCGCCGGACCGGGTCTCGCCGTCGGCAACTTCGCCGCCGGCGTACTTGTCGTCCTTGAAAAACGACTCGACGCCGTGTTCCTCGTCGTCTTTGGTCACGATCCCGAACGTGGACGGGGCCGGCAGTCTGGCGGCCTCGCCGGACGCGTTGGTCACGCTGACCGAGAGGAACGCCCACTTCGTCCCCGTGGTCGGCCGCTCGACGTTGCCGGTCCCCCACTCGTACTCGCTGGCGAATCGGACGCCGTCGACCACGACCTCGATGCCGTTGGGGGCGGCGTACTGCTGGCCGTACTCGCGGGTCGTCCCCACGAACGAGACCTCGTAGAACGCGTCGTCGAACGCCTCGATCGCGATGTCGACGGTGGCCATGTACGCCAGCGAGAACGGCTCGCCCGACAGCCGAGACCGTCTCCTCGAAGCTGTACCAGGCGCTGCCGTCGACCGTGGACAGTCGCGTCTCGAACGGACCGGCCAGGTCGCCGGTGTTCTCCACCGTGAACGACCACTCCGCCGTCTCGCCGATCTCGACGGTCTCCGGCCCGTCGACCGACAGCAGTTCGAACGACGCCGATGCCCCGTCCGACGTCCCAGTCGGCGAGGAAGTCGGCGTTCCATCCGACGACCCGTCGCCACCGTCGCCGTTCGACCCGTCGCCGCCTCCGTCGGGAGTGTCTTCCTCGCCGGTGGTGCATCCCGCCAGAGCCCCGGCGCCGACGAGCCCGGCTCCGCGCAAGTACTCCCGCCGTTTCATAGAGACACCTACGTGGAGGACGAAATAAGCGTTCGGGATGCGACCGGAAAGCAACGCGGAACGAAGCGGTCGGAACCGGGTGAACGTCACGGGACTCCCTGCAGGGGACCGAACCGACGGTCGACCCCCGACTCGCGTCCCTCGATTCGGGCGGCTGCGACGCTGCCGGACCGATGTAAGACACGGCTCGGGCAGGCGTCGCACGCGGAGGTCCGGAGCAATCTTACGGGGCCGTGCGTCCACCGGTCTGCGGAGTTCGCAGCGTGGCAGTCAGCCGTCCACGGAGCCGCGTACGCCGCCCCGAGCCACCATCGTCGATGACGTCAACGGGCTGAGAGGCTCCGACCGTGGCGACGGCTCCCGGCCGTACACGGCGCGGAGGCACCGGCGACTGTCGAACGTGAAACGGCTGGAGAACGAGTCCGCCCTCCCCGATTTGAACGGGGGACAAGTCGATCTACAGTCGACTGCTCTACCAGTCTGAGCTAAGGGCGGGCATCCTGGAGTACCGCTCTCCCGGACTTAAGGATTATTATCCAGTTCAGCCGGCGGCGCCGTCCGGGCCCTGGATCTGGTCGCGACCCCCGATCAGCATCGCGAGCCCGAGGGGACCGAGGACGACGTAGATGGCGCCGTACACCAGGAAGAGGGGGTCCTCCCCGTACGGGGTGAAAGGTGCTACGATCGCGACCCCCAACGCAAACACGCCGACGAACGCGATGGCGCCGACCGTCCAACTCGATCTGGACCGGTTGGACATCAGGTACACGACCAGCAGCATGACGACGAAGCTGGCGCCCGCGCTGTACAACATCCCGCTCTCGTTGGCGAATCCGCCGAGCAGGGCGAAGATGACGTTGTACACCGCGATCCCCATCGCCATCCACGAGAACGCGTCGAGGTTGAACAGCCGCCCGAGGTCGCGTTCCTCGTCATCGTCCATGCCTAGGGTCTGAAACTCCGCGTTACCGCAGTTCCGGCACTCCTCCGGCGGGTTCGACGAGAAAATCGCCGGATCCCCGTGGAGCGTTGCGCACTGTGTGCACCGCCATTGGGTCGACATTGTCGTTCCTCCTGTGTGGCGGTTACACGGAGCCACAAATAAAACACCCACATGCGCGCCGAACGGCCGACAGACGCGCGTCTGACGATCGGCGAAGAGTTTTTATAATAGTGAGACGACACAGTAATACATCGTGGGACAGCCATGAGCAAGATCACGTTCCGAGCCGACGAGGAACTGGTCGAGCGGCTCGAACGGTTCGACGCCTCCAAGAGCGAGGTGATGCGCCGTGCGCTGCGGACCTACCTCGACGAGCAGCCCGCCCCGCGGCGGCTCGGCGGAGTCGGCGGCGGGGACCTGAATCTCACTATCTCGCTCGAAGGCGCGTCCGACGCGAGCGTCGAGCGGTCGTCGGCCGGTCGGACGGCCTCGACGGCCGCCGGCGAGTCGGGCGATCCGATCGAACCGTCGGACGACGAGCGGACCTGCGGCGGCTGCGGGACGAGCCTGGACGCCGACCACGTCTACTGTCCGAACTGCGGCGAGAAAGCCTCGCGGCGCGTGTTCTGCGAGTGCGGCGACGAACTCCGGTCGGACTGGGGGTTCTGCCCCGGCTGCGGGCGTCGGACCCCGGCCGCGGACGTGCTCGACGGATCGTAACGACCCCGCGTCATACACGCTCGTCATACACGCGGTCCTATACCGGGGGAAAGTTTTAATATGTAAGACCATGTGCTTACGTTCGCGTAAGACGGTCGTCTTACACCGGCAGTTTGCCGGGAAAACCCGGAGAATGCGCGGGGTGTCCCGCGTTTGCCGGCGTAAGACGATCGGGGGGCCGCCGCGGCCGCCCAGCGTCTGAGCACCACCAACCGAGGGGAAACAAGATATGGAGCGTGTGACACTCCGGATTCCGGAACAGCAGATCGAAGAGGTCGAAGAGATGGTCGAAACCGGCGAGTTCCCGAACCGCAGCGAGGCGATTCGGGCCGCCGTCCGCGACCTGATCAACGAACACGGGGACGAGGAGCGGTCCCGCGAGCGGGGGCGCAAGCGCTCCTGGGCGAAGGTGTAACGATGCAGGACATCGTCCAGGAAGCCCTCGACAACGCCGAGCAGGAGAAGCGGGAGATGGACGCCGCCGAGGGCGACTTCGGCGACCCCCGGATCGTGATCGTCGGCTGCGGTGGCGCCGGCAACAACACCGTCAACCGTCTGTACAACATCGGTGTCGACGGCGCCGAGACCGTCGCGATCAACACCGACAAGCAGCACCTCAAGATGATCGAGGCCGACACGAAGATCCTGGTCGGCAAGTCCCTGACCAACGGCCTCGGGGCGGGCGGCGACCCCAGCATGGGCGAGCGCGCCACCGAGATGGCCCAGGGCACGATCAAGGACGTCCTCGGCGACGCGGACCTGGTGTTCGTCACCGCCGGCATGGGTGGCGGCACCGGGACCGGCGCCGCGCCCGTCGTCGCCGACCTCGCGAAAGAGCAGGGCGCCATCGTCGTCGCGATGGTCTCGACGCCGTTCAACGTCGAGCGCGCCCGCACGGTCAAGGCCGAGGAGGGCCTCGAGAAGCTGCGCGACGAGGCCGACTCCATCATCGTGCTGGACAACAACCGGCTGCTGGACTACGTGCCGAACCTCCCGATCGGCAAGGCGTTCTCGGTGATGGACCAGATCATCGCCGAGACGGTAAAGGGGATCAGCGAGACGATCACCCAACCCTCGCTGATCAAC
>PXRG01000018.1 GCA_003021105.1 Halobacteriales archaeon QS_1_68_17
CCGCCACGGTCGCCGGTTCCGATCCGCCGGATCGGGTCGGGGTCACAAGGTCGTCCGCGGTCGGGACCGGCGCGGGTGTCACCGTCGACGTGGCCGCGGTGGAGCCGCCGTCGCCGTCGCCGTCGCCGTAGCCCCACGCCGGGCTCCCGCCACACCCGGCGAGCAGCAACACCAGCGAGACAGCGACGGGTGCGAGGCGTCTCACGGTCGTCCATGGCAGCGGTCGCTCAAATTCGCTCGCCTTCGACCAGCGAGGCGACCGCGGAGCGGTCGAGGCGGGCGCGCGCGCCGAGCGTTTCCGACGCCAGCGCGCCGCAGGCGTTCGCCACCGCGAGCGCCCGTTCGAGGTCGGCCTCCCCGCGGTCGAGTGCCGCCAGAAAGCCCGCCGCGAAGGCGTCGCCGGCACCAGTCGTGTCGACCGGATCGACCGCGAACCCCGAACCCCGGAGGTAGCCGCCGGCCGGCGTGAACAGTTCGGCACCGTCCCGGCCCTGCTTGATCACGACCGTCGTGTCGAGGTCGTCGACCGGGCCGAGGTTGTCCCGGATCGCCGCCCTGGCCTCCCGTTCGTTGAGAAACAGCAGGTCGGCACGGTCCAGCGTCGCCGAGTAGTCCCGGTCGTCGAGCCGACGGCCCGGGTCGAAACTGACGGCGAGGCCGTGGTCGGCGGCCCGCGCCGCGAGCGACGCGGCCGTCTCCGGGTCCTGTCCGGTCAAGTGGAGCCTGTCGGCCGCCGCCAGCGCGTCGTCGGCGACGGCGTCGCCGTCGTAGGCCTCGTTCGCACCGCTGTCACCGAGTACCATCACCCGGCCGGCCGCGTCGACCACCAGGTACTTGACAGTCGTCGCCCGGTCGGCGACCGTCCGGACGCCCGTGACGTCGACGCCCGCGGCCCGGAGTTCCCGCCGGGTGCGTCGCCCCTCCGGGTCGTCGCCGACGCTCCCAGCGAGCGCCGCGTCCACACCGAGGTCGACCAGCGCGGTCGCTACGTTGGCCGCGCTGCCGCCGCCGCCCTTCCGACTTCGTTCGACGGGGACTTCCCCGTCCGGGTCCGGCAGGGCCTCCACGCCGACGGTCACGTCCCAGTTGACGTGGCCGGCACAGATGACACGCGACATCGGTTCCGGTGCTCAGTCCTCCGGCGGGGTTTCCCAGGGTTTGCCGGTCGACTCCCCGAACAGTTCGCGGATCAGCGTGACGATGCTCTCCGGCGGGAACTGGCCGTGCTCGGTGACGATGGCGTCGACGTACCGGGGCGGGGTGACGTCGAACGCCGGGTTCTCGACAGTCACCGCGCCCAGTTCCTCCCGGGCGTCCGCCGGGAGTACCTCCGACTCGTCGCGCATCTCGATCTCGACGGTGGCACCGGTCAGCGTTTCCGGGTTGAGTTTGATCGTCTGGGCCGCCGTCACGACCGGCACGCCGCGCTCGCGGGCGTTGACCGCGAGGCCGCTGGTGCCGATCTTGTTGACGACCGACCCGTCGGCGGCGATGCTGTCGGCCCCCACCAGGACGTGATCGGCCTCGTCCAGGTACCTGTGGGCGGCGTTGTCGACGATGAACGTCACCGGGACGCCGAGGTCGGCGAGCGCTCGTGCCGTAATACGGCCCTGGTTGCGCGGACGGGTCTCCTTGACGATGGCCGAGAGGTCCTTGCCCATCTCGACGGCGGCCTCGACGCACGCGAGCGCGTCCGTGGAGTGACAGTGAAACAGCACGACGTCGCCGTCGCGGAGCCTGTTCGCACCGACCTCCCCCAGGTCGCGCTGGGCGTTGTCGAGGTCCTCGCGGAACTGGCGTGCACCCGCGACGGTCGTCCGGCGCAACTCGTCGACCGTGTCGCCGGACATCCGCCTGAACACGGAGCGGAGCGCGTTCGGGAGGCTCACTGCCGTCGGGCGGGTGTCGTGGAGTCGCCGGGCGGCGATCCTGAGTTCGCGCCGGAATTCCGCCGGTGATTCGGCGTGGCTGGCTTTCGCCTGCGTTTCGAGGGCCCTGGCGGCCGCCGCCGCGATGGTCGCCGCGCCGCGGATCTCCATCTCGCCGATGTCCGTCGCGGTCTCCGCGACCGTCTCGTGTACGTCCGGCGGGTCCATACCGCCGGCTACGTGGTCGCGCGGTAAAAGTCCCGTCGCGGAAAAAGAGGAAAATTTACGCCACACGCGTGTGAAATCCGGAACGAGATGATCGAGATAATAACGGATCCGGACGCCTTCTTCCGGCGCGAGACGGGGGAACCGTCGACGCTCGGCCCGGTCGCGGTCGTGCTGGTGTCGGGACTGGTGGCGCTCGGGGCGGTCATCCCGACGATCCAACTGATCTCGCAGGCTGTTCCGGAAGGCGGCAGCGTCTTTGCTACGGCCGCTACTGCGGGCGGTGCCATTGCTGCCATCGTCGGGCCGTTCGTCGTCTGGTTGCTGTACACCGCCGCGTTCTACGTCATCTCCCTGGTATTCGAGGGCGAGGGAGGGTTCGTTTCCCTGTTGAAACTCGTCGGATGGGGGTTCGTCCCGCAGATCCTGGGGGCGGCAGTGAATGCGGCGGCGGCGTTCTACGCCGTCAGCAACATCGACCCGCCATCCGGTTCCGCGGAGGTGGGGTCTGCGGTGGCACAGTTCCAGAACAGTCCCGCCATGATGGCGGCGACGGTGTTCGGCATCGTCATCACCGTCTGGCAGGGCTTTCTCTGGACGTTCGCGGTCAAGCACGGGCGGAACCTCGACCTCCGGAGCGCGGCGTTGACCGTTGCGGGCCCGGTTCTCGTGGGGATTCTTCTCCGCGCCAACCAACTTCTCTGAACGGGAGTGAGCGCCGCCGTGTGGCACTCGACTGCCCGGAAGCGATAAAATACACGCCCGAATCGCGGTAGATTTAAACGCGCTGACGAAATAGGAGGCGACGATGAGCGAATCAGGGGGTCTGGAGTCGGTCTATGGCGGTCGGGCAGGCGCTATCGGGGGGTCGGTGCCTGGCTCGAACAGATGCGGCGGGCGGACGAACGCGAACACGAACGGTGGTCACCGATGAACCGGTCTGTCGTTGTGGTGATCGGCTGTGTCGTGTTCCTCTCGACGGTCGCCGGCATCGGGGTCGGGGCCGATCCCAAGCCGGACGTGGCGATATCGAACGTCACGGTGTCGCCGGAGAACCCGAGAACCGGTGACACGATCACCGTAGAGGCGACGATCGAGAACCTGGATACGAGCGGGAAGACCGCCCAGATCACCGAAGTCGCCCTCAGGACGGAGTCCGGCGACGCGTTCCGCGAATACGCGCGGATCAGCGACCTCGGGTATCTCTCGCCGGGTTCGGAGGTCCGGGTTCCGATGACGGTTACGCTGGACGAACCGGGAATTTATCGGTTCCGCGTGACCGCATTCGCCCGGTCGCCCGACAGTGCCAACGTCAGGGTCCAGTACCCCGTGACGGTCGAGGTGAGAGAGGCGGCGCGGCCACAGGTCCGGATCGCGACGTCCGACGCCGTGGTCGGCGTCGAGTCGAACGTGAGCGTGCGAGTGGCCAACGGCGCGGAGGGCGCACTGCGAAACGTGAACCTCTCGCTTTCGGGGGACCGCGTCTCGGTCGAGAACCCGTCCCGCGTGCGGGCCGAACTCGCCGCGGGAACCGACGAAACGTTCAACTTCTCCGTCAGGCCGGCGGCCCCCGGGGACAGGTCGCTGACGGCCAGACTCAGGTACGTCACCCCGAACGACCAGGTCAGGACGCTGACCGTGAGCGACACGCTCCGGACCGACCCGCTGACGAACGACGTCGTCCTGGGGGCGTCGTCTGGGTCCAGTTCCGACGGACTCGTCGTCGAACTGACCAACCAGGGAGACGTGGCAATCGACAACGTGACCGTGACGGGCCAGTCGCCGGACGCGACGGTTTCGCGTGCGTTCGTCGGGACGATCGCCCCGGGGACGAGCCGGGAAGTCCACCTGAACGTGACAGAACCCGCCGTCGAGAACCCGGAACTCCGGATCGAAGCGACCTACGAGATCGGCGAGACGACCGCGAGCAGGACGAGGGAACTCACCTACGATCCTGCGCCGGTCGGGAACATCACGCTCACGGGCGTCGAGGTCACGCCGGACGGATCACGACTCGAGATCTCCGGGAGCGCGAGCAACCTCGGGACGACCGAAGCCCAGGGGGTGCTCGTCAGCGTCGTCGACACCCGGCAGGTGACGCCGTCCCCGCCGAACAAGGAGTACTTCGTCGGCTCGGTGCCCGCGAGCGACTTCGTCTCCTTCGAAGTGTACGCCACGGTCGGGAGGAACGTGTCGACGATCCCGCTTCGGGTGAGCTATCTCGTGGAGGGCGAGCGACGGTCGCGCGTCGTCGAAATCGACGCGGGTTCGGCGGTAGCCCGCGCGGAGAACCCCGAAGAACAGAGCGGTGGCGGCGGTGGGCTGCTCCTCCCGGGGGCGATCGCCGTCGTCCTCATCGGTGCAGTGGCCGGCATCATCTACGTCGGCTGGAAGCGGAGTCGATCCGGCGGGGGCGGCGAGAGCGACAGCGACGGCGGACAGTGATCGCAACCGTGCCAGTAGTCCAAACCCGGGACCTCGTCAAGCGGTACGAGACCGGCGGCGAGACCGTGGTGGCCCTCGACCACATCGACTTCTCGGTCGCGGCCGGTGAGTTCGTCTCCATCGTCGGGCCGAGCGGGAGCGGGAAGACCACGCTCTTGAACATGCTCGGCCTGCTGGACGGCCCGACTGAGGGCGAAATCAGGCTCGAAGGCGAGGACGTGACCGACCTCTCATCGCGGGAACGCACGGCAGCCAGGAAGCGGACCATCGGGTTCGTCTTCCAGCACTTCTTTCTGTTGCCGACGCTGACGGCGGTCGAGAACGTCGAGGTCCCGCGGCTGTTCGACGACGACCCGGAGACGACCGCCAGGGCCGAGCGATTGCTCGAACGGGTCGGCTTGGGCGACCGCCTGAGACACAAACCGAGCGAACTCAGCGGCGGGCAGAAACAGCGCGTGGCCATCGCCAGGTCGCTGATCAACGAACCGCGGCTGTTGCTGGCCGACGAGCCGACCGGGAACCTCGATAGGGAGACAGGCAAACAGATACTCGAGGAGTTCGCCCGGATCAAGCGCGAAGACGACGTGGCCATCGTCGCGGTCACGCACGACCCGCTGGTCAACGAGTACACCGACCGGACGGTCGAACTCGTCGACGGGGTGACGTCGTAGTGTTCGAGTGGTTCGACCGCCGGTTCCCGACCCAGCTGGTCGCCAGGCGGAACCTCTCGCGGACGAAGGTCCGGTCGGCGCTGGCCTGCCTGGGCATCGTCATCGGCGTGATCGCCATCGCGTCGCTCGGCATGTTCGGGGCCGCGCTCCGGACCCAGGCGACCCAGAACCTCGGCGAAATCGGGAACCAGGTGGTGATTTCGCCGGACCGGTCCGAGGGCGTCGAGTCACTCACGGGCCGCGACGTCCGGACCATAGAGCGCGCCGCCGACGGCCAGACGGTGCTACCGGTCAAATCGAACGTCTCGACGATCACGGTCGGCAGACAGCAATCCAGGGTCCAGCTATACGGGATGGAACGACCGGCCCAGACCTACGCGGCCAGGGTAGGCACTATCCCCGATCCGCTCCGGAGCGGCGCACTCGTGGGGTCGTCGCTGGCAGAGGACCTCGATATCGGCGTCGGCAGCACCATCGAGGTGGACGGCAACACCTATCGCGTCCGCGCGGTTCTGGAGGAAGGGGACGCGTTCAACCCGGTCAGCCCTGACTCGGCCGTGATTCTCCCCGAGCGGGCGATCCCGGAGTCGGGCTACGACAACGTGATCGTCGTCGCGGAAACCGGCGAGGCCGCAAACGCGACGGCACAGGCGGTCCGGGACTCGCTCAACGACCGCGAACCGCGCGTCACCGTGTTCGAACTCTCCTCGATCACCGACCAGATTTCCCAGTTTTTCACCGTCCTCAACCAGTTTTTGATCGGGATCGGGTCGATCTCGCTGCTGGTCGCCGGGGTCAGCATCCTGAACGTGATGCTGATGAGTACCGTCGAACGCCGCGAGGAGATCGGCGTCATGCGGGCGGTCGGCTACCAGAAACGCCAGATCCTCAAGATCATGCTCGCCGAGGCGATCCTGCTGGGCGTGGTCGGCGGGATCGCCGGGGCGCTGATCAGTCTCGGGGCCGGGATGATCATCCACCAGGTCTTGCTCGACAACGCCCTGTTGGCGTTCCGGCCTGAGGTGTTGGTCTACCTGCCGGTCGCACTCGGCTTCGGGGTCGCCACGAGCGCCATCTCCGGGCTCTACCCGGCCTGGAAAGCCGCGAACGAGCGACCCGTCGAGGCACTCCGGAACTGACGCCCAACGTCTCCCCGGTTCGGCTTCCGGCCGCACGACCCTCTTCGCCTCCCTCGAGCCGGGCGGTCCGGTCACTCGTTCCGATCCCGATCCCTGTGCGGGCCGTCGACCCCGCCGAGCGTCGACAGCACCGCGCGGGCCGTCGCGGCCGGGAGCCCGGCGAGTTCCGTGTTGGCCGTCGCGTAGACCGTCCCGAAATCGGCCACGGGCGTCCGTTCGACGAACCACTCCACGCGCTCGCGGACGGTCGCCGACGGCGGGATTCCGCCCCTGGCGTCGACGACGCCGAGCGCCACGTCGTCGGCGGTCCCGTACTCGTTGACGGTGTACAGCGCCGCGTCGTGGTCGGTCACGAGGTCGTAGCCGACGGCGTCCACGTCGGCGTCGAGGAGGTGGGCGTGGACTTTCTCGTCGAATGCGCCGCCGTAGGTGTGAACGACGACCGGTGCGTCGGTCGCCGACGCGACGCCGTCGATCGCCTCGCTGGCGCGCGCGTCGGTGCCGTCGTCCGGCGGCGACGACACCAGGCCGGGCTCCAGCATCATGAGCGTCCCGATTGACGGGAAATCCTCGATTTCGGCGGCGAGAAACGAACCCGTCTCCGCCAGCAGTTCGTGGCGGTCGCCGGCCGCCAGGTCAGCGAGCGTGTACGGGCCGGGGACGACCGCCTGGAACCGGTCGACCGGGACCGTCGCCAGCGCGGCCGCCACCGTCGCTGCCATCGACCCGTCGTACGACAGGTCGCCGGTGACGACCGGCTCGCGGTAGGCGCGCCCGTCGTAGTAGCGGGCCGTTCCCCCCGTCTCCACCGCGTCGTGGACGACCAGCGGGTGTGCGAGTCGGTCGCGCCAGCGCGCCTGCCCCTCGACAATCCGGTCGAGTCCGGCCTCGCGCTGCCAGCCGATCAGTTCCCGACGGAGCCGGCCGTAGCGGCCACAATACCCGGCCGCCTCGGGGGCGTCGACACGGTACTCGGGCGACCCCGCCGCCGGAATGCGCGGGCGTTCGGCCCAGTCCGGCGGCGGGTAGAGTCCGGGGGTCGTCGTGACGAGCCGATCCATCGTCGGGGGTACCCGTCTCGCGGGCTTACGCCTTGTCACCGCCACCGGTCCCGGCGGTCCGGGAGAGACACAGGACGACCAGCTTCTCGAACGGGAACGACTCCGTGGCGACCGTCTCGGCGTCGAACCCGGCGTCCGCCGCGAGTTCGCGTACCGCGTCGACGCCGGTGAGCGTGCTGACGAGCAGGTACACCTCGCCGGCCGGGGCCAGCACCCGACCAACGGAGGCGAGGAAGGGTTCGACGACCGCCCGGCCGTCCTCGCCGCCCGAGAGTGCTCGCGCCATCCAGTCCCCGCGTTCCTCGTCCGGGTCGGTCGGGAGGTAAGGTGGGTTGAAGACCACGAGGTCGAACACGCCGTCGCGGAACGGGTCGACCAGGTTCGCCCGAACGACCGGGATGCCGCGCTCGCTGGCCGCCTCGCAGGCGTGTGGGTTCAGGTCGGACCCCACAACCCGGGCTCCCCGTTCGGCCAGGGTGGCGGCGACGTAGCCGGAGCCGGTCCCGACGTCCAGGGCCAGGTGGCCGGGAGCGACAGCCTCGACGGCGGCCTCCGCGAGGAGCTGCGAGTCCTCGGCTGGCTGGTAGACCCGGTCCGGCTCGCGGTCCATCAGCCGCCCCCGGTTTCGGCCGCCTCCGGCTCGCCGACCTCGTAAGCGAGCCTCGCCAGGGCGGCGAACTCCGCGGGCGAACCGGTGCCGGCCCGCCGGCCCATCAGGTCCTCGTCGGCGGCGTCGACCACCGCGTCCGGATCGCCCAGCCCGGAGATGTGGGCGGTGTTCCGGACGGCGTTGCGCATCGTCTTCCGGCGTTGCGTGAAGACGGCGGTAACGAAATCGAGGAAGAACTCGTCGTCGGGCACCTCGTAGTCGGGATCGCGGGGCAGCGCCCTGACGACCGCGCTCTCGACGGCCGGCGGCGGCGAGAACGCGGTCGGTGGCACCGTCTCCACGACATCGATCTCGGCGTAGTGGCCGGCGGTGACCGACAGCCTGCCGTAGTCGTCCGTCCCGGTGTCCGCGGCCATCCGCTCGGCGAACTCCCGCTGGAACATCAACACGAGCGGTCGCTTCTCGGGCAACAACCGGAAGGCGAGTTCGCTGGCGACCCCGTAGGGCAGGTTCGAAACCGAGGCCGTGAAGGGCGGCAACGATACCTCGAGCGCGTCGCCCGCGACGACGGCCAGTCGTCCCGCCTCGACGTCGGCCGCGAACTCCTCCCGGAGGAACTCGGCCAGCGCGGGATCCCGCTCGACGGCCGTCACCCGGTCTGCCACAGCGAGCAGCCGGTCGGTGAGCGCCCCGGTCCCGGGACCGATTTCGAGGACGTGGCTCGTATCCGCGCCCGCCTCGGTCGCGTAGCCGGGGAGCCTGTCGAGGACCCGGTCGTCGACGAGGAAGTGCTGGTCGCGGTCGGGGTCGCCGGCCACTCCGGCCCTATCGAGGAGCCTGTCGGGGTCCCGCGGCGGCGGCCGGCCGTCGGGAGCGTCGTCTGTCATCGGCGGTCACTCGGGGCGGGGGAGGGAAAACAGTGTCAGTCTTCCTCGCGGCGGGCGAAGGTCCGGTATTTGAGATCCTCCTCGCGGATCTCCTCCAGAATGCGCTCGACGAGGACCTGGCGGGGGTTGTGGAGGCCGCTGACGCGGGACTCGATCTCCTCGGACGCGGGACTCGATCTCCTCGAAGCTCTCGAAGGGCTCGCGTTTCCGCTCGTCCAAGATGTTGTTCCGGAGTTTCTTCCCGATCCCCGGCAGGAGGTTCAGCGCGTGGAGGCGGGTCGTGATCGGCTGGGCCTCGTTGTAGAAGCCGACGAACCGGTCCTGGTCGCTCTCGACGATCTCCTCGACGGCGTACTCCAGTTCCGACCGTGCGCCGCTAGAGAGGTCGTCGTAGTCGACGGTTCGGACGTTCGTGACCGGCGTCTCGGTGCCCTCGCTGATCGGGATCCGACTGCCGATGTTCACGTCGGCGTCCGCCGCGAGTTCCAGTTCGTACAGCCGGAACTCCTCGTCGCCCACCGCGTACGCGAGGGGCTCTTTCTGGTACTGGGGGCGGTCGTCGTCGGCCCGCCCGTGAGCGAGATAGTCGAGCACGACCGCGGTCGTCACGTCGCCGTCGGCGGCGTCGTCGCTGCGCTCGGAATCGGTCATGCGATGACCTACGGTGACAGGACACTTAAATTTCCGCGCGGCCGGCCGAGGACGGCGTCACCCGGTGATCCTGTCAGCGCCGGTGCGGCCTGTCAGGCGTACTTCGCTACGATGTCGAGGATGTCGTCGAGTTCGTCGCCGGACAGTGAGAACCGTTCCTGTGCGTAGATGGCGCGGAGTTCGTCCCGGTCGCGTGGCAGGAGGTTGACGATCTTGTACGCGGTCGGTTCGTCGACCTTCTCGATGGCGAGCAACTCGTCGACGAACTCGCGGGACTCGGCCGGGTCGAGCGTCGAAAACCGGTTGACGTGCTCGATGGCCCTGGCGAGTTCGTAGCGCATCTCGCGGTCCTCGTCGAGGGCCCGCTCGCGCTCGACGTCCGCGAGGATGTCCTTGGTCTCGGCGAGGGTGAGATACTCCTCGTCGACGATTTCCTTGAAGATCGTCATTCCTGACGACGGAGGTGGGCGGGGCGGGCGATCACGGTCTTTTCTTTCCCGCCGTCGTCGATGCGCACCTTGTAGGCCTGGCCCTGCTGGCCGAGCACCTCGCCGGTGTGGCCGTTGAACCGGGGGTGGAACCGGCCGTCGGGCACGCTCGGGTCGATGGTGAGGTGGACCTTCTCGCCGACCGCGAATTCCTCGACCGCGCGCTGTGGCGGCGAGGTACCGCGGTCCCGCGGGTCGTTTTTCAGTTTGTTCCGGGTCCCCTGGAGCGGTCCGTTGGAGTTGGGCATTCGTGTGTTCCGGTTGCTCAGTCGGGGATATAAATCGTACGTTCCG
This sequence comes from Halobacteriales archaeon QS_1_68_17, assembly GCA_003021105.1. Taxonomy (GTDB): domain Archaea; phylum Halobacteriota; class Halobacteria; order Halobacteriales; family Haloarculaceae; genus QS-1-68-17. Next base: position 10,340 of record PXRG01000018.1, read on the forward strand.
GGCCCGCCAGCCCGGTTCCCGGTCGGCGGCCTCGACGTGGCCGACGCCAACGGCGATTCGGTCGACGCCCCCGGCGACTCGCGGACCGTCGGCGGGAGAATCAGATCCGGCCGACGTTTTCGACGCCGACGCTCTCGACGCCCTCGACGGCCCCGAAGGCGTCCTCGACGGCCTCGGTCCCGCCGGCGTCGTCGGGGACGATCACCGTCGGGTACAGCGCCACGAGGCCGAAGGCGACGTCGTCGCGCTCGAACCCCTTGATCTTGGCCCCCTCGGGGAGCGACTGTTCGAGACGGTCCTGGAGCGCGTCCAGGTCTACGTCCGGGCTTTGCGGCATGACCTTGATCTTGGCTGCGACTTTTCCCATCGTTAGGGTCCGGTGAATCCGCAATCAGGACACTCGTAGAGGTTGCTCTGCTTCCGGCACTTCGCACAGCGGTAGATGCGGTAGCCACACTCCGGGCACTTGAACGACGCGGCGTTCGTGCCGGAGATGTTGATCCCACACGAGATGCACTTCCGCTTGCGTTTCTGCGTGGCCTCGCTCATACACAAACCGAGCGCCGCGCGGCATTTAACCCTTGTTAAAAGCGCCGCGCCCCGCTACGAGCCACCCTCTACGAGCGAACCCGTCAGGGTGAGCGAAGTAGGGTGGGGTAGTTGACCCGCACCGACCCGTCGGACTGATATTCGGCCGTCCCCCGGCTCGGCCGCCGCGCGGGCGCGCCCTCGTAAGGGGTTATGGACGGTGTGAGCCGAGCGGACGCGCGGCCCGCCGGACGTTCTGATAGTGATTGTTGCGGAGAGTCCCAACAATCACTATGAGTCAAACACGCGCTAGTAGCTTCGGGAGGGCCGGAGTAGCGAACCGCGAGACAGCCAGTGTACCGGGCGGCGGGGCGGTCGAGTCGCCAATCCGGGGTTTCGAGTGACACCGGCGAATAACCACCACATAACTACGCCGTCCCGACGCCTTTCGCGTGTTACCGTTCTCCATGCGCGTCGCGGAAGTCGACAGGGCGAGGCTCGTCTGGTGGGGGCTGGCGGCGGTGCTGATGCTGGCACTGCTTGCCGTCGCCGTCGAGTTCGTCGGCACGCTGATGCTCGGGCTGTTCCTCTACTACTCGGCCAGGCCGCTTTTCGCGCGGGTCCGCCGGCGCATCTGGCCCGAGAGCCTGGCCGCGGCGGTCGCGCTCGTACTGCTGGTGTTGCCGGCGGTGTTGCTGTTCGCCTACACCGTGGTACTGGGGCTCCAGCAACTCCAGACACTGTCGCGGCTCGATCCGTCACAGTTCCAGGGACTGTTCGGGGGCCTGGTCGACGTCACGGGGCTGACGACGGATCTGCGGGGGATCGCGGAGTCGATCCAGCAGGACCCGCGCCGACTCTTTTCGACCGGTAACGTCCGGTCACTTTTGAGCCGTATCGGCGGCACTCTCGCCAGTTATTTCGGGGTCGTCCTCACCGGCCTCCTGCACCTGTTCGTCGCGCTGGCGCTCGCGTTCTACCTGTTGCGCGACGGCGATCGCCTGTGGGAGTGGGTCAGGGACACCGTGACCGGCGAGGCGAGCGTGACGGTCGCGTTTCTGACGGCGGTCGACGCCGACCTCAAGACGATCTACTTCGGGAACATCCTCAACGCACTGCTGACCGGGACGATCGGCGCTGTCGTCTACGGGACGGTAAACGCCTGGCTCGCGCCCGCCGGGGTCGCCGTGCCACAGCCGATCCTGGTTGGGCTGCTGGCCGGCGCTGCCAGTCTCGTCCCCGTCGTCGGGATGAAGATCGTCTACCTCCCCGTGTTCGCGTACCTCGCGGCGGTGACGGTCGTGGTCGATCCCGCGCTGCTTTGGTTCCCGCTCGCGTTCTTCGTGCTCTCGTTCGTGGTCGTGGACACGATCCCGGACCTGGTACTCAGGCCGTACGTCTCGGGGCGGGACCTCCACGTCGGGGCGGTCATGTTCGCGTACATTCTCGGGCCCCTGCTGTTCGGCTGGTACGGGCTCTTTCTCGGCCCGTTCGTGCTCGTCGTCGTGGCGAACTTCGCCCACATCGTGCTCCCGGAACTGGTGGGGGACGGCCGGGACCGCCGGCCCCCGCCCCGCGTCGGCGACGCGAGCGAGATAGAACCCCCACGAGACGGGAGCGAGAAGCGGACCCGCACGGGCGTCAAGCCCTGGATTCCGCCACCGACGGAACGGGGGACGTTCTCGACGGCCGGCCGGACCTCCGCCTCGGCCGGGAACTATTCAGCGGATGCCGGGACGGGTGACGTGGAGGGAACGGACGGCTCGACCGAATGACGGGCGGTCAGCGCCGCCGCGGGTCCCGTCCGCCAGGCGGTTCGACGGCGTAGCTTTTTCGCCCCCCGTGCGCTACGAACGGCCATGACCGACGGATGGTTCGCGGGCCTCGAACCCGGAGATACGGAGGCCGCGGCCGCCAGCATCCGCGAGGGCACGGCGGAGGAACCGGCCGACTGGCCCGCCCTGGCGGTCCAGGCAGGATTCGCGGAGGACGAGGCGTCCTACTACCGGCTGTTGCGGGCGGCAACAGTCGCGGCTGCCTCGGCCGCCGCCACCGAGCGGGAACGCGCCGACGACCGCCAGCTCGTCCACGCGGTCCGGGTGATGGACGACTGCCGGGAGGCGGCCAACGGGCTGGCCGAGCGCGTCGCCGAGTGGGGCGGGAGCCGCGACGCCGACGCGGGGGCCGGCCTCGACTACGCCCGGGAGCTCGCGGACTCGGAGCCGTCGGACCCGGTCGACCGGCGGGTCGCGTCGTTGGCCCGGCGCGTCGTCGACCTAGACGAGGAACGCGAGCGGCTGCGGCGGTTCGTGGAGCGGACCGCTCCGGAGGTCGCGCCGAACCTGACGGCGATGGCGGGACCGGTGCTGGCCGCACGGCTGATCGCCCTGGCGGGCGGGCTGGCGGCGCTGGCGAAAAAACCCAGCGGCACGGTCCAGGTCCTCGGCGCCGAGGACGCGCTGTTCGCCCACCTGCGCGGCTCGGCCCCGTCCCCGAAACACGGGATCATCTACACCCACGAGTACGTGCGCGGGACCGCCCGGGAACAGCGCGGGTCGGCCGCCAGGGCGCTGGCCGGCAAACTCGCCATCGCGGCCCGCGTCGATCACTACAGCGGCGAACGAAAACCCGAGCTGGAAACGGAACTCGACGCGCGGATCGGACGCATCCGCGAACGGGAGGGCGGGACGTGACGCTCCCCGAGGGCGTCGAGCGGCGGTCGTTCGAGGGCCGGGAACGGCTGGCGACCAGCGGGCCGCCGGCGTACGGCGAGCCGGTCGTCGACGGCTGGCGGCTCTGGGACGCCGGCCGGTCGAAACTCGGCGCGATGCTCGACGGCGGGTTCGACACCGGCCTCCGGGGCGGCGAGACGGTCCTGTACCTGGGGGCCGCGGCGGGGACGACCGTCAGCCACGTCGCCGACTTCGCCGGTCCGACCTACGCCGTCGAGTTCGCGGCCCGGCCGATGCGTGACCTGCTTTCGGTCGCCAGGGACCGCGAGAACCTCTTTCCCCTGCTCACCGACGCACGCCGGCCGGAGACCTACGCCCACGTCGTCGAGCCGGTCGACGTGGTGATCCAGGACGTGGCCACGCGGGGGCAGGCGCGGGTCGCACTGGAGAACCGGCGGTTCCTCGGGACGGACGGGCGTCTGATCGCGGCGATCAAGGCCCGGAGCGAGGACGCGACCCGGGACCCGGCTCCCGTCTTCGAGGACGCGGTCGCGGAACTCGAGACCGGCTACGAGGTGCTCGAAACCGGTCGGCTGGAGCCGTCACACGCCGATCACCTCGGGGTAGTCGCGCGCCCGGAGGACGGAACGTTTTAGCGGGAGGCTCCTCAAGGTCGACCAGATGGAGTCCGGTTCTCGGGAGAACTTCACCCGGATGGGAACGCTGGGCGTCGAGGAGGAGTTCTTCGTCGTCGACGGGGCCGGCCGGCCCACATCGGGGACGGACGAACTCGTCTACGAGTCGGAACCGCCGGACCTCCTGGACGGCCGGCTCGACCACGAACTGTTCAAGTTCATCATCGAGACGCAGACGCCGCTGATCGAAGACCCGACGCGAGCGGGCGAACAGGTGCGGGCGGTCCGCGAGGCGCTGGTGGCCCACGCGACGGACCACGGGTACGGCATCGCCGCCGCCGGCCTCCACCCGGCCGCGGAGTGGCGCCACCTCGAACACGCCGAGAAACCGCGCTACCGGGCGCAACTCGACCGCATCCAGTACCCACAGCACCGGAACACCACGGCCGGTCTTCACGTCCACGTCGGCGTCGACGACGCCGACAAGGCCGTCTGGATCGCAAACGAGATGCGCTGGTACGTGCCGGTGATGCTCGCGCTGTCAGCGAACTCGCCGTACTGGAACCGTTACGACACGGGGTTGCAGTCGGCCCGGGCCAAGATCTTCGAGGGGCTCCCGAACACGGGGATGCCGACCGCCTTCGACTCGTACGCGGCGTTCGACCGGTTCGAGCGCCGGATGCTGAAAACCGGGTCGATCAACGACCGGGGCGAACTCTGGTTCGACGTCCGGCCTCACTCCGGGCACGGCACCGTCGAGATCCGCGCACCCGACGCACAGTCCGACGTGGACGTCGTCCTGGCGTTCGTCGAGTACGCACACGCGCTCGTCACGGACCTGGCAGCCAGGTACGAGGACGGCGAGCACATCCCCGACCTCCGGCGGGAGGTGCTAGACGAGAACAAGTGGCGCGCGATCCGCCACGGCCACGAGGCCGACCTCGTGTCCCGGGAGGGGGACGGGGTCGTCCCGCTGGGCGAACTCGTCGACCGGGAGTGCGACCGCCTCGGCATCGACGGCATCCGCGAACTGTTCGACCGGGAGAGCGGGGCCGCCCAGCAGCGCCGCGAACGCGAGGCCGGGGGCCTCGACGCCGTCTGCGAGTCGATCCGGCTGTGAGCGGTCCCTTCGGAAGGATTTTTACCGGGGAACGGCTTTCGTCCTCGTTGAGAGGACATGTCCACAGACGATCCCCAGGAACCGGACGACGAGGAGGGCATCGACGCGAACCCGGAAGAGCGGGTGCGCGAGCGACTCGGCGCGGAGGCCGACCGCGCGGTCAAGCAGTTCGACGAGGGCATCGTGGACCTGCTGTCGTGGGTGCTGGACACGGAGACGCGGGCGCGGATCTACGTCTACCTCCGCCAGCACCCACAGAGCACGAGCGACGAAATCGCCGAGGGAACCGGCCTCTACCCGAGTACCGTCAGGGAGGCCCTGGCGGAACTCCACTCGGAGGAGACGGTGACCCGGCGGAAACGGGAGAACTCCGGCGCCGGCAACAACCCCTACGAGTACACCGCCATCGCGCCGAGCGACCTCGTCTCCAGTATCGTGGAGGACGTGCAGTCGGAGCTGAACACGGTATTCAACCTCGACAGCTACCTGGAGATGCCGGGGGCGGACCGCGAGCGCCCCGAGGGGTCCGTGGCCGGGAACGAACCCGTCACGATCACCGTCGACGACGGACCGGACGAATCCGACGAACACGACGAATCCGGCGCATCCGACGAGCAGGACGCGTCCGTCGGGTCGGACGACCCCGACGAGACCGGCGGGACGTAGGTGACTGGGCCGGGCGGGGAAGTTCGCGGTATCCGAAGCCACTATACACCGAGGGGTCATGCCCAGTGATATGAAGGTCGCGCTTGGGGGGACGTTCGACCCGGTCCACGACGGACACCGGGCTCTGTTCGAGCGCGCGTTCGAACTCGGAGACGTGACCGTCGGGTTGACGACGGACGACCTCGCTCCGAAGACGCGCACCGAAAACCGCTACATCCGTCCGTACGAACAGCGCAAGCGCGACCTCGCGGCCGAACTCGAGGGGCCGGCCGAGCGCCACGGGCGGGAGTTCGAAATCCGGCCGCTGGCGGAGCCGACGGGCATCGCCACCGAACCGCAGTTCGACGCGCTCGTCGTCTCGCCGGAGACCGAAACCGGCGGCCGCCGAATCAACGAGATCAGGCGCGAACGGGGACTCGAACCGCTCGACATCGAGGTGGTCGACCACGTCATCGCCGACGACGGGGAGATCATCTCGAGCACGCGGATCGTCCGGGGCGAGATCGACGAACACGGCAACGTCACCCCCGAACGCGAGGGACGACAGCCCGACTCGATCTCCTGATCCCCGCCAGTCCACCCGGGAACTACCAGTCCGGCGCGTCCAGCCCGACTTCTTCGAGGAGGGGCTTCCAGCGTTGCTGGATCGTGAGCCGCGAGACGCCCGCGGCCTCGGCGACGGCCGACTGGGAGCGTCGTTGGCCGGCCACCAGCGCGCCGACGTAGAGGCTCGTCCCCATGACGGCGCGTTTCGACCGCTCGGACTCGGGGACGTTGGAGAGAAAGAGGTCGGCCGCGCGCGACCGCGCCTCGGAATCGAGGCCGAGCCGGTCGGCGGCCTCGTCGAGTGCGGTCAGCCATTCCTCGTGTTCCAGTTCGTCGCGCGCCCGGTACACGGGCCCGCGTACGAGACGGGGGAGTAAAACCCTGACCCCGTTTCGGGACGCGAACTGTTTTCTTCGGGCCGCTCCAAAGCGGATCCATGACTGGTACCGTCGAGGAGATATGGACCGCGGAGGCCGGCTCCGAGCCGATGGAAACACGTGACGCCGTGACGGCGGTGGCCGAGGGCGGCCTGCGCGGGGACCGGTACTTCGAGGGGACGGGCTACTACTCGGCGTTCGACACCTGCGAGGTGACCCTGATCGCGGCCGAAGCGCTGGCGGCGATCCGCGACGAGGCGGGGATCGACCTCACCGACGGCCGACACCGGCGGAATCTTGTCACGCGCGGCGTCGACCCACACGACCTGCTCGAAACCCGGTTCCGCGCGGGCGAGGCAGTACTGGAGGGGACCCGACCGCGCCCGCCCTGTGCCTACGTGGAGGAACTGGCCGGCGAATCGGGGGTCAAAGCGGCCCTTGGCGACGGCCGGGCCGGCATCTGTGCGAGCGTCGTCGAGACCGGCGAGATCGAGGCCGGCGACGAGCTACGGATCGTCGAGTCACTCGACGCGGATCCGGACGACCTCGCGGCCGCGATCCGGGAACGGCAGGACTGACGATCCGTCAATTTCTTATCCGACTCGCGGGAACCACGGGACGGGCGCGGGTAGCCGAGCCAGGCCAAAGGCGCAGCGCTTAGGACGCTGTCCCGTAGGGGTCCGCCGGTTCGAATCCGGTCCCGCGCACTACCGTCTCGAACGAACGTGAGAGACGTGTATGCGTACGGCCGGATTTGAACCAGACGAGTCGCAGCGCGAACGGAGTGAGCGACCGTCTCGGCGAGGTTCGAATCCGGTCCCGCGCACTACTTCCTTCTTGCGGTTTTCGGTCTGTCAAACGACCCGAAAACACCGCAAATGACCCTCGAAAAGCCAAGATACCTTGAACGCTGTCCCGGTTTCGATTCGGAAATGATGGAACCGAATAGAAACATCGCAATCGTCCAGAAGCGCCAAGAGGAGTTCCTAACCGATAAGCAGGTCATCGACTACTACGAGTTCCGCAAGAAGTTCCTGACACACCTACTTCGAATGGGGAAGAATCCCAATAAGGCGAAGGGATATTCCCCGTACACAGTGAAGGGAACCGCTGACCGGACCGCGCGGTTCGACCTTTGGCGATGGAAGAACCGTGGTGGATACAATATCCCGCCCGACCAAGACGATGCATCCGCGTACATGAACGAGATCGCGTTCTGGGACGTTGCTGACTCTACGAAGGGTAAGAAGATGGAAGCCCTACTCCGGTACTCGAAGTGGCTTCAGCGGGCGTTCAACCATGACGAGTGGGAGTTCGAATGGACGTTTCAGAGCGGAGGTGGGAACAGTGGTCCTCGGGATTTCTTGACGCGAGAGGAGCGTCAACAGATTCGGCAGGCCGCGCTCAAGAAGGACGGGAATCCCAGCTACGGGGTCAGCGAGGAAGACCTACCAGACGGAGGCCGACATAACAGTTGGAAATTCACCTCGTTGGTGTGGGTCAGCCTGGATGCAGGCCTCAGGCCGGTCGAAGTCGGAAAAGCCCGCGTCTCGTGGTGCGACACGGAGAACGGCGTTCTACGTATCCCACGGGAGGAGTCTTCAAAGAACGAGGGGAACTGGACCGTGAGCATCACGGACCGCACAGCTACTGCGTTAGACCGCTGGCTGGCCGAGCGAGCGGAGCACCCGAGATACGATGATTCCGATAAGCTCTGGCTCACTCGACACGGCAATCGCTACGGTTCGAACGAACTCAGCCGGATACTGAAAGACCTGTGTGAACGTGTCGACATCCCGCATGAGGACCGTCAAATGTCGTGGTACACCATTCGTCACAGCGTCGGAACGAACATGACGAAAGAACGGGACCTTGCGGCGACCAAGGCACAACTGCGCCATCGTAACGCCAAGACCACGATGAAATACGACCAGGTTCCCGTCGAAGACCGACGAGACGCTCTCGACAAGATGGGATGACTCGTAGGCGGTAAGAGTAGTTTCAGCCGCCTCAGAAGTCCCTTTCACCCTCCCTACCCTATTATTAATCGGGTTTTCAGGCCCCTGAAGACTGATGAGTGGCGACCACGACCAGTTCCGGTTCAGCGACGACGGAGAACTCGAAGAACCGGACGACGACGAAGACAATGAGGCACAGACCAACGACTTCGGCGAGGAAATGCCCTATTGGCAAACAGCGGGTGGATTCAGACGGGATGTTATCGTATCGGCTCTCCAGTCCGCAATACGCCGTTCTGACGAGGAGGTAGCCTCGTTCTGCGCCTTTGAATTAGTGCGCTCCGGAGTCGGTTACGAGACCCAGCTATGGAACCGGCTTGTCCTGATATGCGTCGAGGACCTCGTCGCAGGCAACGAGGCAATAGAACACGTCCTGCGATACGAAGACCTCGCCAAGAACAGATGGGAAGACAGCGAGTGGCAACGGCGGCTCTGTGCGATTGCCGCCGCTCTCGTAGCCGCGCGGGCCAGGTCGAGCCGAGCCACGACCCACGCGAACGGATACTTCTCGAACACGATGGAGGACAGGGCGCAGGCCAAGCAGGACGACGACCACGAACCGCTGTACGAGCCGCCAGTGACCGAAGACGACCTATCGATAGGAGGGCAATTAGATGTGACAATTGACAAACACACTCGGCCCGGAGCGGGCCATCACAACCGGGGATGGCATCAATTTAGAGTTCACGGTGCGAGGATTGGGCCCGAGCCAGAGACCGACCTTGGCGAAAAATATTGGCGTAGGGTCCTCCGTTACGACGCGCCGGAATACGCCTATAGAGAACCGGAGGAATCGTTCTCCGAATACGAGATAGACCACGCTGTAGAGCCGACGCCCGAGGACGACCCGTGGCGGTGCGAGTTCGACGAGGATGCAGACCTCGAAGAGTTCGACAACGAGGAGTGACCGGAGGCACTACCTACCCCCTGACGAGGCTCTTCTCCCCTGTAGCGTCACACCTCCCCACCCCTCTTGGGCTTACTCTCTACCTGGGACTTGTTTGCAGACGGTGCTGAGTTGTGTCGTGCTCTGAGTTTCCCGCTGATAGCATCCGACCGGAGTCTTGCGGTTTTGACTCTCGATGCTTGATAACCGGTCTTACGTCCTTGGACCGGAGATATTCACGAAATTCGGCGGAGTCATATCCTTTGTCAGCCGTCAGTATCTCGACCTGATCAGAATTTCGTTCGAGAAGCTGCGGTCCGATCTGCGTATCGTGCGGTTGTTTCATCGAACAGTGTATATCTAGGATAATACTGTTTTCACAGTCAACGAGGGCTGTCGTTTTGACGGCCTTGAACCGGTAATTCGTTCGATTTGCGTAGTGCTGGCTCGCCGCGATGCGATCCATGCCGGTTGCGTCGATCGCCTGGATGTCGCCGGTGTCGTGCAGCTCCGCCGACAGCCGGAGAACCTCGCGCCAGAGCGGCATTTTCATGGGTTGCATACGGGCACACACGGTGGTGAAATCGGGCAACTCAGTCGGTTCTAGGCCGATAATTCGGTCGATTCGCGGCATCTCGTACAGCACGTCCAGGAGCCGTCGATACGGCAAGTCGAGATAGGTTTTGAGGCCGTGAATCGAGACGATCACCCAGTCGGCGTAGCCGCCGTCACCGCGCTGTAACGCGGGTTTCGTGTTTCCGACGACGGCTTTTTGGGCGAGCGTGACGACTTGCTTCGTGAAGCGAGCAAGTTTCGTCTGCACAACCGAACCTTCCCGCTTCACTTCCTAGTAACTTAGACATTTAGCGTGAGATACTAGGAAGACGATACTAGACTGTGAGTCGCTGAGCGGCGCGGTTTCGAGCGTCTAAACAAGGCCGATTGACCACCAATCGACAACCTCTCGTGAGCGACTGCGAATGCATCTCGTCCAGGCACTAACTCGAGCTGAATCAGACGATGTCCAGCGGCATCTCAAGGCTGCGCTCCGAGAATGAGAGAATTTGCCGCCGACGCCGCTTCAAGAGTGCCCCATCTGTGGGAAAGTCGGACTACCGGAACGAATTCAGCAGTACACATGCACAGGTTGAGAACAGTTCTCACACTATTCTGTCAGGACTCACCGTGCAAGATACAGCGCGCATATTCAGCGGTCGCTGAACTCAAGACTGATGATTTCGAACCGCGCTACTCCATTGGAGTTGTCGATCGGTTTGTGTGTGACGAGCGGCGGAGCAGGCCGTGACCGCGCTGACCGTCAGCCGTCATAGTTGCTCGGATCCCGATACGAGTACGCACCACAGCTCTCGTCGTTAGGGCCGAGTTCCGCATTAGAACACCCCGATATGTCCCCGGGGTTCGCATAGACGTGGCCTTCGATGTCCACAGTATCCAGGCTGAGCGACCCGCCGTCGACGACGACATCGCCGGTAACGTTCGAGTTGCCGTCGATGTCGATGTTCGTCCCTGGCGAGGCGACTACGTCCCCGTAGATGTTCGAGGATGTAGTGACGACGATGTCGCTCCCCGCCGAGGTTACGTCTCCGGCCACCACCGACGAGTCCAGGTCAACGTCACCGTCGTTGTCGATGTCCCCCACCAGCACGGAATCGCTGGCGAGGTCGATGTTGACGGGACTCCCACCGGTGTTGACATCCTCAGTGACATCACAGATGGCATTGTCCCCGCTCATGTCCAAATTGCCGTTGGCGTCGATATTCTGTCGGACCCAGTCACACTCTTGATCGATGTTCGGGATGTCGTGAGGTAGGGTGCTGGTATCGACGTCGAAGGTCTGAATCGTATGGTCCGTGTTCTCCCCGGACCAGATCAGTTTGACCTCGTCGTTGACCGGCACGACCTGTACCACCTCGCCCGCCTGGAACCGTTCCCCTTTGAGTGCGTCCTCGTCCCCGACACCGACGAGTCTGGTTTTGCTCCCGTCGATGATTTCTCCACTTTGGTGACGAAGTTCGAATACGACGTTGTTGTCCGTCTGTTCGAGTTCCAGTGCGACAGTCGGTTGTGGGTCAGTCTCGTCCGCCAATCCCAGCGCTATGTAAGCCACGGTGACAGAGACAATGGTCACGATAACGACCAACAGGGCCACGCCAATGACCGGAGAGATTCCCCGATGGTCTATCTGTCCCGTGATCATTATCTCGGCGCTTCGGATTGAAACCCTGAATTATTAAAACCAGTGCTTTTTCCAGAAATACTCGACGACTGTCAATCCCGTTTTACAATCTCATCGGCTGTCGTTCAAGATACAACCTCTACATCTCCGGTCCCGCGCACTACCGTCTCGAACGAACGTGAGAGACGTGTATTCGTACGGCCGGATTCGAACTCTGGAAACCGAGTGAAGCGAGTCTTCTTTCGGTTCGAGTCCGGTCCCACGCATCGAGCGACCCTTTTGTTGTGGCCCGACCCCGAACCCGCGAAGAAGGGCTCGAAGGGACGTGAGAGTCGGGTAAAGAGCGGAATAACAGCTCGGCATCGCGGCAATTCCGTTTCCTCTGCCGGCCACGATAGAGCCACAGGTTCGACAGGAGGCAAACGCGATCGCCGGCGTAAGTCCGTCGGTGGTCCGGACTGCCTCTGACGGGTCCGACGCGCGCATGACGCCCCACAAAGGTTTTTTTCGGTCGGGGGAATGAAACGGACAATGAGCGAGTTGCGCGACCTGCTCGGCGAACTTACCGACGACGTGGACGCGGTGTTACTGTTCGCGCCGAGCAGGTCGGTCTACGAGGAATGCGAGGGCGGCGACGCGCCGGTAGTGGTCGTCGACGCGGAGAACGACGTGGGAGCAGACAACTACGTCGAGTTGCCCCTGGAGTTTACCGACATCGAGACCAGGATCCGCTTCGCGCTGGAGGGGGCCAGGGAGGCCGGGTACGTCGAGGAGACCGACGAGGTCGTGTGCGCACTCGGCGCGTTCGGCGGCGACATCGACACCGTCGTCCGGGTCCGCGCGGGGCAGTTCACCCAGTCGGGCATCTACGACCTGTTCGTCAACTCGCGGGCGGAACCGGCGGTCGTCCGGGACGTGCTGGACGTGGCGATCGAACTCGGGAAGAAAGGCCAGAAGGGCAAACCCGTCGGCGCGCTGTTCGGCGTCGGGGACGCGGGCAAGGTGATGAACAAGTCGCGGCCGCTGTCGTACAACCCCTTCGAAAAGTCCCACGTCCACGTCGGGGATCCGATCGTGAACGTGATGTTGAAGGAGTTCTCGCGGCTCGACGGCGCGTTCGTCATCTCGGACTCCGGGAAGATCGTCTCGGCGTACCGGTATCTCGAACCCTCGGCCGAGGGCGTCGACATCCCGAAGGGGCTGGGGGCACGCCACATGGCGGCCGGGGCGGTCACGCGGGACACGAACGCCGTGGCGGTCGTCCTGAGCGAGAGTGACGGGATGGTACGGGCGTTCAAGGGAGGGGAACTGGTTCTCGAACTCGATCCGGAGGAGTACTGATGTCGATCCACGAGAGCGTCGCCCGACTGGTCACGAACTCGCGGTTCCTGCTCGCGGGGTTCATCTTCGTCGTGGGGTTGGCCCTCGGCTACCTGATCAACCGTCTCACGCGCCGGCTCCTCCGGGCGCTCGGGCTCCCGGATACCGTCGAGGGGACCGCGTTCGAGCGCACCCTGCAGGGGCTCGGCAGTTCGACGGTCGGCGTCGTCGCGGAACTGATCGCGTTCACCATCTACCTCGGGGCGGCGCTCGCGGCCCTGGAGGTCGCCCGCATCGTGGATACGCGGGCCGTGTTGCCCTTCCTGAGCGCGTTCATCCCGCAGGTCGTCATCGCGGCACTTGTCGTCATCGCCGGACTGGTCATCGGGGACAAGGCGGCGCTGGTCGTCGGCGAGCGGTTGCGGGGAATCAAGCTCCCGGAAGTGGGGATCGTCCCGACGCTGATCAAGTACAGCATCTTCTACATCGCGGCGCTGATCGCGCTGGGACAGCTCGGCGTCGCCACGAGCGCCCTGCTCGTCCTGCTGGCGGCCTACGTCTTCGGGCTGGTCTTTCTCGGCGGCCTGGCGTTCAAGGACCTGCTCGCGGCCGGCGCGGCCGGCGTCTACATCCTGCTGAACCAGCCCTACGGCATCGGCGACGAGGTCCGGATCGGCGACCACCAGGGGATCGTCCAGGAGGTCGACGTCTTCGTCACCCGGGTCGAGAACGACGGCCAGGAGTACATCATCCCGAACCAGCGGGTGTTTCGCGGCGGCGTCGTCCGGATCCGGGGCTGATCCTACGCCGGATCCTGCTCCGACGAGTCGTCGGACGGCCCCGTCTCGTCCGATCCGTCGGGGTCCGGCGGCGATCCCATCTCGCGTGCGGGGACGCCGGCCACCGTCGCCCCGGGCGGCACGTCGCGCGTGACCAGCGAGTTCGCGGCGACCCGCGCGTCCGCGCCGATCTCGACGCCGGGCAGGACGACCGCCCCCGCCCCGACCATCGCCCGCTCGCCGATGACGACCTCGCCGGTCCGGTACTCGTCCTGGAGGAACTCGTGACAGAGGATCGTGGCGTCGTAGCCGACGATGGCCCGGTCCCCGACGGTAATGCGGTCCGGCCAGAAGACGTCCGGCGTCGATTCGAGACCCCAGGCGACCCCCTCGCCGACGGTCATCCCGAGCCTGCGGAACAGCCAGTTTTTGAGCCGCAGACTCGGCGAGATCCGGGCCAGCAGGATCACCGCGTAGTTGACCGTCACCCGGAGCGGGTGGCGCGCCTCCGTCCAGTGGAAAAGCGAGTTCGCCGCGCCGGGCGTCGGGTGCGACCGGACGCGGTCGTGGCGGGGTGCGGTCCCGCTGTCGGAGTCCGGCCGCGAGTCCGTCACGCTACAGGTAGCCGTCGGCCGCCAGGCGGTCGACGCCCTCGCGGAGCCGCGATTCGCTGGCGGCGTAGGAGAGCCGCGCGTAGCCGGGCGTGCCGAAGGCGCTACCGGGTACCGTCGCCACGTGGGCGTCCTGGATCGCGCCCTCACACCAGGCCTGGTCGTCGTCGTCGACGGGCAACATCATGTAGAAGGCACCGTCGCCGACGGGAACGTCGACGCCGTGGTCATCGAAGAGGTCGACGAGCAGGTCCCGGCGCTCCCGGAAGGCCTCGACCATCTCGTCGACCGCCTCGTCGGTGTTCCGGAGCGCCTCGACGCCCGCGCGCTGGACGAAGTTGGTCGCACAGGAGACCGAGTGGGAGTGGAGCTTGCCGGCCTGGTCGACCAGTTCCGCCGGCCCCGCGAAGTAGCCCAGCCGCCAGCCGGTCATCGAGTAGGCCTTCGAGAAGCCGTTGACGGTGATCGTGCGGTCGCGCAAGCCCTCGTACGTGCCAAGGCTCGGCGCGTCCGTGCCGTACGTGATCTCCTTGTAGATCTCGTCCGAGATGACGGTCACGTCGTGTTTGCCGGCGATCCGGGCGACGTGGTCCATCGCCACGTCGGAGAAGACGGCACCGCTCGGGTTGCAGGGGGAGTTCACCACCAGCAGCTCCGTCTCGTCGGAGACGGCGTCCTTGAGGTAGCCGGTCGCGGGTTCGAGCTGGAAGTCGAAGGGCGCGAGGTCGACGCGCGTCAGTTCGCCCCCGGCCATCTTCGCCATGGCCTCGTAGGAGACCCAGGCGGGATCGAGCAGGACGACCTCGTCGCCGTCGTCGATCAGCGCCTGGAAGATCTCGTAGAGCGCCTGCTTCCCCCCGGGCGTGACGATGACGTTCTCGGTCCGGTACTGGTCCAGGCCGTCCCCGTGGAGTTTGTCGACGATGGCTTCCCTCAGTTCGGGGATGCCGTTCGAGGGCGTGTAGCCGGTGTGCCCGGCGTCCATCGCGGCCTTGCCGGCCGCCGTAATGTTCTCGGGCGTCGGGAAGTCGGGTTCCCCGACGCTCAGGTCGACGACGTCGACGCCGTCGGCCTCCAGTTCGGCGGCCAGGTTGCTGATCGCAAGCGTTGCACTTGGTTCGACGCGGGTGACGCGGTCTGCGAAGTCCATTATAGTTCCTCCACGAGGTCGAGTGCGCTGTCGACGGCGCGGGCACCGTAGTCGACGCGGGCCCGCGCCTCGTCCATGCTCATGCCGGGGCCGGTGACCCCGAACGCGACCGGCGTGTCGCGGTCGAGGCTCACTTCGGTCAGCGCCGACGCCGCGGCCTCGCCGATCACGAGGTCGTGGTCGGTGTCGCCGGACTTGATGGCCCCGACGACCGCGACGGCGTCGACGTCGTCCCGGCGGGCCAGGCGGTCGGCCGCCAGCGGCGTGTCGTACGCGCCCGGGACGTGGAGCGTCTCCACGACCGTCGCGCCCCTGTCGGCGGCGGCCTCCCGGGCGCGCTCCTCCATCTCGGCGGTGATCTCGCGGTTGAACTCCGCGACCACCAGTCCGATCGAAACCATACCTGCGGGGTAGATTGGCGCGCTAAAAGATGTACCGTTCCGCGACGGACCGCCCGCGGTGTCGGCCAGTCGACGGGCTCGCCGGCGATCACTCCCGCCAGTAGTACCGCGGGGCCAACGCGAGGTACGCCAGCGCCGCCACCAGCAACAGCCTGGGGAAGACGCGAAACGCCACCGCCGGGACGGCGATGGCAAGCGACTGGACGACGCCCATCCCGACCGCGTCCCGGGCGTACAGTTCGGGGTAGCGAACGGTCGTGACCATCAAATACGAGAAGACGACGGTAGCACCGAGCAACACCGCCGGCTGTGCGATCCCGGCCAGGTAGGCCGCCGCCAGCACCGTCGCGGCCAGGGTCGTCTGGACCCCTTCGGTGTAGCGCTCCCCGACGTCGTAGGCCGTGTACAGCCCCAGGCGCGTGACGCCGGCGGCGACGAACAGCGCGGGGAGGACCAGCGCGACCAGCGTCAGTTGCGTCGGGTCCGTCAGCGAGACGTCCCACGCGGCGCGGGCGACGTTGAACACGAACACGGCCGGCGCGACGCAAAACGAGGCCACGTCGGCCAGCGAGTCCACGAACTCCCCGACTTTGCTCCCCCCGTACCTGCGGGCCAGCACCCCGTCGAGGCCGTCGGCCACCGCCGCCAGGAGGATGGCGCGCGCGGCCAGCGCGGGATCCAGGGCCGCGACGACCGCGGCGAGAAACCCCAGGGTCGCGTTGGCGACGGTGACGACGTCCGCGGGGCCGAGCCGTCCCACGAACCGCGGCTGCATACACTCGGCCTCGCACAGGGGCGTCTTAGTCGGTTCGATACTCGCCGGCAGGGCGGCGCGGTCCGGAGCCGCCGGTCCACTGTCGAACCGAGAGTCCTTTTTGCTCGCGGTCCCGAGGGCCGCTATGGAGCGTCGCCGGTTCCTCGCTGCCGGCCTCGCGGCCGCCGGAGTCGCGGCCGCGGGCTGTCTCGGCCGGTCGAACGCCGCCGGGAGCGACCACGACGTGGGGATGTCCCACCAGCGGTTCCTCCCCGCGACCTACGAGGTCGCGCCCGGGACGACCGTCGTCTGGAAGAACACCGGTTCTCGGCCCCACACAGTGACTGCCTACGACAGCGGCACCCCCGACGGCGTCGCCTTTTTCGCGTCCGGCGGGTACGACACCGAGCAGGCGGCCCGGCAGGCGTGGCGCACCGGGAGCGGCGGCGGCCTCGACGGCGGCGAAACGTACGAGCACACCTTCGAGGTGCCCGGCGAGTACCAGTACTTCTGTATCCCGCACGAACCCGGCGGGATGGTCGGGACGATCGTCGTCGCCGAGACGGCGACGCGAACGCCGCGGTAGCTCGGCGACGTTAGTCGTCGGATTCGGCCTCGTCGATCTCGACGTCGTCCTCGCCGACGTCGACGCTCGTCTCCTCCTCCGCGGCCACCTCCGCGGGGCGGGCCTCCAGGGTCGCCTTCTGGATCTCGACCCGGCGGAGCGGGTAGATGTCCTTCGACTCCGTGTAGATGGCGCTGGAGAGCCGCCCCGTGACCACGCTGTCGACCAGATCCGCGAAGGTCCGGTCGGCCGCCGTCTCCTCGACGAGGTCGATCATCGTCCGGCGGATGGCCTTCTCCTGGCTGGCGTCGGCCTTCTTGGTGGTAAAGGCGACCGGCTGGATCTGCATCCGGTAGTCGTCGCTGGTCAGCACGGTCACGTAGGCGGCGATCTTCGAGGAGCCGCGCCGCACGAGGCTCCGGAGGTAGTCCCGCGTGAGTTCGTGTTTGATGAACTCGGTGTAGGCCGTGTCGCTGCCGACCTCCGTGATCCGGAAGGTCAGCTTGGTGTTGTTCTCGCTGGCGTCGTTCGTCAGATCGCCCAGCGTCGTCTCGATGGTGCGTCCGAGTAGCTTGTCCGTCTCGTCCGCGGGGGTACTGCCGAGTTCCTCCCGGTCGAACTGCTCCGGGGCGAGGACGGTGTACCACCGCTTTTGCTGTTTCCGTCTGGATACTGATCGTTCGCTCATGGGTCTGTGATGATCGTTTCGGCCACCGAGCAGTTGACCACGTAGTCGTCGACAGTGGCCCGAAGCCCGCCAGTCGTCTCCCGCTCGATGGTGGTCGTGATCCGGTTCCCCGACACGGTCGTCGTCATCTCGTCGGTGTTGTCCGGCCGCAGAGCCGCCGCGACGGCCGCCGCGTCGGCGTGCGAGGTCGTGACGGTCGCGCGTCGGCGGCTCATAGCGCCTCCCTGAGGGCCATGATGAACTCGGCCGTGTCCGTCTCGAAGGTGGCGCGTGCCAGCCGATCCGTCCCGTCCCAGTCGCCGCCCGCCTCCGTCGCGGCCGCCGCCATCGCGTCCGCGAGGTCCGTCACGTCCGCCGTCGCCGCGGCGGCGGCGCGCCCGTCAGTGACGACCAGCGCGACCGGTTCCGGCGACCGGAAGTCCCGGAGCAACCGCGCGACGGTACCGACCGGAATCTCGTCCGGATCGTCGGTCGTCTCCCGGGCGACGAACAGGTCGTCGTAGCGGCCGGTCGTCGCGGTCCGGAGCGTCCGGTGGGCGCGCCGGCCGCGGGTCCGCCAGGCCGACAGCGCCGTCTCGGTCGCGTCGTGACCCAGCGCGAGCGCCAGGCCCGCACCCGGGGCGCGGCGAGCGGCCGCGTCCAGGACGTCGGCGTACCCCTCGACGGTGGCGAACGGCGCGCCCGGCGCGACGCGGGGACGGAGCGCGCGCTCGACGGCCTCGCCGGTCCGGTCGACCGCGCCCCCGGTCCCGACCGTCGCCAGCGCGGCCAGCGACGCCACGCGGCGGTGGGACTCCTCGGTCGGCTCCCCGGGCAGCGCCAGGTCCGCCAGCGCGGCGGCGGCGGCTTCCGGGTCGCCCGAGAAGCCCGCGTGGAACAGCGTCGAGTGGGCGAGGCCGTCGGCCAGGTCCGGCGTCGGGACGCCCACTCCCGGCCGGCGGTCGAGACCGGCCTCGCGGGCTGCCGACAGCACCGGGTCGACTGGCTCCCGGCCGGCCGCGAGCACGCCCGCGAGCGCGAGCACCGGGTCGGGATCGGAACCGATCTCCCGGGCCGCCTCGAAGGCCGTCTCGCTGGCGTGCGCGTCCCCGCTGGGGACACACACGCCTGCCTCCTGGTCCACGTCGACGCCGACACCGACGGTGAGGTCGGCGTCGGTCGTCCGGCCCCCCGGCCGCGCGGCGACGCTCGCCTGGTAGGGCGTACCGGCCGCGTCGAGGGCCCGCGAGAGCAGGCCTGCCGCCGCGAGCGCGTCGCCGTCGGGTCGGGCGACGACTCTCACGAACTCCGCCCCCTCGACGGCGGCGGCGACGTCGCTTGCGGCGGTCGCGTTCGTGGCGGGTCGGCCGGCGGTAGACATCAGTCGAGCAGCTCCGTCGCGTTCTCGTAGGAGTAGGTGAACTCCTCGTCGAGTTTGTCGCCGCGGTAGTAGTCGACCAGGCGGCGGATCTTCGCCTCCGTGTTCTGGAGCGCCCGCTTGTTCTGGTGGTCCGTCGGGTTGTCCGCCATGTGCTCGCGCAGGCGGACGGCCCGCTCCATCAGGTTCCGGAGGTCCTCGGGGAGCTCCGGGTCGGCGTCGTGTTCCGCGAGGATCTCCGTGACCTTCTTGCCGGTCGCCAGTTTCACGTCGGGGACGGGCGTCCCCTGGACGCCCTCGTCGCGCAACGCGACGCCGATCTCGCTGGGGCTGTGGCCGTCCTCCGCGAGTTCGACGACCCGCTGTTCGACGGCGTCGCTGTCCACGTCACTCCACTCCGGCGGTTCGTCTGCCACGGGCTTGTCCGAGTCGGACGACCCGCGGCGGCGAGTGTGCATTCTTGCCATAGTTCGTATTGGAACTGCACAGACCGCTCCCCGGCGCGGGACGCCGGCGGGGTGAAACCCCGGGCACGTTCGCAATCCCAAGCCGCCGAACCGGCGGCGAGTCGGATTTGCGGCCGTGCTGTTCCCACCGGACAGTTCGCGCTCGCACACAAAACCATTTCTACTTCTATTCGCGCCCGGCGGCCGCAATCTTTATCAGAGCCGATAATCCGGCCGGTCGATTTAACAAGGCACGTCGCATATCCGGACCGAATGGCGGTCACAGGGCCGGGAGACGAGGGTCGCCGACCGGGGAAGCGGGCACAGTCGGAGCCGATGGCGTTCGTCCTGCTTCTGGCGATGATCGTCCTCGGAACGACGAGCGTGGTCGTCATCGGCGGGGTGGCGATCACCAACACGCAAACGTCGCTGGACCTCCAGCGGGCCGAGAAGGTGATGACCCAGTTCGACTCGAAGAGCGCGATGGTGGCGCTCGGGAACTCGCCGGTCCACGAGGTCGACCTGTCGGACGGCGACCGGGGGTCCTACGAACTCGATCCGGAGGCCGGGTGGATGCGGATCAACAGCACCAACACGTCGGCGGGGTCGACCGAGACGATACTGAACGTCACTCTCGGCGCGGTCGTCTACGAGCACGACCGGACGTCGGTGGCCTACCAGGGCGGTGGCGTCTGGCGGACCCGCGGCAACGGGAGCACGATGGTGTCGCCGCCGGAGTTTCACTACCGCGACGAAACGCTGACCCTGCCGGTGATCACCGTCGACGGTCGGGGATCGCTCGGGGACCGGGCCGTCGTGACGAAAAACGGGTCGACGGTCCAGTGGTATCCGAACGCCACGGAGGACAAAAACTGGACGAACCCGCTGAAAAATTCGAAGGTGACGGTGACCGTCAGGAGCGATTACTACCGCGCCTGGGGCCAGTTTTTCCAGCAGCGGACCGACGGCTCGGTCGACTACGACCACGAGAAACGGCTGGTCAACATCACGCTGACCGCACCCGCGGGACCGCGGAACGTCACGTCCGGCATCGCCGCCACGTCGCCGACCGGTTCGCTCAGCCTCTCCGGGTCCGGACCGTATCCGGCCAGGACCGACAGCTACACGTCGTCTGACGGGGACGGCTACGATCCGCTGGAAAACGACGTCGACGACAACATCACGCTCGCGGGGGACATGACGGTCTCCGGGAACTCCTGTGTCGCCGGGAGTATCAGGGCCGGGGGAACGGTTTCTCTCAGCGGTTCCGACTGTCCGTCGGGGTCGTACAAGGTCAAAGGCGACGCCCGGTACGGCACCAATCCGGCCCCGGACTCCGGTGACGTGAACGGCGACATCGATCCGCTGGACGACATCGACGGGGAACAGCCGGTCAACGTCCTCATCAACAACAAGGTCAACGAGATCGAGGACAGCCCGGACTCCGACGGCGACATTTCGGGCGACGAACTCAGCTTCGGCGGCGACAGCACGCTCCCGGCGGGCGAGTACTACCTCGAGAAGATGGAGGTCGAGGACGGGGAATCGCTCGTCCTCGACACGAGCGGCGGCGAGGTCGTCGTCGCGGTCGAACAGTACGCCAAGATTCACGGGAGCGTCGCGGTCACGGGCAACGAAAGGGCGAGAATCTACGTGAAAGGCCAGGGAACGGTGTCGTGTACGGGGCCGGGTGCCGGTAACTGTCACTTCTGGATGGACGACGGGTCCCAGATGACCACTCCGGACCAGAACGCCACGAGGCTGTGGGTCTACGGGAAAGGCGACATGAACACCAAATTGAGAGGGCCCGGGACGTTCGCGCGTTTCGAAGGCGTCGTCTACGCACCTGGTGGCGGCACGGGGTCCGGTGAGATCTATGTGGAGAAAGCGGAGATCTTCGGTGCGCTCGTGGCACCGGACGTTTCCGTAAACCAGGGCGGGGAACTCCACTACGACCGGTCGCTCGGGGACGTTCGCGCGGTGCCGAGGGACGAGAACATCATCCCGGTCACCTTCCTGCACATCTCACACAACCGCGTGAACGTCACGTCCGCGTGAGGGTGAACCGGCCGGAGGGTCCCGTTTCCAACCGGCCACGGCGACCACCGTTCGGGGGCGACCTTCGGTTACAGTTCCAGTCGTCCCGGTTGGCCGTACGGCGGCGCGGGTCTGCTGTTCGGGAGCGACCTTCGGTTACAGTTCCAGGGCGACCTTTATTTCGACGACCGTCACGTAGACCCGGTCCGGGGTGACAGTCAGCTCGCAGGCGACCCTGTCGGGGGCCGGAGTCCGGCAGTCGGTGGCGGAGGTCCCCGCTGGCTTCCTCGATCGTGGTTCCCTCGTGGAGCGTCCGGAGGAGGATCGTCCCGCCACCGACGTTGATCACGCGGGTCGGCGTGGTCCTGATCACCGGAACGACCACTCCGTCAGCGCCGAGCAGGAACGGCGGTTCTTCGAGGACCACGCTCCCCTGATTTTCCTCCCGGATCACCGCGCCACCGGCGTAGCGGAGCCGGGTGTCGCCGCTCTCCTCGTAGACGATCGGGTGGACCTCTCGCTCGACGACGAAACTGTTCCCGGTGCTCGTATCGGTTCCGGAGACGTTGAACGTCACCGGATCCCCGACGTAGATGGAGCCGTCGGTGACGTCGATCTCGGTGCCCCTGGATGGTGCACCGCGGCGGTGGATGTCCTCGATGTTGTCCACGAGCACGTCGAACGCACGCTCCGCGTTCTGTAGCTGTTCGGCCTCGCGGGCCTCCCGGAGGCTGTCGAAACCGGCCGTCGAGATGATCCCCACGGTGGCCGCGACGAGCGCGAAGACGAACACGAACCCGAGCAGGTCGCTGAGCCCCCGGTCGGAATCAGGCACTTTCGATCACCAGGGCGTCCTCGCCCTCGTCGTAGGTGATCCCCACGTCGCCGCCGTCCAGCCGGGCGGCCGCGACGTCGGTCTCGTTCGCCAGGGGGACCGTGACCGCGATTTCGCCGTCGGCGCTGTCGGTCGTCACCCGCAGGTAGGCGTCGGACCGGGCGACGACGACGACGGTGTAGTCGTTGCCCACGATCCGTTCGGGAAGCCCCTGCGTGGCGGTGACGTTCGCCTCGTCGTCGGAGCCGCTGACGACCCTGTCGACAGCCTGGACGTCGCTGGCGATCTGCTGGCCGATGACGGTCATTCCGTCGCGGGTGACGGACTCCCGGCGCTGCTCGACGTAGCCGCCGGCCCCGATGACCAGCCCCGTGATCAGCATCGTGGCGATCGACAGCCCCAGCGCGTACGAGAGGGTCGACGAGACCGCCCGGTCGTGGTCGTCACCGCCCGCGCGCTCAGTCATCGCTCTCACCCGGCGCGACCCGGATCTGGTCCCTGTAGAACAGTTCCGGCGACTCGTAGGTCAACTCGACCGAGACGTTGTACATCGCGGGTTCGACGAACGGCGATCCACCCGTGCTGTTGTAGTCGTCGGTCGGGGACTGCGAGAGGCTCTCGTTGTCGACGATCATCGTGTAGTTCCCCTGGAGATCGCTCCCGTTATCGATCGTGACTTCGTACGGGTCGCCGACGTTCTCCGCGAAGACCAGCCCCGCACACTCCTCGCCGGCGACGGTTCCCTCGCTGACGTTGATCCAGAACGGGACCGAGACGCTCGCCGCCCCGGACGGACACTCGTAGGTGTTGCCGGCCCCGTCCCTGATTTCCACGTCCGCACTGGCGTTTGTCCCGGTGACGTTCAGATACCACTCCCGGGGGATGCTGTCGTTTGCGACGAACTGGTAGCCGTCGTCGTGGATCGCGCTGACGTTCATCCGGAGCTTCCGGGTGTTCGAGACGTCTTCGACGACCGTCCAGTTCCCCTCCGAGGAGTTATTAGTGAAGGTGCGGTTGGCCCGCTGTTCGATGCGGGTGCCGTTCGTGGTGCCCAGCAGGGAGACGTTCGTCGTCCGGCCCGTGACGGCCGCGTGCCGCGCCGAAAGGTCGCTGAAGTCGGCGACCCCGTTCGAAACGTTCCGCGTGATCGTGGCGTGGCTGGTGTTGTCGTACTGGTTGGCGTGTTCGATGGCCGCACCCGTCCCCGCGCGGACCTCGCTCCGGTACTGCAGGGCGCGGTCGCCGTCGGTCGCCTCGGTCCTGCTGGCGAGGTTCTCCGCGTAGATCGCCGAGTTGAGAATCAACGCGAGCGCGACGAAGACCACTGCCAGCAGGAACCCGCCGACGACCAGAATCTGCCCCCGGTCGTCTAGATCCGCCACACGACCACCTCCACCCTGACGACGTTGTAGACGCCGCTGTCGGGCGACGCGTCCACGACGTAGAAATTCGACGTGTCGTTGATCGCCGTCCCGTTGGGTTCGCCGTTCGCGTCGCGTATCTCCGTCTTGTCCGTCAGGGTGACCGACCGCGACGCCCTGACTGCGTGGTCGCTCGGGACGCCCTGGTTGACCATCTGCTGGACGATCCGCTGATCCCCGACGACGTAGATGACCTCGACGTTGTAGGCCAGTCCCTCCTCTCCGAACGCCCGTTCGAGCATTCCCCCGAACTCGTTTGGCGGGGCCTTGCTGGTGTAGTACGCCGTCTCGTTGGCCTCGTGGAATTTCCCCGCGGTCCGGTTCCAGAACAGCACCGCCGTTTCGAGCGCCCCGGAATCCGCCGCGGTTGCCAGGATCCCCTCGGCGCTCGCCTGTTGCTGGTTCTCGATGTGCTGGCTGGACGTACTCGCCGACAGGGGCGTCACTGCCGTCATCTCCAGGGCGAACAGCACGCTCGTCAAAAGCAAGAGAGCGGCCGCGATTGCCTCCAGCGCGTGTGCCTGGGCCCTGTCTTCGTTCATCGTTACCACATCTCGACTCGCAACGTCACGTCCGTCCCGTTCAGTGCGACGATACGGGAGGCCGTCACGGACTGTGCCGACCCTCGGGCGGTGGTGTTGCCGATAGCCAGCACCGTCTGGTCGGCCGCCCCGGGAGAACAGCCGTCGTCCAGTTCGATCAACTGGTTCGGACTCGGTCCCTCGTCCCAGCAGAGCACGTCTTTCCCGTCGGACTGGGTCTCGGAGACGTTCGCCCTCACGGAGATGTTCACGTTCTGTCTCGACTGGATGCCGACCCGGTCGGCGAGACTTCCCGGACCGTACCGGCAGGCCGGGTTGTTCGCGCCCGCGAAAAAGTCCGCCGTACACTCGGTATCGAGGACGTACGGGGTGGCCGGATCGCCGAGCAGCCCCTTTGCGAGCTGGTCCGCGACGCGGTTGGTAGCGACCGTCTCCTCCTGTGCCGACTCCGTGAACGGCTGGAGCATCCCCGGGACGAACGAGAAGACGGCGATCAGCACGAGCAGAAAAATGTTCACCCCGATGGCGAAGTCGATCGTCGATTGTGCCCGCGTTCCCCGCTCTCCCGTCGTCGAACACCCGGATCGTCTTCGCCCGCGCCTCCTCTCGTCCGGACCACACCGCGCGGTCCCGGACCCACTCGCTCTCCGGTCCCCGTCCGTTCCCTGCCGCCGACGCGGGTCGGTCACGCTCTGGATGCGGTTTGGGAGGCCGTGTCTTAGCCGTTGTGGCCAATTATCCGTACTGATACTCGAAACACCGGCCGACACCCGGAGAGTTCGATGGGTTTAAGAAAACCGGTCGGATAGATCCGAGTGCGGGCTCGTAGATCAGTGGTAGATCACTCCCTTGGCATGGGAGAGGCCCCGGGTTCAAATCCCGGCGAGTCCATACCGTTTCTCCGTCGTAACAAGGATTCACGACCGCAAGGTACGGGCTCTGATACGGCCGGATTCGACATTTTCGTGCTGAATCTCACTCCCTCGCAGAAGGGAGTTCAACAGGATTGCAAGCGCCGGCCCCGCTGTCTTGCGGTTCTGTGAGGGAATGGAGTACGATCTGTTCAGGTACCTGGAGAGGAAGCGGTGTCACCTCGTAGTCCGTCAGTCTTCGCCCAACACATAGATCGGGTAGTGAATCCGACGCCCTCCAAGTCCTCACAGCACTCGCTCGCCATACGCGACTGATGATGATCCCGAGTCAATCCAAAGAACCGGCTCCCACAAGGGAGCTATAAGTACCGCGCTATGATTGTTCGAGGTGTGACTGACCGGACGCCATCATCGGTTTGCGAATGCACGCCTATCGGGGAAACGAGGTTCAGCGGAGAGTCCGAACGATCGCCGTCCGTGGCTATAATCGAGGCAGTGGCGGCCGCGGAGGGTGTGCCACCGGGGGAGTTGGACCCGCTGTACGAGACGATCGACCCTGACCTGATGGATCGGCTACTGGCGGACCGGAGCGACCCGTCGACACCGCCGAAACTAATTCGGTTTTCCTTCGCCGGGTGGAACGTCTTCGTTCGCGGTGATGGTGTCATCCGGGTTTGCGACCCCGACCGTCTCACCGACCCCGCGCCAGCGTTTCAAAAATCAATCGGCAATTGATACACGGAACCAGTTATCGCCTCTGTCACCCTTGGCGGTGCTCGGAATCGTGTTCGGGAATGCCGATTCGATCTATTCGTCGTCCTTGCCCGGGCTGTTGTCCTATGTTAGCGATGGCACAGGCACATACCGTGTGGCTGACAGGGAGGTCGAATCCCCTCCATTCGAAATTCGACACCCTCGGCCGGAGCACGTCGGCCGTTACTCGGCGTCAATCTCGCCGTCCAGATCAGACCGGTCGCACTGCTTTCGCGGTCCCGATTATAATGTCAAAAAGTACATATGTTTCCTGTTTCCAGCGCGTGGCATCCAGTACTAAAGGTACTGACTGCCCGCTCCCATCCGTCGAGAGGAATTTCTCTTGGTCGCGGACAAAGTACGAAGCGTAAGCGGTGTGAGCGGCGAAAAAACAGGAAGGAGGGACCCGTTCGATGCCGCCCACCAGGTGTTAGCGACCGGTGGACAAAAGTATAATGGATACTACAGGATTAAGATCAACAATTCGTCACAAAATAATCCTTCGCACCCTCGAATCCGCGGACTCCGGGTGTGGTCGGCGCGGTCCTCGCTCACGGGGGTTCCGTCCACTGTCCGTGGCGTTCCCGGGAGGGAAGTTACCGTGAATCGATAAAACTGACGCCGGAAAACGCGGGCGTCGGGCGAGGTCGGGGCGGCGTTCGGTGCAGGCATCGCCGGACACCGACCGGCAGACGACCTCTCGCCGTCGCTGGCCGTCGATATTATATGTGATTACGCTGAAATAGTTACCATGAACGATGATAATCAGGACGACTCCGAGCGATCGGACGGCGCTCCTCCGGGGTCGGGAGGGGAGGTCGGGAAAGAGGACGAGGAAGAGGGCCTCGAAAAGAGGCGGCGGGCGCTGGACCAGCGCGAGCGGGGGCTGGACGATCTCGCGGACGAACTCGACGAGCGGGAGGCGGAACTGGAGGAGCGCGACCACGAACTCAGGCAGAAACGGAAGGAACTGGAGGAACGCGAGGCAGAACTCGACGCGAGGGAAAAGCGGATCAAACAGCGGGAGGAGGAACTCGACGACCGCGAGACGGCCATCGGGGAGCGCGAGCGCGAACTCTCGGAGCGGGCCGACGAACTCGACCGGAAGGAACAGACGCTCCAGGAGTACGTCAACGACAGCGTGCGCGAGACGGTCAGCGACGCCTTCTCGGAGTCGATGCGGGGGTACGGCGAATCGGGCCGGTTCGGGACCATCACGAGCCTCGTCCTCGCGCTCGTGGGCGTCACGCTCGTCATCGGGGGCGTGCTGAACGGGTTCGCGGCCGACATCCCGTCCATCCCGGTCGTTTTCAGGAGCGACACGGCGAACCTCGCCGTGACCGTCCTCCTCCTTTTCAGTGGCCTCGCGGCCAATCTGGCGGCCGTGGCGGACTGACGCTACCCGCGATTCCGAAGAGACCGGAGAGAGGGAGGTGCCGCCTCATCGAAATCCCGCGCCCATTCGCGGCTCGCGGTTTGTTCCCGGCAAAATGCGGTCGGGGATTTGAACCACGTCGTCGGCTCGCAACTGCTCGCCGCCGCCTCGTTCAAATCGCGCGTCCATCTGCTGCTCGCGGTTTGTTCGCAGCAAGATGCTCGGTCGGGGATTTGAACCCCGGTCATCGGCTCGAAAGGCCGAAATGATTGGCCGGACTACACCAACCGAGCCATCCCGCGTTTTCGAATCGGCGGCAAAATCCCAAAAACGTTCCGTTCCGGGGCGGCCGTGCTACTGTCCCTCGAACTCCGGTTCCTCGTCGTTCATGAACGCGGAGACGCCCTCCATGAGGTCGTCCGTGGTCAGCAACTGCCCGAAGGCCTGGGCCTCGACTTCGAGGCCCGCGTCAACGTCCTGGCGGCCGACGTGCATCGCGCGTTTGGTCTTCGCCTGGGCGATCGGCGGTCCGGCAGCGAGGTCCGCGGCCAGTTCCGCGGCGCGTTCCTCGAACGCCTCGGGGTCGACGACTTCGTTGACGAACCCGTAGTCGGCCATCGTCTCGGCCTCGTACTGGTCGGCGGTGAAGATGATCTCCTTGGCGCGGCCGAGCCCGACGATGTGCTGGAGCCGGGTCGTTCCGCCCCACCCCGGCATCAGGCCGAGGTTGTGCTCGGTCTGGCCGAACGTCGAGCGGTCGGTGGCGACCCGCAGGTCGGCGCAGGTCGCCAGCTCCATCCCGCCGCCCAGACAGTAGCCGTCGATGCCCGCGACCACCGGGGTGTCGCAGGATTCGAGTTTGCCGAAGGTCTCCTGGCCCTTCCGGGAGACCGCGGTCGCCTCGTGGGCACTGCCGGACGTGACGGCGGTGACGTCCGCGCCGGCGGAGAAGGCGCGGTCGCCAGCGCCGGTCAGCAGGATCGCCCGCACGTCGTCGTCGGCTTCGAGGCGGTCGACGGCCGCCGAGAGTTCGTCGAGCAGTTCCGGGCTGACGGAGTTCATCCGGTGGGGCCGGTCGAGCGTCACGTGGGCGACCATGTCCTCGGTCACGTCGACCTGTAGCGTTTCGAGGTCGTAGCCGCCGTCGTCACCAGACTCGTAGAACCCGCCGGCTTCCGCGCGTTCCCGGAGGGTATCGCTGACCTCGTACCGGGCCGCGCCGGTCTCATCGTGGCGCTCTTCTAACGTCTCGACCAGCGCGTCGAGGCCGGCGCTGTCGGCCAGCTTGGCCGGACCGTCCGGGAAGCCCGCCCCGAGTTGCATCGCCCGGTCGATGTCGCCCGGCGGGGCCACGTCGCCGCCCACGAGTTTCGCAACCTCGTTCGCCATCAGGGCCGCGAGCGTCCGCTCTACGTCCTCGCGGCCGGCGTCGGACGGGATCTCGACGCCGCCGTCGTCGTAGTCGTAGAAGCCCTGCCCGGCCTTCTTTCCGAGTTCGTCTGCCTCGACCTTCCGTTCGAGGAGCGGACAGGGTTCGTACGCGTCGCCGAGCGTCTCGTGCATGTAATCGAGCACGTCGAGACTCACGTCCAGCCCGACCTGATCGGAGAGTTCGAACGCCCCCATCGGGAGGCCCATGTCGAACGTGGTCGTGCTGTCGACCTCCGCGACGGTCGCCTCGTCGGTCTCGACGAGCCAGGCCGCCTCGTTCAGCATCGGAACGAGCACCCGGTTGACGATGAAGCCGGGGCTGTCCTTCCTGACCCTGACGGGGGTCTTGCCGAAGTCCTCGGCCAGCGCCTCGATCAGATCGAGCGTGTCGTCGGCGGTGTGGGCCCCCGAGATGACCTCGACCAGATCCATCCGGACGGGGGGGTTGAAAAAGTGCATCCCGCAGAACTGCTCCGGGCGGCTCGTCACCTCCGAGAGTTCCGTGATAGAGAGGCTGGAGGTGTTCGTGGCGAAGACGGCCTCCGGCGGCGCGTACTCGTCGACCTCCCCGTAGACGTCCTTCTTGATCTCCATCTTCTCGGGGACGGCCTCGATGACCACCTGCGCGTCGGCGACCGCCGCCTCGACGTCGACGAGCGGCGTCACCCGGTCGAGCGCGGCCGAGGCCTCCTCGTCGGTGAGGCGGTCCTTCTCGGCCAGTTTGTTGAGGCTCCACTCGATGTTGTCGTAGCCGTCCTGGACGAACTCCTCTTTGATGTCCCGCATGTGGACCTCGTAGCCCGCCAGCGCGGCGACCTCGGCGATGCCGTGGCCCATGTTGCCCGCGCCGAGCACCGCGACGGTGTCGATGTCCTCTAGTTTCATAGTCGACTAGTGGCACCGCCCGCCCGGCTTTCAACGTTATCGTTTGCCCCGCCGCCAACTGTCCGGGAGTTGTTCCGAGATTACGAACCGTTATACCCCCCAGTGTGTCAACTGCGGGCATGGACTTCGCCCTCACGGAGGAGCAACGACAGATCCGCGACGAGGTCCGCCGCTTCGCGGAAAACGAGGTCGCGCCGGTCGCCACGGAGCACGACCGCCGCGAGAAATTCCCCCACGAGGTCGTCGAGAAGGCCGCGGAGATGGGGCTGACCGGGGCCAACATCCCCCTGGAGTACGGCGGCGTGGGCTACTCGACGCTGGAGGTGGCGCTGATCACCGAGGAACTGTTCGCGGTCGATCCGGGGATCGGCCTCTCGATCAGCGCCACCTCGTTCGGGTCCGACGCGATCGTCGAGTTCGGGACCGACGAGCAGAAGGAACGCTACCTCGAACCGGTGGCCGCCGGCGACGCGATCATGGGGGCCGCGATCAGCGAACCCGATACCGGGTCCGACGTCTCCTCCGTCTCGACGACCGCCCGGAAGGACGGCGACGAGTGGGTGCTCGACGGCAACAAGATGTGGATCACGAACGGGTCGGTCGGGGACTTCTTCGTGGTGATGTGCGAGACCGACCCCGACGCGGAGGGGCGCTACAACGGCTTCTCACAGATCGTCGTCGAGGCCGACCGCGACGGCTTCGACGCCAAGAAGATCACCGGCAAACTCGGCATCCGGGCCAGCGACACCGCCGAGTTGATCCTCGACGGGGTGCGGGTGCCCGAGGAGAACCTCGTGGGCACCCGCGGGATGGGCTTTCTCCAGTTGATGCAGTTTTTCGACGACACCCGTACCGCCGTCGCGGCACAGGGCGTCGGGATCGCCCGCGGTGCCGCCGACCGCGCGCTCGAGTACGCACAGGAGCGCGAACAGTTCGGCCAGCCGATCAGCGAGTTCCAGGCCATTCAGCACAAACTCGCGGACATGTACACGCGGACCGAGGCCGCCCGGCAACTCACCTACAAGTCCGCCTGGAGCGTCGACAACGAGGACGGCCAGATCACCACACTCGCCTCGATGGCCAAGGAGTACGCTTCCCGGGTCGCCGTCGACGTGGCAGACGAGGCCGTCCAGGTCCACGGCGGCGCCGGCTACGTCGACGACTTCGACGTCGAGCGGTTCTACCGCGACGCCAAGATCACCCAGATATACGAGGGCACCACGGAAATCCAGAAGAACATCATCGCCCGCGAACTCCTCGGGAAGGGCTTGTGAATGCGGACCGGAACGCATAGGCCGGTCGGGTCGCAGGGACCGACATGGGCCACGCACACGAGCGGCTCCGGGACGACCCCGACCTCGGGCCGCTGGTCGCCGCGCACGGCGACCTCGTGATCGAACCGGCCGACGACTTCTTTCGCCGGTTCGTCGTCTCGATCCTCCGCCAGCAGGTGTCGATGGCGTCGGCCGCCGCGACCCGGGACCGGCTGTTCGAGGCCGTCGAGGTGACGCCCGAGGGCATCCTGGCCGCCGACGACGACCGCCTCCGCGCGGCCGGCCTCTCGCGCCAGAAAACCCGGTACGTCAACAACATCGCCCGGGCGTTCCGCGACGACGGGCTCTCCAGGGAGCAGTTCGAGGGAGTCCCGGACGCGGCCGTGATCGACGAACTCACCTCGATCACCGGCGTCGGGACCTGGACCGCGAAGATGCAACTGATGTTCAGCCTGGGCCGCGAGGACGTCTTCCCGGTCGAGGACCTCGGCATCAGGAAGGGGATGCGCACCGTGACCGGCGAGGACATGGACCGCGGGACGATGGTCGAGCACGCCGAACGGTGGGCCCCCTACCGGAGTTACGCCAGCCTCTATCTCTGGCGGGCCGGAGAAGACATCGCCGAGAGCGTCGCCGAGGTCCAGACGGGCAGCGAGAGCGGAACCGGGGCCGGGAGCGGAACCGGGGTCGGGAGCGAGTGAGCCGCTCGCCCTCGCCGTTGGAGAACGGGCCGGCGTCGCCCGTCGTCACTCCGCTCTCCCTTTCGGTTCCCGTTCCTCTTCTTCCTCCTCCGGGCCGGCGCGGTCGCCGTTCCGTTCGTCGACCCTGCGGTTGACGTCCACGCGGTAGTGTTGCAGGATGTCCCGGCCGAGAAGCAGGGGATACTCCATGTGGTCGCGGTCTTCGAGGCTGGCGGTGACTGTGTGCTGTGTGCCGCCGACGCCGACAACGAGGTCGACCACCGGCCGCGCGCGGCCGGACTTCAGGCTGCCGGATCTGACCTTCACAATGTCCTTGATGGGGCCGGTCCCCATCTCGGTGGCGAGGCCGGTGTCGATGCTCGTCCGGGTCGCGCCGGTGTCGGATTTGGCCAGGACGGTCCTGGTGCCGCGGGTGCCCGTGACCGACACCTCCTCGACGTACCCGATGACGACCGGTTCGGTCGGTTCGGTCGACGCCGGGGCGGGCGTGCATGCGGGTGGCGAGTCGTCGAGCGTTGCCGACAGGCGGTCGACCTGGTCCCGATCGACCGATCCGCCGGCGCGTTCGACCGCCAGCGCCGCGATGTGGGGGGCCGGGCTGATCCCCGTCGCGCGGAACAGCCCCTTGAATCCCGCTGTGGGGTTCACTTCCAGGACGTACCAGCCGTCGGTCCCCTCGACGATGTCGACGCCGGCGTAGTCGAGGCCGACGGCGGCCGCGGCGTCCATTGCGATCTCCCGGACCTCCGCGGGGAGCGTGTCGGTCGCGTCCTCGGTCGACCCGCCGAGGGCGACGTTGGTCCGCCACTCGCCCTCGGAGGCGTAGCGGTTCATCGCGCCGACGATCTCGCCGCCGACGACGTAAACCCGGAGGTCGCGGTGGCGGTCGCTGTCGCGCGCGAGGAACTGCTGGACGAACGCCTGCCTGGCGCCGACTTTCGCGTTGACCGGGTCCGAGAGGTCCACCTTCCAGGTGCCCCCGCCGTGGGTGCCGATGGCCGTCTTGTAGACCGCGCCGTCCCCGAAGCGCTCGCGGTCGGCGTTGAGCCGGTCGGTCGAGAGGGCCATCAGCGCGTCCGGCACCGGGATGTCGCGGGCCGTCAGGGCGGTCGCGGTAGCGAACTTGTGCAGCGCCGTCAGCGTCGCCGACGGGGGGTTGAGCGTCGGCCACAGGTGCGCGAGCGTGTCCGCCAGCCCGAGCCCTTCCGCCGGCTGTTCGACCTTCGAGAGCAGCAGGCGGTTGACGATCACGTCGACGTCGGGTTCGAGGATCGCCTCCCCGTCCCGGACGTCGACCGCCGTGTTCTCCGATCGGATCCACTCCGTGCCGTACCCCATCTCGTCGGCGGCGTTCAGGATCGCCTTCGTCTCCTTGCTGTTGTGGAGACTGAGCACGCCGACGGTGATGTTCTCGCCGTTCATACGGTTGTTACCTCTGGAGTCGTCAAAAACCTTCACCGCCGGGAGGGACTCTCTCGGTCAGAGATCGGACCGCCTGCTCGCCGTGCCCGTCCCGGGATGGTTTTGTACGTCCCCCCACAGAGGCCGTGCATGGACTCGGCAGCGCCGTTCACGTACGACGGCGGACGCGTCGACCCCGGGGAGACACAGAACGTCAGGTACGGGGTCAGCGAGACGTACCTCGGCGATCCGATCCGCCTCCCGGTGACGATCGTCAACGGCGAGCGGCCGGGGCCGACGGCGTTCCTGAGCGCGGCGATCCACGGCGACGAACTCAACGGCATCGAGGTGGTGCGGGAGGTCGCCCACGAGTGGGATCACGGGACGCTCAACGGGACGCTCAACGGGACGCTCATCTGCCTGCCAGTCCTGAACGTCCACGGGTTCGTCGCCCAGCAGCGCTACCTGCCGATCTACGACCGCGACCTGAACCGGTCGTTCCCCGGCCGCGAGGACAGCACCAGCGCCAAGCGGATCGCCGACCGCATCTACCGGAACTTCATCAGTCCCTGTGACCTCGGGATCGATTTCCACACCTCCACGCGCGGACGGACGAACATGCTCCACGTCCGGGCGAACATGGAGGACTCCGACGTGGCCCGCCTGGCGAATGCATTCGCCTCGAACGTCATCATCTCCGGCGAGGGGCCGGAGGGGTCGCTCCGCCGCGAGGCCAGCGACCGCGGCATCCCCACGATTACCGTCGAGATGGGCGAGGCCCACCGGTTCCAGCGCGTGCTCATCGACCGGGCGCTCGACGGCGTCCGGAGCGTCCTCGCCGAGTTCGGCCTCCAGCCGACCGACGTCGTCCACTGGCCGGGGTGGCGGACCGTCATCGGGAACGCCGGCGAGAAGACCTGGCTCCGGGCCGACGTCGGCGGCCTCGTGGACATGCACCACGAGTCCGGGTCGCTCGTCTACGAGGGCGACACCATCTGCACGATCACCAACCCCTTCAAGACCGACACCGACGAGGTGACCGCCCCCTTCACGGGGCTGCTCGTGGGCGTCCTGGAGAACCCGGTCGTCTACCCCGGGAACCCGCTGTGTCACCTGGTCCAGCTAAACGAGAGCACGCTCCGGGCGCTGGAACGCGAACAGTCGCCCGTCGACGGGAATACGTAGGCCGGAACACGAGCAGTCGCCCGTCGGCGGGATGTGAATTTCCGGGCGCGGCCGCGTCGAACCGGGAACTGTCGTCGAGGAGGGACAAACAAAACTGTCGTCGAGGAGGGACAAACAAAACTGTCGTCGAGGAGGGACAAACAAAGAGGACACGCGCGGGCGGGCCCGGACATTCGCGGTAACGGTAACTACTAAACAGACGGGTCCCTTGCTGGTAGGTGTATGAGTCAGACGTACGACCGTGGTCCCGTCGAGGACTTCGGCCGCTGGCGGGAGTTCTCGGCGGGGATGTGGGCCTGGATCTTCCACAAGTTCACGGGCTGGGTACTCGTGGGCTACCTGTTCACGCACATCGCCGTCCTGAGTACCGCCACCGCGGGCGGCACGGTCTACACGGAGACGATCAGGGGGCTCGAAAGCCTGCTGGTCGTCCGCATCCTGGAGGTCGGGCTGCTGGCTGTGGCGGTCTTCCACATCCTCAACGGCGTCCGGTTGCTGTTCGTCGACCTCGGCGTCGGGCTGGAGTCCCAGGATCGGAGCTTCTACGCCTCGCTCGTCCTGACGGGAGCCATCGTGGTCGCCAGCGTGCCGACGTTCCTCGCGGGGGCGTTTTAGCATGGCGGAGTACTACTCCTCGTTCGAACGCGGCAACTGGCGGTGGCTCCTCCAGCGGCTGACGGCCGTGTTCCTGATCGGCGTGCTCGCCTTCCACTTCATGCTGTTGCACTTCGTCAACCACGCCGCAGAAATCACCTTCATGGGCACCCAGGCCCGGATGAGCCAGGTGGGCTACTTCGCCACGATGGTCCTGTTTCTGGTCACGGCTACCTTCCACGGGGTCAACGGCGTCTACAACGCGCTGATAAACCAGGGCCTGACCGGCACCCGGAAGGCAGCCGTCAAGTGGATCCTCGTGATCG
Organism: Halobacteriales archaeon QS_1_68_17; assembly: GCA_003021105.1. Lineage (GTDB taxonomy): Archaea > Halobacteriota > Halobacteria > Halobacteriales > Haloarculaceae > QS-1-68-17. Next base: position 45,688 of record PXRG01000018.1, read on the forward strand.
CGGGGGCCGCACTGATCGTCCAGGGAATCCGCGTCGCCGTCGCCATGACCAACCTACTATGAGTACGCCAGTCACCGAAGAACCCGAATCCGAATCGGAACCCGAGACGGACGAACAGCCAGCGGCCGACGCCGAGACGGCGGCCGCCGAGCCGACCGCCCAGCAGCGGCGGATGGCGAAAAAGCGCGACGACGCGGCTCGGCGCGACGCCCAGCGCCGCGCCGAGGAGGAGACCCGGGAGGCCGAGAACACGGTCCACCTGAAGGTGTTCCGCTACGACCCGGAGGTCGAGGGGAAGCAGGAGCCCCGGTTCGACGACTTCCGGGTCCCCTTCCACAAAGGGATGACCGTCCTCGACGCGCTGATCTACGCGCGGGACCACTACGATTCGAGCCTCACCTTCCGGCACTCCTGCCGGCAGGCAGTCTGCGGGTCCGACGCCATGTTCGTCAACGGCCGCCAGCGGCTCTGCTGTAAGACCCAGCTCGCGGATCTCGACGAACCGGTCCGGATCGAACCGCTCCCCCACCAGGACGTCGTGAAGGACCTCGTGGTCGACATGGAACACTTCTACGACCAGATGGAGGCCGTCGAACCGTTCTTCGACCCGGACGACCTGCCGTCCGACGACCTGGCGGAGCAACGTCAGAGCCGCGAGAACCGCGAGTACATCAAGATGGCAACGCGGTGTATCTGGTGTGGTGCCTGCATGTCCTCGTGTAACATCGCGGCCGGCGACAACGAGTACCTCGGTCCGGCGGCGATCAACATGGCCTACCGGTTCATCATGGACGAACGCGAGGGGGAATCCCGCGGGCAGGAACGGCTCGAAATCGTCGAGCAGGAACACGGCGTCTGGCGGTGCCAGACGCAGTTTTCCTGTACCGAGGTCTGCCCGAAGGACATCCCGCTGACCGAACACATCCAGGAACTCAAGCGGGAAGCGGTCAAGAACAACCTGAAGTTCTGGTAGTCCCAAGTCACCTCAATCATGACCATCCACAATCACGACGTGATCGTCGTCGGCGGCGGCGGCGCGGGCCTCAGGGCGGCTATCGCGGCCCGCGAGGAGGGTGCCGACGTCGCCATCGTCACGAAACTCCACCCGGTGCGGAGCCACACGGGCGCGGCAGAGGGCGGGATCAACGCCGCCCTCCGCGAGGGCGACGACTGGGAGATGCACGCCTACGACACCATGAAGGGGTCGGACTACCTGGCAGACGCGCCGGCGGTCGAGACGCTCTGTCAGGACAGTCCCCACGAGACGATCCAGCTCGAACACTGGGGGATGCCCTTCTCCCGCGAGGACGACGGCACCGTCTCCCAGCGCCCGTTCGGCGGACTCTCCTTTCCCCGCACGACCTACGCCGGCGCGGAGACCGGCCACCACCTGCTGCACACGATGTACCAGCAGGTCGTCAAGCGGGGGATCGAGGTGTACGACGAGTGGTACGTCACCGAGCTCGCGGTGACCGACCACGAGAACCCCGGCGACCGCATCTGCCACGGGGTCGTCGCCTACGATATCGCCACGGGCGAACTCGCGGGCTTTGCGGCGGAGGACGGCGTCATCCTGGCGACCGGCGGCCCCGGCCAGGTGTACGACCACACCACCAACGCCGTGGCCAACACCGGCGACGGGGCGGCGATGGCCTACCGCGCCGGCGTCCCGCTGGAGGACATGGAGTTCATCCAGTTCCACCCGACGACGCTCCCCTCGACGGGCGTGCTCATTTCCGAGGGCGTCCGCGGCGAGGGCGGCATCCTCTACAACGACGACGGCGAGCGGTTCATGTACGAGCGCGGCTACGCCAACAACGCCGGCGAACTCGCCTCCCGCGACGTCGTCTCCCGGGCGGAACTGACGGAGGTGAACGAGGACAGGGGCATCCAGGACGAGTACGTCCACCTCGACATGCGCCACCTCGGCGAGGAGCGGATCGTCGACCGCCTGGAGAACATCCTCCACTTGGCGGAGGACTTCGAGGGCGTCGACGCCCTCGAAGAGCCGATGCCGGTCAAGCCCGGCCAGCACTACGCGATGGGGGGCATCGAGACCGACGAGAACGGCCAGACCTGCATCGACGGCCTCTACGCCGCCGGGGAGAACGCCTGCGTCTCCGTCCACGGCGCGAACCGCCTGGGCGGGAACGCCCTGCCGGAACTCATCGTCTTCGGTGCGCGGGCCGGCCGCCACGCTGCGGGCCGGTCGCGCCCGGATCGGTCGACGCGGGCGACGAGGCGGTCGCCGATGGGGGCAGGGAAACGCTCCTCCGGGCCGAGGAGACCATCGAGGCCACGCTGGAGGCCGAACGCCGCCGGATCGACCGGATGATGGAGCGCGAGGACGGCGTCAACCACGCCGAGGTCCGCGCGGCCGTCCAGGAGACCATGACGGCCAACGTCAACGTCTTCCGGCGCGAGGAGGCCCTCAAGGAGGCACTCGAGGACCTCCGGGTCGCCCGCGAACGCTACCGGGAGGTGGCCGTCTCGGACCCTTCCCGGACGTTCAACACCGACCTGATCCAGACCATCGAGACGCGGAACGTCCTCGACCTCGCGGAGGCCATCACGCTGGGCGCGCTCGCACGCGAGGAGTTCCGGGGTGCGCACTGGCGCGAACAGTACCAGGAACGCCGCGACGACGAGTGGCTCAAGCACACGATGCTGGCCTGGAACGGCGGCGACCCCGAACTCTATTACAAGCCCGTCGTCCTCGAAGGCGAGAACGAGACCTACGAACCCAAAGAGCGGAGCTATTAGAGGTTGTGAACTACCCCACCCTGCTCGCGCTGACGCGCTCGCTGAGGGTGGGGCTTCCTGCTTCTGTGACGCGCTTTGCAGATACGGGTGTATCCACAGGGAGCGCAGTCTCCACAGGCGTGCCTTCGGAGTGTCCCACTCCTAGTGTCTCGATGGAAATGCTTGCGTGAGCCTGTGGGCCTGCAACAAAACAGTGTATGA
>PXRG01000019.1:0-47442 GCA_003021105.1 Halobacteriales archaeon QS_1_68_17
AGTCGACGTACGGCGGCCGCAACGACTACCAGACCGACCAGGAGGACTCCGAGCGCGAACTCAAGCGGATCGTCAACGAGGCCCACGAACGCGGCGGCAAGGTGTTGATCCCCGCGTTCGCGGTCGGCCGCTCCCAGGAGATCATGCTGGTGCTCGAAGAGGCGATGCGCAGCGGCGACGTCCCGACGATGCCGGTCCACCTGGACGGGATGATCTGGGAGGCGACGGCCATCCACACGACCTACCCCGAGTACCTCCGCGACGACCTCCGGGACCGCATCTTCCACGAGGACGAGAACCCGTTCCTGGCCGACCAGTTCAACCACATCGACGGCGGCGAGGAGGAACGCCGCGAGGTCACCGACGAGGGCCCGGCCGTCGTCCTCTCGACCTCGGGGATGATCACGGGCGGCCCGATCATGTCCTGGCTCGAACTGCTGGGGACCGATCCCGACTCGAACATGGTGTTCGTCGGCTACCAGGCACAGGGGACGCTGGGCCGCCGCATCCAGAACGGCTGGGAGGAGATCCCGATGCGCAACGGCAACGGGGGCGGCCGCGGCAACACCCTCTCGCTCCGGATGAACGTCGAAACCGTCGACGGCTTCTCCGGCCACGCCGACCGCCAGGGCCTGGAGAACTTCGTCCGGACGATGAACCCTCGCCCGGAGAAAGTCCTCTGTGTCCACGGCGACGAGTCGTCCGTACAGGACCTCTCCTCGGCGCTGTACCACGAGTTCAACATGCGCACGTTCGCGCCGAAGAATCTGGAGACCTTCCGCTTCCTCTGACCGCGAACGGAACCCGAACTACCTCGATCCCACACACCGCGCGCGGAGCGACGGCGACGCGGAGCGACCGCCGATTCTCGTCTGCCGACGGATCGCTCGACCAGCGAATTTGTAAAAGAAATTGGAACAGGCCAGGATGGCGGCTCGCTGACGAAAACCGGTCTATCACCGTCCAGCGGGATCGAGAGCCACGCTATCCCGATATATTTCTTCCGGCCGGGACCGCCGAATTGAAACCGAGATTACGGGTGCAGATCCTCTAATATTAGATATTCGGTGCGCTGTACGCGCGAAATCGAGTTCAGGTCGTCCGACCCGGAATTTCAAAAACTTCGAAGGCAGACTCCCGCGACCGGACGCACTCCCTGGGGGGTTCCGGCGCGGCAGTTACATGGCTATGGTTGTAATCCCGCTCACTCTATGTTCGACGTCTCGATATTGAGTTCGATGACGTTCGCGGCCCGCTTTACCTTCTCCGGGATGGCCTGCCGGAAGGCCTCGTCTTTCATCCGGCTGACCGGGGCGGAGACGCTGATCGCGCCGAGGACGTCGCCCTCGTTGTCCCGGACCGGCGCGCCGACGGCCCGGAGGCCCTTGATCTCCTCCTCGTCGTTGGTCGCGTAGCCGCGGTCGCGGATCTCCGCCAGTTCCTCGAAGAGGCGTTCCTCGGTCGTGATCGTGTTCTCGGTCCTGGCGGGCAGGCCGTGTTCCGCGACGATCTCGGACACCCGCGACTCGGGGAGATACGCCAGCACCGCCTTCCCGGTCGAGGTGTAGTGCATGTAGTCGGGCTTCTCCAGATTCAGCGTGTGGTAGTCCTTCCCGACCGCTTTCTCGCCTTCCCCCTTGTAGATGTGGATGCCGCGCCCGTACTCCTCGGCCATCAGGTGGGCGAACTCGCCCGTCTCGTCGGCCAGCTTGTCCGTCTCCTCCTTCCCGGCGTTGTAGAGGTCCGACTGGTGTTTGACGTACTCGCCCAGCGCCAGGAACCGGAGGCTCAGTTTGTAGGTCGTCCCCTCCTGGACGACGAGCCGGTTTTCCCGCAGTGTCGCCAGGTGGTTGTAGACCGCCGCCTTCGAGATGTCGAGGTGATCTGCCAGCTCCGTCACGCCCGCGCCGTCCAGCTCCTCCAGGCTCCGCATGATCTCGACCGTCGTGTCGACCGTTTTCAGCCGGCGGGGCGACGTTCCATCTGGCATGTTGACCGATAGCACGCCGACGAGGTTTAGTTGTTTGCATTTCGAAAACCCTTTTGGAAGGGTAGCCGATCCGATCCTCGGCGTCTAGCGAGCCATTTTCGCCGAATCAAGCGTCTCCTCCCCGATCTGCTCTGTCCTGGTTGTTGCGAGTTCGTATGCGAGATGAAAACACTGCCGCGTCCGGTCAACGCCCCGTTCCCCTACATCGCGGCCGCAGGACGCGTCGATTCACGGTTCTGGATGGTTTTTTCTTTCAAAAACCGGCCCGATCCCCGTCGCATCCCGCTGGAATCGGAGTTTCGGCCGCTGTTCGGCCGGCAATCGCCGGTCCGCCCGGACCGAACGGGTCAGTGACGGGCCGCGTTCTATTCGGCCTGGAAAAACGCGGCCCCGGTGGATCCCGGCTCCAGCACACCCGGCGGAGTTTTATACTCGGCGGGCCAATCCCGGCTGAGATGACCGCAGGAGCGGAGCTACCGGAACGGGCCGACGTGGTCGTCGTCGGCGGGGGTATCGTCGGGACGAGTACAGCGTACTTTCTCACCAGCAGGACCGACCGAGACGTTCTCCTCGTCGAGAAAGACCGGATCGCGGGGGGATCGACCGGCGACTCGTCCGCGATTTTGCGCCACCACTACGGGGCCGACGAGACCTACGCCCGGATGGCCAAGTGGAGCCACGAGTTCTACCGCGAGTTCGAGGAGCGGACCGGCGAGCGGATCGCCTACGCCCCGAACCCGCTGGTCCGTCTGGGCCAGCGCGGCCGAGATCCTGCGCGACCTCGACCTGCCCGTGTCCCGCCAGGAGGGCGCGGAGATCACCGAGACCTATCCCATGCTCTCGCCGGGCGAGGCGGACGTCGGGGTCACCGACGAGTCGGCCGCCTACTCGGACGGCGCGGACGCAGCAGGCGGATTCGCCAGGGCAGCCGAGTCCGAGGGCGCGACCGTCGTCACCGGCGTCGAGGTCGAGAACGTCCACGCCGCGGACGGGGCCGTGACCGGCGTGGCGACCACCGAGGGCCGGGTCGACGCCGACGCCGTTGTCCTGGCGGTCGGTCCCTGGACGCCGGAGTTCGTCGCACCGCTGGGCGTCGACGTGCCGATCCGCCGCCGCCGCGAGAAGGTACTCATCCTCGAACCGGACGGCGAGTATCTCGACGACTACCCGGACATCGTGCCGACGACGAGTCCCCCCGGCGCTGACTGGTACATCCGGTCGGACTTCAGCGACGGCGTCCTGGTGGCGACCCACCACACAGGGGAACCCGCCGACCCCGACACCTACTCGGACACCCCCGAGGAGGACGTCATGCTCGAGATGATCGACCGCGTGGGCGAGTTCGTCCCCGAACTGGCCGACGCAAGACTGCGGGGCCGCTACTGTGGCATCTACTCGGACACGCCCGACCGCGATTTCGTCATCGACCGGGCGGGTCCCGACGGCTGTTACCTCGCCTGTGGCTTCTCCGGCCACGGGTTCAAGCACGGCCCCATCGTCGGCCGGATCCTCTCGGACCTGGTCGTCGAGGGCGAAACGGACCTGGTCGACACCTCGAAGTTCTCGCTCGACCGGTTCGGGGACGACCCCTGGGGTGCCGACGAGGGCCGCCAGCTCCGTACCGACTGACGGCGCGCCGGTCTCGCGGGTGCGGGACCGACAGTACCCGCCGGGTGCGCCAGACCCGACGCGAACCGACGGTCCCGGTCGGGGATCGCCGGCCGGCTCCGATACTCCCGGTGATTCGGCAGTCACGACGATATCGTCGCGGCCGCGCGGTCGCCGTGTCGTCGCGTCTTCGGGTGGTCGTCCGGTCGCGCAGTCGCGCGGACGGTGATGACGGTGATGCGCGGAAACGTGGACCGCGTCGTTCCGCGGGATCTTGGATGACGTTTCCGCGGAAACGTGGCTGTGCAGTTGCGCGGTCGCGCCATCCAGCCGCGGATCGGCGGTGTGGCCGCTGTGGACCGGCGTTCTCGAAATAATCAGCGACGAAGGACGGATCAGCGCGTCAGATCGACGTGGCCGAGGGCAGGTCCGAGAAGGACTGCCGCTTTGCGAACTCGGTGACGACGCTCTCCTCGGTCACGGTGAGGCTGTCCATGATGTCGGTGGAGCCGCCGTCGGCCGTCGCCGGCCCGGGGCTGGAACTGCCGCCGGTGTACAGCGCGATCTCGTCCTCCATCGGACTCGAGATCTCGATGATCTGCTCGCTGACCTGCTCCTCCGGCGGTTCGGTCAGCAGGCTCACGATGATGTCACCGGCCAGGCTCAGGATGAGCACCGGCAGCACGAAGTAGTAGTCGAAGATGCCCCGGCCGCCGATCACCGGCCCGCCAGAGAGGTACTGGCTCCAGGCGGCGGCACCGAAGAAGCCGATGAACATGCCGACGACCGCGCCGGCCCCGTTGGCCCGCTCCCACCACAGGCCGAGCACGAGCGGCGCGATGAACGTCGTCCCGAGGCCGCCCCACGCGAACGCGATGGCGGTGAAGACCGTGTCCGGCGTCGTCCAGGCGATCCCCGCCGCGATGGCACCGGCGACCAGCACGGCCGCCCGGGTCACCAGCACGACCTGGCGGTCGGACGCGTCCTGTGCGATGACGCCCTTGTAGGCGTCCTCGCCGACGGTGCTCCCGACCACCAGCAACTGCGAGTCGGCGGTGCTCATCACCGCGGCGACGATGCCGGCCAGGAGGATGCCGGCCAGCCACGGGGGCAGCGTCTCGACGATCATCTGGGGCGCCAGCGCGTCGACGTTCCCGATGTCGGGGAACAGCAGGATGCCCCCGAACGCCAGGATCGGGATGCCGACCAGCGCCAGGCCCTGGAACAGCGACATGATGAGCATGCCGTAGCCGATCGACGACGGCTTCTTCATGCTCATGTATCGCGTGACGCCGTGTGGCTGGGCCAGGAACGGTAACCCGAACCCGACGAGTACGATGATCGACACCCAGAGGCCGAGGCCGCTCTGGCCGGCCGTCCACGACGATACCGTCGCGTCGGTCGCCTGGTTGAACTCGTTGATCAGGTTGGCGAACCCGCCGAACTGGGCGATGGTCGCGATCGGGACCGCGATGGCCAGGACCATCATCAGGATGCCCTGCATCACGTCGGTCAGCGACACGGCGAGGTACCCGCCGCCGAGCGTGTACCCGACCACGATGACGACCGTCAGGGCGAACCCGATGTCTTCGCCGAGTCCCAGGCCGTTGTTGATCGCGCTCGATCCCGCGAGGATCTGGGCGCCGACGTAGAAGAAGTAGAAGTACGCCGCGCCCGCCGCGGCCAGCAGGATCACCGAGGTGTAGCGCTTCCCGTAGCGCTTCCCGAGGAACTCGGGGAGCGTCAGCGCCTTCAGCAGCGTCGAGTACCGCCGGAGGCGCTTCGCCACGACGCCCCACGCCAGCAGGTTCCCGGGGATACACCAGAAGAACCACCACATCCCGAGGATCCCGGAGCTGTAGACGAACCCGGGGAAGCCGACCGTTAGCCAGCCACTCCAGAGACTCGCCTGCTCACTCAGCGTCGCCCAGACGATGTTCAGTCCGCGACCGCCGAGCAGGTAGTCGTCCTGGTCTTCGGTCGCGTTTGCGCCCCACACACCGATCGCCAGGACGGCGATCAGGTAGACGACGAACGTACCGAGGATGATCGGACTCGCCAGTGCCATCGTCGGTCACCCCTCGACCTGCTGGGCCTGTTGGCCAGCCTGTTGTTGCGACATCGACTCGATCAGTTCCTCCTCCTGCCGCTGGACGAGATACCAGTAGGCCAGCGACAGCGCCGGCCACACCGTGAGGTTGATCACGATGTAAATCAGGAACTCGTTTGGCGCTACCATCAGGCCCCCCTCCCGCTGACCGTGCCTGCCGTGCTCTCCGAGCGCACACCTCTGCAATTGAATGGCATGACTCAGACATACCATATTGACAGGAGTATATAAATATTGTGCAGTATGCTACGCAGGCACAGACCCGCCGAATGCCGCTCCCGTGTGGCGATCAGCGGTTCGGACCACGAAAAAAGCTAAGTACGTGACCGCGGGATTACCTAAGGATAGCCGATGGAATACGATCTAGCGACAGTAGACGTTCCCGCGCCCGAGCGACTGACAGAAGAGGGGCTCGACGCGATCCACGAGACGTCGATCCGGATTCTGGAGGAGATCGGCATCGAGGTCGCCCACGACGAGGCTCGGCAGTTGCTCGACGACGCCGGGGCCGAGATCGACGGGGAACTGGTCTGTCTTCCCCGGAGCTTAGTCGAGGACTGCGTCGAAGCGGCCCCGGCGTCGTTTACCCTCCACGGCCGGAACCCCGACCGGCACGTACACGTGGGCGGGGACGACTACGCGCTCGCGTCCGGCTACGGCGCGCCGAACGTCCTGACCTACGAGGACGGCCGCCGGAGTTCGACGATCGACGACTACGAGGTGCTCGCAAAACTGGCCCAGAGCGAGGACGTCATCACCTGCACCGGCTACAACCTCTGTGAGCCCAACGACGTTCCCCAGGAGGTCAAACACTACGACATGATCGAGCGGTCGCTGGTGTTGACCGACAAGCCAGTCATGGGCTCCGTGTACGGCGAGGACCGGGCGAAGGCCTCGATCGAGATGGTATCGATCGCCAACGAGGACCCCGAGATGTCGAAACCCTACATGACCGGGGTGATAAACACGGTCCCGCCGCGGCAGTGGGACACCCGGATGACCGGGGGACTGATGGAGTACGCGAAGCACAACCAGCCGACCCTGATCTCCGCGGTCGTGATGGCCAACGCCTCTGGACCCTCGACGATGGCGGGATCGCTGGCGCTGGCCAACGCCGAGATCCTCACCGGCATCGCCATCGCCCAGCAGGCGAACCCGGGCGTCCCGGTCGTCTACGGCCTGCCGGCCTCGAACGTCGACGTCCGGTACGGCTCCTTCTCGATCGGGAGTCCCGAGGGTGCCCTGTTCGTCTCCTTCGCGGCCCAGATGGGCCGGTACTACGGGATCCCCTCGCGGGCCGGCGGGAACCTGACCGACGCCAAGACCGTCGGGGACCAGAGCGGCGCGGAGTCGATGCTCCAGATGCTCACGACGATGCACAGCGGCATCAACTTCGTGCTCCACTCGGCGGGGATCATGAACTCCTACTCGACGGTCTCGCCGGAGAAGTACGTCCTCGACTGCGAGCGCATCCGGTACATCGAACGGTTCGCCGACGGTTACGCCCTGAACGAGGACACCTTCGCGCTCGACCTGCTCGCCGAGGTCGAACCCGGCGGTCACTTCCTGAACAAGCGACACACCCTGCAACACTCCAAGACCGACCACTACATGTCCGACCTCTACGACCGGCAGTCCTACGACGACTGGGAGAGCCAGGGAGCGAAGTCGCCGTTCGAGCGCGCCCACGAACGCGTCGAACAACTGCTCGACGAGTACGAGCGGCCACCGATCGACGACGACGTCCGGGCCGAACTGGAGTCGTTCGTCGACCGGGAACGCGAGGAAATCCTGGCCTAGAACTATCGCTTCGCGAGCGACTTTTCGTACCTGTTGACCAGGTAGAGGACGATGAACAGAATCATCGCAACGATTACAATTCCACCCGTCGCCAGGAACGCCCCGAACGATTGCAGTATGACGCTGCTTGCCATGATTCGTTGGCATTTTACCGTAGGGGGTATTATAGCTACTGTTTATTTTCCCGTCTAACCGTGAGTATTAATATCTGTACACGCTGGATCGTCCTGCCGTCCGGCGGTCGTCAGTGCCGGCGCGACCGGGTCGTGTGCCGGCCGGACACTCGCGCCAGCGGTATATGTCGCCGGGGACCCAATCGTGAGGCATGCCCTGCGACCGGCCGATGGTGAGGTGCGCCGAATGTGGCCGCTATCTCACTGAGCGGGAGTGGGCGGCGAACGGGAAACGGTACGTACCGCTCGACCACGACACCGACACGCTCGCGGGCCTGCTCGGGGCGCTGTTTCTGGCCGGCGAGGTCCACCAGTTCTGTTCGCCCGCCTGCGAGGAACAGTTCGACCAGTAGCGTCACCGGGCGTCGGATTCGGCTTCCGGGTCGGACTCGGCCTCCGCGAGCGCCTCCTCGGTGACGTCACTGGGCGCGACGTCCTCCTCGATTATCTTCCCGGAGACGGAGTTGATTATCGTGACGGCCGGTTCCGCGGCCGACTCGGGGCCGGTCGGGACCAGCCAGTAGAGGTCGAACACGAAGTCCTCCCTGGTGACGTCCATGTCGGGCATGTTCCCGACCATCACGAACGTCGAAAAGTGAAACGAGATGTAGCGGCGGATCACCGCACGGGACTTGTCGACGGCCGTGTCGTAGTCGACCCGCGGCTGGAGCAGGGCGTTCGCGGGCAGCGACCGCTGCTCTATGTCGGGGTACGTGTCGTTGCGGAGGCGGCCGCCGGTGAGCGCGTCCACTGTGACCGAGAGGCTCACCTCGCGGTCGGAGATGAACTTCCGTTCGAGCGTCACGTCGTACCCGAACAGGTACTTCGGGTACCCGACGACCCTGATCTCGTCGGGGGAGACCGGCCGGTTCGGATCGACCTTGGCCAGCGCCTGCTCGAGCGAGAGGTTCGGCGCGATGACCGGAATCTCCGTGTCGTCAGTCATTGGTGATTCGAGTCGCCGCCCCGGCTAAACCCTTACGGACTCACGGGTTTCGCTTCTCGGCGCTCATCCGTTCCTCCAGCCGTTCGGCCTCGTTTTCTAGCACCGTCGGGTCGTACCCCCGCCGCTCCCACTCGTCCATCAACTGGAGGCACTCGTCGATCGTCACCCGCGGCGTTCCCCCCCAGGTGTTCTCCTCTATCTCCATGCGTCCCTCGGCGAAGCGCACGACGATCTCCGTGTCGGTGAGACTCTCGTAGGGGCGGACGGGATCGCTTTCGTTTCCGAAGAGCTTCTTGAGCCGTTGTAACATGACTGACCCCTGGTCCGCGAGCCTAAAGGCTGTTTGCCCCGGCGGCGCAACCGGATGCCGGCCGGGTGTCGAACCCCCGGTTCAGTCTGCGCCGTGGGTCGGTACGTAGCTACACTGGCCACACGACCACGACTGGTTGCGTCGCCGGACCGTACCGCCACAGCGGGGACAGTCGAACTGGATCACTGTACTAGGGGGAATGACGTTCGACGGCTTATGTATTTCTGTTCGACGGACGTCGAACACCGTGTCAGCCGACGACCGACACGGCGTCCCGCGGGAGCCGGCCGTCCGCCCAGTGTTTGGCGACGAAGTACAGTTCCGCGTCGTTCCGCAGCGTCACCCGGTAGACGTCCTCGACGTCGAGGTAGTCGGGCGTCTCCTCGACGACCCTGGCGACGAAGATCGTCTCGCCGGTCGCGTGCCGACCGCGGGCCGCCGCCAGGCGGTCGGGGACCTCGATGACCCGGAACTCGTCGCCGAACACTTCCGGGTAATCCTCGATCCGCCGCCGGACGGCCTCGGTCGTGTACTCGGTCATCGTCCCGGCGGATCAGTCGTAGGTGTCCTTCGTGTACGGGATCGGGAGCTGTCTGCGGGTGTCCCGGCCGTCGTCGGTCCGGAGCGCGGTCGTGTCCACCAGCGACGCCTCGCCGTCGACAGCGATCTCGGCGACCAGTTCCCCCGAGGCGGGACTGTGCATGAACGCCCGCCCCGAGTGGCCGACGTTGTTGACGAAGCCGGGGACGCTCTCCTCGATGATCGGGTGGTTCGAGGGCGTGATCGCGTAGACGCCCGACCAGGCGCGGACGATCTCGGTGTCCAGGCCGAAGTAGTCCGAGGAGGACATCAGCGCCTCCATCGCCATGTCGGCCCACTCGAGGTCGACCGTGTCCTGGAACGACTGGGGGTTGTCGGGGTCGACGGTCGGGTCGTCGTCCTCGAAGTGGCCGCCCGCCAGGATCCGGTCCATGTCCCACGGCCGGAAGTACGCCCCTGTCCCCAGGTCGATGAAAAGCGGCGCGTCGTCGGGGACCTCCTTCTCGGGGTTCATGATCGCGGTCATGCGCTTTTTCGGCGTGATCGGCACCTCCACGTCGACCATCGCCGACACCCGGTGGCCCCACGGGCCGGCGGCGTTGACGACGTAGTCGGCGTCGATCTCCCGCTCGCCGCCGTTGATCTCGACGCCCCTGGCGCGGCCGGCCCCGTCCTGGCGGACGTCCGTGACCTGGTGGTCGGTGAGGATCTGCACGCCGTTCTCCCGGGCCAGCTGCGAGAACGCCTGGAGGCAGGCGTGCGGGTCGGCCATCGACGCCGCGGGGTCCCAGCCCATCGCCATGTAGTTCTCGGTTTTCAGCTCGGGGACGTGTTCGGTCCCTTCCTCGGGGGTGATGAACTCCGTCACCGCGCCGAGCTGGTTCTGCATGGCGATGTCGCCACGTAAGGTTTCGTACTGCGTGCGCGAGCGCACGCCGAACAGGTACCCGTTGTTCTTGTAGTCGATCTCGATGCCGAACTCCTCCTCGAAGCCGTTCCAGACCTCCAGGGACGCGAGTGACATCTCGACGTGGACGGGCGTCGAGTACAGGGACCGCATCCCGCCGACTGCTCGCGGCGTCGATCCCGAGCCGATGTTCTCGCCCTGCTCGCACAGCGTCACCTCGACGCCGTCCCGCTCGGACAGATAGTACGCGCTGGCCATCCCCGAGATGCCGCCGCCGATCACAACGACCTCCATGCTCCCATGTCCCGGTAACACACACATATATTTTCCCTCTTTTTTCACGTCCTGGAATCCACTTGCTTCAGACCTGCTGACAGGAAATCGGCTCCCGAGCGATAGTGATAGAAATATTTTATTTCGGGCTCCCGCGTCCGTTCGACCTACGATTTATGTGGGCGCTGGAACAGTGTCGACCATGGCCACCATCGGTGCCTGGTGGGTTTCGAGCCACGACGCCCTGCCGGACGAGGAGGTACAGTGGTCGGGAAAGGGGATGTGGGTCAAGCCCACGGGGAGCATGATCGGGGGGATGCTCTACCTGACCGACCGGCGACTGCTGTTCAGTCCGCACCTGGTCGAGCGGCTCTTCCGGGCCGAAAAGCGCGCGGTCGACCTGGACGCGGTCGAGTCGGTCTCGGCCGAGTCGCTCTCCGGGAGCGACGTCGACAGCCCGCGGGGCAACCGGCTCGAACGGATGATCCGCGTCGAGTACGGCGACCCTACGGAGGAACCCGACCGGTTCGCCGCGGTCGATCCCGACGCGGTGCTCGAACGGCTCCGGTCCCGGATCGGGTGAGACGGTCCCCGGTCGCCGACCCGGACCGGGAGAAACTGTCCCAGCCGCCCCGACTCGGCTATTCGCGGGTCGAGTTTCGCGGTATCGGGCCGGCACAGCGGTTCTCGCTCGCCGAATCCGGGCGCACCAACTATTTACACGCACGACCCCATATGGAACCATGGACGCGGAAGCGAACCTGGCCACGATGTGGATGCTGGTAGCCGTCGGCGTGCCGGCCGCGGTCATCTACGGGACCGTGATGGTCATCGGCTGGGAGATCGAGACGCTCCTCGAGTCGGTGGTCACCGGGGCGGTGGTCATCGGGAGCCTGGTCTGGATGACCTACTGTACCTGGCGGATCAGGCTGGTATCGGTTTCGCGGGTCCCGGATCTCGACCTCCCGGACCAGTAGGCCATGAGGCGGCGTCACCTCCTCGCACTGGCGGCCGGCGTGGCCGCGGCCGGGTGTTCGGGCCGCCCGGCGCTCCGCGAGGACACTGACCGCCACGATATCGACTACGGCGACAGCGTCCGGTACGACCTCGACGTCCGGACCCCCTTCACGCTGGAGTACGACCTCCGGGTTCTCGCTGGGCCGCCCGTCGACGTGGTCGTCGTCGCTCCCGAACACGTCGAGAACTTCCTGTCCGGCGAGCAGGTCCCCTACGCGAACGGTGCGACGCAGTTCGACACGGACGGGATCACCGTCCAGGCGAACGTCTGGGCCGGGCGGTGGGCCGTCCTGATCGCCAACGGGGCCGGCGCGGACGGCACGGGCGAGCGTGCGACCGCCTCGTTTCACTACCGCGTCCGGCGGTACGTCCCGTACGGGAGCGGCGACGAGGCGGGCCCGTCGTGATTCACGAACTTATAGCCGACAGTACGAGGTTCCGAACGCGGCGGTCCCGCGTCAGGCCAGCAGGTAAAACACCGCGAAGGGAATCCCGAACAGCAGTACCGTCATGCCGAGCAGTACGAGTCCGTAACTGACGAGCGTGCTCCCGACGGTAACCCACGTCGGGTGGTCGAACTCTTCTAACCGTTCGGTGACCATACTGACCGGTCGGTGCCGGGATTCATAGTTTTACCTCTTCACCTCCGCGGTGGCGAACTCCGCGGGCAGGTGATCGACGCTACGGGGCTTCCCACTCCTCGTTCGGTGGTTCGTATCAATAGTATATTCAAATTGATATTACTCGAATAATATTTCTCGATAGATATTTCGTCGGGCGCGTTTCTTCGACGGAGGCCCGCGGGACCTGCACGCGACAGAGATGGCTATCGAAAAGGAAACGTACGAGCCACGGAATCCACTCCTTGCGGTCGATACCTCGCCAAGGTCGCCCATTTGCGGTAGTGCGTGCGACGGCATGTGGCACCGTGTTCGACAGCTATATCGGGGAGTAGCCAGGAAGGGACGTCGGGTAGTTCCTGCACGCGTCCGCCTCGTGTATAATTTCGGAATAAATAAAGACATATTGTCACGTATGCGTTCCGCTACGTGACTCTCAGGAACCGAGGATTTCGGCGATCCGGCGCGGTTCGCCGGTGAGCGCGGGGTCCTCGTCGACGATCTTGAGCACCTCGTGGTCGGTCACGTCGGGGTAGGACTTTCCGATGGCGTCCTCGACGAGCGAGCGTTCGAGGCGGAACTCCGTTCCCTCGTACACCACGTCGACCCCCTGTTCGTCGAAGGAGAGAAGGGTCATGACGGACGGTAGGGACGAGGGGGAGATAAATCTGTGCCACGCGTCAGACGGCCGTCAGACGGAGGGCTGGGCTTTAATACAGCCGAACGCGCCATTTGTGGTGTGCTCCGCTCCGATCCGCTCGACGAACTGGCGATCCCGGACGGCACGACCGTCGAGGAACACGACCTCGTGACCGACGGGGACGTCATGGTCGGCGGACAGAGCACCGTCGAGTTCGGCGTCCGCGGCCGGAACGTCATCGCGGGCGAGCGGGTCCGGTTCGGCGGCCACATCGAGGCCGAGGGCGACTGCCGACTCGACATGTGGTGTGACGTCGCCGAGGACGTGCTCGTCGGCCGGGACGCGTATCTCGGCGAGCGGGTCCACGTCGGCGGCCAGTTGCTCGTCTCGGGCGACCTCGACATCGGCGACGACGTCGACATCGAGGAGGGGTTCGAGGCCAACGGCTGGATCGTCATCCGCAACCCGATGCCGACCATCGTCTTCCTGTTCGTCTACCTGACCCAGCTGCTCCGGATCGGCGAGGAGGAGGCCGCGGCCGACCTGCTCGCGGAGGTCGGCGCGGACGCGAGCGACCACGACCCGCTGATCATCCCGCGGGGGGCGTCGGTGGGCGACGACGCCTGGCGGGTCTCGACGCCGGCCCGGATCGGCGACGGCTGTCGCATCCACGGGAACGTCCGCGCGGGATCGCTGACCGTCGGCCGCGACACCGTCGTGTTCGGGAGCCTCCGGACGAAAGGCGAGGTCATCGTCGGCCGCGGCACCGAGATCAAAGGCGACGTGACCACGCGGAACGGCGACGTCCGCGTCGGCCCCGGCACGCAGGTGTGGGGCGACATCGTCGCCGACGACGTCGCGCTCCACGAGAACGCTACCGTCGAAGGCAAGATCCGGGCCCGCGGGGAGATGCAGATGCACACCGATGCCGTCCTCGACGTCCCCGACGAGGACGCGGCGGCGATGGCCGAGATGGCGGCCGAACTGGCCGACGACCCCGACGGGGAAGCGCCGGACGAAAATCCGGCGGATGCGGGCGACGACCGGACGCCGGCGGACGGCGGGAACGGCGAGCAGACGGCCACACCGGATTCCAGCACCGACGACGAGGGTGGAGTGGACGACGAGGCGGCCGACGGCGAGTCCACCGATGCGGAGGCCGACAATTCCACCGACGCGGAGACCGACGGCGAGTCCACCGACGCGGAGACCGACGGCGAGTCCACCGACGCGGAGGCCGACGATTCCACCGACGCGGAGGCCGACGATTCCACCGACGCGGACGCCGCCGAGGTCTCCGACTGATACCGCCGAGGCCGGGACCGAAAGACAGTTTCCGCGCTCCCGCCTACCGGCCGGTATGCTCTCGATCGCCCTTGCCGGCAAGCCCAACGCCGGCAAGTCTACCTCCTACAAGGCGGCCACGATGGCCGACGTGGACGTGGGCAACTACCCATTTACGACGATCGATCCGAACAGGGGAATCAGCCACGTCCGCACGGAGTGTCCCTGTCTCGACCGCGACGAGCGGTGTGGCGACGAAGACTGCCGGAACGGGAAGCGGTACGTCCCCGTCGAACTGCTGGACGTGGCGGGTCTCGTCCCCGGTGCCCACGAGGGCAGAGGACTCGGGAACCAGTTTCTCGACGAACTCTCGAACGCCGACGCGATCCTCCACGTCGTCGACGCGGCCGGCGCGACCGACGCCGAGGGCGAACCGGTGGGGGTCGGCGAGCACGACCCCGTCGAGGACGTGGACTTCGTCGAGAGGGAGATGGACCTCTGGCTGGCCGGCATCGTCGCGCGCAACTGGGAGGGCGTCGAGCGCCAGTCCCGCTCGCCGGGGTTCGACATCGACGAGGCGCTCGCGGACCTGCTCACCGGCATCGGCGCGACGGAACTGGAGGTCGCCCGCACGCTCCGGGCGCTCGACTACCCCGAGGACCCCCGCGAGTGGACCGACGACCACCGCGAGGCGCTCGCCCGCGAGATCCGGGCGCGGACCAAACCCATCGTCGTCGTCGCCAACAAGGCGGACATCGCGCCCGCGGAGAACATCCGGCGCCTGCAGGACGCCGCCGACTACGTCGTGCCCGCCACCGCGGACGGCGAACTCGCGCTCCGGAAGGCCGCGGAGGCCGGTATCGTCGACTACGACCCGGGCGACCCCGACTTCGCTGTCGTCGGGGACGTGAGCGACCAGCAACGCGACGGACTCGAACGCATCCGCGAGGTCGTCGCCGAGTGGGGCGGGACCGGCGTCCAGGCGGCGCTGGACGCGGCCGTCTACGACCTGCTGGATCACCTCACGGCCTACCCCGTCCAGAACGAATCGAAGTGGACGGACGGCCAGGGGAACGTCCTCCCCGACGCCGTTCTACTCCCCGAGGGGTCGACGCCCCGCGACCTCGCGTACGCCGTCCACTCGGACATCGGCGACGGGTACCTCCACGCGGTCGACGCCCGCGAGCAACGCCGCATCGGCGAGGACCGCGAACTCGAAGAGGGCGACGTCGTAAAGATAGTCAGCACCGCGACGTGACCGGCCGCGGTCGCGCGAAACGATGTCCGATCCCGCGACGGCCGTCAGTGGTCCTCGGGGCCGAATTCGGTGACGTCGATCCCCCCGTCGGCGTCGACGGCGACCCTGTAGCCGGCGTACCCGAACGTGATCCGACCGCCGGTGTCGTCATCGTCCTCGACCATCCCGTCTAACGCTTCCGGGTCCAGTACCTCGTAGAGGGGCGGCGACAGGTCTACCGAATCGACCCCTTCCAGGCGCGCGATCTCCTCGACGATCCGGACGCTCGGCGGTGCGGGATCGCCGGACGGACTCTCCCCGTCGGTCTGCTCTCTGGCTGCCATGCTTGTGCGTACAGGCCGCACAGCCGAACTTAAAAATTCGTCAGACACCTGTAGCGTGAACGACTGTTTCGCCGGCATCACGAGAACGGGCGGAACCAGACCGCGGCGACCAGCACCGCCAGGAAGAGATACGAGCCGCGGATCAGCAGCATCGTCGCCAGTTCCGGGTCCGCCCGGCGGGCGAACGCCGCGACGGCGGCGAAGGCCGCCACCGCCGCGAGCGTGCTGGGCGGGAACACCGCCGCCACCGAGAGCACGACGACCGCCAGCAGGCCGGCTCCCATCAGGCCGTAGGCGGTCAAGTGCGCACGCTCTCGGCCGACCGCGACCGCGACGGTCCGCTTGGAGATCGACCGGTCGTACTCCACGTCGGTCGCGTCGTCGATCACCTTGATGCCCGAGAGGATCACCAGGAAGACGGCGGCGAACGACACCACCACCGGCGCGAACGCGGTCGCCTGGACGTAGTACCCGCCGAGCAGCGCCAGCGCGACCCCCAGCGGGTAGCCGGTCGTCGCGGAGACGGGGTTGGTGTCCAGTTGCGGCGCGTGGAAGTAGCCGATCACCCACCCCGGCAGCGTCAGCAGCGCGGCGACGGCGTCGATCAGGAGGAAAAGCGCCCCGGCCGCGAGGAAAAACAGGGCAGTCGCCCCGGCCAGGGCCAGCCGACAGCCCCCCGCGGTCAGGGGGTGGTCGTCGTCCTCGCCGCGGCCGTAGAAGTCGACGTACCCGTCCTTGACGTGGGCGGTGTAGAGGCCGGCGAACACCGCGACCGAGTGCACGAGGCCGAGGCGGACGGAGAAGGTCCCCGCGAGCGTCGCCCCGAACCACGACGAGGCGATGGGCGGCAGCATGAAGATCGGGTGGATCTGCGACGTGAACGCCCGGAGGGCGGCGACGGGGCCACTGCCGTGGCGGGCGACCTGCATACGTTTTCGCACGGCTCGAATCGTGTTAAAATCCCCCGTCCCGGCCGCCGTCCCCGTCCGCGGATCAGCGGACGGCGCTGGTCGCCTCGCCCATCGTCTCCAGTGCCTCCTTGAGCGTTTCGACGCCGACCGCGTAGGAGATGCGTGCGTACCCGCGGCCGTGCTCGCCGAAGGCCTCGCCGGGAACGACGACCACGCCCCGGTCGATCACCTCGTCGACCCACCCCTCGGGGACCCGGGGCATCGCGTAGAAGGCCCCCTCCGGCGTCGGGCAGTCCAGTCCGATCTCCTCGAGGCCGTCCAGCAGCACGTCGCGGCGGCGCTCGAAGGCGGCGACCATCTCCTCGACCGGTTCCCGCGGCCCGGTGAGCGCGGCCTCTGCGGCGTACTGCGAGGCCGCCGTCGCGCAGGCCTGGCCGTACTGGTGGGCACGGAGCATCCGCTCGATCCGGCGGGTGCTCGCGGTCACCCACCCCAGCCGCCACCCGGTCATCGAGTAGGTCTTCGAGCAGGCCCCGACGACGGCGACGTTGTCCGTCTCCGCGTCCGCCAGCGGCGAGCGGTGTTCGCCCTCGAAGAGAATGTGTTCGTACACCTCGTCGGAGAGACACAGCACATCGTGCTCGTCGGCGATCCGGGCGAACTCGCGCATGTCTTCCGGCGACTGGACCGCCCCCGTCGGGTTCGCGGGGCTGTTGACCACGAACGCCGCGGTCTCGTCGCTGATCGCCTCCTCGACCGTCGCGGGAGCCATCGTGAGGTCCTCGCGTAGGGGCACTGGCACCGGGGTCCCGCCCGCGATCCGCGTCAGGGCGTCGTAGGAGACGAAGCCGGGATCGGGGATGATCACTTCCTGTCCGGGGTCGACGTGCGCCTCCAGCGCGATGTGGAGCGCCTCGCTGCCGCCGGCAGTGGCGATCACGTCCCCCGGGTCGATGTCGAGGCCGTGGTCGCGGTCGTAGGCCGCGCTGATCGCCTCACGGAGGCTCTCGGTCCCCTTGTTCGAGGTGTAGGCGTCCGCTTTCCCCTCGCGGATGGCCGCGACGGCGGCCTCGCGGACGTGGTCGGGCGTCGGGAAGTCCGGCTGGCCGAGGCCGAGGTTGATCGCGTCCTCGCCCGCGGCCTCGAACACCTCGCGGATCCCCGAGATCGACACCTGCTCGATCCGGCTCGAGAAGCCAGTCATAGGGGACACAGCGGCCCCGGGACCGATAACTTTGCGGGATCGAGGGTCGGCGGTGGCCGCGACGGCACCCGCGCGACGACAGTCGCGGGGCAACGATTACGCCGCTGGGCGGCGACTTTCTCCCATGCCATCCAGGATCGACCCGGTGCTCCCGGGCGAGGCCGACGACCCCGAGGTGAACGACCTGCTCCGTGAGACCGCCGACTGGTACGGCGACGCCGCCTTCTTCGGCGCGATGGCCCACCGGCCGGCGCTGCTGGAGGGGTTCGTGGCCCTCTTCGAGACCGTCGCCGAGCGCGGGAGCTTCGATCCGGAGTTGCTGGAGCTGGCGCGGTTGCGCGTCGCCGCAGTCCACCAGTGTGCCTACTGTGCGACGGTCCGGACCCGCGAGGTGGCCCACGCCGTCGCGCCCAGGGAGGCGGCCGTCCTCGGCGAGGAGATCGATCCGGCCCCGCTCGCGGAGCGGGAGGCGCTCGCGGTGCGGTTCGCAGACCTGATGTCTCGGGACCCACAGCGGATCACCGACGACTTCTTCGCCGACCTCCGCGGGGCCTTCACCGACGCCGAGATCGTCGAACTGGGGCTGTTTCTCGCCCTGGAGGTGGGACTCGACCGGTTTTGCATCGCCCTCCGCCTGGACACGACCGGGGACGGCCCGTACCCGACCGGCCTGTCGTACCCGTTCGACCGCGGGGACCACGAGCGGACGAGCGCGGACGAGTGACATCCTCCGCCGCGACGCCCGCGACACTCGCCGCGCCCTCACTCGGCGGCGGCTTTCAGTTCGTCGAGGTGGCGCTCCAGCATCCGCAGGGCCGCATCGGCGTCCACGTACCCGTTCTCGTACTCGTCGTAGACGTCGTCGGCCGCCCGGAGGAAGTCGTCGACTGCGGCGTGTAGCTCCTCCGTCATCGGTCTCACTGGAACCCGCGGATCGGCTGTGCCCGGGAGCTCTCGTCGTCGGCCTGTTGCATCTGCTTTGCGAGCTGTTCCCGGGCCTGGCTGATCTCCTCGGCCTTCTCGACCAGTTCCTCGGTGTCGACCTCGACGCCGGCGATGGGACCGACCCCCTTCCGGAGCAGGACGCGGGCGGCCTCGGGATCGGGGAACTGCGCCGACGCCTCCACGACCAGTCCCGTGCCGTCGAGGCCCTGCCGGGCGGCCTGGTAGAGGAGCGCGCCGGTCGGACCGCTGACGACCCCGTTCTCCGGCGGGTCGTCGATCCCGTGCTCGGCGAGCACCTCGGCCCCGCCCCCCGTCGCCACCCCGTACATTTGGGGGACGTCGCCCTTGTCGTTCGGGAGGCCGCTCAGGTAGACCGGAAAGACCTCGTTGTCGACGAGCCACCCGGTCACGCAGGCGGCGAACTCGCTCGCGGACGACGGCGAGACGGGAACGTCGCTCTGGAGGACCAGGAGGTCCCGCGCTTCGTCGGCGTAGAACCGCACCGGTGGGAGCGTCCCCGGGTCGTCGGCGTGGTAGACCGCCACCCTCGGCAATCCCTCGCAGTGACACGACGCGTAGTACTCCATGTCGAGGGCGTTCACCAGGTGATCCGCGGCGATCTTCCCCACGAGACCGATGCCGGGCAGCCCCTCGACCAGTACCGGATCGTCCAGTTCGATTCCGTCGGCGTGGACCTGCACGTGTGCCATTGTCGGAACCACTCCGGCCGGCGTCTTAAACGCGGTGGGTGCAGGTGCCCCGACTGGCGAACGCCGCGTCGTCCGGCCCCGTCCCGTCCTGTCTCGTTCTGTTTCGTCCCGTCCCGCGTCCTGTTGGCGTGGTGACGTTGCGCCGTCGTGCCCGCTCGCCTTGTGCGGCCGAGTCCTCTTGTCGCGGTGCCGCGGTGGTGCCGGGAGATATTTCACCGCCGGGACGCGACTGTCACCATGGCCGAGATCACGGTCACGACCGTCGACGAGTACGAGCCACAGCGATACGACGCGGTTACGTTCCGCGAGCGCGTCGTCGTGTGCGTCCGGAGCGACGCCGAGACGGTCAGGCTGGTCCCGCTCGACAAGGTCAACAGCGTCGACGGGCCGCCGGAACTGTTCCTCTCGGACACCGAGATCCCGGAGTCGTTCTACGGCGGCGGCGAGTACGGGTTCGTCGACGCCGACGAGTTCCCGGCCGTCGAGCAACACCTCGAAGAGGTCGGGCGCGAGGAGTACTGACCGCCGCCCGGATTCATTCCTCCTCGTCCGCCGCGAGCCGGACGGTCAGGACCGGCACCTCGCTGTTCCGGACCACCCGCTCGGTGACGCTCCCGAGGAGGAACCGGCCCAGGCCGGTCCGGC
Source organism: Halobacteriales archaeon QS_1_68_17 (assembly GCA_003021105.1). Lineage (GTDB taxonomy): Archaea > Halobacteriota > Halobacteria > Halobacteriales > Haloarculaceae > QS-1-68-17. The sequence goes on from PXRG01000019.1 coordinate 20,215, forward strand.
CGTGGGTTCCCATCACGATCAGGTCCACGTCCTGTTCGTCGGCGTACTCGAGGATCGTGCCGTACGGGGAGCCGCTGACGACCGCCGTCTCGACGGTCTCGACGCCCGCGTCCCGGGCCCGTTCGGCGACCCGCTCGGTCGTCTCCCGCCCCGTCTCTTCGAGCGTCGTGTGGATCGTGCCCGTGTCCACGTCTGCGGGCATGTCGCCCATGTCGACCACGTAGAGGACGTGCAGGGCCGCCTCGTACATTCGAGCCATATCTATAGCGTTCTCGACCGCGCGGTCGGCACCCGAACTGCCGTCGGTCGGGAGCAGGATCGTCTCGTACATCGGTTCGCCGTTCGCCCGGTCGACTAAAATACTCGGGGTCGGAGCCGCGCCCGAGACGGCGGAGTTTTTACCCGCGGCCGCCAACCGGCGGGCGATGGCGGTACTCGACCGGTACGAGTCGCTGATCGACGACTACGGGGCCTTCCGTGCGGCCTGCGAGCGCCCGCTCCCGTCGGTCGTCCGGGTGAACACGATCAAGACGACCGTCGAGCGGGCGCGCCGTGCGCTGGCGGCGTCGGACGTCGAGACCGATCCGGTGGACTGGCACTCCGGTCTCTTCCGCCTGCCGTCGGACTCGGCGGGGGCCAACTGGCCGTACTTCCACGGGTGGCTCCACGGCCAGGAGGAGGTGTCGGCGGTGCCCGCGACGGTACTCGACCCGGCCCCCGGCGAGCGGGTCTGGGACGCCTGCGCCGCGCCCGGCAGCAAGACCACGCAGCTCGCGGCGCTGATGGACGACGCCGGCCTGCTCGTTGCGACGGACAACAACCTCGGCCGGCTCTCGGCGCTCCGGTCGAACGCCGAACGGCTCGGCGTGACGAACCTGGCGGTCACCAACGAGGACGCCCGGACGTTCTCGCTGGCCCCGTTCGACGGCGAGCCGTTCGACCGCGCGCTCGTGGACGTCCCCTGCTCCTGTGAGGGCACGATCCGGAAGAACCCCGACGCGCTCGACGACTGGAGCATCGACCATGTCCGTGGCATCGCCGGCGTCCAGAAGGGCATCCTCCGGCGTGCGGTCCAGGCGACCCGTCCGGGCGGCACCGTCGTCTACTCGACGTGTACCTTCGCGCCCGAGGAGAACGAGGCTGTCCTCGATCACGTCCTCGACGCGGAGACCTGCCGGCTCGTCGACTACGACCTCCCGCTCGACCATTCCCCGGGCGTGGCCGCGTGGGACGGCGCGACGTTCGACCCGGCCGTCGGGAAGACCAAACGCATCTACCCCCACCAGAACGACACCGGCGGGTTCTTCTGTGCGAAACTGGAGGTCGGCGGCTGATGGGCGACGACGGGGCGAACGGGGCCGACTCCGGGGCCGACGGGACCCGCGAGGGCGACGTCGATGGATCGGCTGGCCCGCCGACGAACGACGGGCAGCGGTTCGACCGCCTGCCGGCGACGGCCGACGAGCGGACCGTCCCGGGACGCCCCACGCGGGCCGCGGTACTCGACTGGTGGGACGAGCGGTTCGGCATTCCGCCCGAGGCCTTCGCGGACCACACGTTCTGGGAGCGCGGCGCGGGCAAGGTCTGGGCGTTCCGGGGCACCGTCCCCACGCCGGCCCGGATCGAGGGGCTCGGGATCACCGCCCTCCGGACACGCCAGGAACACTGGAAGCCGACGACGAACGCCGCCCAGCGGTTCGGCGGGGCGGCGACGCGGAACGTCGTCCACCTCGACCGCGACCGGGCGGCCCGGTTCGCCCGCGGCGAGGACCAGCCGCTCGACCGGGACGGCGACTGGGGCTACCTGATCGTGACCCACGACCTCGCGGGCGACCCGGAGCCGATCGGCGTCGGCCTCTATCTCCACGGCGAACTCCGGTCGCAGATCCCCAAGGGCCGCCGGCGGGACCTCTAGAGGTCCGCCAGCGCCCGGGCGACGCGGTCCCAGTGGCTCCCCTTCCAGAAGTGCTGCCCGCAGTCGACACACCGCCAGACACCCTGCTCGGCGGGGTCGGGAGCGTGGGCCGGGGTCGACGCGTCGGGAGCCACGTCCTCGACGGGGCCGTTGCACGCCCCGCACCGGGAGGGGCGATCCGGGAGCGACAGCGCCACCCCCGCGTCTGCCAGTTCCCGGAGCTGGTCGGTTACCTCGCGCCCCTCGCGTTTCCCGCGTTCCTCTCGCTCCTCGCCCGCCCCGTGCTCGCGTCGGGTCACGAGAGGAACGACCGGACGCCGTCGGCGTCCCGGGCGTTGAGCACGTCCGCGGCCGCGGCCCACCCGCGGCGGGCGGTGTGGACGCCGAGACGGACGTACTCGAAGTTCGAGGGCCGGTGGGCGTCGGTGTTGACTGCGACGGTCGCGCCCCTTTCGACGGCCGTCTGGACCGCGCTCCCGCCCAGATCCAGCCGGTAAGGGTTGCTGTTGATCTCCAGGGCGGTGTCGTGGTCGGCCGCCGCTTTCGCCACCGTCTCGACGTCGATGTCGAGTCCCGGCCGGCCGTTCAGGTACCGCCCCGTCGGGTGGCCGATGACGTCCACCTCCGGGTGCTCGATGGCCGACACGAGGCGGTCGGTGCCGTCGCCGGAGAGGGCCGCGTGGGGCGAGGCGACCACCAAATCGAGGTCCGCGAGCAGGTCGTCGGCCACCGAGATCGACCCGTCGGCGGCGATGTTGGCCTCCACGCCCGCGAACACGTCGATGTCGGCGTCGACCGCCACCGCCCGTATCTCGTCTATTTGCTCGCGCAGTTCCGCGTCCGGGACGCCGACCCCGCCGACCATCCCGGGTCCCGTGGCGTGGTCGGTGATCGCGAGGTAGTCGTGGCCGAACGCGGCGGCCCCGGCGACCATCTCCGCGATGGAGTCGTTCCCGTCGGACCAGTCGGTGTGGGTGTGGAGGTCGCCCCGGACGTCCCCCTCCCCGACGAGGTCGGGCAGGTCGCCCGCCGCGGCGGCCTCGATCTCGCCCCGGTTCTCCCTGCGTTCCGGCGGCATCCACCCGAGGTCGAGGGCCTCGTACATGCTCCGTTCGGTTTCGCCGGCGACCCGCTCGCCGGCGCGCTGGTCGGCCCCGGGGTCGTCCACGCCGGCGACGTCGAAGACGCCGTACTCGTTCATCTTCAGTTCGCGGTCGATGGCGCGGTTCCGGAGGGCGACGTTGTGGTCCTTGCTCCCCGTGAAGTACTGGAGGGCGGCCCCGAACTCGGCTGGCGCGACCACGCGGAGGTCGACCCGGGTTCCGTCCGCGCGGACGCTGGCCTTGCTCGGGCCGGCCTCGATGGTGTCGTCGGCCTCGGCCCACCCGACGAAGGCGTCGACGACCGCCTCGGGGTCGTCGCTGGCCGCCAGGACGTCGATGTCCCCGATGGTGGGTCGCCAGCGCCGCAGGGATCCCGCGAGTTCGCACTCGGTGACCGCGTCCAGCGACGACAGGTACTCGCGTGCGGCCTCGCCGCGTGGACGGGCCTCCCCCAGGAGCGTCCGCTCGTGGGCCCGCCGGGCGTACGCGATCCCGTCGAGGATGTTCCTCTCGGTCTTCTCGCCGAACCCCTCGACCTCGCGGATCTCGCCGTCGCGGGCGGCCGCCTCCAGTTCGTCCAGCGTCGTGATCCCGAGGGCCTCGTAGAGCGTACCGACGGTCTTCGGGCCGACGCCCTCGACGCTCGTCAGCGCCTCCATCTCGACGGGGAGTTCCTCGCGGAGGGCCGCCAGTTCCTCGATTTCGCCGGTCTCGACGTACTCGACGACCTTCCCCGCGATGGCGTCGCCCACGCGGTCGATCCGCTCGACCGCCTCGGGGCCCTCGCGGGCGAGCGCGGCCACGGAGTCGGGGGGGTTCCGGATGTTCTCGGCGGCCCGCCGGTAGGCCCGGGGTTTGTAGTCGACGCCCTTCGCCGCCAGCAGGTCGGCGAACTCCTCGAACTGCGCGGCGATCTCGGCGTTGCTGACCGTCATCCGGTCCCGCGCCTCCCCGCGGAGTCCTCGTGGCCCAGCACCTTCCGGAGGAAGGACATCCACCGCTTCCGGTCGGCCGCTTCCGTGGCCTCGATCTCGCTTTCGATGTCGGCCGGGCCGAGGTTCTCCAGGGCGTTCAGCGCGCGGTCGATGCCGAGGACGGCCTCGACGATCCGTTCGCCCTCCTCGCGGGTGATCGCGCCGTCCTCGAGGCGCTGTTTGCGCTGCAACCGCTCGCGCCGGAGGTTCTTCTTGGCGCGCTCGACCCGCTCGCGCTCGCCGGCCGGGATCGTCTCCCGGCGCTTGATCTCGAAGACGAAGTCGTGGAGGTCGATCTCCTCCCCCTGGACGGTGATCGTGTCGGGGATCTCCCGTCCGATCGTCGCCCCCTCCCGCTCGATCCGTTCCAGGAGCTGTTTCCGCTCGAACTCTCGCATACCACCCGTTACGCGCTCGCACACTTCGCTTCTTCGCCCGCGAAACGGCACGACGCCCCGCGCCCGGCGACGAGCGTGCGGGATCGCACCACGGAACCCCAAACGATTTGCCCGGCAGACACCAACCCCCGGCAATGGCGACGTGTGACGTGTGCGGCAAAAGCGAGAACATGCCGTACCAGTGCCGCCACTGCGGGGCCACTCACTGTGCCGAACACCGGCTCCCCGAGAACCACGACTGCCCCGGGCTGGACAACTGGGGGGACCCCGGGGGCGTCTTCGACAGCGGCTTCGACGACAGCGTCGACAACCGCGGCCGCGAGTCGTCGTCGGTCATCGACCGGGTGCGGCCGGACACGAAACCCGGCGGCGTGCTGGGGTACTTCCGCGGGAACGTGACCTACGTCCTCCTCGCGCTCATGTGGATCACGTTCCTGCTGGAGTTTCTGGTGGGATTCATCCCCGGGTTCGGGATCGGCAGTCCGAACTGGAACGCCATCTTCGTTCTCTCCCCACGTCACCCCGAGTACGTCTGGACCTGGTTCACCTCCATCTTCGCCCACTCCCCGAACATCTTTTTCCACATCGTTGGCAACAGCATCGTGATCTTCTTTTTCGGCCGGTTCGTCGAGCAGTACCTCGGTTCCCGGCGCTTCGCGGCGCTGTTTCTCGCCAGCGGTGCCATCGCCGGCCTGGCACAGATCGGCCTGGCACACCTCCAGGTCGCCCTCGGCATGTCGAACGCGCTGGGCGTCGGCGCGCTCGGGGCCAGCGGGGCGGCCCTGGCGATCCTGGGCGTGGTCACGGCCGTCAAGCCCGACCTCAGCGTCTTCATCATCCCGATCCCGATACCGATCCCCGTGTGGGTGATCACGGCGTTCTTCGTCGGCCTCAGCGTGTTCGGCGTCCTCACGCCCGGCCTACTCGGTGGCATCGCCCACGCCGCCCACCTGATCGGCGTGCTCATCGGCCTCGCGTACGGCAACCACGTCAAAGGCAGGCGGCAGATTCCCGGCCGGCTCCAGTTCGGTGGCGGCGGCCGGGGCCCGGGCGCTTACTCCCGGAGCCGCCGCTTTGCCTCGTCGGCGTACTGGTCGGCGAGCCTGGTCGGTTCCGGGAGCTTGTACCCCGCACAGAGCCGCGACTCCGACCGGGTGACCGGTCAGCGCCGCCTCGGGGACACGGCGAAGGACGGGGACGGGGACCCGGGGCCGGTCGTCGTCGGCGTCGACCAGGCGTTTCTGGACGACCTGGCGGTCAGCGCCCTGGTCGCGCTCCGGGACGGGACGGTGACCGAGCGCGCGACTGCCGCCGTCGAGACCGAAATCCCGTACGTGCCGGGGCTGCTCAGTTTCCGCGAGGGCGGGTCGATCCTGGCGGCGTTCGCGGAGCTTTCGGTCGACCCGGACCTCGTCGTGTTCGACGGGAGCGGCCGCATCCACTTCCGGCAGGCGGGGCTGGCGACACACGTGGGCGTCACCCTCGACGTGCCGAGCGTCGGCGTCGCCAAGAACCTCCTCTGTGGCCGCCCCCGCGAGTCGACCGAGGGACTCCCGGCGGGTGCGCGGGTCGTAATCGAGGCCGACGCGGACGTGACTGCCCCTGCGGGGACCGTGATCGGCTACGCCCTCCAGACCCGGCAGTTCGATTCGCCGAACCGGCACGTCAACCCCGTCTACGTGAGTCCGGGCCACCGCGTGGGTGCGGCGACGGCCACAGACCTGGTCGAGCGGCTCTGTGCGGGGTACAAGCTCCCGGAACCGACCAGGCTCGCCGACCAGTACGCCGACGAGGCAAAGCGGCGGCTCCGGGAGTAAGCGCCCGGGCCACGGGCTGTTCGTCGGGGATCGGTCGCGCGACGGCCCGGTCGTTCATGCAGTCGGACTGGCGGGTGTACACGACGGCCCGCAATCCCGCGGACATAGAGACACTCGGGGAGAATGGTTGCGAGATAGCGACGCTGGACGTGACCGACGACGGTGACGTCCGGCGGGTCGTCGACCGGATCGTCGAGGAGACCGGCCGGATCGACTGCCTGGTCAACAACGCCGGCTACGCCCAGTTCGGGCCGCTGGAGGACGTCCCCGTCGAGCAACTCCACCGGCAGTTCGACGTGAACGTCTACGGCCCCCACCGGCTGATTCGCGCCGTCCTCCCACACATGCGCGAGCAGGACGACGGGACCATCGTCAACGCGTCCAGCGTGGCCGGCCGGATCGCCACGCCCGGACAGGGTGCCTACGCGGGATCGAAGTTCGCGCTCGAAGGGATGAGCGACGCGCTCCGCGCCGAGGTCGACGAGTACGGCGTCGACGTAGTGCTGGTCGAACCGGGCCCCGTGGACACGAACTTCGTCGAGCGCGCCGACGACGAACTCGACGACGGCCTCGACCGGTCGGGGGCGTACGAACGGCTCTACCGGATCTACGAGGACCAGCAGGTGTTCGGGGGGGCCGGCGCCGTCGCCGTCCACCCCGAGGAGGTCGCGGACGTGATCGTGGAGGCGGCCTGCTCGCCGAATCCCGGCCCGCGGTACCCGGTCGGCCAGTTTGCGAAGTACAGCCTCCTCGCCCGGTTTTTGCCCGACCGGTGGCGCGACGCGGCCGTCCGGGCGATCAGGAAGGTCGTCTGATGTTCGAAAACCGCGACCGGCTGGCGCGCTCGCCGCCCCACGACCTGGCGCTTTCCTGTCTCGAAGCCGGTATCGAGGCCGCACACCCGCGACACGTCGTCGCGGAGGGCGTCGCGCTCGACGGCGACCGCCTCCGGGTGGCCGACGCCAGCTACGACCTCGACGCGTACGACGAGGTCCTCGTCGTCGGCGGCGGGAAGGCTGCCGCGCAGGTGGCGGTCGCGCTGGAGGCGATCCTCGGCGACCGGATCGACGGGGGCGTGGTCGTCACGAACGATCCCGAGGAGACCGACCGGGTGACGGTCGTCGAGGGCGACCACCCCGTCCCGAGCGAGCGGGGCGTCGCCGGCGCGCGGCAGGTGCTGACGACCGCCTCGGAGGCCGGCGACCGGACGCTCGTGCTCGCGGTGCTGACCGGCGGCGCGAGCGCGCTGTTGCCAGCGCCCGTGACGGCCGTCTCGCTCGACGACCTCCGGACGACGACCGAGCGCCTGCTGGAGAGCGGCGCGACTATCGACGAAATAAACGCCGTCCGGAAACACCTCTCGATCATCAAGGGCGGCCAGATGGCCCGGACGGCCGACCCGGCGACGGTCGTCGGCCTGCTGTTCAGCGACGTGGTGGGCGACGACCCGGGCGTGATCGGGAGCGGACCGACCGCGCCCGACCCGACGACCTTCGAGGACGCGTTCACGGTGCTGGCAAGACACAGCGTCGGGGTGCCCGACGCCGTCAGCGAGCGGATCGAGGCCGGCACCCGCGGCGAACACGGCGAGACGCCCGGTGCCGACGCGGACTGCTTCGAGCGGGTCGACAACCACGTCCTCGCCAACGCCTGGACCGCCATCGCGGCCGCCCGCGAGATAGCGCGCGAGGGCGACCACCGCCCGCTCGTGCTCTCCTCGCGGATCCGCGGCGAGGCCAGCGAGGCCGCCACGGCCCACGTCGCCGTCGCCGAGGAGTGTCTGGCGACCGGGAATCCGGTCGAACCGCCGGCGGTCGTCCTCTCGGGCGGCGAGACCACCGTGACGGTGCGGGGCGACGGCGAGGGGGGCCCGAACCAGGAGTTCGCGCTGAGCGCGGCGCTGGATCTCCCCGAGGGCGCGGTGCTGGCTACCGCCGACACCGATGGGATCGACGGCGTGTCCGACGCGGCCGGAGCGCTCGTCGACGCCGACACCGTCCCCGACCGCGTCGCGGCCGAACGGGCGCTCATTCACAACGACGCGTACCCGTACCTCGACGACCGGGATGCCCTCCTCGTGTCCGGTCCGACCGGGACGAACGTCAACGATCTGCGGGTGCTGGTGGTCGGGTCGCGGTAGTCGCGCCGGCCGGTGCTTTCTTCCCCCACAGCGGCCAGGGTCCAGTATGGACACGTTCCGCGTCGGTATCCTGCTGTTCGAGGGCTACGAGGAACTGGACGCCATCGGCCCCTACGAGGTGTTCGGGGCCGCGGCCGACCACGGCGCTGACCTGTCGGTGGACCTGCTCACCGTCGAGCCGACCGACCGGGTGACGGCCGCCCACGGCCTCCGCGTCGAACCCGACGGCACCCTCGGGGCGGCGGGCGACCTGGACCTCCTCGTCGTCCCCGGCGGCGGCTGGAGCGACCCGGAGACGCCGGGGGCGCGGGTCGAGGCCGAGCGCGGAGCCCTGCCCGAGGCCCTCGCCGCCAGCCACGGGGCCGGCACGACCGTCGCCGGCGTCTGTACCGGCGGGATGCTCCTCTCGACGGCGGGATTGACCGACGGTCGTCCCGCGATCACACACCGGAGTGCGATCGACGACCTGCGGGCGGCCGGCGCGGAGGTGGTCGAGGCCAGGGTCGTCGACGACGGCGACGTGGTGACGGCCGGCGGCGTGACCGCCGGCATCGACCTGGCACTGCACCTGGTCGAACGGGAGTTCGGCGCGGCCTTGGCCGACGAGGTGGCGACCTACATGGAGTTCGAACGGCGCACCGACCGTTACTCCGCGTGAGAGTGGCGCATCGACCACTACTCCGCGTGAGAGTGGCGCATCGACCACTACTCCGCGTGAGAGTGGCGCACCGACCACTACTCCGCGCGAGAGCGGCGTACACCCTACCGCGAGGCGGAAGGGGTTTCACTTCGCGGTCCCCAGAGAGCGGCATGAACATCGACCTCCCGAAGGCAGTCGTCGGCGTGCACGTCCTCGTCGGATCGCTGTTCATCGGCCTCGGGGGGTGGTACCTGCTGCAGGGCGACCTCGCCGGGACCGCAATCCAGGTCGTGCTCGGACTGCTGTTGATCGCCGCCGGCGTCGCCGCCTCGCGCCTCCTCTGATACTGGTGGCTGTAATTCTTTTACTCACCAGTCTTTGCTATCTGCGGATACAGAACCTTTCCGCCTGGATTCTCAATTCGAGTTTTCACGTACTTACAGCCACCAGTATGAGGCTGGTTTCGCGGTGGGCCCGTCGCCCGATACTCGACTGGCATCCAACTGGACACAATCCTCTTTCGACGGTGGATTGTACGATCATTCGAGTGAATCAAGTGTCGGGAAATCGACGAGAACGGGCATCGGAAGCCAGGATCGGCCGGGACCAGCGGGAGATTCTGCGGTTTCTCGACCGGAGCGGCGGTCGCGTCGAGGGGACGCACCTCGTCTCGGTCGCGCTCTGTGTCGCCAGGCGGGAGCGCCAGGACGACGCCGGGACGACGTTCCCGTTCGACGAGGTTCACGACCGGGTGACGACGCAGTACCTCCCCGAACTGGAGCGGGGCGGCCTGGTCGACTTCTGCAGGGAGGACGATGCGGTTACTCTCCTCGTCTCCGGGGATGACCTCGGTGCACTCCTCGCGGACGACGACTCCGCGTGAGGTCGGTCCCGTCGCTCCCGGTCGAATCCTCCACCGCGGACCGGCCCCGGGAAGGACGGGGGATCGCCTCGCGGGACGGGCAGTACAGGCGACTGCCCTGTGCTTTCCTCCCCGCGGGGGCCGCGACCGTTTGTCGCTGTCCGATCTCCGTCAGTCCAGACAGGCGGCCACGACCTCGAGCAGGCGTTCGCCGCGGACCTCCTCGGCGAACAGCGGCACGCGCCTGACGTCGTGGCCCCGGAAGAGGTCCTGGGACTCCCGGAGCGCACGCTGTTGGACCTCCCAGCGGCGCTGGCAGAACTCGCAGTCGTCGAGGTCGGGCGTCACGAACCAGTCCGCGTCGACCCCCGCGACGTCCGCGAGGTCCTCCATGACGCGGTTGACGACGATGGTCCCCACGGGTACGTCGAACTCGGCGAGGCGCGCGAGCAGCCGCCGGGATTCCACGACGCTCAACTCCTCGGGCACCATGACGATCCGGAAGTCCGTCCGGGCCGGATCGCGCAACACGCCCCGGAGGCGTTCGATCCGCTCCCGGAGCACCTCCAGGTCGTCGAATCCCTCCTCGGGGTCGGGTTCCTCGTCCCCGAACATCCCGGTGAGGCCGTCCATCATGCCGCTCAGCCGCTCCCGGAGGGTGAGCACCTTCCCGAGCATCGAGTCCATCACCTCCGGCAGTTCGAGCAGCCGGAGGGTATGTCCCGTCGGGGCGGTGTCGACGACCACGCGCTCGAACCGGTCGTCGTCGAGGTACTCCAGCAGGAGGCGCATCGCGGCGGCCTCGTCGGCCCCGGGCATCGTCCCCCCGAGCGGGTTGGCGACGTCGGCCCCCTCGCCGAGCAACTGCTCCAGGCCGCCGAGCCCCTCGAAGTTCCCCTCGGAGCCGAACGGGCCGCCCTGGAGGGCCGCCTCGGGATCGATCTCGGCGGCGTACAGCGGCTCCGCCTCCCGGATTCGCGCCGGCTCCGCCTTCCGTCGCGGGCGCTGGCCAGCGCCGTCGCGGCGGCCATCGTCGTCTTGCCGACGCCGCCCTTCCCGCCGTAGAGGACGTAATCGGGGGCGTCGACGCCGGCCGGGACGGCCGCCTCGTCGATCTCGGCGACCGGCTCCACGTCGAGTTCGTCCATGCGTGGCTGTTCGCTTGGAGGTACCTGTACTCGTCGGTCGCGCGCCTGGAGGGCGTAGCTACGAGCGGGTCGAACGGGCCTCGCGGATCTCGGCCCCGTCGCGGAGCTTGTCTTCGCAGTTCGGACACACCCGGGGGTTCTCGCACCCCTCGGGTGCGAACACCCTGACGTAGGCGTCCGTCACGAAGTCCCCGCAGTTTTGACACTCTGGCATCGAAAGAAACCCTTGTTGCGAGGGTGATAACCTTTGTGTATCCGGCTGACACGTCCGGTAGCCGGTCCGCCGCCGGCCGGGCATCCCGCGCGGTCGGGCTTCTGTCCAGTTCCCCCGAGGGACCGGTCGGTCGATGGCCGACCTGCCGTCCCGGCCATCAGGGTTCGCGTCCGCGCCAGAACCGTTCGACCTGTGGCTTGAGGAACTCGGGAGTCATCCGGACGAACTCCTCGCGTTCCCCCGGCGGGAGGTACTCGTAGACGCCCCCATAGCGGGCTTCCGGCGTGTACCGCTCGTCGACGAGAATCCGGACCCCCACTTCGTCGCTCCCCCGGATGACCCTGCCGATGGCCTGCCTGGCGCGCCGGACCGCCGGGACCGTCAGCGCGTACTCGAAGGCGTGTTCCTCGCCGAACGCGTCGCCGTAGGCGTGCCGGACCGCCCTGACCCGCGGGGAGCCGACGTTTACCAGCGGGATGCCCACGACCGCGCAGGTGTGGAGTTTCTCGCCGTCGTAGTCGACGCCCTCGGTCAGGGTCCCCCGGGTGCTGGTCACGAGGACCTTCCCCTCGCCGGCGAAAAAGTCCCGTTTGAGCCGCTCGGTCTCCTCGTTTGCCGTGCTGGCGTCGACGAGGACCGGCTTCTCGACCGCGCCGTCGAGGTAGTCGCCGGCCCACGCCGCCTCCCGGTAGCTGGGCATGGCGACCATCACGTTCCCGGGGCTGCGAGCGACCGACCGGAGGACGTGCCGGTACTGCTCGCGGGTGTCGTTGTCGTTGTCGGCGGCCGGCTCCCCGCGGTTGCGCGCGGTGAACGGCTCGGCGTCGACGATCCAGCTCGCGCGGTTCGCCTCGGGAAAGGGGAGATCGTAGGTCCGCTCGACGACCGGCCGGCCGTCGTCGCTCCCGCCGCGGTCCCCGCCCCTGCTGTTCCCGCGCTCGCTGCTGCTCCCGTCCGCCCCGCTTTTGCTCCCGTTTTCGCGCCCGTCGGTCCCGGCCGCGAGGCTGTCCAGCCCCGACACCCTGGTGAACACGTCCAGCGGTTCGAGCGTCGCGCTCATGAGCACGCCCCCGCCGAGTTCGTCGAATGTCCGGCGCAACTGCTCGGCCGGCATGCAGTCGTACAGCAAGAGCCCGGCCGTGTAGACCTGCTCCCAGCGGTTGGCCGTCGCGCCCCCGGGTGCGGGCGAGTGATCGAGTTCGACCTCCCGGAAACAGGTGGCGTGGTCCCGTTCCCACCACCGTTCCATGGTCGCGCCGACGGCCGCACAGACCGGCGTCCGCGACTGGTCGAGTTCGTCGAAGACCCCCTCCACGGCCGCACCCACGGTCGTCAGGCTCCGCCAGAGGTCCCCCGCGTAGCCCGCCCGCTCGGCCCAGGCGGTGAACTCGTCGCGCTCGGCGGTCTCCGGGTCCCGGAGCGGAATCTCCAGGGGTTCCTCGGGGAGCGCGTCCAGCCCGTCGGGGCCGGCCCGCCACCCGCGCCCGAACTCCGCGTCCAGGAAGCTCCCCACGCGGTCGTCGAGCCAGGCGACGGCGTCGTCGTAGAACTCCCGGACCCGCTCGACGGCCGCCAGCGGGACGTCGTAGCTCCGGAGGCGGTCCCGCACCTGGCGTTTGTCCTCGCGGCTCTCGCGGGCCCGCGAGAGCAGCGTCGCACAGTCGTTGCGCGCGCGGACGAGCGTGTCCCGGCCGACCCGGCGCGACAGCAGGTCCCGGACCCGCCCTTCGAGGCGGTGTGCCTCGTCGACGATCAGGAAGGTCCGCTCGTCGAGAACCGACTCCACGAGCGGTCGGCTCTTCGGGTCGAACAGGTGGTTGTAGTTGCCGATCACCACGTCGGCCGCCTCCAGGAGCACGCCCATCGCGCGGTGGGGACAGGTGCCCCGCTCGACCGACGCCGGCAGGTACTCCGCGGCGGTGACGACGCTGTGCTCGCCGGCGTCGAAGCCGACGGGCGACCCCTTGTTGCGCGCGTACCAGTCGGCCTCGAACGGACAGAAAAGCGGCGGGTCGGTCCCCTCGGTCATCGACTCCGGCGCGGTCGGCTGCGTCCGGGGGTACGGCGACTCGGCCCCGGCGGTCGACAGCGCGTCCCCGAAGGTGCGGACTCCCTCGGCGTCCCGGCGCGCGGATTTCACGAGGTCGCTCGCCCGCGCGGGGTCCCACCACTGGTCGTCGGCCGCCTCGCCCCCGACCGTTGCGCTCGCCGCGCCCGGCAACCGCGTGTCCGCGTCGTTCCCGTCGCTTTCGACCAGGTCGGCGGTGTTCTCCCGGAGGTCCTCACACCGGTCGTGGACGCCCGCGTCCTCGGGGAAGACGCCCTCCCGCCCGTAGGGACAGAGGTCCCGCTTGCCGACCAGCGCCACGCCGTCGAACGGGTCGGCCAGCCCGGCGTTCATCGTCCGGAGGTCGTCGACGAACTGGCGGAGCTGCTGTTTGACCGGCGTCACGACCACGACGTTGTCGTACCGGTCGGTGTCCCGCACGAGCGCGGCCCCGGCGGTCAGCGCGGCCATGGTCTTGCCCGTCCCGCAGGGTCCCTCCATGGCGAGGTAGCCGCCGCGTTCCGCGGCGTCGATGGCGGTTTCGACCGCGTCCGCCTGGTTGTCGTAGGGCTCGTCGAAGCCGAACAGCGACCGCCACTCCGCGGCCGGGTCGCCGCCGTCCTGGTCCGGGCCGGTACTCATCTACTCCGACGTTGCGCACCCCCGGATTTGAACCCACGGAATCCCCTGGCCGGCCGAAGAGTCCCCCTCCGCCGCCCGACCCGGCGGTGAACGGAATTACCTTCGACGACCCCGACCACACTGTCACGGCGTCCCACAACGGACGCGGGTTCCAGCAGCGCGTCCCGGAGACGGTGCCGCCGTTTTCCTCGCCCGTCGTCGAGGCGGGCGGTGCCTGGCTCTACGAGTTCGCCGAACCGGGGCTGTAGGCCTCTACTGCGGGCCAAACCACATCCTCGGCATGGCGATGCGGATCGTCGTCGGGGACGAGGACACGCCGGACTACGAGGACACCTTCGAGGCCGAACCGCCGCTGCTCGCGCCGTTCAGCAAGCGGTTCCTCGAATTCGAACTCAACGAGTTCAGCGACCACAACGAGGGCTGCGACTGGCCGTGGCTGACGCCGGTCGAACTGCTCGACGCGGATGTCCTCGACCCCGATGAGATTCTCGCGGCCGGGTCCGTGTCGTTCGCCTCCGTGCTAGAGGAACTCGACCGGTTCGACGTACCGCCGACCACGAGTGATAGTGATTGTTGCGACTCTTTACCGCCGAGAAGTCACAATTCGTGGGCTTCAGCCCGCGAATCAACCGTTCACGTGAGGTGGTCGCAAAAACAATCGCAACAATCACTATGAGATAGGGTCCTGCTCGGCCCGCCCCCCGTCGCCCGATGTCGGCGGCTTTTATACGCCGGCGCTCGTCCGGCCCGCCATGAGCGAGGGACCGTTCGAGACGACGTTCCGCGTCGGCGAGGTGACCGACGCCGAACCGTTCCCGGAGACGGACAAACCCGAGATGGCGAAACTGTGGCTCGACCTGGGCGACGAGGCCGTCCAGTCCGCGGCCCAGACGGGCTACAACTACGACGCCGCCGACCTGGTCGGGCGGCAGGTGCTCTGTGCGACGAACCTCGGGACCGTCCGCATCGCCGGTTTCAAGTCGGAGGTGCTCGTCGTCGGCGTTCCCGACGAGGACGGGCACCCGGTGCTGGTCGGCCCCGACAGGCCCGTCCCGACGGGCGGAGCGCTCTACTGAACCGGACTCTAGAGGTGTTTCCGCATACAGGTCGCCGTCGCGGGACAGTACTCGCTGAACTGGGCGGTCTCCCGGATCGAGTCGGGCGCGTCGGCGCGCTCGATCTCCGCGTAGCCGCGGTCCGCGAAGAACCCGGCCGCGGTCGTCGTCAACAGGTACAGTCGCTCGACGCCCGCGGCCGCCGCCCGGGTCTCCAGTTCGTCACACAGCGCCGTGCCGAATCCCGCTCCCCGCGCCGAGCGTTCGACGACGATCGAGCGCAACAGACCGCTCCGCTCGAACCGTTCGACGCCGCCGATCCCGACGACGCTGTCCCCGCGGTACCCCACGTAGAAACAGTCGGCCTTCCCGCGGACGTCCCCCGTCGGCAGGTCGTTCCGGGCCAGCAGCGTCTCGACGACGGCCATCCCGTCCTCGTCCTCGTCCTCGTCCGCCCGCCTGAGCGTGACGTCCGGACCACTCATCGTTCGAGTCCGTGTCGTTCGATCAGGTCCGGGACGCTCCCGTAGTCGATCTCGAACCCGTACTCACCGTGGAGGTCCTCGATCCGTGCCATCGTCGCCTCGTCCGGGTCCCCGTCGGCCGGGAGCAGGTCGGCCACCTCCCGGAAGTACCAGGCGAACTCGCCCGGGGCGATGATCTCCAGGAACCGGAGCGGCTCCGGCCCGGGGTTCCAGAACGTGTGCCAGACGCCGCGTTCCTTCACGGCGACCTCGCCGGCACCGACCGTCGATACCTCGTCGCCCTCCTGGATTCCCATTTCGCCCTCCAGGATGTACGAGAGTTCGTCCTCGCGGGAATGTCGGTGGAGCGGCGCGGCGAGTTTCCGCGGGGGGAGCGTGTGCTCGACCACGGCGACCCCGCTGTCGCTCTCGCCGGGCGCGACGCGGAGCCGTGCCCCGAGGTGTCGGCCGACGCCCACGTCCACCGAATATTTCTCTCCGGTAGTGTCGGTCATTGCGTTCCCAGCGTGGCGGCGGACGGGCAAAACTGTAAGGTCCGCTTTCCCGGGGCTACGCGAAGAACTCGGCCAGCCGGTCGGCGGCGTCGGTCGCTCGCGGGGTCACCAGCGCGAACCGGAACCAGTCCCCTCGCGCCTCGCCGAACGCCTCGCCGGGCATCCCGGCGACGCCGGCCTCGTCGATCAGCCGCTCGACGTTCCCGTAGGTGCCGGGGAAGCCGTCGAACCGCGCCATCACGTAGAACGCACCCTCCGGCTCGGTGTACTCGGCGCCCGCCGCGTCCAGCGCGTCGGTGAACGCGTCGATGCGGTCTTCGAGCATCCGCCGGGTCGTCGCGTAGTAGTCCGGCCGCGTCGTCTCCAGCGCCCGGAGCACCGCATGCTGGGCGGGTCGGCTCCCGGTCACGTTCGTCAGCATGTGCCGGGTCCGGACCGCGTCGACCAGCCACTCGGGGTAGACGCCGTAGCCGACGCGAAAGCCCGTGACCGCCATCGACTTCGAGACCGCGTTGGTGACGACGACGTTTTCGGCGTCGAGTGCGAGCGCGCTGGCGAACCGGCCGGAGTAGTCGAAGTGGTCGTACACCTCGTCGCTGACCAGCAGGGCGTCGTGGTCGGCGGCGACCTCGGCGAGCGCGCGTTTCCGGTCCTCGCCGTACACGGCACCGGTGGGGTTGTTCGGGGAGTTGATCACGATCAGGGCCGTCTCGTCGCTCGCCGCGGCGCGGACGTCGGCGGGGTCGAGTCGCCCTTGGTCGTCGACCGGGACGAACCGCGCGTCGGCGTTGAGCAGGTTCGCCCGGCCCGCGTAGTACGGATACACGGGGTCGGTGAGGAGTACCTCCGACCCCGACATCTCGGCCAGTCCCTCGGCCATCGCCAGGTGGTTGGCCTCGCCCGCGCCGTTGGTGACGACCACCCGCCCGACGTCGACGCCCCGCCGGGCGGCGATTTCCTCCCTGAGCGCCCGCAGGCCGTGGCTGGCGGGATACTGGAAGGCCGAACTGTCCTCGTCCGCGTAGGCCCGAAGCCCCTCGCGGAGGCCGTCGGGCGGATCCCAGTCGGGATTGCCGCTTACCATGTCGATCACGTCCCGGTCGGCCTCCGCCGCGTACTTCATCACCCGGAAAAACTGGGGTTTGCGGTACGAAACCATATTTTCTCCGTGATCTCCCCGTTGGCCCGGTTTTTGCATAAAAACGACGAAACGACCGCCAGCTACGCAATCGGCGAGGAGGTCGACGACTGTCAGGACATCGACCTCCCGTTCCCCTGACGCGTGGGGTCTCCGACCGGTTCCCGTCCGCGCGGCCCCGGAACGTCAGTTGATATTTCTGTCGGCGTACGTCGCCGGACGTTTTCGGTCGGTGAACATCGCCATCCCGAGGGCGAGCGCGACGCCGCCGACCGCGAAACCAGTCTTGTAACCGGGACTCATCGCGAACGCCAGGAGTCCGATCCCGGTTGCGATCAGGAGTGCCCGCGTCGGATCCCGGCCGGCGATGCGAGCGACGGTGCCGAGAAAGGCGACCCCGACGACGGTCCCGACGACGACGTCGACGAGGTAGTGAACGCCGAGAACGACCCTGGATACCGACACCAGCACGGTCACCGCGCCCGCGGCGAGGACACGACGCGACCGGTTCCAGCCTCGTAACGTGATCGCCGCGCCGCCGTAGACGGCCGCGGTCTTGAGGGCGTGACCGCTCGGGAATCCGTAGCCCTCGGCCGTCACCATCGACTCGCATACGGGACCCGCGAGCACGGGAATCCAGGCCGGGGGTGTCACCGCTGTTGCATCCGGCGGCCGCGGGAGCGCGAACACGGCTTTCATCGCCACCGTCAGACAGTATGCGCCGACCGCCAGCGCGAACAGGTACAGGGCATCCTTCCGGGGGTTCTCGGCGGCCTCGTAGCCGAACTCCGAGACGACGTAGACCAGCGCGATTCCGGTCAGGACGAACCACATGTCGCCGAGTTGCGTCACGGCACCGGCGATGGCGCGCATCTCCTCGGGAAGCCGCGAAACGAACGCCGCTTCGCCCACGCCGCGTGGCATACGCCGGCAGATTGCCTCCAGGTGCAAAAAAGACCTCGGTACTGCCGTCCCCGTCGTTTTTGTGGCGCACGCCCATGGATCGGACATGCGCCAGTTCGCCGACGACCCGCCGATCGAGGAGCGACTCGGGGAGTTGCTCCGGGAGCGCGGGGAGGCCCTGGCAGTCGCGGAATCGTGTACCGGCGGCCTCGTCGGGTCGCTCGTGACCGACGTGCCGGGGTCGAGCGACTACTTCGACCGCTCGCTGGTGACCTACGCCTACGACGCGAAACGGGAGGCGCTCGCGGTCAGCCGCGAGGCGCTGGACGAACGCGGCGCGGTCAGTGCCCCGGTCGCCCGCGAGATGGCCCGGGGCGTCCGCGACGTGGCCGACGTGACCTGGGGACTCTCGACGACGGGCGTCGCCGGCCCGACCGGCGGGACCGAAGAGACGCCGGTCGGGACTGTCTACGTCGGCGTCGCCTACGCCGCCGACTGGGGCACGGGGGCCTCGCGGGCGACCGTCGAGCGCCACGAGTTCGACGGCTCCCGCCGGGAGATCAAAGAGCGGATCGCACGGGGGGCGCTCCGGGACCTGGCGGCGGCTGTCCGGGAGTGGGAGCGGGCATAGGTCCGGAACCTCCCGGCCGGATCCGTCGAATAGAGCCTCCCCCGGTCCATAGGCTGGACGCGCGGAGCGCCACGCCTTTGACGGGTGGCTCCGTTTCCCCGTTCGATGAACAAGAAGGGTCACGTCCTGAACGCCATCCTGCTGGCCGTCGGCCTGGGGTACATCCTGGAGCCGGCCGGCGACATCCGAACGTTCAGGACCATCGCGGAGGTGTCGATTCCGGTCGTCCTCGGGGCGCTGTTCCCGGACGTGGACACGGCCTTCGGCAGACACCGTAAGACGCTACACAACTTCCTCGTGTTGGGGGTCGTCGCGGCCTATCCGATCTACTTCGGGAACCTCCGGTACGTGTGGATCGGCGTCCTCACCCACTACGTGCTCGACCTGCTGGGCTCGAAACGCGGGCTCGCCCTGCTGTACCCCTACGAGAAGGAGTTCAGCCTGCCCTTTGGCGTCGCGGTCAGCAGCGACTACGCCGACGCGATGACCCTGGCCGTGACGGCGTTCGAACTGGCCGTCGCCGCCGCCATCGTCTACGAGGTCCCCCAGCGGGTGGTCGCCGACGCCCTCGCCGGCATCTAGACGCGCACGTCGTCGAACTGCCCGCGGTAGGCGAGGTGGTCGGGGTGGGTCGGCTCGGTCCCCGAGAGGAACACGCGGTCGAACTTCTCCCAGGTGTTCTCGTAGCCGAGGTGGGCGAACTCCAGGCCACAGCGGAGCCGGTGGCCGACCCCGTCGCGGTGGAAGATCCGCCGGGGTGTGCCCGACCCGAGTGCCGACACCAGGTCGCCCGCGTCGGCCATCGGTTCCTCGAAGGCGGTCCATGCCTCGCCGACCGTGCCACGGAGGTGCGCGTAGGAGGAGGTAAACCCCGGCAGTCCGGTCTCGCGGGCGATCCCGACCGCACGCCGGTTGTGCCGGGGGAGGTGTTTCGGGTTGTACACCTCGACGGCGTCGATCACGTCGGCGTACCGTTCGACGTCGGCCCGGTCGAGACTCACCGTCAGGAAGCCGGGGTGCGGGACGAGGACGGCGGCGTCCTGCCGGTCGAGTTCGGCCATCGCCCCCTCGAGGGTGATGAAATCCGGGATCGGATCGGAGAGCCCGATCCCGAGGACGTGTTTGCGGGTTTGCCAGTCGCCCGTGAATATCTCGCGGCCGGGGACCACCAGCAGGCCGTCGTCGGAGAACGCGGCCGCCTGGCGCTCGACGTCCGGCAGGCGCGTGAAATGCGGCGCGTACACGAGCGCGTCGAGGTTGCGCGCCTTGGCCCGCCGGACGACGCGCTCGTCGAGCACCTTGACGTGGAGGTCGACGCGGAACTGCGCGGCGGTCACGCGCGTCCGTTCCCGCGGCGACAGTTTGAAGATTGCTACTCGCCGATCCCGGGCGCGTCCGTGCGAACGCTTTTTGTACGCCGCCGTCATCCCCCCGACAAGAATGCCACGCTGGGAATGTGCGATCGAAGGCGACGGCAAACAGTACGACACCGTCGAGGACCTGCTGGTCCACCAGGCCACCGAGCACGAGCGCATCGAGTGCAAGGTCTGTGGTGCCGTGTTGCCCGACGGCTACTTCGCCATCCGCCACGCCTTCGAGGAACACACCCGTGCCGAGTACGTCCGCGCCTACGACGCCAGCGCGGCGGCGGTCCGTCGCCGCGAGCAGATCAAGGAGACCATCGAGTCGACCGCCGACATCCGGTCGGTCGTCGACCGCATCGAGAACGACGGCTGAACACCGGAAGGTGAATGGACTCCTCGCTGTCTCGCGGGTCACTCCCCGGCCGCTCGACCGTTTCCGAGGAGCGGATCGCTTCGATCACCGCTCCTCGCTGTCCAGCACCCGGATCTGGTCGCCCCGCACCGTGACGGGGATCGGGACGGTCGCCTCGTAGAGTTCGACGGTCACCTGGTCTTTGCCCTCGTCGATGCGCTGGACCTGGGCCTTCTCGCCTTTGAACGGGCCGGCGATGAGTTCGACGATGTCGCCCTCGGCGATCCCCTCGACGTCGGGTTTCGGCGAGAGGAAGTGCTCGACTTCGGCCAGCGAGGACTCGCCCTGGACGATGCCCCGCGCGTGGGGAATCTCGTCCAGAATGCGGTCGAAGACGCTGGCGTCGTCGGCCTCGACCATCACGTAGGAGGTCAGCGAGTCCGGCGCGAGCGCGGCGTGGATCGACTCCTCCTCGCGGTTCATTATCATGTCCGCGACGGTGCGCTCCTGGCTGGCCGTGGTCTTGACGGCGTAGATCGGCATCACGGACCCGCCCCCGGAACGAAGCTCATCACGAGGTAGATGAGGAATCCGAGAAAGCCGACGAGCAGGATGCCGGCGCCCGCGATCTTCGAGATCTGGGAGAACTCCTCCCAGGACGGGGTGCTGGCCAGCTTCAGCACCCGCACGTACGAGGTGAGGTTGTAGGGTACCTGCATGTGCGGGTGGTTGCCGCTGCCGCCTTTTTTATCTATTGCTCCGGCGCGGTGCAGGGCGGGGCGGAGGAGAAACGATGTTCTGCCGGGCGGAAACCGGGCCCGACGGGACGCGGGTACGGGAGAAACGACTCCTGGGTGGGACAGGAGAGGATAGGGCAGGGCGGAGATGGACGAAACGGCGCGAGGACAGGATCGACGAGGACGCGAGCACGGCGCGGTCGGTTACTCGACGTAGTCGATGTCGTCGCCGAGTTCCTTTGCGGCCTGTTCCTGCTGGGCCTCGCTTTGCCCGTAGATCTGTGGCGACTCGACGCCGGTGACGACGATCATCGTCTCCATTTTCCCCTCGTGGCTCGGGTCGACAGACGCGCCCCAGATGATGCGGGCGTCGGGGGCGATCCGGTCGTAGATCTCCTCGACGACGCCCTCGGCCTCCTCGATGGACATGTCGGGACCGCCGACGACGTTCACGAGCGCCGAACTCGCGCCGTCGAACTCGACGTCCAGCAGCGGCGACCGGAGCGCAGACCGGATCGAGTCCTGGGCCTTGTTCTCCGAGTCCGACTCGCCCAGGCCGATCATCGCCACGCCGCCGTTCTCCATGATGGTACGGACGTCGGCGAAGTCGACGTTGACGAGGCCGGGCTTGGTGATCAGTTCGGTCATGCCCTTGACCGACCGCATCAGCACGCGGTCGCAGATCTTGAACGCGTCCTGGAGGGGCATCGAGGGGGCGTAGTCGAGCAGGCGGTCGTTGGGGACGACGATGACGGTGTCCGAGACCGAACGGAGGCGTTCGAGGCCGGCGTCGGCGTTCGCCCGGCGGCGCTCGCCCTCGGCGGTGAACGGGACCGTCACGATAGAGATCGTCAGCGCGCCGGCCTCCTGTGCGGCCTGTGCGACGACCGGGGCCGCGCCGGTGCCGGTGCCGCCGCCCAGGCCGGCGGTCACGAACACCATGTCGGAGCCGTCGATTGACTGCTGGATGTCCTCGATGTTCTCCTGTGCGGCCTCCTCGCCGATCTTGGGGACCGACCCCGCGCCGCGCCCGCCGGTGCGTTTCTTCCCGATGAGGATCTTCGTGTCGGCCTTGACCTCGTCCGAGAGGTGCTGGGCGTCGGTGTTGGCGGCGACCAGTTTCGCGCCGTGGATCCCCTCCTCCATCATCCGGGTGACGGTGTTGCCGCCCGCGCCGCCACAGCCGACGACCGTGATCTTCGTTTCCAGGTCTTCGACGACGCTGGCCAGTTCCTCGTCGGTCATCTGCCCCGACGTCGAGACGTCGTCCGCGGCGCTCCCGCCGGATCCCGACCCGGACCCGGGCGAGCGGTTGCCGTCCGCGTTGGGTTGCCCTGTCCCCTGGGACTGCCCTCGCTCCTCCTCGGCCTCGTCGATAGCGTCGTCGATAATCGAATCCATATTTTAAGTCACGGGTAGTAGACGAGCCCTAATTATCTTTCCCCTCCTGTCATGCACGCGTCAGACAGTCTTCGTGCCGGGTAGTTACGGATTAAATGTGACTTCGAACTCCCGGGTCCGTTTGCGGGAGACGGTATCAGGTTCGATAATCTCGCCGTCCACCTCGACAGGGTCGCCGTCGGCGAGGCGGCCGAACTTCGGCCCCTCGGGCACGCCGAGCGTCCGCGCCCGCTCCGGGTCGAACGCGGTCTCCCGCGCGACCACGCGACCGTCGGTCCGCTCGACGGCGTCGTACTTCCGGCCGAGCACGTCCACGAGGCCGTCGACGACCGCCCGCCGGTTAGCGGGCGATTCGACGGCCGCCGGCCCGACGACGCGGGTGCCGTTCTCGTCGGTGCCGAACGCCAGCGTGGCGGCTGCGACGGCGTCGCGGGTCGCCTCGGCGTCGATGCCCCGCGCCTCGGCCAGCAACTCGAGCGGGAGGCCCACGACGGCGAACTCCGTCCCGGCGTCGGCACCGGGGGCCCGGTCGCCGAAGCGGAGGCCGTCGTCGACGGTCCCGACCGCGTCCTCCAGGGCCGCCGCCAGTCCCAGGGAGACGCCGTCGACTTCCCGGACCCACGTCTCGCTGACCGCGCGGTAGCCCAGCGCCTCGATCTCGGCGACCAGGTCGGGCCGGTCGCCCTCGACGAGGGCGTACTCGGCCTCGCTTTGCTCGAAGGCCGCACGGAGCAGGTCCGGGTGGGAGGCCGGCCGCCCCATCGCCTCCAGACACCAGTCCGCGGCGACGTGGCCGACGGCCCACCCGGTCTCGCGGATCACGCGCTCGAACCGCGGTGCGTAGTGGCCGCCGCCGAACCCGACGAGGTGTCTGCGGCGGCCGTCCTCCGCGGGTGCGTCCGGGGCGACCCCCCGGAGCGCCAGGATCGACCGGGCGACGGCACGTGCGCCCTCGGGGTCGTCCCACTCCGTTTCGCCGCTGCCGAGTTCGACGAACAGCGACGGCGCGCCGACCGCGGAGGGGCCGTGGTGGGTACACTCGGTCCCGACCTCGTAGCCGTCGGGCGCGAACCGTTCGAACGCCCGGAGCAGGTGGCGGTGCGCGTTCGGGGCCGCACGGGCGAGTTCGCGGTCCGCGCCGCCGAACTCCGCCGGGCCGAAGTTGCCGGTGTGGTGGGCCGTCAGCAGGGGGCCGGTCTCGCCGGAGTGCCGCGAGGCGAAAAGCAGGAGGTCGGGGTCGTCGAAGGCCGCGGCGACGCCTTCGAGGTGGAGGTGCCACTCCTCGAACTCGCGGAGTTCGAAGCCGTCGGTCCGGTAGACCGTGCCGCCGCCGTCGGCGTCCGGGCGCTCCCCGTCGGTCTCGACAGTCCAGTCGGCCACCGCCCGGAGGTGTTCGCCGACGTGCCGGGACGCGGAGTCCGCCCGGGAGACGACGACGCCGATCATCAGTCGGCCCCGGGTTCGGGCGTCCGCCGGAACGCCTCGCGGGCGGTCGCCCCGGTCAGCTCCAGGAGTTCGCCGACGGCCCGGCGGCGGCTGACGAACAGGGCCGTCCCGAGCAGGAGGTACAGCACCGTGAACGCCAGCAACGACTGATGGCTGAGCGCCTCGGGATTGGGCAGCGTCAGCACGCGGAGGATCAGGAACTCGATGAACACCTGCGAGAGGAACAACACGAGCAGGGCCAGCGCCTCCCGGACCGAGATGGAGAAGTTGACCAGGATCGCCAGCGCGAAGTACGACTGGGCGGCGGTCAGCCAGATTTCGAGGCTCTGTTTGAACTCGAAGCCCAGCACGCCGTACCGGCCCAGCGCGATCGAGTAGACGACCGCGAGCGTGCCGATCAGTAGCGTCCACTGGTTGAGCTTCGAGGAGATGAGGGTGTTGAACCCGGCCGTCGAACGCGCTTTCATCACGAGGACCGTGACCACGATGAGTTCGGGCGACTCGCTGGCCAGCGGCGCGATCCACTGGATCATGAAGAACTTCGGGATGCCGAACTGCAGGCCCAGTTCCTCCAGGCCGTGTGCGAACGGCTCGACCGCGGTGAAGATCATCGTCCCCGAGTAGCCGAACAGGAAGAGCACGACCGCCACGCGGCGGGGGAAGACCCACTCTTGGAAGTAGGCCGGCACGCCGACGTGTTCCTCCTGTGCCTCCGCGCCGGCCCGGATGATGATGCCGATGTAGGCGACGTACAGGCCGACGAGGAGTACGGTGTCGAGCGCGTCGATCCCGCCGCCGAGCGGCACCAAAAACGCCCACAGCGTCGCCGCCGCGAGGAAGGCGATCTCGGTGGCGATGCCGCGGTCTAGCGAGATAGCGTCCGCGAGGATCCCGTCCCGCTTGACCACGGCCGGGTCGGACGCGCTTGCCGCCCGCCAGATCGTAAAGAGCGCGATTCCGGACCACCCGATGCCGATCAGGATGCGGTTCGCGCCGGTCATGTTGGCGATGGCGAGGTTGCCCGCTTCGATGCCCCGGGTGGTGCCGGCCTGTGCGCCAGCGGTCCAGGCGTAGAGGGCGTCGACGGCGTACTCGGGTGCGACGGCCAGGACCGCGAGCACCGCCAGCGCGAACGCGCGGGGCACGTCCTCCTCGGCGGTCTCCGCACCCCACGCGAGCAGGAACGACGCCCCGAGGACGGCCAGTCCGCTCACCAGCACCGTCCCGACCGTCTCCAGGTGCACGCCGGCGAGTCTGATCCCGACCCAGGGTGCCGTCAGCAGCAACGCGGCCGCGACCGCGGCGAATGGATGGCGGAGTCTGGTCACTACCAATAGGATGGCCGGTTCCGTACGAATGTCTTGCGGAACACAGTCCGGCCCGGTCGGGACCGGCAGCCCCGGATTGCGGTCCGTACCGGCCGACGGGATTCGTCGCGGTTATGGGGTCGGCTCCGGAGATGGGGATATGGACGTGTTCGGACTGATCGGCAACCCGGTCGAACACTCGCTGTCGCCGCCGATGCACGAGGCGGCCTACGAGGCGCTCGGTCTCGACGCCAGGTACGTCACCTTCGAACCCGACGCGGACGCCGGCGCGTCGGCGGTCGCGGCCGCGGAGACGCTCGGGGTCGCCGGCCTCAACGTCACCATCCCGTTCAAGCAGGACGTGCTGGCGGCCGTCGAACCGGACGACCTCGCGGCGCGGATCGGCGCGGTGAACACGGTCGACTTCTCGACGACGCCGCCGACCGGATACAACACCGACGCCGCCGGCACCGTCCGGGCGCTCCGGCGGCACGACGTGGTGCTCGACGGGACTGCGGTCGTCGTCGGGGCGGGCGGGGCCGGCCGGGCGGTCGCGTTCGCGCTCGCGGACGAGGGCATGACCGTCGAGATCGCCAACCGGACCGTCGAGCGCGCCCACGACCTGGCCGCCGACGTGCCACGCGCGACCGGACACGGCTTGGACGACCTCCCCGACCTGGTGCCGGCGGCCGACGTGCTGGTCAACGCCACGAGCGTCGGCATGGGCGAGGATATCACGCCGGTGCCGGCCGACCTGCTCCACGGCGACCTGGCGGTGCTCGACGCGGTGTACGACCCGGTGGAGACGCGGTTGCTCCGGGACGCCGCGGCGGTCGGCGCGACGACGGTCGACGGCGTCTGGATGCTGCTGTTCCAGGGCGTCGCGGCCCTCGAACGGTGGACCGGCCGGGACGCTCCCGTCGAGATCATGAACGAGGCGCTCCGGGAGCGTCTTTAAGTAGAGTCGTTGATTATGTCCTGACATGGGTTTGCTGGAGAAACTCAAATCGGCGCTCGGACTCGACGACCCGTCCCGGTCTGACGCCGGGACGGGTCCGCCCGACGCTGCCGACCGGGCCGAACCGGGCCACGACGAGGGCGCGAGGGTCACCGTCGAGCACGACCCCGCGACCGCGTCGGAGAGCGCGGTGAAAGGGACGGACGTCGACGGCGCGGCGTCCGACGAGGACGACGGGGCGACGGACTCGGCCGCCGGTGGCGACGGCGCGGGCGACGGTGAACCGGCGACCGCGGGAACCGACGCCGACGAGCGGGCGGACACGGACGCCGACGAACGAAGCGACGGGAACCGACGCCGACGAAGCGGCGGGAACCGACACCGACGAAGCGACGGAAACCGACGCCGACGAAGCGGCAGGAACCGACGCCGGCGCGTCGGCGGTCGGCGACACCGCGGAACCGGAGTCGGCCGTCCCGCCCGAGCGGGCCGACGAGTCGACCGAGACGATCACCGGCATCGGGCCGGCCTACTCCGAGCGACTGGCGGGGGCCGGCGTCGAGACGGTCGGCGACCTGGCCGCGGCCGACGCCGACGCCCTCGCGGAGGAGACCGGCATCTCCGAGAAGCGGATCGCGGGCTGGATCGACAGCGCCCGCGAGGCGTGACCAAACCGCAAGACCGTTAGTAGTGGCCCGCCATCCTCAGCCAATGAGTTCCCCGACGGTGGCGACCGAACCCGCCACGTTCCGGGAAACCGCGGCCGGAGCGTCCCGCGGATCGCGCGTCCCGGTGGAGGTACGGATCGCGGTTCCGGACCCGTTCCGCGCGTACCGCCGGGCCAGAGAGGGGGCGGGTGGGTTCTACCTCGGAACCACAGGTGGACAGTCAGGCTGGGGGTATTTCGGCGTCGACCCGGTCGACCGGATCGAAGTGAATCCCGGGGACGGATCGGCGCTCGGCGCGCTCGTCGAGTTCCTCGACCGGGAGACCCTCGCGCGCGGCGACTGCTCCGTGCCCTATCCCTGCGGGGCGGTCGGCTGGCTCTCCTACGACG
>PXRG01000019.1:47484-75902 GCA_003021105.1 Halobacteriales archaeon QS_1_68_17
GACCTGCCGCGGATGCAACTGGCGGCCTACGACTGCGTGGCTGCCTGGGAGGAACCCCGGGAGTCGCCGGTGACGCTCCGGGTGACCGCCTGTCCGCGGATCGACGACCCCGACGACCCGGAGGCGGTCGAGGCGGCCTACGAGCGGGGCCGGGACCGGGCGACGGCGCTGGCGCGCGCGGCCGTCGACGGCGACCCGTCGGTGGGACCGCCGCCGGTCGACGCCCCGGCCGCGCGCTTCGAGAGCGACTGCGGCCGCGAGGCGTTCGCCGACCGGGTCCGGACCGTCAAGGAGTACATCCGCGACGGCGACACCTTCCAGGCGAACGTCTCCCAGCGGCTGACCGCGCCGGCCGCGGTCCACCCCGTCGAGGCCTTCGACGCGGTCCGCGAGGTCAACCCCGCGCCGTACTCGGCGCTGCTGGAGTTCCCGGGCGTCGACCTGGTGAGCGCGAGCCCGGAACTCCTCCTCGAACGGGACGGCGACGCGCTCGTGACCGAACCCATCGCCGGGACGCGGCCCCGCGGGTCCACGCCCGAGGAGGACGCCGATCTCGAACGGGAACTGCGGACCGACGAGAAAGAGCGCGCGGAACACGCCATGCTCGTCGACCTCGAACGGAACGACCTGGGGAAAGTCGCCACCTACGGCACCGTCGCGGTCAGCGAGTACCGGCGGGTCGACCGCTACTCGGAGGTGATGCACCTCGTCTCGAAGGTCGACGGCCGGCTCTGGGAGGGGGCCACCCTCGACGCCGTGACGACGGCCACGCGGCCGGCCCTGGACGTGAGCCGGGACGCCGAACGCCTCGGCGCGGCCATCGGCGCGGTCTTCCCGGGGGGGACGATCACCGGCGCTCCCAAGCCCCGGACCATGGAGATCATCGACGAGGTGGAGGCCACCCGCCGGGGGCCGTACACCGGCAGCATCGGCATCTTCGGATTCGACGGCCGGGCGACGCTGAACATCGTCATCCGGACGCTTGTCCGGTACGGCGACGAGTACCACCTCCGGGTCGGCGCGGGCATCGTCCACGACTCCGACCCCGAACGCGAGTACGCCGAGACGCTCGACAAGGGCCGGGCGCTGGTCACGGCGGTCGACGAGGCGCTCGGGAAACGTGGCGACCTCGCCGTGGAAGGCCGATGAAGGTCCTCGTGATCGACAACTACGACTCCTTCGCCTACAACCTCGTCCAGTACGTCGGCGAGGCCGTCGCCCGGGAACTGGACGCCGACCCCTACAAGTCGGTCTACGTGCGGCGCAACGACGCCATCGACGTCGACGGCATCCGGGACCTCGATCCGGACGCGATCGTCATCTCGCCGGGGCCGGGCACGCCACAGGAGGCCGGCGTCTCCATCCCCGTCTTCAGGGAACTCCCCTATCCCACGCTCGGGGTCTGTCTCGGCCACCAGGCGCTATGTGCCGCCCACGGCGCGCCGGTGGGCCACGCGGAGGGCGTCGTCCACGGGAAGCCCTCCGTGGTGAGCCACGACGGCGCGGGCGTGTTCGCGGACCTCCCCGCGGAGTTCGAGGTGGGGCGGTACCACTCGCTGGCCGTCCAGCGCGAGGACCTGCCCGCCCAGTTGACCGAGACCGCCCGGACAGAGGACGAACGCGAGGTGCTGATGGGCGTCCGCCACGCCGAGAAACCCCACGTGGGCGTCCAGTTCCACCCGGAGAGCATCCTGACGGGCGATCCCGCCGACCGCGCCGCCGACGGGGAGGCCGCCGACCTGACGCTCGGCAAGCGGATGGTCGAGAACTTCCTGGCGCTGGCCGCCCGATGAAATACTACGTCGACGGCGACCTGGTGCCCGCGGCGGACGCGACCGTCAGCGTCCGCGACCGGGGGTTCATGTACGGCGACGCGGCCTTCGAGACGCTCCGGGCCTACGGCGGCGCGTGCTTCGCCTGGGACGCCCACGAACAGCGACTCCGCCGGACCGCCGAGACGCTCGGGTTCGCCGACGCGGTGCCGGACGACCTCCGGACGGCGGTCCGGGAGACGCTCGACGCCAACGACCTCGCCGAGGCGTACGTCCGGCTCTCGGTCACCCGCGGCGTCCAGCCGGGGAAACTGACCCCCGATCCCGAGGTGGACCCGACGGTCGTCGTGGTCGTCACATCGCTCCCCAGGGGTGGGATCGACGGCGACCCGGTCTGGGACGGCCCCGCGGTCCTCCAGACGGTCGGGACCCGCCGGATTCCCGACGCCGCCGTCCCGGCCGACGCGAAGACGCACAACTACCTCAACGGGATCCTCGCCCGCCTGGAACTCCGCCGGGCGGCGACCGACGACTACAGCGCCGACGAGGCGATCGTCCGGGACACCGACGGCCGCGTCACCGAGGGCGCGACGAGCAACCTCTTCTTCGTGGCCGACGACGCCCTCCACACGCCAGCGGCGGACCTGCCCCTGTTGCCGGGCGTCACCCGCTCCGTCGTACTCGAGTTGGCCCGCGAGGAAGGCATCCCCGTCGAGACCGGCCGCTACGACGTCGACGACGTGCGCGACGCCGGGGAGGCGTTCCTGACGAACTCCACCTGGGAGGTCCGCCCCGTGGCGACCGTCGACGGCATCGACGTGGGCGGCGGCCCCGTCACCGACCTGCTGGCCCGACTCTACGACGAGCGGGTCGAACGGCGACACTACGCCGGCGGGCCCGACCCCGGGAACCGGGACCAGTGACGGGTCGCGGCCGGGGCCGGACGCGACGACGGGACGAGGACGGGGACGGGAGGAGGAGACGACGTTTCTCTTCACGCTCCACGACGGGGAGGCGGGGGAAGAGAGGGAAGCGATCCTCGTCCGCGCGGACGGCGAGGTCCGCTGCTGGCTCAACTACTGCCAGCACTTCACCCACATCAAACTCGACAAGGGATCGGGCGCGACGATGCGGAACGGCGAAATCGTCTGTACCAACCACGGGGCGATGTTCGCGGCCGACTCCGGCCTGTGTACCTTCGGCCCCTGCGAGGGCGCGTACCTCACCGAAGTCCCCGTCGCCGTCGAGGACGGCGCGGTCTACCTCGCCGACGACCGCTTCTCGTTCGTCGCGGCCGGTCCGATGGAGACCGGCGACCTCGACCTCTCGTCGGACTCGAACATCGAGTTCTGACCGCCGCACTCGGGTCTCCCACCGATCCGCTTTTTCGTGCCGGTCCTCTCCGAGGAACCGTCGTTCGTCCATCTCGACGCCTACTCGATGCGGAACGCCGGTCCTCTCCGAGGAACCGACGTTCGTCCATCTCGACGCCTACTCGATGCGGAACGCCGGTTCCTCGACCGCCTCGCTTTTGCACTCGGGACACCGGCTGGGCCGGTTCAGCAGGTCGTCGAAGCCGTCGAAGCCGCAGTCCTCGCAGGTCGGCGGCGCGACGAGCAACTGTTCGTCCGATTCGTCGAGCGAGCGGGCGATGTGGTCGACGTGGGTGAGCGCGGTCCCGGCCTCGACGTCGAACTCGCGGGCGAGCGCGCTGGCCGTCAGGGCCTGCTCGCGGAGGCGGTCAGCGATCCGCTGGCGGGTCGTCCGCTCCCCCTCGCGCATACCGGGCGTTCGGAGCAGGGGGTCGAAACGTTTTCGGCGGGGCCGACCTGTCGGTCCGCTGCCCGGAAGGAAAAAGGACTTAGCCGCGGACAGGCAGGGTCGAGATATGCAAGCTGTCGTGCTGGCCGGTGGCTACGCGACGCGGCTCTGGCCGGTGACGAAACACCGGCCGAAGATGCTCCTGCCGGTCGGCGAGTCGACCGTCATCGACCGAATCCTCTCGGAACTCGAATCCGACGACCGCATCGAGGACGTCTACGTCAGCACCAACGAACGGTTCGCGGCCCAGTTCGAGGCCCACGTCGCCGACGAGGGCTACGAGAAACCGCAACTCTCCATCGAGGAGACGACCGAGGAAGACGAGAAGTTCGGCGTCGTCGGCGCGCTCGCCCAGCTGGTCGAGCGGGAGCAGGTCGACGACGACCTGCTGGTGATCGCCGGGGACAACCTCATCGGCTTCGACGTCAGCGACTTCCTCGACTACTTCGAAAAGCGGGACGCGCCCACGCTGGCGGCGTACGACGTCGGGTCGCGCGAGAAGGCCAAGTCCTACGGCCTGGTCGAACTGGACGGCGACCAGGTGGTCGACTTCCAGGAGAAACCCGACGACCCCAGGAGTACGCTCGTCTCCATCGCCTGCTACGCGCTCCCCGCCGGGTCGGTCCTGTTCGACGAGTACCTCGACGGCGACAACAACCCCGACGAACCCGGGTGGTTCGTCCAGTGGCTCCAGGAGCGCCGGCCGGTCTACGCCTTCTGTTTCGACGACGCCTGGTACGACATCGGCACGCCCGAGAGCTACCTCGACGCCGTCGCGTGGGCGCTCGACGGCCAGAGCCTCGTCGCCGAGAGCGCGACCATCGAGGTCACGGAGGTCGGCGACAACGTCCACGTCCTCCCGGAGGCCGAACTCGTCGACTGCTCCGTCGAACACTCCGTCGTCTTCTCGAACACCACGATCCGGGACTGCGAGATCCGCAACTCGATCATCGACAAGGACACCCACGTCGAGAACCTCGACCTCGCGGGCGCGCTCATCGGCGCGCACACCCAGATCACCAACGGCGACTGATCGTGGCCGGCGTTCGAGGCGAAGCCGGCGGCGTCAGCCTCCGCCGAACAGGTCGACCGCGATGGCTCCCGCGACGCCGACCGCCTCGCGGGCCGGGATTGCCGTCGTCACCGCTCCGCCGGTCTCCGCCGCCCACTTCGCGTATGTCTCGCGCGACTCGAAGGCGTTGATGTACGCACACAGGCTCCCGTAGGCTGCCTCCGGCGTCATGGGGTCCTCCCCATCGAGGTCCGTTCCGACGCCCATCGAAACGACGGCCGACGCCGGCTCGATGCGCGCGCCCTCCTCGTCGATCCGCACAGTCACGTCCGCCCCCGTTACCGGGTCCGCCGATTCGACTGTCGCGGGCCGGCCGTCGAGAAACGGGACGATCAGCGGATCCATCACGCACGCGTATGCCTGTCGCTCCCCGTCCCGTTCGAGGACGTGGGGGGCGTCCGCGACCGTACAGAGGTCCTCCCTGCTCGGTGGCCGCCCCTCGGTCGCCCGGACTGCCTGCCCGGTCGCGTCCATCCACTCGGCGACCGTCCCCACCCGCTCGCGGTCGAACGCGACCGCGAGCTGTTCCGCGAGCTCGGGCCGGATCGATCGCCTGGTTCGTCATGCTACGTCTCGACTTTGAATACCGAAGCTATTAAGCTGTGGAGTCCAAAGTAAGAAACCAACTTCGGTGATTCGAAGCGATGTCAGAGACAGTGTGCGCGATCGACGGCGAGGGGTGCCAGTGCGGGCTGCCCGGGGTCGTACGGCTCCTCGGGCGAAAGTACGTCATCGACCTGCTGTGGGTGATCGCCAGCCACGGGACCGTTCGCTTCGGCGACCTGGAGGCCCACCTCCCGGAGGCGAGCACGTCGACGCTGTCGGCCCGGCTCGACGACCTGGAGGAGGCCGGGCTGGTCGCCCGCGAGCAGTACGACGAGATCCCACCACGCGTCGAGTACGAACTCACCGACGCCGGGGCGGAACTGGGCGAACGGCTCCGGCCGGTCGCGGAGTGGGCCGCGGAGTACGCCGACGGCTAGCCGAGCCGGGCGTCCCGGATCAGGAGCCGTCCGCGCGTGCCGTCCCACTCGGTGTCGTAGTCGATGTGGATCGGCCGATCCATGTGCGGGCCGTCGGTCACGAGCGTCTCGAACTCGCCGCCCTCGCCGAGCAGGTGGACGCCGTACTCGTCGTTCAGGGTTTCGAGGTCCGCGAGCGCGTCGGCGTCGAGCGGCCGGCCGAGCCAGGACTCGTCGAGGCCGGCGGCCGCGACCTGGACGATCCGGATTTCGAACCCCGCCGCGAGCATCTCCTCCGCGAGCGTCCGGGGATCGCGCCGCCAGAGCGGCGCGAACAGGTCGATTTCCAGCCGGTCGCACATCCGTTCGATCCGGCCGGTCTGGAACTCGCTCTCGACCGCGCCGGCCGTCACGCCGGACAACTCGAGGTCGTCGTCGAGTTCACGGAGCCTCGCCTCCAGCGGTTCGAGTTCCGCGTCGCCCTGTGCCCCCGCGTCGGTCGCCCCGGCGGCGTCGAGGTCTCCGGAGTCGACCTCTACCAGCGGGATGCCGATGCTCTCGGCCGCCAGCGACGCCAGGTCCGTCGCCGGGACGTGGTACATGTACGAATCCTCGCCGGGATGGACGACCAGGAGCCGCTCGACGGGGAGCCCGCGTTCGAGCGCCCGGTAGAGCGCCCACGAGGAGTCCTTGCCGCCCGAGAAGAGGCTGACCCACGGCCCTGCGCCTGCCATACCCGCCGTAACCAGGGGGAACGTAAACGGGCTGTGATTCCGGTCGATCACCGCGCCCACGCGGGCAGTTCCCGCCGCTCGTCGAGCGCGTCACCGTGCGCCGCCGGCCGCTCCTGCCAGCACTCGTAACTGAGAAACACACGCATCGCGTCCAGTCCGAGCGTCGCCGCGAACCCCAGGTCGCGGACGGTGGCCTCGGGATCGTCGTCGCGCCAGTGCTGGTAGGCGTTGTACGCCCGCGCCGGCAGGTACACCGCGCCCCGGACCGGCGGATCGTCAGGACTCACGCGCCCGGTACGGTCCCGGCGGACAAAAGTCCACAGCCCCCGGCGAGGCGTCGCCGGGGAGGCGGATCACTGTTCGACGAACTCCTCCTCGACGGTGGTGTTGCTGAGGTAGGCGGCCACCCGGACGCCGAGGAGGCTGACGAGCAGGCCGGCGAAGATAAAGACCGCGAGCCGGCGCCCCGACGAAAGCGTGAACCCCTCG
The DNA here is from genome assembly GCA_003021105.1 of Halobacteriales archaeon QS_1_68_17. Classification (GTDB taxonomy): domain Archaea; phylum Halobacteriota; class Halobacteria; order Halobacteriales; family Haloarculaceae; genus QS-1-68-17. The sequence continues at coordinate 54,335 of PXRG01000019.1, forward strand.
ACCATAATGGGGCCGAACTCCGTGGGCGGCACGGAGAAGGGGCCGAGGACGTCGGCCCGTTCGAGGAAAAAGCCCGCGAACCCGCGGACGAGAATGCCGACGGCGACGGCCCCGAACGGGAGGTTGAGGTAGGCACTCCGTACCCGCTCGTTGTGGAAGATCTCGTCGAGCAGCCGGCCGGTCGCGGCCGCCAGCGCCGCGGTCGTCAGCCACGGGATCGAGTCGAACGCGAACCGCGTCGCCAGGATGAACGACGTTTCCTGGCCGGTCGCGGAGACGCCGACGGCCCCGACGAAGACGCCGATCAGCGCCAGTCCGCCGGCGACGACGTAGGTGACAAGCGACACCTGGCCGGAGTATAACACCTCCTGGATCTGGCCGGGCAGGCGCTCGATGTACTCGTCGACGCCCAGCCCCTTGTAGAGCAAAAACAGGCCGATGACCGCCGCAATAGCCCCGGACGCGAGCGCGATGCTGTCGGCCAGCATCAGCAAAATCGGGAACGCGAGCAGCGCCGCGCCGAGCGGGACCAGCACGGTCCCGCGGAGTTCCTCGTCGGCCAGGAACTGCTTGAGGAGGTAGTAGGTCGACTCGATGTCGCGGGCCTGCCTGACCACGACGCGATCGACCGCGTCGACCGTGAGGCGGCTCTCGATGATCGGGACCAGCCGCTCGTCCTCGGCGCTGTCGACGACGACTATCGCGGAGTCGGGGTCGTACTCGGCGACGAGTTCGTCGGTCTGGCGGGCGACCGCCCGGTCGGCCGAGACGCGCTCGTCGGTCCCCGAGAGGACCGCCACGACGGCGTCCTCGTCCTCGTTCCCGAGGTCGCGGGCCACCCGGAGCGCCTCCAGCAGGCAGTTCACCCGGCTGTCCTCGGGGTCCCTGATCCCGAACTCCGTGACCAGCGAGTGCACCGCCTCCCAGCCGACTACGGGAGCGTCCACGCCCGCCGCCACGTCCCCGCTCCGGTCGATACAGACGACCACCGTGGTCACGTCTTGCTCTATCGGTGCCCGCATAAAAATCCTCGCTCGCGGTTAACCACGGCTTACGGCCGATCGTCCCCGCTTTCGCGGTTTTGTGGCCGCCGCCCAGGCGCTCGCGTCGCTTTTCTGGCCGTCGCCCACGATATCGCGGCTACAGCCTGAGGTCGGTCGCGTCGTCGCCGGCGAGGGTGCGGGCGACCCCTGCCCCGAGGGCGAACGCGACCGTCGCGGCCCCGCCCCGGACCCGTTCGGCGAGCCCGCGCTCAGGTTCGAACTCCCTGACTTCGACCGGTTCGCCGAGGCGATCGGCCAGCGCGTCCTCGACGGCCGCGCGGGTCCCGAGGTGGTCGACGAGCCCCCGGTCGAGCGCCTCCCCGCCGAGGAACACCCGGGCCTCCGTCTCCCGGACCGCCTCCGGATCGAGGTCCCGGCCGTCGGCGACGGTCTCGACGAACGACTCGTAGTAGCCGTCCACGAGCCCCTGGAGGTACTCGCGCTCGTCCTCGGTGAGTTCCTTCAGGGGCGTCCCGGCGTCCTTGTACTCGCCCGCGATCAGTTGCTCGTAGTCCAGGCCCACCTTGTCGGCGAAGTCGGCGGCGTTGATCCGCGATCCGATCACGCCGATCGATCCGACGATGCTGCCCTCTCGCGCCCAGAGCTCGTCACAGCCGGCCGCGATGTCGTAGCCCCCGCTGGCACAGACGTCCGTCGCGTAGGCGACCGTGGGGCCGTCGAACGCCTCGGTGGCCAGGCGGATGTCCTCGCTGGGGACGATCTCGCCGCCGGGGGTGTTGAGCTTCAAGAGCAGGGCCCCGGCCGCGTCGTCGGCGTTCGCCTGTTCGATCTGTTCGACCACGTCGTCGGCGCTCGCGCCCATGGGGCCGCTCGGGAGCCGGCCACCGCCCTCCCGGGTGATCGGTCCCTCGACGGCTACCTCCGCGACGTTGTACGACGGGAACAGCCCCTCGGCGGCCTTCCCCGCGACCCGGATGCCCGCGAGGGCCGTCGCCAGGAACAGGAGGACGCCAAGCAGGTCGGCAAGCGTTCCCGGGTACGCGACGAACGCGAGCCAGCCGGCGGCCGCCACCAGCACTGCTCCGACCAGCACCACGGCGATACGTCCGATGCGTTCGGCGTTGCGACGAGCCATACCGTCGCTGTGGGACCCGTCCTGTTAACCCTGACGTGGAACGCGTGCCACAGCGTCCCGTCACAAGGGGTCCTGTTCGCCACCCGCTTCCGCCCGACCGGTGGGTCCCGGCGGTCATTTCCGGACGCGAACCGGTCCCCTCGACGTCCGGGCGATGTCTCCGTTACAGATGGGCGGTGCGGCCGCCGCCCCGCCTGTTAGTCCCCGGCCACTTCCCGGACAGCGGCGAGCGGATCGAGGAAGCCCGCCCCGTGATCCGGGCTCGGATCGCGGCCGTCGACCGTCGTGGCCGCGTCCTCGACGACCCGTTTTACGTCGCCGCTGACCCGACCGTCGGCGGCCACGCGGCTCGCGGACGACGGGTCGTCGTTCGGTTCCCTCTCCTGGTCCTGCTGGACCTGTCGTTGCTCGACGGTCGCTTCCGCCCCCGGATCAGTAATTTGCCCGAGTACGGCCCCCGGCACCGCGAACGATCCGTTCAGCCCTCCTATCGACTCTCCCGCGGCGGGTCCACCGACCCACGTCGCCGCGATCGGAGCCGCGACGACACAGGGGACTACGAGCACGAGACCGCTCGCCGTTATCGATTGTCGGGTGTCTATCGTGCTCCCGCGGTCGACGTTCTCGCGTATTAATACGGCCCATCGTTGCGACCGATAGAATCCCGTTACTGTTCGATAAGTTCGGCCGAACGCGCCGAATGAACGCACTATCGCTCCCCGTCGCCCCTCCGTCGTGTCGGGCCTCTGTTCTGTCGGGGGCTGGATCCCCGGCCCGACGATGTCCGCGGTCTCGTCCCTCGGCTTTCGCCTTACTCGCCCTCTTTTCGTCGGAGTGTTCCGCCGCCGAGCCCCTCCCACTCGACCCGGTAGCCGAGCCGCGACAGCGCCGCGCTGGTCTCGCTGATCCCGTGGGCGGCGAGTCGCGTTTCGACCTCCTCGATCGAGAGTCCGGATTCGAGCGTGGCGTCCAGTTCCGCCAGCACGGACGGCCTGACCAGCGTCCGCCCGACAAGTTCGTGTTCCGGGAACGACGCGTCTTCGAGCGCGCTCTCGCTGACGCCCCGCTCGTCGGCCAGTTCCGCCAGGGGGACGACGTCCCGTTCCGGCCGCAACTCGTCGGGCAGTTCGGCGACCGTTTCCGCCACCAGCCGGTCCTCGTATCGTCGCAACGCGTCCCGGACGTCCTTGAGCCGGACGGTCCCGCCGTACGTGATCGCGCGGTGGTCCCGCGCCTCGATCTCCTCGCTGACGCCGAGGCTCTCGTCGACCGCGACGAGCATCTCGACGTCCGCGACGGCGTCCAGTTGCCCGAGTTTCTTCCCGACGTACTCGGGCGTCCAGAACCCCATGATCTCGAAGAACACGCGGAAGTCGGCGAACCGGTAGTCGAACGCGAAGTCGGGGATCATCACGCTCGACCCGACGACCAGCGGCTCCGGCTCCCGGACCAGTTCCCAGTCGAGGTCCAGCGAGTCGAACCTGGTTGCGAAGTCGGCCTCGACCTCGCTGTCGAAGGCCGGACCGGCCTCGGATCCCGGCACCTCGACGGGGTCCTCGTCCGAGAGCCGCATCGTCCGTTCGGTCCCGCGGTCGTCGACGGTCGCGGTCAGCCGCCACGCCGACGCCCGGGCGACCGTCCGGAGGAGCCTGGCGAACCGGGTGCCGTACCGCCGGGTCGACTCGAACAGCGCGTCCGGCCCGGTCACGACGACCTCCCAGTCGCCCCCGTCTTTTTCCACCTCGTACATCAGTCCGAGCCGCTTGGTCGCCGTGACGAGCGTCCGGGGGTCGGAACTCCGGATCCGCACCTCCGTGGCGTCGAACAGGGCCGTCTGGACCAGCGAGAGGTTGTACCGGGCGACCAGTTCGTCGGGGCCCCACGGCGGGTCGACGCTCGTCAGGACCTGCCGGTCGTCGAGGTCGGCGTACAGCGACTCCTCGCGGGCACGGGCCGGGTCCAGCGGCGCGCGCGTCTCGAAGGTCGCCTCCCGCTCGATCAGCTTGGCGAACCCGCGGACCAGCTTGAAATCCTCGGCGTCGCGTTCGAGGTCGGTCAGCGACTCCCGCAGTCGCTCGCGGGGCTGCCCGACGTGACCCTGGTAGGTGCCCAGCACGCGGGCCGCGAGGTCCCGGTCGTCCTCGCCGGCGAACTGCGGGTGGTACCCGCCGCCGGCCCTGGATACCCGGAGCAGGTCCTTCGTCAGCACGCCCGCAAGTGGGCGGCCGCCCTACAAAAACCGACTGGACGCCACCCCTGTCGGCCGCCGGGAGGTCGCCGGTCCGGACCGCGACGACAGCAGGATGTGGCCGGTAGCGCCCGCTCGCGGCGGTCGCGTGTATAGTCGTTCATGGGAACTCACTACCCGAGCACGAGATTATAAATGAGATGTCACCGTTATACCCACGAGACATGTCCCGGCGGCGAACAGTGATCGGGGTCGTGCTGGCACTGGGGGTTCTGGCCGCGGTCGCGGCCGTGCCGGTACACGCTCAGGAGACCGGTGGATCCGGCGACGACGCGGCGGAAGCGAACGAGGGTGGTGGCGGGATCGAAGGACTCGTCGAGGGGTTCCTGGAGGGACTGGGGCTGCCCGGCGCGATACTCGTGCTCGTGGCCGGGGGGCTCCTGTTGACCGCCGCCGTCGAGAAGTTGATCAGCTACCTGTCGCGGGCGGCGTTCGGGCTGCGGATCTCGCTTTTCACCCTCGCCATCGTCTTCACCGGCCTCGAGGTCGACGACACCGTCCTGGCGCTGGTGTTCTCGGCGGGCGACCTCGAAGGGGCCGCCCTCGGGACGGCCCTCGGGACGGGGCTGGCCATCGTCGGCCTCACGCTCGCGCTCGCGGCCATCGTCAGGCCCTTTCCGGTCGATCTCCCGGTCGATTACGTCGTCGTGTTCGCGCTGGCTCCCGTCCTGCTCGTCCCGTTCGTCCTGCTGGGGACGCTGACGCTCGTCCACGGGATCGCGCTGCTCGGTATCTTCGTTTTGCTGTTCGGGTACATCGTCGTCCGCGAGCACGGGCGCGAGATGCCGGTGTTCGGCAACTCCGAGATCGGGGCCGGCATCCAGCCCGACGGCGGCATGAACGTGCCCGCGTCGCTGACGGAGATCCCCGAGGACCGGCTGGTGGGCGAACGGCAGTGGGCTGGGGTGATCTGGCTGTCCCTGTCCGTGGTGGCGCTGGTGGGGATCGTACTGGGATCGATGTTGCTCGAAGCGGGGTCGGAGGTCGTCCTCGAGGGTTTCGGCATCGAGGAGACCGTCTTCGGCGCGACGGTCCTCACGGCGATTCTCACCTTCGAGGACGTGATGTTGACCATCGAACCCGTGCGCCGGGGCATCCCCGAGATCGGCGTCGGCAACGTCATCGGGAGCGTGCTCTTCTCGGTGACCGGCAACGTCGGCGTCATCATGCTGCTGAGCGAACTCGACATCTCCCGGTCGGTGCTCGTCTTCCACCTGCCCGCGGTGATCGTCGTGACGGCGCTGGCTGCCTACTTCCTCCAGGGCGGGTACCTGAAACGGTGGCACGGCGCGCTCCTGGGCGCGCTCTACCTCGGGTACTGGGCGGTCGCCGTCCTCGTGTTCGGCGGCGTTCCGGTCGGCGGATAGCCCCCCGCGATCCACTCTGTGGTGGTGTCACTCGCTGTCGCGCCAGTGGTGGCAGGGATCGAGCGCGGTGTGGGATGGTCCTGCCGTGCCGCCCCGCTATCGGCGGCGCTCGGCGACCCGTTCCTCGGCGGTTTCCTCGCTGACGACCTCGTAGAGGATCGCACGAGAGCCGTCGTCTTTCGGCCGGAGGATCCGGCCGAGCCGCTGGGTGAACTCCCGTTCGCTCCCGCTGCCGGACAGGACGACCGCCACGTTCGCGTCGGGCACGTCGATCCCCTCGTCGAGGACGTTCGCGGTCACGATCCGGGAATACTCGCCCGCGCGGAACCGGTCGAGTATCTCTCGGCGTTCGGCCGTCGCGGTCTCGTGGGTGATCGCCGGCAGGAGGAACCGTTCGGACAGCCGGTAGACGAGGTCGGTGGAGGCGGTGAACACGATGACGCGGTCGTCGCGGTGGCGGTCGAGGATGTCGGCGAGGCGGTCGACCTTGCGGTCCGCGCTCATCATCACCTCGCGGGCGCGCTGTTTCGCCAGCAGCGCCTCGCGGGCCCGCGGGTCGGTGCCCGAGCGCTTGACCAGTTCCCGGTAGTCGCTCCCGCTTTCCATCCTGATGTTCGAGGACGCGAGGTAGTCCGTGAACACCTCCTGGTGGCGCTCGTACTCCTCGCGCTCGGCCGGCGTCAGCCCGACCTCGATGCGCTTGATGTCGTAGTCAGCGAGGTGTTCGCCCGCGAGTTCGTCGACGTCGACCCGGTGGACGAGCGGGCCGACCAGTTCCGCGACGACCTCGTGTGCGCCGTCCGGCCGCTCGAAGGTCGCCGTGAGCCCCATCCGGGCGGGCGCGGCCAGCAGGCGGGCGATGTCCCGGTACCCCTCGCCGCCGAGGTGGTGGACCTCGTCGAAGACGACCAGGCCGAACCGGTCGCCGATGTCGTCCGCCCGGAGGTACGCCGAGTCGTAGGTCGAGACGGTCAGGTCCTCGACGCGCTGGACGCCCCCGCCGAGCTGTCCCACGGGCGAGGAGAACTCCGTCTCCAGTTCCGCGCGCCACTGCCCGACGAGGTCGACCGTGGGCGCGACCACGAGCGTCGGGGTCCCGACCGCCTCGATGGCCTTGATCCCGATGACCGTCTTGCCGCTGCCGGTCGGGAGTTCGAGCACGCCCCGCCGGCCGTTGTGCTCCCAGGCGGTGAGGGCGTCGGCCTGGTAGGCCCTGAGTTCGTAGGCCGAGGACAGCGACAGCGCCGGCAGGTCAAGCACGGCGTCCTCGAACTCCGTGTCCCGTTCCTGGAGGTACTGCCGGAGCGAGGCGTACCGGTAGGCCGGCGCGCGCCCCGTCTTCGAGCGCGGGTCGCCCTCGACGCCCGGGAGTTCCGCGGGATCCGCTCCGGTTACCCGGAGCGTTCCGTCCTCGTATGTCAGCCGGACCGTCACACGGGAGGTTCGGTGGCCCGTCCGGTTAATGGCTACGGGACGGCCGTCGGTTCGCGGTTTGCGGGCCGGCCGTCCGGTCGCGGCGTGCGATGCAGGCTCACGGGTCGCGTCCCGGGCCGATCCGTTCCCGGCCCGCCAGAACGACGTTGACCACGCCGCCGAGCAACAACACCAGCGCGATCACGTAGAGCCACGTCACCACGAGGAGCACGCCGCCGAACGCGCCGTACAGGGGCGACTGGCCGGCGAACGCCAGGTAGATCCTGAAGCCGGCCTGGAGCAAGACCAGCCCGCAGGCCGCGACGACCGGCCCTGGCACTGCCTCGAAAAACCCGACCTGCGCCTCGGGAAAGACGTAGTACAGCGGGAACAGCCCGATGGCGATGCCGAAAATCTGTGCCAGGGTCGCCGCGACCCCGAGGACGCGCACGCCCAGCAGGTGTGCCACGATGCTCGCGCCAACGGTCACGGCGACCCCGAGCGTCGTCGCCCCGAGCGCGAGCGCGCTGTCGACGACGACCGAAACCGCGCTCCGGTTGCCCCGCCGGCCGTAGATCCGGTCGAACGCCAGCGTCAGCGCGCGGAAGAGCCGCAACGACCCCCACAGCAGGATGGCGGCACTGACGGCCCCGACCTCCCACTGGCCGACGGCGTTGCCCAGCGCCGCGCGGACGGTCGCCTGTCCCGACACCGAGAGCGCGGTCCCGACGGTCGTGACCGCGACCGTCGCTATCTCCTCGCCCTGGATGGCGGCGATCACGACGAACGCGAGCACGGCCAGCGGGAGCATCGACACCAGCCCGTAGTAGGCGAGACCGGCCGCCATGAGCACCACGTCGATCCGTCGGGACAGCTGCACGATCCGGCGGAGGGCTTCGAGAATTCCAGCCGGTGGGTCGCGTCCCGTCATGCGACACCGTTCGCCGCTTCTATCGCTCCCCGGACTCCCGGACCACCGGTGGTACTGCTCCCCACCGGATCCTCCATCGGGAGCGACCGGCCCGCGACGTTCGGCTCGCCTCCCCCGGCCGCCCGGGCACGCTTTCGGTCCCGGAACAGGATCTCGACGGTCGACGGTCGTTCGATCCGGTCGGTGACTCCGGCGGCGATCCGACGAGCGAGGTCGGGGTAGGTTCCCCCGTCCGGTCCGCTCAGGACGACGGTCACCGCCGTCTCGGTGACGACGATCGGGTCGGCGACCGACACCTGCACGTCGAGCAGTTCGAGCGACGCGTACTCGTCGTCGTCGAGGGTCGTCTCGACGGCCTGGTTCACGTCGTTCTCGACGCTCATCTGGCCGGCCAGCGGGACGCTCGCGGCCGGGAAGACCACCGCCAGCACCGCGACCGACCGGACTCCCCGGGAGCCGAGCGCCGCCACCACCGCATGCCGGCGGTCCTGCCACCCCTCGGGGTGGTATCCGAGGAGCCAGAGGACGACGGCCCCGACGAGCGCGATCGAACTGGCGTTGACGACCACGAGCAGGAACGCACCGGCGGCGACGCCGGGGTAGCCCCAGGCGATCCCGACGCCGACCGCGGCGGTCGCCGGGATCAGCGCGGCGGCGACCATCACACCGACGAGCGACACCGGCAGCGCCGTCGCCAGGCCGACCGCGCCAGCGGACCCGGCGCTCAGACTGACGGCCAGCGAGAGCAACCCGGAGGAGATCCGCTGGCTGATCTGCTGGAGCGTGGTCACGTCGAGCGGTTGCGGCACGAACGCGGAGGTCCGCAACAGCCACCCGAACGCCGTCGCGGCCAGCATGGCGACCGCCAGACCGACCGCCTGTTCCCGGAAGCCGGTCCCGACGAGGCGGCGGTCGTCGAGGACCGTCCCGACGCTGGCCGTCAGCGCGGACGCGACCTGGGGCGCGATCACCATCGACCCGACGACGACGGCCGCCGAGTCGAGCAGGAGGCCGGCCGTCGCCACCACCGCGCTCAACACCGTCATCGCGTAGTAGGTGGCCGGACTCGGTGCATGTCGCGGGCCGTCGATCTGATCTCGTCGCGGGCGACGCTGTCGTCCTGTTCGCTTCCGTCGACGAACCGGCGTTCGAGGTCGTCGAAGTGCCGGGTCCGTGCGGTCTCCATGTTCACGACGACTGTATACTCGTCGACGTCGATCCCCGCGTCCTCCACCCCCCCGAGCACCTGCCCGACCGCCTGTGCCGGGAGCGGAAATTCCACGAGCGTCCGCTCCGCGGTACTTGTCGGCGTCGGCGTGGTCGCAGACGGGAGCGAAAATTCCACGAGCGTCCGCTCCCCGTCCGTCCGGTCGGTCGCCACGAGCACGTAGTCGATGTCCTCCCCGTCGAGTATCTCCAGTGCCGTGGACCGGCGCGTTTCGGGCACGGCGAGGCGGATGAGACGCATTGATTCTGGCCGGCCGTCGCGGCCGGTTCGTCCCGCCTTCGTCCGACCGCCAGATAGACATAGGCCACTTACGTTGCGCCGCGCCCGGGTAACAACCACTTATGCGCGCCGCCGTCGCCCGGCCGCGCCGGTTTCTCAACCCTTTTATCCGCGAGACGGCTTGCTCCGGGTATGTCAGAGAACGACGCCGCCGAGGAGGGTGTCGAGGCCGACGATTCCGGGACCGTCGCCGGTGCCGACGCCGGTGCCGATGCGGGTGCCGCGGACGTCGGGGACGCCGAAACCGGCGACGCCTCCGGCACGGACGCCGGCGACCCCGGAGCGGACAGCGGGTCCGACGCGACGGGGTCCGGCGACGGATCGGACGCCGACGCCACGGCGGCCGGCGGGGGCACGGACGGCGACGACCGGCAGGGGTTCGAGGTCGAACTCGCGGACGAACTCGTCGAGCGAGTCGCCGACTCCGACCCGGCGGAGATCGCCAACGAGATCTCCTCGCTCCGGCTGGAAGTCGACCGGCTGGAGACGGAACTCGCGGACCGCGAGGCCGAGATCGACGACCTGGAGTCGAAGATCAAACGCAAGCAGGCCGACTTCCAGAACTACAAGAAGCGGATGAAAAAGCGCCGCGAGCAGGAGAAACAGCGCGCCACGGAGGACCTCGTGGAGCGCCTGCTGGACGTGCGCGACAACCTCGATCGCGCTCTCGACCAGGACGAGGACGCCGACATCAGGGACGGCATCGCGGCGACGCTCGACGAGTTCGACCGCGTGCTCGACGACGAGAACGTCGAGATCATCGAACCGGAACCCGGGGAGGAGACCGACCCGCAGCGCCACGAAGTGTTGATGCGCGTCGAGAGCGACCAGCCGGCCGACACCATCGCGGACCTCCACCGCCCCGGCTACGAGATGGCCGGGAAAGTCCTCCGCCCGGCGCAGGTGACCGTCAGCGAGGGCGACGAGGCGTAGGCGTCACTCGCCGAGACACCTCGCCCGCGATTGTCCGTCCCCGGTGCCCGTGATCGGAATCCGGCACCCGCGACCCGCAACCCATCGTTGCCCGGACACCGGCGACCCGCGATTCCCGATCCCCCGCGGTCGCGGATCGGTCGGATTGCGGTCCGTATTATATCCATTGCATCCGCGCGCTCCGGAGCGCGCTAACCGCCTGATAGCGGCCGTTCCGTGAAACGGCGCTCCCGGGCGGTCTAGCAACTTTTAACCGGCCTAAGCCGATACGGTACCACAAGATGGCGACAAACAAGATCCTCGGAATCGACCTCGGGACCACGAACAGCGCGTTCGCGGTCATGGAGGGCGGCGACCCCGAGATCATCGTCAACGCCGAGGGCGACCGGACGACGCCCTCGGTGGTGGCGTTCGACGACGACGAGCGACTCGTGGGGAAACCGGCGAAAAACCAGGCCGTCCAGAGCCCCGATCAGACGGTCCAGTCGATCAAGCGCCACATGGGCGAGGAGGACTACACCGACGAACTCGGTGGCGACGAGTACACGCCCGAGCAGGTCTCGGCGATGATCCTCCAGAAGATCAAACGCGACGCCGAGGACTACCTCGGCGACGAGGTCGAGAAGGCGGTCATCACGGTCCCCGCTTACTTCAACGACCGCCAGCGCCAGGCCACCAAGGACGCCGGCGAGATCGCCGGCTTCGAGGTCGAGCGGATCGTCAACGAACCGACGGCCGCCTCGATGGCCTACGGCCTCGACGACGAGTCCGACCAGACGGTGCTGGTCTACGACCTCGGGGGCGGCACGTTCGACGTCTCCATTCTCGACCTCGGCGGCGGCGTCTACGAGGTCGTCGCCACCAACGGCGACAACGAACTCGGCGGCGACGACTGGGACCGGGCGATCATCGATTACCTCGCCGAGGAGTTCGAGAACGAACACGGGATCGACCTCCGGGAGGACCGCCAGGCGCTCCAGCGGCTCACCGAGGCCGCCGAGGAGGCCAAGATCGAACTCTCCTCGCGGAAGGAAACCGAGATCAACCTCCCCTTCATCACGGCCGACGACGACGGCCCGGTCCACCTCGAAAACAGCCTCACCCGCGCGAAGTTCGAGTCGCTCACCGAGGACCTGGTCGAGCGGACCGTCGGCCCGACCGAGCAGGCCCTAAAGGACGCCGACTACTCGAAGGGCGACATCGACGAGGTGATCCTTGTCGGCGGGTCGACCCGGATGCCGATGATCCAGGAGAAAGTCGAGGAACTCACCGGCCAGGAGCCGAAAAAGAACGTCAACCCCGACGAGGTCGTCGCGCTCGGGGCGGCGATCCAGGGCGGGGTGCTCGCGGGCGACGTCGACGACATCGTCCTGCTCGACGTGACGCCCCTGTCGCTGGGCATCGAGGTCAAGGGTGGTCTCTTCGAGCGGCTCATCGAGAGGAACACCACGATCCCGACCGAGGAGTCGAAGATCTTCACGACCGCCGCCGACAACCAGACCTCCGTCCAGGTGCGGGTCTTCCAGGGCGAACGCGAGCTCGCCGAGGAGAACGAACTCCTCGGCGAGTTCCAGCTGACGGGCATCCCGCCCGCACCGGCCGGGACGCCCCAGATCGAGGTCTCGTTCAACATCGACGAGAACGGTATCGTCAACGTTTCCGCCGAGGACCAGGGCTCGGGTAACTCCGAGGAGATCACCATCGAGGGCGGTGCCGGTCTCTCGGACGAGCAGATCGAGGAGATGCAGGAAGAGGCGCAACGAGGCGGAAAGCGCCATCCAGCGCGCCGAAACCCTCCTCGAAGAGAACGAGGACGCCGCCGACGACGACCTCCGGGCCGACATCGAAAACGCCATCGCGGACGTCGAGGAGACCCTCGAGGACGAGGACGCCACCAAGGAGGAACTCGAAGACGTGACCGAAGCCCTCTCGACGGAACTCCAGGAGATCGGCAAGCGGATGTACCAGCAGCAGGCCCAGCAGGCTGGCGGCCCCGGTGCGGGTGCCGCCGGTGCGGGTGCCGGTGCCGGCCCCGGTCCCGGTGCGGGTGCCGCCGGCGGCGCTGACGACGAGGAGTACGTCGACGCCGACTTCGAGGACGTCGACGACGACGAGGACTGACGGCACGAGCGGTCGTCGGCAGTCCGGCGACGGATGGCAGGAACTGCCGATTCCCCCGATCCGAACGGGTTCCCGGTCCGATGCCGCCGATCCGGTCGCCAGGAGGCCGCGACCGCATTCGCCGGGCGTGACGACGCCCGCCACGGCGTCCCGCTCCCCGTCCCGCGCGACTATGTGAACTACCCCACCCTACTCGCTCACCGCTGACGCGGTTCGCTCCGTGAGGGTGGGGCTTCCTGTTTCCACGACGCGCTTTGCAGACACCGAATCGGTGTCCGTAGGGAGCGCAGTCTCCACAGGCTAACGAGAGCTTTGCTCTCGTTAACGCTACTCGGTTGCTTCGCTCCCTGCGTTGCTCCTTGAGGAAGGGGACTTAGCGCCTGAAAACAGTTAAAACAAGATTGAATACGCAGGCCACAGTATCCAGTGCAATTCGGTCCAGTACTCGATGTACTGTCCATCGCGGCTCCGGACGACCCCGCGATCCACCCATCGATGACAGCCAGCATTTCCAACGTCGTACTCGTGACCGTCGATTCCCTGCGGGCCGACGCCTTAGACCAGGCGATGCCAGTGGCGGCCGGACTCGCGGACGACGGGGCCGTCTTCGAGCGCGCCTTCGCCCACGGGAACTGGACGCCCTTCTCGTTCCCGTCGCTGCTGGCCTCCCGGCCGGTGTTCGCCGACACCGGCGAGATCGGGGTCACCGGCTCCCCGACGCTCGCGGCGGTCCTCTCGAAGGCGGGCGTCGCCACCGGCGGCTTCAACGCCGCCAACGGCTTCCTGACGGCCCACTGGGGCTACGACGAGGGGTTCGACGAGTTCGAGTCGTTCGTCGGCGACCCGAGCGGCCGCGTCGGGCGTTTTCTGGCCGCGCACCCGACCGTCGCCGGGTGGGCCGGGCTGGCGAAGTCCCCGTTCCGGCGCGTCGCGGCGACCCTCAGGGGCGACCCGACAGACCGGCCGTTCGCGGACGCGTCCCGGCTGACCGACGTCGAGGACCGCGCGACCGCGTTCCTCGCGGACGCCGAGGAGCCGTTCTTCCTCTGGGTCCACTACATGGACGCGCACACGCCGTACGTTCCGGCACCGCGATACCTGCGGGCGGTCTCGGGATCGCGGCTGGGAACCCACCGGATGCTCGTCGCTCACGCCCGGACCGGACTCGGCCGGCGCGTGAGCGACCGGACGCTCGCCGACCTGCGAACGCTCTACCGCGCGGCCGTCCGGCAGGTCGACGCCGGCATCGGCCGCCTCCTCGGGGCACTGGACGACGCCGGGATACGCGACGAGACGGCGGTCGTCGTCACCGGCGACCACGGCGAGGAGTTCATGGAACACGGCCACCTCGCACACTATCCGAAGCTGTACGACGAACTGATCCACGTGCCGCTGGTCGTCGACGTCCCCGGAATCGACGGGACCTCGGTCGACCACCACGCGGGGCTGGCGGACGTTCCGCCGACGGTCTGTGACCTGCTCGGGGTCGAGCCTGCGGATCGCTGGACCGGCCGGAGCCTCCTGCCGGCCGTTCACGACGACCGGCCGGCCGACGAGGACCGCCACGAGCCGATCCTCTCGGTGACGGTCCGCGGCGAGGAGGTTACCGCACAGCCGATCCCGCGGTCGCTCTCGGAGGGCGACCTGCTGGTCAGCGCCCGTGCGGACGGCTGGATCTACATCGAGAACGCGGCCACCGGCGACCGCGAACTGTACCACCGGCCGTCGGACCCGGACCAGCAGTGCGATCGCTCGCGGCACCCGGACGCCGAGGCCGCGGCGGCGATCGACAGGCTCCGGGGGCCCGTCCGCGAGCACGCCGACCTCCTCGCGGAGGCCCGGGAGGACGCCGGGTACGGTCCGGGGACCGCCGGCGACTCGGTCCGGACCCGGCTGGAGGCGCTGGGCTACAGGTAGATGGTCCGGGGACTCCTCCGCCGCGCCGTCGACGGCCCGCACGCGATGATGTTCCGACGGTTCGTGATCGTCGGCACCGTGGCTGCCGGCGTCCAGACGGCGCTGCTGGTACTCATCGTCGAGTGGGGAGATCTGCAGTACCTGCTGGCCGCCGCGATTTCGATCGAGACGACCATCATCCTCCAGTACTTCGCCAACAACGCCTGGACCTTCCGAACCTCCAGGCACACCACACCCCGTGGCTACCTCGGCGGCCTCGTGAGGACGAACCTGGTCCGCGGCTCGGCGATCCCGATCCAGCTGGGCGTGCTCTGGGCGCTCGTCTCCGCGGCCGGCGTCCAGTACGTCCTCGCCAACGTCGTCGCGGGTTCGTCGCTCCTCGTTATTGTGTCCGCATCACGATATCGCGGAGAACGGTGAGACAGGACTCCCCGTTGGACGACGATTAGAAGTAGCGGGAGGTGGATTTGAACCACCGGTCTGCGGGTTATGAGCCCGCCGGAATCTCCTGGCTATCCCATCCCGCTACCAAATCGTAGCTCCGAGTCCCGTTTAAGGGTTGTGATTCCGTGAGCCGTCTATGAGTTTTTGCCGGGACTCCAGGTGGGTTACTGTTCCTTTCTGTCGACGTGGACCCGCCAGGTGAACAGGCTCTCGAAGACGTAGTTGACGAACATGGCGATCCCGATGGCGATGGGGCTCGCGGCGAGAAACCACAGGTCGGTCCCGCGGACGACGAGTTCGACGGGCAACCGCTGGGTGAGAAACCAGTAGACGACGAGCTGGACGGTCACGCCCCCCGACCGGACGAGGTGCGACTTCGCCAGCCGTTTCACGAACGGGCGGCGACCGGCCGCCCCCTCGCCGGCGAACGTCCAGTGTTCGTTGACGAGGAACATCACGAGGATCGCCGTCTCGATCCCGGCGGCCTTGGCCCACAGGTCGCCCACGCCGAAGGCGAGACCGAGCGTGGCGAGCACGAGGTTGTCGCTGATCGCGCCGACGACGCCGACCGAGACGAACTTGCCGAACCGGACGCCGGAGACGAGCGATTCGACCCGGCTGGGGAGGGGACCGTCGCTCATTCTCGTTCGACGAGCGCCTTCGGCTGTTCCCGCCGCGCCGCGATCGCGGTGTGGAGCTGGCTGTCCCGGACCCGCTTGGCCCGGTGGCGGGCGGTAAACAGCGCCCGGGCCATCCGGAGCGAGGTGCGGACCGGCGAGACCGTCGATCCCGGCTGGTCCTGCCAGGTGATCGGCACCTCCTCGACGTCGCGGTTCATCGCCGCCGCCATCGCCACCAGTTCGATGTCCCAGGCGAAGCCAGGGGCGTAGAGGTGTTCGCGCACCCGGTCCCAGGCGTCGGCGGAGATCGCCTTCGCGCCGCACTGGTAGTCGTAGAGGTCGGCGTCGAGCAGGCGGCGGGCGAGCCACGCGAACCCGTCCCCGAGGCGGCGGCGGGCGAACGTCTGGTGGCTCTCGACCGTCGAGTCGGGGTGGCGGCGCGACCCCGCCGCGAGGTCGGCCCGCCCGTCGACGGCGGCCCCGACGACCGCCGCGAACGACGACGGCGGCGTGCTCCCGTCGGCGTCCGCGAACGCCAGCACGTCGACGTCGGCGTCGAGCCGCTCGAATCCGGCGGTGATCGCCGCGCCCTTCCCGCGCCGGTAGGGAGTGACGCTGACGGTCGCCGGCGACTCCGAGAGCACCTCCACGGTCCGCTCGTCCGGGTCGTCGAGTTCGACGTGCAGCCGGGCCCCCGCGAACTCGTCGTCGAGCGCCCGGAGGTACGACGCGAGCCGTTCGGGATTCGGGCGGTAGGCGGGCACGACGATCCCGACTGACCGACTCATCGAGTGGATTCTCCGTGCGACCGAGTAAAAACGGTTCGGCTCCCGCCGACCGGTCCTCCGGCCGCAGTCGCCCGACCAGAAAAGGTATAGGCGCGGACGGCGGTCTCACGCGTACATGGAGTACGGGCTGGTCCTCCGCTGGCTGGCACTCTATCTCGTCATGCTGGGTGCCGGACTCCCGCTGGCGGCGCTCGCGTTTCCGCGGCTGGCCGACCGCGGGGCCGGCCTGTCGATCGCGCTAGCGCTGGCCGTCCTCGGGGTCGTCGGCTACTGGGTCGGTCACGTCTCACTCGCCGCCGCCCCCTGGGTCGGGGTCGCCCTGCTGGTCGCTGGCGGGGCGTTCGACCCCGCGGTCACGCCCCTCGGGGGCGAGAAGTTCCTCGACTTCGGGCTGTTGAAGTCGCTCCTCCGGGCCGGCAGTCTCCCGCCGGAGGACATGTGGTTCGCGGGCGAACCCGTCCAGTACTACTACGGCGGCCACATGATCGCGTCTCTGCTGACCCGCCTCGCCGGGACGGAGGCGCGGTTCGCCTACAACCTCGCGCTGGCGGGCTTTTACGCCGCCCTCGTGACTGCCATCTACGGGCTGGCGGGCGCGCTCGGCGACCGCCTCGGGACGCCGCGGCGATCGGCCGGGGCACTGGGGGCCTTCTTCGTCGGCATCGCCAGCAACCTCTCGACGCCCGGCCGGTTGCTCCTCTGGCTCGCACCCGACGGGGTGGCGACGGCGGTGGCCGGCGTCGCGGGCATCGAACTCGAACGGCTGGCGAGGGGCCCCGAGCACTTCCACTACTGGACGGCCAGCCGCGTCATCGAGGGCACGATCAACGAGTTCCCCCTGTTCGCCTGGCTCAACGGCGACCTCCACGCCCACATGATGAGCACGCCGCTGCTCGTTTTCACCGCGGGCCTGCTGTTCAGTTACTCCCTGACGCCCGCCGGCCGGCGGTGGCGTCGCAGGGCGCTCGTTTTCGGCGCAGTTCCCGCGGTCGGGGGGCTGCTCGCGGTCGTCAACACCTGGACCTTCCCGACGGTCGCCGGGCTGACGTTCCTGGCCGTCGGCTCGGCCCCGGCACCGCCGGCGACGCTTTTTCCCCGGAGCGTGGCCGATCGCCTCCCGGGGGAGGGGAGTCGCCCGCTGGGCGAACTCCGCCGGATCGTCGTGGCCGGCGCCGTCGCCGCGGCCGTCGTCGCGGCCGGCGTCGTCTGGAGCGTCCCGTTCTGGCTCGGGACCGCCAGCGGGCGGAGCGTCAGTCTGTTCCCCTCCCGGAGTTCGCTCGGCGGGCTCTTGCTGGTCCACGGGGCCTTCCTGCTCGTGTTCGTCGTCTACCTGACGCGGCTCTCGCTACCCCGGATCGACGACCCCGAACGGGTGGGCATCGTGCTCTGTCTGCTGGTGGCGATCGCGGCACTGGTCGGCGCGACCGGGGTGGCGCTGCTCGGCGCGCTGATCGTCGTCGGCTGGGCGTTGCTCCGGACGGCACGTCCGGGAGCGGTCGCCGCCGTGCCGACGGCGGCGAGCGACCGCGACGGGTCTGGGACCGGCGCGGCCGCCTCGGCCGAACCCGACGGCGGGACGGGGACGGGGACGGGGACCGGAGGCGTCGGCCGGGTCGGCCCGGACGTTCCCGGGTTCGAGACGGTGTTGTTCGTCGCGGGCGCGGGGCTGGTGCTTTTGGTCGAGTTCGCCTACGTCAAGGAAAACGCCGGCCCGGAGCGGATGAACACCGTCTTCAAGACATACAGCCAGGTGTGGGTCCTCTGGAGTCTCGCCGCGGGCGCGGCGCTGTCGACGCTCGTGTGGCGACACGGCCCCGACCTGGAGTTGGGGCTGTCCGGCGGGCGCTGGCGGACCGGCTTCCGGGTGTTGGCTGCCATGCTCGTGGTCTCGACGTCGATCTACGCCGGGCTGGCGACCGCGGACCAGTTCGGGCGGGAGCCCCGGACCGGCGAGCCGTCTCTCGACGCGCTGGCGTTCGTGGCGCTCGACCACCCGGACGAGGCTCCGGCCATCGAGTGGCTGGATCGCCGCGAGGGCCAGCCGAACATGGTCTCGGCGCCGGGAACCAACATCTACCAGTGGACGAACGCGCCAGCGAGTCTGACGGGCATTCCCACTGTCGCCGGCTGGAACCACGAAGTCGGCTACCGCGGCCGCGACGTCTACCGGGACCGGGTCCGCGACGTGGAAACCATCTACCAGGGGGCGGCGTGGGAGCAGGTGCGACTCCTGAAAAAATACGACGTGGAGTACATCTACGTGGGACCGCGCGAACGAACGGCGTACGGGAACGTCCGGTTCGGCGGGATTCCCGGGATCACGGTCGCCGAGGAGTTCGACGCGGTGACCATCTACCGCGTCGACCAGTCCGAACTCCCCGACCGCTGACCGCCTATCGTCGCTACTCGCTCTCGACGACCTCGATGGCCTCGGCGTCGGCGGACATCGTCTCGAGGTGCATCGGGATGTACTCCCGGCGCTGGTAGGTCTCGCGTTCGTCCTCGGAGCCGACCGTACACCAGATCTGTAGCCGGTCCGGTCCGTGGTAGTCGCCCTGGCGGGTCACGCCGAAACAGACGTACTCCTCGTCGTCGTACTCGATGACGGCGTTCTTCCGGATGCCAGGGTCGCCGTGGATCACGAGCTTCTTCATGCGCGCCGGTTCGCGTGATGCCCAATTAAGGGCTTCGAAGGGGTTCGCGGGGGCGGACGGCGACGAGCGCGACGCGCCGGCGGGGGCGTCGAAGCGCGGTGCCCGGCGGCGAGAGAAACAACGTCGAAGCCAGCCGCGGCGGCGGGAGGCAAACCAAACGGAATTTAAGCGCCCACATCCAACCCCGCGGCAAGGTCGATATCTATGCAGATGCCACGCCGGTTCAACACCTACTGTCCACACTGCAACGAACACAACGAACACGAGGTCGAGAAGGTCCGGAGCGGCCGTTCGTCAGGAATGAAGAAGGTCAACGACCGCCAGCGGAAACGCCGCGGCAGCGGGATCGGGAACAAGGGGAAGTTCTCGAAGGTGCCCGGCGGCGACAAGCCGACGAAG
The DNA here is from genome assembly GCA_003021105.1 of Halobacteriales archaeon QS_1_68_17. Classification (GTDB taxonomy): domain Archaea; phylum Halobacteriota; class Halobacteria; order Halobacteriales; family Haloarculaceae; genus QS-1-68-17. The sequence goes on from PXRG01000019.1 coordinate 73,816, forward strand.
AAGACGGACCTGAAGTACCGCTGCTCGGAGTGTGGCAAGGCCCACCTCCGAGAGGGATGGCGCGCCGGTCGCCTCGAGTTCCAGGAGTGACCATGGCGGGGAGCTTCTACCGGGTCCAGTGTCCGGATTGCGAGAACGAACAGGTCGCCTTCGGGAAGGCGTCGTCCGAGGTCGCCTGCGCGGTCTGCGGGCACACGCTGGCGAAGCCGACCGGCGGGAAGGCACGGATCGAGGGCGAGATCACCGAGACCGTCGAGGCACGATGAAATACAGCGGCTGGCCGGAACCGGGCGAACTCGTCGTCGGGCGGGTCGACGAGATCGAGGACTTCGGCGTCTTCGTCGACCTGCTCCAGTACGAGGACAAGCGCGGGCTGGTCCACATCAGCGAGGTCGCCTCCGGGTGGATCAAGAACGTCCGCGACCACGTCAACACGGGCCAACGCGTCGTCGCCAAGGTGCTGGAGGTCGACGAGGGGTCCCAGCAGATCGACCTCTCGCTGAAGGACGTCAACGATCACCAGCGCAAGGAGAAGATCCAGGAGTGGAAGAACGAACAGAAGGCCGACAACTGGATGGCCATCGCCTTCGGCGAGGACGTCTCCGACGAGAAATACGCCGCCATCGCCAACGAACTCCTCGCCGGGTTCGGTTCGATGTACGACGGCTTCGAGCAGGCGGCCATCCACGGGTCCGAGGCGCTGGCCGACACCGACCTCTCGGAGTCCGAAATCGAGGCCGTCGTCGAGACCGCCCGCGAGAACGTCTCGGTGCCGTACGTCAACGTCACGGGCTACGTCGACCTCCGGTGTCCGTCCCCCGACGGCGTCGACGCGATCAAGGAGGCCCTCCAGGCGGCGGAGGGCAACGGCGAGATCCCGGAGGAGGTCGACCTGGAGGTGACTTACGTCGGCGCACCGGAGTACCGCATCGAGGTCCGTGCCCCCGACTACAAGACCGCCGAGTCGCACCTCGAAGCGAGCGCGGGCCGGGCCGAGGCCGCCATCGCCGACCGCGGCGGCAGCGCCGACTTCCACCGCGAGCGGACCAGCGACGAGGAGTAGGCCGGCGATGAAAGCCGACATCCGGGTCTGTGCCGCGTGGCGCGAGCGCCACGACCGGCCAGTGTACACGCTCGGCGACACCTGCCCGGAGTGTGGCGAACCCGCCGTCAACAGTGCCCCAGCGCCGTTCGACCCCGCGGACCCCTACGGGGAATATCGACGCGCTATTAAGCGCCGCAACCGCCAGTAAGGGCATGGACGAGTACGAAATCGAGGAGCTCGCCGACCCCGACCTCCGGGAGCCGGTGCTGATCGAGGGGCTGCCGGGCGTCGGTCACGTCGGCAAACTCGCCGCCGAGCACCTGCTGGAGGAACTCGACAGCGAGCCGGTCCGCCGGGTGTACTCGACGCAATTCCCCCCGCAGGTCAGCGTCGCGGACGGCCACACCGAACTGGCCAACGCGGAGTTCCACGCGGTCCACGCCGAAAACCGCGACCTGCTCCTGTTGACCGGCGACCACCAGGCCCAGGACAACGCCGGCCACTACGGGCTGACCGCCACGTTCCTCGACGTGGCCGAGGCGTTCGGCGTCGAGCGGGTCTACGCGCTCGGCGGCGTCCCGACGGGCGAACTCATCGAGGAGTACGACGTGCTCGGGGCCGCGACCACCGACGACCTGCTGACGGAACTGGAAGGCTACGGCGTGGAGTTCCGCGACGCCGAACCCGCGGGCGGGATCGTCGGTGTCAGCGGCCTCCTGCTCGGCCTGGGCGAGCGCCGCGGCCTGGAGGCGGCCTGCCTGATGGGCGAGACCAGCGGCTACCTCGTCGACCCCAAGAGCGCCCAGGCCGTCCTGGAGGTGCTCCGCGAGGTGGTCGGCTTCGACGTCGACTTCGGCTCGCTGGAGGAGCGGGCCGACGAGATGGAGGAGGTCGTCCGGAAGATCCAGGAGATGGAACAGGGCGCGCCCGCCTCCGAGGAAGACCTCCGGTACATCGGCTGATAATGCCCCGCCAGTGGGTCGACTGACAGAGTTCCGCCAGCGGGTCGACTGACAGAGTTCCGCCAGTGGGTCGACTGACA
>PXRG01000020.1 GCA_003021105.1 Halobacteriales archaeon QS_1_68_17
AGTTCCGCCAGCGGGTCGACTGACAGAGTTCCGCCAGTGGGTCGACTGACAGAGTTCCGCCAGTGGGTCGACTGACAGAGTTCCGCCAGTGGGTCGACTGACAGAGGTCCGCCAGTGGGTCGACTGACAGAGGTCCGCCAGCGGGTCGACTGACAGAGGTCCTCCGGAAGGCCAGCCGACGGGCGGCGTCTCTTCGCAGGTCGACCGGCTGTCCGGGAGATTCTTTACCGAACGGCCGCTACGTGGACGCGTGTTCTCGGGCGCGACACTCCCCGACTGGCTGATTCGCGGGGCGGTTCTCGGCGGCGCGATAAGCGTCGCCCTCGCGGGGCTGTTCTACGCCCTCGTCCGGCGGTTCCCCTCGGGGTCGACGGACGCGGACGACCGCCTGACCGGCGATTCCCGCAGGCGGGCGGAAATCCGGCAGTATCTCGACGCCATCGGCGAGCCGTACGCCGAGCGCCACTTCGTCGAGGGCCAGCACGTCGCCTTCTTCCTCCCCGAGCGCGACGTGGCGATCACGTTCGACCCCCGCGCCTACTACCGGATCGAACGCTCCGACACCGTCCCCGTACTCGTCGAACACGAGCTGCCGGGCTTCCAGCTCGGTGGTCGCCTGCCGTTCGAAACTCCCGAGGTCAGCCTCGACGGCGACGACCGCGTGGACGCACGCGAGGCCGCATTCGCAATCCTGGGGGTTCCGTCCGGCGCGACGCTCCCCGAGATCAAGCGGGCCTACCGCGAGAAAGTAAAGGAAGTCCACCCCGACCACGGCGGGGACCGGGAGACGTTCAGGCGCGTCCGCGAAGCCTACACGACCGCCAAACGGGACGCGTCGTGACTACTCTTGCAGCGACGATCCCCGCGTGCAGTGCGTCGAACGGCGTCAATCCGTGTTCGTCGATAAACGCCGCCGCGGCGAGGATAGCCTCTTCGTGGACCGGCGGCACGACTGGCACTACCTCCAGAAGGTTGCTCACCGTCCGCACCACGTCGATTTCGTAGCCCTCTCCCCGCCGATTGTCGACTTCGAAATCCGCGAGGGAAATCCGGGCGTGAAAGTTGAAAATTCTTCCCGCATCTCACGACGATTTCCCGTCCACCCGCGTCACGTGACCTCGTAGGCGACATCGGTCTCCCGGAGCGCGTCGGTGACCCGGCCGACGCTGTCGGTGGTGGCGACCACGACCACGTCGAGCCCCCGGCTGGCGGCGTCGGCGGCGACCTCGCCGGGCGCGAACGCGACGACGTTCTCGACGCCGGCGTCCCGGAGGGCGACGACCGCCTCGACGCCCGCGGCGGCCACGAGGTCGGCGTCCGCGCAGTCGGCCGCCAGATCGTCGGTGTCCTCGACCGGGCCCGAGCGGACGGGCGGCACCTGGCGGACGCGGACGTGCCCCGGATCGAGGTCGATGACTCCCTCGAAGCCGGTGACGCCGACCACCTCGCCGGCGTCGGCGCTCGTCGTGGCCACGCCCGTGGCCGTTCCCTCGCCGCCCGGCGCGGCGTGGAGCAGGCCGTCGGACAGCGACAGCGAGACGGTCTCGCCCTCCTCGATCCGGCCGGTGGCGACGGCGGCGTCCTCCTGGACGCTGCCCAGCACGTCCTCGGTAACGTGGTCCGCGAACCGGCGGACGTCGGTCGCGGCCTGGAAGATCCAGTCGACGCCGTCTTTGGTGATCCGGTAGCGGGATCGGCCCTCCTTCTCGACGAACCCCTCGTCGACGAGTTCGCGGATGTACTCGCTGACTGCCTGGCTGGTCACCCCCACCGCCTCGGCGATCTCGCCCTGGCTGACCGCGGGCTGGCGGTCCGCGATCTCGACCAGAATCCGGAACCGGGTCGCGGAGCGCTTGTTCTCCAGGACGTCGACCATATGCGCCCACAGGAAACCCTGCGACATAAAGCCCGCCGTGCCGGCGCGCCGACACTCGTCTCGTCTGCATCGGCGTGCCGACGTTCGACCCACTCGGCAGTGATGTCGCTCGATCCGCTCGACAGTCCGCCGTCGGACGCCACCCCTAAGCTACTCGGGGACCGACTGTCGGGGCATGGACGCGGCGTTCTGTGACCGCGCGGCCTATCTGGACGGCGCGCTCGTGGTCGCGGACCTCCACCTGGGACGGGCGGCCGCCTCGAACGTCGAGTTCCCGCTGGGGGAACGCCGGGACCTCGCGGATCGGCTGGCCGCACTGCTCGACCGGTTCGACCCCGACGAGGTCGTCTTCGCCGGCGACCTGCTCCACTCGTTCGGGTCGGTTCCCCGGACCGTCGAGGAGACGCTCGCGGAGATCAGGGGCCTGCTCCGCGAAGCGGGCGCGCGCCCGGTGGTGACGCCCGGCAACCACGACGCCATGCTCGATGCCGTCTGGGACGGCCCGACTGCGCCCGCCTACCGCGTCGGCGACGCCGTCGTCTGTCACGGCCACGAGCGACCGGACGCGGACGCCGACCTGTTCGTCGTCGGCCACGACCACCCCGCGATCACCATCGAGGGGCAAAAGCGGCCGTGCTACCTCGCCGGCGAGGGCGTCGGCGGCGGCGCTGACCTGCTGATGCTGCCGGCCTTTACCCGCCTGGCCCCGGGCGCGACGGTCAACGGCATGACCGCCGGCGACTTCCAGTCGCCGCTGGTCGCCGACGCCGACGCGCTTCGGCCGGTCGTCCGCGACGAGGCCGCCGACGAGACGCTCGAATTCCCGCCGCTCGGCGAGTTCCGGGACCTGCTGTAGTCACGGAGACGCCAGGGCCAGGGCGTCGGCGGCGATTCGGCCGCTCTCCATGGCTCCCTGGAGCGACGACCAGCGGGTGTAGTCCCCGGCGAGCACGACCGGACCGTCGGGGGCGTCGACGGCCGGCAGCGACGCCCGGAACCCCGGCGGCTGGGCGAACTGTGCGAACTCGATCCGGTCGGTCCGCAGGAGTTCCGCGCCGTCGAAGCGCCGCTCCGGGTACCAGGACGCCAGCGTCTCGACCGCCCGCTCGGCCAGTTCGTCGTCGCTCTCCTCGCGCGCTCCCGGGAACGTCGCGCTCACGAGCAGGCGGTCCTCGGGCGCGTACTCGGGTGCGACGGCCGACAGCGGCGCGACCTGGTTCGGGTCGGTCCCGCCCGCGTTCAGCAACAGTTTCCGTCCCGTGTCGAGTTCGCCCCGCGACGGGAGCGCGATGTACTGGGTGATACACCCCTTGCCCTCGGTGGGAACCCCCTCGACGCCGGTCAGTTCCCCGGCCGCAGGCGGGTCGGCCGCGACGACGGCGGCGTCGGCGACGACCGTCTCGCCCCCGAGGTTGACGGTCACCTCCTCCTCCCTCTCCTCGGCCCGGAGATCCGCGACGGGCGTTCCGGTCCGGACGTCGGCGCCGGCACGCTCGGCCCGGGCGGCCAGTTGGTCCGGGATCGCCCCCATCCCGCGGGCCGGGATCGCCGTCTCTCCCTCCGCGAGCATCTTGAACGTGTACCGGAAGACGCCGGCGTCGGTCGACAGCGACCGGTCGAGGGTGATCCCGCCGTAGAACGGGGCCGCGAACCGCTCGACGAACGCCCGCGAGAACCCGCGGCCGGCCAGGAACTCCCGGATCGTCCGGCCGTTCTCCTCGAAGATGGCGTCGGGGTCGGTCCGGCCGAGTTCGCGCTGGAGCGCGAACACCCGGAGCTTGTCGGTCAGCCGGACCTCCCGGTTCAGGAGCGTCTCCACCGCCGACCCCGGGTCCCTGAGCGGGTCCGAGAGTACCGACCGCCCGTCCGGCCCCGCGATGGTCGCGCCCGGCGAGAAGTACCGCAGGTCCAGCGCGTCCAGGTCGAGTTCCCGCCGGACCGCCGGGTAGGCGGTGAACAGCACCTGGAACCCCCGGTCGAAGGTGAACCCCTCCTCGTGGACCGACCGGACGCGCCCGCCCACCTCCTCGCGGCGCTCGAACAGCGTCACGTCCGCCCCGCGCTCGGCGAGGTGGCGGGCCGCGACCAGCCCCGCCAGCCCGCCACCGACGACGACGGTGTCTGCCATAGCCACGCGTTCGCACGCCCGCCACAAAACGGCTGTTCTTGCCGGCCGGGGCGACGACCCGGTTGTTCCTGCCAGCAAGGCACCGAACGCGTCGCGTGCGGCGTCGGCGGTCGCCGCCGGGAGACGGCAGCGATTAGTCCGTGGGATCCCGACCTCCCGGCCATGGAGACGACACCGGCGTTTCGCGGCCTCGGCTGTCTCGCCTGCGACACCGCCGTCGATCCGCCGGCGGCGCAGTGCCCCGACTGCAACGGTCCCCTCGCGCCCCGGTACGACTACGACCACGACGCGGTCCCCCGCTCGCCGGACGCGCTGGCCGACCGGCGGTTCGACGGGATCGGGCGGTACGCCGACCTGTTGCCGTTCCCCGCCGACGCCGCGGTGTCGATGGACGAGGGGACGACGCCGCTGGTCGCGTGCCCGTCGCTTGCCGACGAACTCGGCGTCGGGAGCGTCCACGTCAAAGACGAGGGCGCGAACCCGACGGGCAGCCTCGCCGACAGAGGGATGGCGCTGGCGGTCGCCGCGGCCGCCGGAACGGGCGCGACCGAGGTGGCACTGCCCTCGACGGGCAACGGCGCGCAGTCGGCGGCGGCCTACGCCGCCCGCGCGGGGCTGGACTCGCGGGCGTTCGTCCCCTCGCGGTCGCCGTTCGTCCACAAGGCGATGGTGAACGTCCACGGCGGCGAGATGTCGGTCGTCGGCGGCCGCTACCCCGACGCGGCCGCGGCCTTCGCCGACGCGCGGGCCGACGCCGGATGGCACTCCGTGGCGGCATTCGAAACGCCCTACCGCCACGAGGGCGCGAAGACGCTGCTGTTCGAGGTCGTCGAGCAACTCGACTGGACGGTCCCCGACGCCGTGATCTACCCCGTCGGGCACGGGGTCGGCCTCGTGGGAGGATACCTGGGCGCGCGGGACCTGCGCGCGGCCGGGCTGACCGGAACGCTCCCGTCGCTGTACGCCGCCCAGGCCGACGGGTGTGCGCCGGTCGTCTCGGCCTGGGAGGACGGCCGGAACGCCCCCGCGGAGTGGGAGACGCCCGACACTATCTGTGGCGGCGTCGAGGTGCCCGACCCCGCCGGCGGCCGCTGCGTGTTCGAGGCCCTCCGGGAGACGGACGGCGGGGCCGTCGCGAGCGAGGACCCCGACATCCTGGAGAGTGCGGTCTCTGTGGCCTCCCACGAGGGCCCGGAGGTGGGCGCGACCGGCGGCGTCGCGGCGGCCGGGGCCTGGACGCTGGCCGACCGGGGCGACCTGGGCGAGGACGACGTCGTCGTGCTCGTCAACCCCGCCGCCGGCGGCAAAGAGGACGACGTGCTCCGGAGCCACCTGATGGGCCAGGGCGTCTAGCGACCGCGGTCAGCCGGCCGCTTCGAGGGGGTGGTCGCTGTCGTCGAGCAGTTCGAGCGCGCGCTCGAACGCGTCCGCCCGCGACTCGAAGGTCCCCTCGTGGCTCCACTCGTCGTCGGGTGTCGCCGTGTAGACGTCGAAGCCGCCGCCGCGGTACTCGTGGGACTCGACGTAGAGTTCGCGCTCGACGCGCCCGTCGTCGACGAGCAGCCAGACGCCGAGTTCCTTGCCGCCCTCGAGGTCGCGCCGTCGTTGCCAGTGCATACCCGTGCGTACGGTTCCCGGACGGGTAGCCTTCAGTGACGCACGCCCGACCTGTTCGTACCGGGAGAGGTCCCGCGACCCCAGTTCCCGGGTCCGCGGGTCGGTACCGACACGCTTTCACGGCGGCCGTCCCGAGACGGCGACGATGGCACTCGCCGGGACCGCGACGACGGCACTGGCCGGTGTCCTCTTCGGGCTGGCGCTGGCGGCCCCGCCGGGGCCGATGAACGCGATCATCGCCGAGGAGAGCGTCCTCCGGGGGTGGCTGCCGGGCTTTCTGGCGGGTCTGGGCGCGATGTCGGCCGACTTCTGTTTTTTCCTGCTGTCGCTTTTCGGCGTCGTCGCGTTCGTCGGGTCGTACCCGGTCGTCCGGGGCGTGATGGTCGGCGTCGGCGGCCTGCTGATGCTGTACTTCGCGTACCGGGCGGCGACCGAGGCCAGCAGGACCTTCCGCGGCGACGCGCCCGAGAACGCGGCGGCCACCCGGGGGTTCCGGAAGGCGTTCGTGCTGGCGCTGACCAACCCCTACCAGATCGTCTTCTGGCTGACCGTCGGGATCGGCATGCTCGAACCCGGGACGGTGGACGTGCTGGCGACGGCCCCCTACGTGGGCGGCGACCTGGCCGGGGTGCTGGTCGTCCGGACGGGGAGTCCGGCGCTGATCGTCGGCTTCTTCGCGGGCATCCTCGCGTGGGTGACGGGGTTCCCGGCGACGCTGGTGGCCGCGGGTCGCCGGGTCGACGCGCTCGCGCCGGCGGTGGCGTACCTGAGCGCGGCCGTCCTGGGGGGGTTCGGCCTGCTGTTCCTGTCGGACGCCGCGGAGACGCTGCTCTAGTCCTCGCGGAGGCCGTCCATCCGGGGGGGTTCATCGACGGCCCCGTCCTCGCCCATCTCCGCGACCTCGGCGACGAGCCACTCCTGGAACCACCTGACGCGCTTGAGCCGGCGGTGGACGATGTCGCTGGCGGTGTCGCTCTCGACCCGGTCTGCGGCGTCCCGGCCGCGTTCGAGCACCCGCCCGATCATCTCGGCGGCGTCCATGTGGGTGCGCGACTCGTAGCCCATCCGCAACAGCATCAGCGCCGTCCCGTTGGCCCCGACCTTGTCGAGCAGGTCGGCCTCGATGAGACAGCGCGTCTCCAGCGGCAGGTCGGGTAGCGGCCCCTGGTAGGAGTGGTCCTCGATGGCGTCGCACACCTGCTCGACGAACGAGCGGGGGTAGTCGCAGTGGGTTTCGAGGTACTCCCGGGCGATGCGCGCGCCCGCCTCGGCGTGAACGTCCTGGTCTGCTTCGAGTTTGGCGATGTCGTGGAACAGCGCGGCCACGCGGGTGACGTCGACGTTCGCGCCCTCCCGGCGGGCGATCCTCTCGGCCAGCGAGACGACGTTGAGGATGTGGTTGAACCGGTACTCCGCCGAGTGCCAGGGGTACCAGCGCATCCGGCCGCCTTCGCCCTCGTTTTCGACGCTGGCCGCCAGGTAGTCGCGGACGAACCCCTTCATCTCCTCGAACTCGGCGTCCGAGACGGGCGATTCACGGATTTCGACGCCCACGGAACCACCTCCTGTCGCAACGTTCGATGTTCATCTTACAGTAAAGACAGCGCGATACGTTCTTTAGCGTTACGACAACCCCGCGTGCCCGCGCGTTCGGTTGTCCGGCCGTCGACCCCGGACCCGTCCAGTTGCGCGCCCGTGCGAAAGAAGTTTGCTGCAAATTTATGCCCCAGCCTGTACATCCTTTCTGTATGGACATCAGGGAAGCCTCGCCGGACGACCGCGACGTACTGCGCCGGATCGCCAAACGCTCGCTGGAAGCCTCCTACTCGCTCAGCCCGCAAACCATCGAGAGCGCGGTCAGACAGTGGTACTCGGGGGAGTCGTTCGTGGAGACGATCCGGGACGACGACGTGCTGGTGCTCGTCGTCGAGCGCGGAAACGAGGTGGTGGGGTTCAGCCAGGCAGTCGTCGTCGCCGAGGGCGAGGAGGGCGACCTCCACTGGCTCCACGTCCACCCCGACCACCGCGGCGAGGGGCTGGGACAGGAACTGTTCGAGCGCGCGCGCGAACGTCTCGACGAGATGGGCGCGGCGTACCTCCGCGGGCGGGTCCTGGAGGACAACCAGGCCGGCAACGCCTTCTACGAGTCCCAGGGCTTCGAGTACGTCGACCAGGAGGAAGTCGAGATCGACGGCCGCACCTACCTGGAGAACATCTACCTGGAGAGCGACCCGGCCCAGCTCCGGACGGTCGTCACGGACCGCGGGGACACGGTGTACGTCGACATCTCGGACGAGGAACAGGGGTCGAATTCGCCGTTCCACGTCGTCTACTCCGATCCCGACCGGGAGGACCGGTACGGCTACTACTGCACCCGGTGTGACCGGCTGGCAAACGCCATGGACGCGATGGGCCGCATCGAGTGTGACAACTGCGGCAACGTCCGCCAGCCGACCCGGTGGGACTCGGCGTACATGTAAATCGCCTCCGGGACGAGTCCCGACGCGGCCACCGCCGGGGGACCGCTACCGCCGGTCTCGTTCCCGTCCCGGAGCGCCGCCACCTCGCTTTGCTCCTCGGCGATCCCGGTCGTCACGAGCAGGCGGAACCCCCGCCCGACGCTGATGTCTACCTCGTGGACCTGGTCGGCAGGCACCACGACCAGCCGGCCGGCCGTCGGGTTCGGACTGTTCGGCAGGAAGACGTTCCGCACCTCGCCGCCGGCCAGCGACGCGACCGGCTCCGGTCCCTCCGCGGTGAGGAATCCCAGCGAGTAGACCCCATCGCGCGGGTACTCGACGAGCACGACGCTCTCGTCGTGGTTCTCCCGGTCGACGAGCGGCCCGCGCGACCTGGTGGACGCTGGGGTAGATCACGCTGACCAGCGGCACGAAGGCGACGACGCGGCCCAGGCGTCCGAACAACCACTGGCCGGGCCGACGCTGGCCAGGAACCCGAGTACCGTCACCGCGACGACGATCAGAACGACCGTTACTGCCCGACGACCTCGATGTTGGCCGTGTACTGGGCGAGCCGCGTCCCCGCCACGATCGGGTCGATCAGCCCGCCGACCCAGCCGACCAACAACCGGATGGCGTAGACGGTGATCACGCGGGGAGCGGCGACGCTCGTCGTCCTGCTCGTCGGCCGACCAACAACCGGATGGCGTAGACGGTGATCACGAGGGGGGCGACCAGCACCACCCTGGCGACGAAACTCCGCCCGAGAGCCGACCGGAACTGCATGCCCTGCCCATCAGACCGGTGTTCTTAAATCTGCCGCGTCGCCCGATGTCGGAACCTACATACCTGACTAACCGGTCAGTTAGTGTAGCTGCCCTCCGATGAGCGACACCGAACCAGCCGACCCCGACACGCCCGCCGAGGAGATCCTCTGTGCGACCTACCGGGCGCTGTGCAGGCACGGCTACGCCGACCTGACGATGCAGGACATCGCCGACGAGTCCGATCTCAGCAAGGCTGCCCTCCACTACCACTACGACACGAAACAGGACCTGTTGCTCGCCTTTCTCGACCACCTCTACGAGGAGTTCGTCTCGTCGCTGGCGGTCGCCGGGGGCGACCCGGTCGAGCGGCTGGTCGGAACCATCGACGTGGCCCTCTCGCCGCCCCGGCGGGACGCCGACCGGGAGTTCCGGACCGCGGTCCTCGAACTCAAAGCGCAGGCTCCCTACGAGCCGGCCTACCGCGAGAAACTCGAGGCGTTCGACGACCTGCTCCACGAGACGGTCCGCGAGGCCGTCGCCGAGGCCATCGAGGCGGGCGTCTTCCGCGACGTCGACCCCGACGAGACGGCGTCGTTCGTCGTCACGGTGATAAACGGCGCGCAGACCCGCCACGTCTCGGTCGGCGCGCCCATCGACGAGACGCGGTCGCGGCTCGTCGCCTACGTCACCGAGACCCTCGTCGCCGGGGACGGCCGGGAGCCCGAACGCGCCGATACCGCCGGGAGCGACGGTGACGGAGACCTCGCCCCCGACCCCGACCCCGACGGAGAGAGCGAGAACGGCGGAAGTGGTGACGGGAGCGACGGCGAGGAGGACCCCGCATGAGCCTGTTCAAGAGCCGCGAGGAGGTCGACCTCACGTCGGGCGGCATCGCCGGGCCGCTGTTTTACCTCTCCTTGCCGATCGTGGTGACGAACCTCCTCCAGACGGCGTACAACCTCGCCGACACCTTCTGGCTGGGGCGGTACAGCACGGAGGCGCTGGCCGCGATCAGCTTCGGGTTCCCGCTGGTCTTTCTGCTGTTCGCGCTCGGGATGGGCGTCTCCGTGGCGGGGAGCGTCCTCGTGGCCCAGCACACCGGGGCCGACGAACCGCGGGAAGCCGAGTTCGCGGCCTCCCAGACGATGACGTTCGCGGTGCTGGTCTCGCTGGGGCTGGGGACGCTCGGCTACCTCTTCGTCGAGGACCTGCTCCGCCTGCTGGGGGCATCCCCGGCGGTGTTGCCCGGCGCGACGGCGTACATGCAGATCGTCTCCATGGGGCTGGTGTTCATGTTCGGCTTCTTCGTGTTCATCTCGCTGATGCGGGGCTACGGCGACACGATCACGCCGATGCTGGTCATGCTCGGAACGGTGATTCTCAACATCGTCATCGACCCGCTGTTGATCTTCGGGTGGGGACCGTTCCCGGAACTGGGCGTCGAGGGGGCGGCCATCGCCACCGTATTCTCCCGCGGGCTGGCGATGATCGTCGGTCTCGCCATCCTGTTCAGCGGTCGCCGCGGCGTCCGCATCCGGCTCGGCGAGATGGTCCCCGACCTGGGTCACTTCCGGAAGATGATCCGGATCGGCGTGCCGGCCTCGGTGGAGGTCACGGGCCGGGCGGTGTCGGTGAACATCCTGCTGGGCATCGTGGGGATGTTCCCGACGACGGTGGTCGCGGCCTTCGGCATCGGGACCCGGGTCTTCTCGGTGATCTTCCTGCCGGCCATCGCGGTCGACCGGGGCGTCGAGACGATGAGCGGCCAGAACATCGGGGCCGGCCGCCCCGACCGGGCCGCGGCCACCAACCACTTCGCGGCCAAGGCGATGTTCCTGATCCTGGGCGCGCTCGGGCTGGTGGCCTGGTTCGGGGCCGCCCCGATCACCGGCCTGTTCACCGACGACCCGGCGGTCGTGGCCGTGGGCGCCGACTTCCTCCGTTTCGTCGCGCCGAGTTTCGGCTTCATCGGCCTCGTGCGTGCCTACTCCGGCGGCCTCCGCGGCGCGGGCAAGACGCTGAGCGCGGCGGCCATCGCCGTCTTCGTGGTCGGGGTCGTGCGGCTGCCGGTCGCCTGGATCGCGGCTGGCCTGATGGGGTCCTCGGGCATCTGGCTGTCCTTTACCGTCTCGAACATCCTCGGCGGTATCGCCGCTCTCCTCTACTTCCGGCGGGGCACCTGGCGGGACGCCGACCTCACCGACGAGAGCGTCCCGGGGGCGACGACCGGCGACCACGACACCGAACCCGCGGTCGACGACTAGTCCTCCCCGGCGGCCCGCCGGCCGCGCGCCCGCCGGAGCGCGTCCCGGAACCCGGACTCGCCGACCAACCGATCCCGGACCACCAGCACCGACGGTAACACCACAAGCGAGGTCAGAAACGAGTAGATCACGCTCGTGGCCATCAGCAGGCCGAACTGGCCGATCGCCGGGAACAGCGACAGCACGAGTACGCCGATGCCGAAGACGGTTGTGAGCATGCTCCCGGCGAGCGCGCCGCCGGTCCCCCGGACCGTCCTGTCGAGCGCGGTCGGGAGGTCCTGCTGTTCGAACTCGTCGGCGAACCGCTGGACGACGTGCACGGAGTAGTCGATACCCAGCCCGATAGTGATCGCGAGGATGGTCGCCGTCAGGGCGTTGAACGGGATGCCGGCCAGCCGCATCGTCCCGGCGACGAGGCTGACGGCCACGAGGATGGGCACCAGGTTCACGACGCCATACGATATCCGGTCGAGCAGCCACCAGTAGCTCACGAGCAAAAAGAGGGCGGTCCCGGCCAGCGCCACCCCGAGGCTCGTGATCGCGGACTCGAAGATCAGATCCGAGATGGCCTGGAAGACGACGACCGATCCGGTGGCGGTCGCCTCGAACCGGTACCGGTCGGCCACGTCCCGCGCGTCGGCGGTGATCTCGGCCTGGGTCGCGTCGGCCCTGACGCTGTAGACGACCTGCGTCGCGCTCCGGCCGTCCGTGATGTACTCCCGCGCCTGCCCGCGGGCGGGCGAGGACAGGAGCGCGTCGTAGATCACCCGCAGGTTCCGGTCCGGGATGCCGTTGTCGTTCAGATCGTTTCGCTCGACCAGCCGCCGGAACTCGGGGTCGCGCTCGGCGTGTGACCTGATCACGGTCACCAGGCTCTGTGTGTCGGCCCGGCCGTCCCGTCTGACGAACGAGTCCGACGGGTCCGCGCCCCGGCGGTGGATGTTTATCGCCGAGAAGTCACAATTCGTGGGCTTCAGCCCGCGAACCAACCGTTCACGTGACGTGGTCACGAAAATAATCGCAACAATCACTATCAGTCGAGACGTTCCCGAGGCCGGTCCCGAACACGACCATCACCAGCAGGAACGCGAGGATCACCCACTCCGGGTGTTTCGAGATGCGTCGCCGGCTGCTCGCCGATCGGCGGTCAGCCGTCGCCCTGCTCGTCGGTAATTACGACCTCGCCGTCGACGATGTCCACGTTGATCAGGGTTTTGACGTCGTAGCCGACGCCCGCGAGCCGGTTTTCCCCGCCGACCTTCTTGATGACCGCCACGACGTCGACGACCTCCGCGCCGATCTCTTCTAGGGCGCCCGTCATGGCGTCGAGCGTCCCGCCGGTGCTGAGCACGTCGTCGAGCAGGAGCACGCGGTCGCCCGCGTAGACGTCGTTGACGAACATCTCGTTTTCCGAGTAGCCGGTGACCTGCGAGAGCGCGACCTCTCCCTCCAGGCCGTACTGTCGCTTTCGCACCACCACGAGCGGGATGTCGGTCATCAGCGAGACCGCGGTGCTGATGTGGATTCCCATCGCGGCGGGGGTGACGATCTTGTCGACGTCGTCGAGTTCCGCCTTCCTGATGATCCTGATGACGATCTCCCTGAGCAACCCCGGTTCGAGCATCGGAACGCCGTCGCTGATCGGATGAACGAAGTAGTGGTAGCCGTTCTTCTCGACGACCGGGGCTTCGCGGAGCGAGCCAGCGAGCCTGTCCATGCCGGCGGTACTTCGACCAGCGTAAAAAACTACGTGCTACGCGGCGGCCGGGCCTGGCGCATCAGGCGTCAGGACCGGACCACTGGGCGAGGGTGGCCGAATTGTCGCCCTTCTGGGCCTGGTAGACGACGCGGACGGAGCCGTTGCTGAACATGCCGATTTCGGCGAAGTCACCGGCGCTAGTGGCCTTGGCGTCGCCGACGGAGCTGCTAGCGGTGATCTCGTTTTCGGCAATGTCCGGACTTTCCTGGCCCGCGTTCAGGTCGTACCAGGTGATACTGAAGCTCTCCTCCGGTGTTCCATCTGTCCACATATCACCAGTTTCGGCATCCTGACCCCGGAGGTAGAGCTCCTTTGTCTTGATTGTATCGCCGCCGTCGTGGGTTATGGTGAGGTTGCCGGCTCTGTTGTCCGAGGTGTTCTCGAATTCGAACGAGAACGTCGCCTGTGGTGCTGTACTACTGACCTGCTCGCCCAGTCCGAGCACGAACGTTGCGATGACTGCAGCCAGGATCACGGTGATGGCGACCATCAGAATGACGCCGATCACCGGACTGACCGCGTTGTCGTCATCGAAGAGCTGTCGTAGTTCCATTGTTAGGGTAGCGCACGCTACCCAACGGGAGTGGATTTATATCCATCCCGATCGTAGGCGGAACTGGCGTGGGAGTGGTGGTTGGTTCTTTCCGCGCCAGTTTTGGGAAGCGTGCGTATCCTGTCTCTATGACGTAGGTTATTATAAAGCCTACTGCCGGCCGTAGTAACTGCCTACCGATCAATCGGTTCTATTAACAACATATTACCGCCGTCGTCGGACCCTCTCCGACCTTTTCCCGCGATGCTCGCATGAATACTTTGTGGCAAGACGTGGAAAATATCGAGCAACTATCGTTTCGGATCGCGGTCACATCAGCGCCGCGAGGACCAGGGCGACGACGACCACCAGCACGAGGATAGTCGTTCCGATGCCCGCCCGGAGCGACGCGGGGGTTCCGCTCCGGTCGCCGTCCGTCGGCCGGGCGACGGCCGTGACGGCGCTCGCGGGGTCGCGCACCGCTCCGGCGACAGTTCGGGCGGCGGCGACGACCGCGCGGTCGACGGCCGCGTACAGTTCCGTCACGCCCACGACGACGCCGCGTGTCCCGTAGAAGGCCACGCGGTTGTAGAGGGCGTCGACGTCGGGGACGACACTCACATTCGAAAGGGGCTTTTTGAGGACGGCGAACCCGGCCACCCCGAGAACAGCGAGACCGATGCCCTCGACGAGGTGGTCGACCGTGAAGACGGTGTACTTTGCGCCCGCCGCCGGAAGAGCGACGTACTTCGACGACTTGGTGCCGGGCAACAGTCCGAACAGCGCGTCCGGGTAGACGCCGTAGATCACACAGAGGCCGGCGATGGCCACCATCGCAACGCTCTGGCCGCGGTTCGCGTCGGCCACGGGGCCGTCGTACTTGCCGTGGAGGAAGGCGTGGTAGCCCAGTTTGATAAACGAGAGGAACGTTCCGACGCCGCCGAGCATCAACAGCCACCAGAGCGCGTCGAGGTGTTCCTTGTGGGCCGCGCCGATTACCATCCCCTTGCTGACGAAGCCGTTGAACCCGGGGAAGCCGGCGATCGAGAGCGCGGCGATCCCGAACGTGACCGCAGTCAGCGGCATCTCCCGGTAGAGGCCGCCGACCTTCTTGAGCCGTTCCTTGCCGGTCCGGTAGATGACCACGCCGACGGTCATGAAAAGCAGGCTCTTGTAGAGGATGTGGTTGAACACGTGGGCGAACGCCCCGGAGGTGGCGAGGGCGGTGCCGATGCCGACGCCGGCGACCATGTAGCCGACCTGTGACTGGATGTGGTACGAGAGGAGCCGCCGCATGTCGTCCTGCAGGAGCGCCATGCCGGCCCCGAAGACGGCCATCGCTCCGCCCATGTAGGCGATCCAGAGGTGGCCCTCCGGGAACGCCCGGTACATCCCGTAGACGCCCGTCTTGGTCGTGTAGACACAGAGGAAGACGCTCGCGGCGACGTGGGGCCGGGGGGAGGTGTCCGGCAACCAGGCGTGCAGGCCGACGAAGCCGACGTTGACGCCGATGCCGACCGCCACGAGGACCGCCGGGACGCCCGCGGTGATCCCGTCGGCCGCCGAGAACAGGAACGACCCGACCGCGTCGTAGTGCCAGACGATCCCGGCCATCACGAGACTCCCGCCGATGCCGTGCAACAGGGCGTACCGGAAGCCGGCCCGGATCGCCTTCCCGCCGTAGTACCAGATCAAAAGCGTGCTCGTGGCGGCCATCAGCTCCCAGAAGAAAAGCAGCGCCAGCCAGTCCCCGGCGAGCACCGCGCCGACGCTCGTCCCGACGTACGACAGTGCGAAGGCCGTCTGGATCCCGTCGGCGTCGCTGGCGTAGGAGTAGACGACCGCGGCCGCGCCGATCAGCCCGAAGATGATCGCCATCAGCCGGGAGAAGCCGTCGACGCGCAACAGGACCGCCTCGAACCCGAGGAAGTTCGTCGACAGGAAGACGCCGTCCGGGACCACGAGCGCCCAGAGGAGCGTCCCGGCGGTCAGCGCCACGCCGAGCGCGTGGGCCGCCCGCCGGGAGAGCGCCGCCGCGACGGCCGCGCCGACGACGACCGCGACGCCCGGCGGGACGGCGGTCAGCGGCCCACCCCCGGCCATCAGCCCGCCACCCCCGCCAGTCCGGCGACGATTTCCTGTACGATCCGCAGGAAGACGAACAGCCGCGGCGCGATCCCGAGCGCCAGCGATCCGGCCATCGCCGTCAGGATCGGTCCGAGCATGAACCACGTGCTCTCGGCCCCGAGCCAGTTGCGCGACTCCCAGCCCCCGGCCGGCGGGCCGCCGTGGTGGGCGTGTTCGTCCGCGTGGTCGTCGGACTGTTCGGCCCGGTCTGCTGTTCCCGTCCGCTCGTCACCGGCGGCCGTTCCGTCCGTCGTCTCGTCGGTCGCGGGCCGGCCGACCGTCCCCGCGTCCGGGCCTCCCGCCTCGGCCGCGGCGTCGGCCTCGACCGGGTCCGGCCCGTCCGCCCCCGCCTCGCCCTTGCCGCCGTCGGGGACCGCCCCCGCGCCGGCGAACCGCCCGCCCATCGGTCCCGAGACGAGCGGCTTCCGGTCGTGGTCGTCCGGCGTCTCGAAGAACGCCTGGTAGACCACGGGCCAGAAGTAGGCGACGTTCAGCACGCCCGAGATCAAAAGTGCGACCGCGAAGACCGCTGCCCCGACGTCGAGCGCCCCGATCAGCAGGTACCACTTGCTGACGAAGCCGGCGACCAGCGGGATGCCGGCCATCCCCAGCGAGGCGACGCCGAAGGCCGCCATCGTCAGGGGCATCCGCGCGCCGATGCCGGCCATGTTGCTGATGTCGTCGGTGTGCGTCTCGACGTGGATCGCGCCGGCACAGAAAAACAGCGTGAGCTTCATGAACGCGTGAGCGGGGATGTGGAGCAACCCGCCGACGAGCGCCTCGTCGCCCAGAAGCGCCAGCCCGAGCACGATGTAGGATAGCTGGCTCACGGTCGAGTAGGCCAGCCGCCGCTTGAGGTTGTCCTTCCGGAGCGCGATCAGGCTCGCGGTCAGGAGCGTGATCGCCGCCACGACCGCCAGCGGCAACCCCATCCCGAGGTCGCCGACGGTTTCCGGTCCGAACACGTCGAGCACGACCCGCGCGATGCCGAACACGCCGCTTTTGACGACCGCGACCGCGTGGAGCAACCCGGAGACGGGCGTCGGTGCGACCATCGCGTCGGGGAGCCACGAGTGAACCGGCATCAGCGCCGCCTTGACGCCGAATCCGCCCGCCAGCAGCACGAACGCCGTCCGGGCGTAAACCGGATCGGCGTTCGCCAGCCCCTCGATGCCGCCCGGCGCGAACGCGGTGGTGCCGGTCAGCCAGAAGACCAGCACCGACCCCGCGAGCACCGCGACGCCGCCGCCGAAGGTGTACGCGAGGTACTTCCGGCCGGCGGCGCGGGCCTCGTCTGTCTCGTCGTGGGTGACCAGCGGGTAGGTGGCGACGGTCAGCAACTCGTAGAAGACGAACAGCGTCAGCAGGTTCGAGGCGAACGCGACGCCGACGGCCGCCGCGAGGCTGGCCGCGAAGGAGGCGAAATAGCGCGTCTGGCCGTGTTCGTCCAGCCCGCGCATGTAGCCGACGCTGTAGAGGCTCGTGACGATCCAGAGGAAACTCGCCAGCAGGCCGAACAGCAACCCGAGCGTGTCCGCCCGCAGGGTCGCCTCGATGCCCGTCGCCAGGGTGCCAAGTCGCGTGACGTACACCTCGCCCGCGAGGACGCCGGGGACCATGCTGGCCACGATGCCGAACTTCGCCAGCGCGGCGACCATGGTGATTCCCTCGCGGACGTTCGGGCGGTCCCGGGCGAGCAGGATCGGGACGATGGCCAGCGCGGAGACGAGTACCGCCGCCAGCGGCCGGAGGGACGCGACCTCGGCCACGTCAGATCACCCCGAGCGCCGCCAGCGTCGGTTCGAGCAACGCTTCGATACCGGAGGCCGCGAACCCGAGCGTGGCCGCCAGGACCGTCGCCGCGACGACGACCGCGACCATGCCCGTCGAGACGGAGCGGCCGCCGTCCGGGACCGTCGGCACGCCGCCGGCGGGTTCGCCGACATCGACCGCGGGTTCGGTGAAGTACATCCGCTCGACGAGGCGGGCGAAGTACGCCAGCGTCAGCAGCGTCGAGACGACCAGCACCGCCGCGACGGCCCACCGCTGGGCCTCGACGGCCCCGACGACGATGTACCACTTGCCGACGAACCCGACCGCGGGCGGCACCCCAACCATCGCCAGCGCGAGGACCGCGAAACAGCCCGCCGCCAGGGGCGCACGCTCCGCGAGTCCCGCGTACTCGTCGACCGACCGCGCGCCGGTCGTCCGTTCGACCACGCCCGCGGTGGCGAAGAGACCACCTTTCATGACCGCGTGGCCGACGAGGTGGACGACCGCGCCCACCAGCGCCGCCCGGTTGGCGATGCCGACCGCGGCGACGATCAGCCCGAACTGCGAGACAGACGAGTACGCCAGCATTCGCTGGATGTCGGTCTGTGACACCGCGAGGACGCTCCCGGCGACGACGCTGATCGCGGCCGCCCCGACGAGCATGGTGCGGGCCGTCGGGACCGCGGCGAAGAATTCGACGGTGTAGACCGACAGCACCAGCCGCGCCAGCGCGTAGGCCGCGACGGTCGAGACCAGCGCCGAGATGAGCACGCTCACGCTGATGGGGGCCTCGGCGTAGGCGTCGGGCTGCCAGGTGTGAAGCGGGAAGAGGGCCACCTTGACCGCGAACCCGACGGTCACCAGGGCGAAACTCGCCAGCACCAGCGGCGAGGTGTAGCCGACGGCCGCGAGTTTCTCCGCGAGGTCGGCCATGTTCAACGTTCCGGTGGCCACGAACGCGTACCCGACCCCGAGCAGGTACAGCGACGCACCCACCGTGCCGATGATGAGGTACTTCAGGGCGGCGACGGCGGCCCCGCCGTGGTCGCCGGTCGCAACCAGCGCGTAGGCGGCCAGTCCCGTGATCTCCAGGAACACGTAGAGGTTGAACGCGTCGCCGGTGACGGTCATCCCCGACAGCCCCGCCAGCAGGAGCAAATAAAGGCTGTAAAACGAGTTCCCGCGCGGCCCCGCACGCCTCGCGTACGCGAGCACGCCCGCGGACACGACGCCGACGAGCAACGCGACCAGCGCCGAGATGCCGTCCACCACGAGGACGATTCCGAACGGCGGTTCGAACCCGCCGAGTTCGTAGACGACCGTGCCGGCGGCGAACACCTCGACCGCGAGGCCGGCCGCCAGCGCCAGGTGAGCGAGCGAGACCCCGACCGCGACGGGCCACCCGAGGCGGTCGTGCCAGAGGCTCCCGGCCAGGGGAACGATCGATCCGAGGATCGGTACCGCGACCAGCAACACGGCGTAGCTCTCACTCATCGGTCTGGATCTCCCGGAGGACGTCCTCCTGTAGCGTTCCGTACTCGGCGTAGATGCGCACGATCAGCGCCAACGCCACGGCGGTCAGGCTGACGCCGACGACGATGGCGGTCAGGATCAGGACGTGTGGCAGCGGACTCACGTACCGCTCGACGCCCTCCTTGATGATCGGGACGTGCCCGCCCGTGACGAACGCGCTCGTCATGAAAAACAGGAAGATGCCCGTCTGGAAGACGTTCATTCCGATGACCTTCTTGACGAGGTTCTCGCTGGCCCCGATCATGTAGACGCCGATCCCCAGCAGGAGCACCACGGCGACGTAGTTGTACCGGGTCAAAAGGAGGTCGACGACTGCGGTCACGACCCCACCTCCCCCGACGACGGCTCTCCCGGCGTCTCCTCCGGCGTCTCGCCCCCCGCGTCCGCCGCGTCGGCCTCGACGTCGAACCCCGCATCGATGAGGAAAAACAGGCTCGTGATGACGCCCGAGACGATGGCCCCGATCCCCAGTTCGATCAGTTCGATGGCGTACTTCGAGCTTTTCGCGCCCGCGATGACGGCGTACTCGAGGAAGCTCCCCCGCAGTGCCATCGTCGCCAGGCCGATGCCGACGAAGGTAGCGACGCCGACGACCAGCAGGCCGACGACGACCCGCTGGTTGACCCACTCGCGGGTCGGGTCGGCCCCGAACGCGAACGCGAGCATCAACACCAGTGCGCCGACGATGGCCCCGCCCTGGAAGCCGCCGCCGGGACTTTTCGCGCCGTGGAACATCACGAACAGCCCGTAGGTCATCACGAACGGGGCGATGACCCGCACGGTGGTCATGATTATCGTGCTCTCGACGTACGGGCTCCGTCGGGCGTCGCTCACGCCGTCACCTCCCGTTTGAGCACCGCGACCACCGCGACCCCGGCGGTGAAGACGACGACTGCCTCCCCGAGGGTGTCGAAGCCCCGGTAGGCCGCCAGCACGGCCGTCACGACGTTTTCCACGCCGGTGTCCTTGTAGGCGTGGTCGAGGTAGTACTGGCTGACCTCCGAGGAGACGACCGGCGCGTCGGGCGACCCGACGGCCGGCAGCGCCGGCACCGTCGCGCCGAGCGCGAGCACGAACGCCGCGACCAGGACCAGCGTCTTCGGGTCGAACGACGCCAGCACGCGGTCCTCGCTGGGCCGGACGGTCTTAGCGATGGTCAAAAGCAGGAGGATCGTCATCACGCCCGCGCCGACGGCCGCCTCGGTCAGCCCCACGTCCGGGGCCCGCAGGACGACCCACAGCATCGCCACCCCGAGGCTGTACGCGGAGAAGGCGATGATCGAACCGAGCACGTCCCGCAACACCGCGGTCGCCAGCGCCGACCCGAGGATGACGACCAGCAGGCCGGCCTCCACCGGCGTCGGAGCCATCACTCGCCACCTCCCTCGTCGTCGACCCTCCAGGGGTCGATGCCCTGCTCGTGGGCCGCCCGGGTGATGGCGTGGGCGGCAGTCGGGTTCGTCACGAAGAGGAACAACAGCAACAGGACCGTCTTCATGATCGAGAGGTCCGCACCGAGCGCGATGGCGACCGCCCCGAGCGTCAGCACGCTCCCGAGCGTGTCGCTCTTCGAGGCCGCGTGGGTCCGGGTGTACAGGTCCGGCAGCCGCAGGATGCCGACCGCGGCGACCAACCCGAAGAAGACGCCGCCGACGGCGAGGGCGACGATCGCGGCGTCGGCGACGGTCGTCATATGACCCCACCCCGCTCGACGGTGAACTTCGAGATGGCGATGCTCATCAGGAAGTTGAGCAGGGCGTACACCAGCGCGATGTCCAGAAAGCTCGTCTCCTCGAGCGCGACCGACAGCAACGCGAGCACGACGACGGTGTTCGTGCCGACGACGTTGACCGCGATCACGCGGTCCTGCATGGTCGGTCCCGCCACCACGCGGTAGAGCAACACGACCGCATAGAGGATGAACGCGCCCGCCGCCGCCAGCAACACGTCCGACACCCACGGGCTAGTCATCCGCGGGCACCTCCTCGTCGGGGCCCGCCCGGTCGGCCGGCGACGGGATCCGCATCGCGGACCGGCCGTAGAAGACGAACCGCACCGCGCGTTCGAGGCCGCCGTCGAGGAGGTCATCGCGCGACGACTTCGTGAGCGTGTGGATCAGGAACTGGTCTCTGGTCACGTCGACGGTCAGCGTGCCGGGCGTGAGCGTGATGCTGTTGGCCAGCGTCGTCACCGGCAGGTCGCCCCAGACCGCGCCGTCGAACTCGACCAGTTCCGGGTCGATCGGCAGCGAGGGATGGAGGACTACGTACGCGATGGAGACGTTCGCCTTCGTGATCTCCCAGAGGAGATACGGGGCGTACACCAGAAACCTGAGGAGGTGTTTCGCCGATCGCAGGGGCCGGAAATCGCGTTTGAACGACACCTGCGAGAGGACGGCCGCGGTGATCGCGGCCGTGATTCCGCCCGTGAACAGGTCGAGGCCGCCGGCGAACCCGCCGATGATCTGGTAGAACAGGTACGAGACGCCGAAGATGGCCAGGAACTGGGCGGGCTCGACCCGCCGCCGGAGGACGCCCCGTCTGGCCGGCCGTTCGACCGGGGCCTCCTCGACCGCCAGCCCGGCCTCCGCGAGTTCGAACTCCATGGGGCGCAACATCGGCGCGGACCCGCTGGGATCGTACTCGGGGTCGACGATGACCCGGCTCGCGCCGCGTTCGTGCGCGGTTCGATGTCGCTCTCGGCCCAGAGTTCGATCCGGTCGAGGAGGCCCATCGCGGTTTCGCCCCGCTCGCCGGCCGTGGCGCTGTCGCCGCGCCAGGTGACCGGGTAAACGAAGTGGACCGTCGCCGTCCCGCCGGTTTCAGCCGCCAGGTCGCGTGTCCGGCGGGCCGCGTACGCGACCGTGTTCCGGAGCGTGGTCGACTCCCCCACCGGAACGACGATCCCGACCTCCCCACCTGTCGCGCTCATGAGGGCCGGTCACCCGCCCATGGGAACGCCCGCTCTGCAGCGACGAGTGGGCTCATGTGCTGGTTTGAATCATAGCGAGTCCGAGGAAAAATCTTTTCGTTACGACGCCCCCATCGCGTCGGCGAGTTTCGCGGCGACTGCCGCCGCCACCTCCTGTTTTGACCCCTCGCAGACGGTCGCCACGTCGGCGTCCACGAGGTGGACCCGCGTCCGTTCCTCGCCCATGACCGACGCGCGGTTGGCGACGACGAACGCCAGGTCGACGCGCGCCAGCAGGTCCCGGGCCCGCGAGACGAGCGTCTCCTCGTCCTCGACTGTCTCGGTCTTGAACCCGACCATCGTCAGCGCCGGGTGTTCCTCGCGCACCCGGTCGAGCAGTTTCGGCGTCGGCGTCAGTTCGAGCGTCACGCGGTCGCCGGACTTGATCTTCTCCGGCCGGGTCTCGACGGTGTAGTCGCCTATGGCGGCCGCCGAGACGAGCGCGTCCGCGTCGGTCGCCGCGGCCAGGGTCGCGTCGAGCATCTCCGCGGCGCTCTCGACGGTCTCGACGTCCGCATAGGGCAAATCGGGCCCGTCGTGGACGAGCGTGACGTCGGCCCCGGCGACGTAGCAGGCCCGTGCAACCGCCCGTCCCATCTTCCCCGACGAGCGGTTCGAGAGCGTCCGGATCGGGTCGATCGACTCCGTCGTCGCGCCGCTGGTGACGACGATCCGCTCGCCGGCCAGGGGCCGGTCGCCCGCGGCGCGGGCGACGTCGAGAGCGACGGCGTCCTCGGTCGCGATCTTGGCCTTTCCCTCCTCGATCCGCGGGTCGACGAAGTCGACGCCCCACGACTCGACGCGCTCGATGGCGTCGATGACGCCCGGATGGTCGTACATCGGTTCGTGCATCGCCGGCGCGATCACGACCGGCACGCCGGCCCCGAGTGCGGTCGTCGCACACGTGGTGACCGGCGTGTCGTCCACGGCCGCCGCGACCTTCCCGACTGTGTTGGCGGTCGCGGGGGCTATCAACAGGACGTCCGCCCAGCCGTCGGTCCCGCAGAGGTCGACGTGCTCTACCGCACCCGTTATTTCGGTCACGACGGGGTTGTCGGTGGCGTACTCCAGCGCCCACGGATGGACGATCCCGCGGGCGCTGTCGGTCATCACGGCCCGTACCTCCGCACCGCGGCGGCGCAACTCGTGGGCGAGTTCGACGGTCTTGACCGCCGCAATGCTGCCCGTAATCCCGAGGGCCACGTCGACTCCGTCGAGCATTCCTGCCGACCCTTCGTACCGCGGGCGTAAAAAGGGGGTCGACCCCGCCGAAGGTTTATCCCGGATCGAGGGACCAGGCCCGCCGTGCTCTGATCGTCCATCGCCGGGTGGTCCGCGGGTGTGCGACACGCCGCCCGGCGCAGTGCGGTGTCGCCTGTTCGCCATGCCTCCCGGCGTTCCCGCCGACGGTTGCGGGTCCGCTCATAGTGACTGTCGTCAATCGTTCCCGGACCGACCAGCTCGCGTACAGCGGTCGACGCGGCAAATCGGTACAGCAGCCACTATCAGCGTGGTACAGCGCGGAACCCCACCCGTTCACGGGTGGGAGGAAGCGCGC
>PXRG01000021.1 GCA_003021105.1 Halobacteriales archaeon QS_1_68_17
TGTAACGAAAAGAAAACCCAGCGGGAAGTCGCCGACGTCGCCCAGGTCACCGAAGTCACCATCCGCAACCGCTATCAGGAACAGATCGAAGCGATGGGCATCCACGGGTAGTCCCCCGCCCCCGGAGGTTCAAGTGCGAAGCCGCGCCCAGCGGCCGCTATGATCTGACGACCTGCCGCGAAGCGTACCGTTCGGCGCGACACGACGCTTCGCGAACGTGCCAGTTTCGCAGTGTCGCCTGCTCGCCATGCGGCGGGTCCTCCCGCTCGTTCTCCTCCCGGGAACTCAAGATTCAAGCCGTCCCCCCGCGAACGTTCCGTCGAATGCGGCTCGACGAGTTCATCGAGGGTCTCGAACGCGACGAGGGAGCTCAGCTCCGCCAGCTCGCCCGCGAGAAGTCCTACGAGATCACAGAGTACCTCGACGACGTGGAGTCGCAGGTCCGGGAGGTCGTCCAGGGCGACTCGCTGTTCGGGAGCACGGCGCCGGAGATTTTCGTCGGCCGGTCGAGCTACCCGAACGTCTCGACGGGGCTGCTCTCCCCCGTCGGCCACGAGGACGACGCCGCGGCCTTCGCCACGAGCGGCGAGTGGTACCGCCAGGGGTACGACATCGACGACGTATTCCAGCGCCGCACGAACCTGCTCAACTCCACCCGGTCGGCGAACGTCCACGTCGAGGACGTCTGGGACGGGTTCGTCGGGGTCCAGCGCGAGGTCGCCATCGCGGACCGCCCGGTCGACGTCGAGATCGGCCTCGCTGGCACGCCGGACCTCGATCTGGACCTCGACGACATCTCGACGCCCCGCGGTCCGCGGGCCAGTGCCAGGGACGCCGACCTCGCCGAGAACCCGCACGTCCCGCGTCCCGTCGAGAAGACCCTCGAAGACGACGACTGGCAGGCCCAGGGCGCGATGACGTACCTCTACCGCCGGGGGTTCGACGTCTACGACATCAACACGATCCTGTCGGCCGGCGCGCTCGGGCAGGGGGAGAATCGCAGGCTCGTCCCCACCCGGTGGTCGATCACGGCCGTCGACGACACCGTCAGCCAGTACCTCCGGGGCCGTCTCAGGAACGCGCCGAGCATCGACACCGTCCAGGTCTGGTACAACGAGTACGTCGGCAACGACTACTGGGTGATTCTCGCCCCCGGCCGGTGGGAGTTCGAACTCGTGGAACTGAAAGCACCGGGGAGCATCTGGAACCCGGATCCGGAAGGGGAGATGTGGATCGCGGTCGACAACGAGGGGTTCGAGGGCCGGACGGAGTACGTCGACGAGACCGCGGGGGCGTACTACGCCACCCGGCTGGCAGCGCTGGAGCACCTCGAATCGATCGGCCGGCAGGCGAAGTGTCTCGTGATCCGGCACGCCTCCGAGGAGTACTGGGCTCCGGTCGGCGTCTGGCAGATCCGCGAGGGCGTTCGCCACGCCTTCGAGGGTGAACACGGCGAGGCCGAGAGCTTCCACGGGGCGGTCCGGCAACTGGCCCCGCGGCTCCCGGTGTCGCTCGCACAGCTCCGCCGGAACTCGGAGATGGTCGCCGGCATCCAGGCCCAGCTGACGGACTTCCGGGCTGACGCCGGGTGACGCGGTGTCGGCCGCCTCCGTCGGGCGCGACGCCGATCAGCCGCGCGACTTTCACGATCGAAACGTGGGAGATTCGTTGCGGGTCGGGAGACGGGGCGAAAAAGTCCTGTGTTCTACCTCCGCGAGCACGTCGCCCAGCCGCTGTGGCCCGTCGGGCGTTCGGATCGTCGTGTCGCCCTCGCGGCGTTCGACCTCGCTTTTCTCGATGCCCCAGGTCAGCCGCGAGGACACCCGCGCCAGCGGCGCGCCCTCGACCGGTTTTCCGTCGCCGAGTTCGACCGCCGGCTGTTCGTCCTCGGAGTCCTCTTCGTCGGCCATACCCGTCGGTTCAGGCCCATTCAGATTAGTCCTTTCGAACCCGCCGGTCCGTCGCGTGCGACAGCCGTCTGACGTAGTGTTTTGGGACCCGAGGTGCAACTACGGCCATGACCAGCCTGACGGATGTGTACGACGGGGGCGTCGGCGCTGTCGCGGGCCGTCGACGCCTCTACGTCGGCGTCGGGGTGTTCCTCGCCGGCCTCGCGATGGTCGTCGGGGGCATCGTGCTGGCCACGGCCGGCGTCGGTCCGCGGCTCGGCCTCGGGGTGTACGAGGCGCGCGAACTCGCCGGCCTGCTCGCGGGAATCGGGCTCCCGGCGGCCTTCGTCGGCATCTTCACCGTGCTGCCCGCCGGTAGTCGGACCCGGGGGGCGGCGACCATCGGCGCGAGCCTCGCGGTGCTTGGCGTGGCACTGTTCCGGCACGTGTACCCCCGCCAGTGGGTCGGTGGCCCCGCCGCCGATCCGGGATTGACGCTGGTGACGACGGTCGTCTACGCCGTCGGCGCGCTCACGACCTTCGGGTGCCTGTTCGTCGCCGTCGCCACGTTCCGGGCACGCAACGATCCGGGCGGGACCGCCCGCATGGTCGTCACCGAGGAAGGGACGATCCGGTTCGTCGAACCCGACGACGACGGGTTCCCGGGGATGGGAAGCGTCGGACTGTTCGGCTCGGCGGCGGATCGTCCGTCCGAACCACCCGCCCGGCCGGGAGCGACGGGACACTCCGGCGATGCCGACACTGTCCCGGCCAGCGACGGCGGTTCCACGACCGCCGACGGTGCCGGTGCGGACGAACTGTCAGCGGCCGCCGCGCGCGGCCGGCCGGACACGTACTGTGGGAACTGCGATCACTTCCGGTACGTCCGGGCGGACGGGAATCTGGTCCCCTACTGCGGCTACCACGAGGAACTGATGGACGACATGGACGCCTGCGAACAGTGGGAGCCGAACACCCGATAACCCCCGGTCCGGACGCGAGTGTAAACATTTAACTCGGCGACAGCACCAGCTTACGCCAAGGATTAACTCTCTCCAGTAAAAACTGGATACTAATACAGAAAACGATGACAGGCGAACCAGCGGTACCGGAGACGGCGCTCGGACTCGTGGCGCAGGCTGGTGGTCTCGTCCCGAGGGGGACCCGGGTGGAGGTGTTCAACCGGATCTACTGGGTCTTCCTGATCCTCGGGACGCTCGTGGGAATCGTGGTGATCTCCTACATGCTCTGGAAGGCCTACAAGTACCGGGACACCGGCGAGCGCCCGGCGGAGGACGAGGACGAGGACGACGACCGGCCGACGCTCGGCGAACTCCCTACCGGCAGCGGGGGCGGCAAGAAACTCTTCCTGTCGTTCGCCCTCAGCACGATCATCGTGGTGTCACTGATCCTCTGGACGTACGGGACCCTCCTCTACGTAGAGGGCAAGACCACACAGGACAGCGCCGACCAGATCGAGGTCACCGTCGAGGGCTACCAGTTCGGCTGGCGGTTCATCTACCCCAACGGCCACAGGTCGACGACTCTCCGAGTACCCGAGGACAAGACAGTGAAGCTGAAAGTCACGTCGACCGACGTCTTCCACAACTTCGGGATACCGGAACTGAAAGTGAAATCCGACGCCATCCCGGGCCAGGAGACGGAGACGTGGTTCGTCGCCGAGGAGACCGGCAACTACACCGCGAAATGTTACGAACTCTGCGGGTCGGGCCACTCGTATATGCAGGCGGACGTGATCGTCATGGAACAGAGCGAGTACCAGGACTGGTACTCGCAGACGACGCCCGCTCCGGAGGAAAACGACAGCGGACCCGAATCGGGTGAGGGCGAAAGCACCGAAACAGGAGGCGAATCGGAATGACTGACGACACTCCCGACGACGGCAGCATCGAAACGGACGGCGGCCACGCGACCGAGGAACTCCCGGCCGGCGAGGACCACGACGACCACGGGCTCCCGCCGATGTCCTCGGTCAAGCGGTGGTTCCTGACGACGAACCACAAGGACATCGGCATCCTCTACATCGGGACGGCACTGTTCTTCCTGGTGTTCGGGGGTATCCTGGCCCTGCTGATGCGCATCCAGCTGTGGGCACCCCGGGCCCCCGGCGAGGGACTGTTGGGACCGCTGGCGTACAACCAGGCGGTCTCCGCCCACGGGCTGTTGATGGTCTTCTGGTTCATCTCGCCGTTCGCGTTCGGTTTCGCCAACTACGTCGTCCCCCTCCAGATCGGCGCGAAAGACCTGGCGTTCCCGCGGCTGAACGCGCTGTCGTACTGGCTGTACCTGTTTTCGGGGCTGCTGTTCGGCGTCTCCTTCTTCCAGAAGGCGACGTTCTCCGGCGGCTGGACGATGTACGCCCCGCTGAACATTCCGGCTTACACGCCCGAGGTGGGTGCGACGACCGCGATCCTGGCGCTGGTGATGTTCGTCGCCTCGGTCACTGTCTCGTCGGTGAACTTCCTGACGACGATGCACCGGTGGCGCGCGGAGGACCTGCGGTTGCGCGACCTCCCGCTTTTCAGTTCGTCGATCCTGCTGACGGTCTGGATGATGCTGTTCGCGTTCGCGGCGCTGCTGGCCGCGCTGATCGTCCTCTCGGCGGACCGGCTGCTGGGGACGACCTACTTCGTAACCCAGGAGGGCGGCTCGCTGCTGTGGGCGCACCTGTTCTGGTTCTTCGGCCACCCGGAGGTGTACATCGTCTTCTTCCCGGCGCTGGGCGTGATGGCCGAGGTGTTCCAGACGTTCACCGGCAAGCGGATCGTCGGCCGGAAGTGGTTCGTCGCCGCCATGGTGCTGGTGGCGCTCCAGAGCTTCGTCGTCTGGATGCACCACATGTTCCTGACGGCGATCAACCTCCAGATCAAGACCCTGTTCATGGCGACCACCATCGGCATCTCGCTGCCGTTCGACCTGATGGTGTTCGCGCTCATCTACACGCTCATCAAGGGTCGCATCAGGTTCACGACGCCGTTCCTGTTTAGCTTCGGCGCGCTGTTGTTGTTCATCATCGGCGGCATCACCGGCGTCTTCCTGGGCGCGGTCGTACTCGACTACGAGTTCCGCGGGACCTACTGGGTCGTCGCCCACTTCCACTACGTGATGGTCGGGGGCGCGACGGCGCTGTTCGGCGCGCTCTACTACTGGTACCCGAAGATCACCGGGAAGATGTACGACGAGTTCCTCGGGAAGGTCCACTTCGCGCTGTACTTCGTCGGGTTCAACCTCCTGTACTTCCCGATGTTCCTGGCCTGGCAGACGCCCCGCCGGGTGTTCGACTACAACCCGGCGTATACCCCCTGGCACCGACTGGCGACTATCGGCGGGTTCATCCTGGCCGTGTCGTTCTTGGTGATGTTCTACAACCTCTACCGGAGCCTCCAGACCGGCGCGGACGCCGACGACAACCCCTGGGAGTACTCCTCGACCGCCGAGTGGGCCATCTCCTCGCCGCCGCCCCTGGAGAACTTCCCGGGGCTGCCCAGCTACAAGGGCGGCAAGCTCAACTTCGTCTCGAAGGTGACCGGCGGCGCGACCGACGGCGGCGAGGTCACCGACGGCGGCACCGCGGTGGCGACGGCCGCCGGGGCCGGCCACGGCACCGCTGCGGCGACGGCCCACGAGGAGGAACACGCGAGCCACGCCAGCTTCTGGCCGTTCCTGCTCAGCCTGGCCGGCTTCCTCACGTTCGTCGGCGTCTCCGGGATCAACAAGGGCGGGCTCTACACGCCGCTGGCGGCCGTCGGCGGCCTCGGGGTCGCCGGCTCGCTCGTCGGGATGGCCCGGGAGCCGTTCACCGTCCCGTCGCCCGAACTGGCCGAGAAGTGGCCGTTCGACGGCGTCGAGGACATGAAACTCGGGATGTGGATCTTCCTGGCCTCGGACGTGGTGCTGTTCGGCGCGTTCATCGGCTCGTACCTGTTCATGCGGGTCGCCGAGGGGTGGCGCAACTGGCACCACCTGATCCCCGCCGACCACGTGGTGATGCCGGGACTGATCAACACCTACCTGCTGTTGACCAGTTCCTTCGCGGTGGTGCTCGCGATGGTCGCCGCCGAGAGAGGTAGCAACAAGGGCGTCGTCGCCAGCCTGGTGGCGACGCTGGCGCTCGGGATCGGCTTCCTGATCAACAAGGGCATCGAGTGGCAGCACCTCTTCCACGTCCACAGCGAGGCGTTCCCCGAAGGGTGGGAGCTGTCGACGAACATCGCGTCGTCGACGTTCTACCTCACCACGGGTCTCCACGGCGCTCACGTCATCGTCGGGCTGTTGATCACGCTGTACATGATCCCGCGGGCCTGGCGGGGTGCCTACAGCGGGAACGACAAGCCCATCGAGTACTTCGGGCTGTACTGGCACTTCGTGGACATCGTGTGGCTGTTCCTGTTCCCGCTGTTCTACATCCTGTAGGTGATCACGATGGCATCAACAAAACTCTACACGGCGATATACGTGGTCCTGTTCGTGTTCGCGACCGTGCAGGCGCTCGTCGAGGAGGCCGGCTGGCTCGGGGGGAGCGACACCCTCTACTGGGCCGCCTTCGCGGTGATCATAGTCCTGTCGCTGATCAAGGCCGTGATCGTCGCGGGCTACTACCAGCACCTCAAGTGGGAACCGCGGTCGGTTTCCTACGTCATTGGCACCGGGCTGATCGCGGCACTGGCGCTGACCATCGCGGCCGCCTACTCGATCACGTGACGTAACACTCGTGCGGTTCCATCTTCCGTCGTCTTTTCGTCGGTGTTTCCCGTCCTCGGCTCCTGTACAGTCCCCGGCGTCGCTCCCGACGTCCGAGAGTGCTCGCCCTCGCCACCGCGAGGACGGTGTCGCCTCCGTAGCCGGGCACCTCGATCCGTGCGCTACGTATCCGTGGGCTCGGCATCCGTACCTTCCGCATCTCTGTGCTCAGCACCAGTGCGGCCGCATTTGCACGCTCCCCATCCATCCGGCTGTCCCGTCCGTGGCGGCGCTGCTCTCTTGCCACAGTCACTCGTCGACGGGGCTGACGCGAAAACGCCCGTCCGGTCAGGCCAGGACGAGCCTGACGGCGACGACGACGATGAGGAGGACGGCGATGATGGTGACGCCCTCCGCGACGGCCATCGAGGTGGGGCGGCCGCGGTGGCGGGCCGACGCGTAGGTGCCGAGGAAGACGTAGCCGGCGAGTACGACCAGGAACGCCCCGGCCAGCGCCAGCCCGACCGTCGCGGCGTCGGCCGCGCCGGTGAGAATCAGAAAGATGCCGCCGCCGAACCCGAACACCAGCAGGACGAACACCGCGATCCAGGTGCCGGGGCTCCGTGCCAGCCGGACGAGCGCGTCGGCGGCGCTCTCGCTCTCCCGGGTCGGTGCGTACTTCCGCCAGTCGCGGCCGCGGACCATCGCACCACCGATGAGTACCACCAGCAGTCCCATCAACAGCGTGCTCGCGAGATACCCGAGTTGTGCCATGTCGGATACTATCAGCGGGCCCCTATAAATTTGAACCGAGACAGTCGCGGCACGGGCGGAGAGCCCCCGTGGCCGAAATCCCGGCGTTTAAGTGGCACACCGCGGTTACGATGACCATGGAGTTTTGCGACGAGTGCGGTTCGATGATGAAGACCGACGACGGGATGTGGGTGTGCGGGAGTTGCGGACACGCGAAGCCCCGCGACCGGGCCGACGAACAGCGGATGGTGACGACCCAGGGACAGGAGGAAACCGAGGTCGTCGACGTCAGCGACGCCGAGGACCAGGGGTTGCCGACCACGACCGCCGACTGTCCCGAGTGCGACAACGACACCGCCTACTGGTACATGCAACAGATCAGGGCGGCCGACGAGAGCGAGACGCGGTTTTTCGTCTGTACCGGGTGCGAACACAAGTGGCGCGAGGACGACCACTGACGCTCCCATGCCCGACGGGTCCCCGTCGCCGCCGCCTCCCCCCGGGGTCCCCGAGGAGCGACTCGCGGCCGACGGCTGGACCCTCCAAGAGCATCGCGCCGAGGCGCTCGTCGAACTCCCGGCGGCCGAGGTCCTCGGGCACACGCTCGTCTACGAGGACGGCCGTCTCCGGGCGGCAGTCAGGGAGGCGACCGGCGGCCGGATCGACCGGATGTGGCGGTACTTCTTTGCGACGCGGCTGACCTTCCGGCCGCCGCTCCCGCCCGGCGTCGGGCCGGCGATGGTCTTCCCGGCCGTCGCCCGGGCCGCCGAGAGCGCGTTCGCCGACGAACTCGAAGGGCGCGGCTTCCGGGACGTTTCCCGGGGCCGCCGCGAGCGGGTCCGGGTCGACACCGGCGAGCGGGCGCGGCTCCGGCGGTACACGGCGACGCTCGACGACGGCGACGCCGGCATCCAACTCGACGTCGCAGGGTGGCTCGGCGTGTGGACGCACGACGGCTTTCGGGTAGCCGGCGGTGCCTACCCGGCCACGCCGCTGGGCGCGCTTTTGCATTCGGACGAGGTCGGACCCGACCCGAACGAGTGCCGGGACGAACTGCTCGACCTGATCCGGGCCGTCTCGTAGCCGCCGGCAGTCGTCGCGTTCGTGGGGGCCCGTCTCATAGTGATTGTTGCGATTATTTTCTCGACCACGTCACGTGAACGGTTGATTCGCGGGCTGAAGCCCACGAATTGTGACCTCTCGGCGGTAACGAGTCGCAACAATCACTCGTTTCTGGCGACGGTCAGGTAGCCCGTGTGGCCGACGCCGGCCGTCGAGGGCCGCGAGCCGCGGTCGTCGAAGTCCATCTCGCGCTGGATCGTCTCGACGGTCTCGATCTCCGAGAGGCCGGCCGCCCGCGCGGCCTCGACGGCGGCGCGGCCGTGTTCGACGAACGGCGAGTAGACGGCGACGAAGCCGCCGGCGTCGAGCAGGTCGGGAGCGCGCTCGACGACCGCGGGTGCGTCCCCGGTGTCGAGGGTGACCAGATCGAGGGCCCCGAACTCGTCTAGCATGTCGGTGACGTCGCCCGCGATCACGTCCACGCGGTCGCCGACGTCCGCGAGGGCCACGTTCTCGCGGGCCACGTCGGCGAACTCCGGGTCGCGCTCGACGGTCGTCACCGACGCCCCGAGACGACCGAGGTAGGCCGCCAGCACGCCGGTGCCGGTCCCCGCGTCGAGCACACGGTCGCCCGCGGCCACGCCCGTGTGCCCGACGATCAGCCCCACGTCGCGGGGAAGCATCGGCGCGCCCGTGCGCTCGAAGTGATCGAACAGGTCCGGACCGCGGAGCTTCCGGACGACGAACGGTTCCCCGAGGTGGGTCTCGACGGTGTCGCCCGGTTCGACCGTCTCGGGCACCTCCAGAATACCCAGGTCGGTTTCGAGGCGGTCGCCGGGGTCGAGCAGGTACTCCCGGCCGTCCCGGACCAGGAGGACGGTCACTCTAGCCGGGCGATGGCGGCCGCCAGGTCGCCGTCGGCCGCCTCCAGGGCCTCGCGGGCGTCGCCCTCGCTGGCACCCGTCCGCTGGACGACGATGTCGACGTCCGACTGCGGGATGCCGTCGTCGCCGGCCTCGTCGTCCCCGTCCTCGTCGGCGGCCGCCCGGTCGCCGTCCGCGCCCCCGCGCTCGCGCGTCTCTGGTTCGCCGATCACCTGGTAGGTCTGCTGGCCCTGGGCGTCCATCCGCTGGATGTCCGCGTCCGTGAAGACGAGTTCCTCCTCGTCGGTGCGGATGACGACCTCCTCGGCGTCGATCTCCTCGATGTCGATGCCCATCTGCTCCATCATCTGTTTCATCTTGCGGGGGTTGAGCCCGCCGCCGCCTCCGAACATACGCGTGGGGTGGGGGTCCGGGCAGAAAAGACTTCCTGACCCCGCCCCGCCCTGCCCCGCGACGGCGACTCGTCCGACGGTACGGTCGCGCTCACCCGTCGGGATCGGCCCGCCACCAGACGACGCCGCCGGCGGCACCCAGCGCCAGCGACGCGAGCACGCCCGCGAGGTGGGTCTCGGCGAACCAGAACGGGAGGGGGACGCTGACCCGGAGCAGGCCGAGCAGCGGCGTCAGCACGGGCGTCCGATCGACGGACCCGTCGCCCGTGGCGGTGGTCCGCCCGTCGACGCCGACGCCCGCGCGTTCGCCGACGGGCACCCGGTCGGCCTCGTAGGGGATGCGCTCGGTCGTGACGCTCCAGACGACCGATCCGTTCTCGTCTATCTCGACGATCCGCTTGTTGATGGTGTCGGTAATGAGGGTGTGCCCGTTCGGGAGGCGGTCGGCGTCACGCGGCCAGGTGAGTTCGACCCCGCCGACCTCGGAGCGCGTCCAGGCGACCTCCCAGGTCCCGGACTCGTTGCGCTGGAGTTCGACGATCCGGTCGTTGTCGCTGTCGGCGACGAGCACCCGCCCCTCGCCGAGCCACTGGGGGTTGTGCTGGTGGTTGAGCACGTCGGGGTCGCGGTTCTCGTTTATCACCTCGACGACCCCCTCGCCGCGCTCGATCACGAGCAACTGGTTGGCGTTGCGCACGCTCACGAGATAGCGGTCCTCGCCGATGACGTCGACGTCGTTGATGTGGAGCCAGTCGGTCCTGGTGGGGTCGTCGGGCGCGTCGTAGTAGGAACTGGCGTTCCACTGCCAGGTGACGGTCCCGTTTCGCACGACGGTGAAAATCCGCTCGTACTCCATGTCGGTCAGCAGGTACTCGCCGGACGGGAGTTCCTCAACGTCGTGGACCTCGCTGTTTTTCTGCGTCCGGACGGGGAAGCCGTACTCGTCGGTGACCGGGTCGCTGGCGTTCGGGTCCAGCACCCGGAACCCGGTGTGGACGCAGGGCGAGTCGTAGGGACCGCAGTCCCCGTAGCCGCCGTGCATGAACCCGGCGAGGACCGTCCCGTTCTCCCGATAGGTCACGTCGAAGTAGCTGTCCGTATCGTCGACGCGCCAGCGTTCCTGTCCCTGTCCGTCGTACATGACGACGCTGCCGTACTTGTGCCAGCCGACGCCGCCCCCCTGGATCCCGACCAGCGTGCCGTTGTCGGCCCGTCCCGTCGCCCCGCTCGACGCCGCCGGGGCGAGCGCGGCCCCGACGGCGAACGTCCCGACGAGGAGCACGAGCGCTACCCCCGCGAGCCCCATCCCGGCGCGCTGCCGGTTCATTCCGGCGCGCCCTCCCGTACCTTGACCGCCATGCCCGTGTCGAAATCGAGCATGGCCTCGCCGGACAGTTCCGCCCGGCCGACAGCCAGCAGGTCGTTCCCGTCGCCCTCGCCGTCGACCACGAGCACCTCGTCGGCGGGCCTGATCGCCGGGTCGGCCTGCCGCACGAACTTTGCGAATGCGTTGCGCCCCTCCCTGAGGTAGGGCGCGCTCTCCTCGCCGACCGCGACCCGGTACCGGTCCGCCGGGAGCGCGCCGGCGAGGCGGACGCCGCCGGCGTACCCCAGCGTGAACCGGCCGTCGGTCCCGTAGGAAACGAGCCGCCCGTCGTCCGCGAGGACCTGCTGTGGACGACCGGAACTGGTCCGCCTGACCGTCAGGTCGTCGCCGCCGAAGAGTGCCGTCCCAGCGCCCCGACCGAACTGGTAGTCGGCGACCGCCCGCAGCGTCGCCCGCTCGCTGTCGTTCATCGGTCCCGGCTTTTCCGTCCACCGGTAAAACCCTTCTTCACCGCCCTCGACCGCCGCTCTCGTCGTGGACGTCCTAGAGGAGGAAGCTGTCGGGGTCGTCGCTGAGGTCGACGAACTCGTCGGCCGCCGCGATCAGTTCCTCGGCGGTCGACTCGCGGAAGCCCATCGCCTCGGCGCGGACGCCCTCGTGCTGGAGGTGGGTACAGAGGCGGGAGAAGTCGCCGTCGCCGGTACAGAGCACGATCGTGTCGACGTGTTCGGCCAGCGAGACGGCGTCGAGGCTCATGCCGACGTCCCAGTCGGCCTTCTTGGTGCCGTCGCCGAACGTCTTGAGTTCCTTGATCCGGGTCTCGAAGCCGATGTCGACGAGCGCGTCGAAGAACCGTTCCTCCTCGGGGGCGTTGGCCTTGATCACGTAGGCGATGGCGCGGGTGAGCCGGCGGTCCCGGACGGCACCGTCGAGGAGGGACTGATAGTCGATGTTCCGGCTGTGGAGGCTCTGGGCGGTGTGATAGAGGTTCTGCGCGTCGGCCAGGACGGCGACGCGCTGATCCCCGTGAATCGCGGTCATACGTGCCCTAGCCGGTCGCGGAGTCAAATGTTTGACGTCACGCGCCGTTCCGGCCATGTCGCAACGCATAAGTCGGTCGATTCGTCATGTTCGTACATGCGACCTCGTGCGCCCGTCGGTCGTCCGCGCCCGGCGACCGGCGAGTGCGCCGACGTACGGCGTGTTCCCGGCGATGACCACGCCCTTTACCGACGACGGACGGATCGACTTCGAACTGCTCGCGGAGAACGCCCGGCGACTCGAACGCGCCGGCGTCGACGGCGTCGTGCCCGTCGGCACGACCGGCGAGAGCGCCACCCTGACCCACGACGAACACATCGAGGTCGTCGAGACGGTCGTCGAGGCCGTCGACGACGTGCCCGTCATCGCGGGGTCGGGCAGCAACTCCACCCACGAGGCGGTCGACCTCTCGCGGCGGTCGGCCGCGGTCGGTGCCGACGCCCTCCTGCTGATCTCGCCGTACTACAACAAGCCCGAACCGGACGGGATGGAGGCCCACTACCGGGCGGTCGCCGACGCCGTCGACCTCCCGCAGATCGTCTACAACGTCCCCTCGCGGACGGGGCGCAACGTCGCCGTCGAGACGGCGGTTTCGCTGGCCGAACACGAGAACATCGTCGGATACAAGGCCGCCAGCGGCGATGCCGGCCGCATCTCGCGGATCATCGAGGGCACCCGCGACCAGGAGTTCGCGGTGCTGTCGGGCGACGACGGCATGACCGTCCCGATCATCTCGATGGGCGGGAGTGGCGTCGTCAGCGTCGCCGCCAACGTCGAACCCGAGCGGACCGTCGAGATGGTCCACGCGGCGCTCGACGGCGACTTCGCAACGGCCCGCGAGCGCCACCACGAACTCGGACCGCTGTTCCGGGCGCTGTTCTACGAAACCAACCCCATCCCGATCAACGAGGCCATGGAGATCAGCGGCCACCACGCGGCGACGATGCGCTCGCCGCTCTCCCGGATGGACCCGGACCTCCGGGCCGACCTGGCGGCCGTGCTCGACGACCTGGCGTCGGACGCCGATACCGACTCGGAGGCGGGGTCCGACTCTGACGTCGCGGAGGCCAGCCGATGATCGCGGTCGGCGTCACCGGCGCGACCGGCCGGATGGGGCAGGCCGTGATCGAGACTGCCGCGGACCGCGAGGACGTCCGCGTGGCCTTCGCGGTCAACCGCGGGGCCGATCCGGACGCCGACGCCGTCGCGGGCGTGCCGGTCCACCCGGCGTCGGACCTGTCGTCGCTGCTCTCCGACCACGAACCCGATGCGCTGGTGGATTTCACCGGCCCGGAGTCGGCACTCGACTACGCGAGCGCGTGTGCCGACGCGGACGTCGCGTTCGTCACGGGGACGACGGGCTTCGAGAACGGCGACTTCTCGATGCTCCAGGAGGTGGGCACGTCGATCCCGGTGTTGCACGCGGCCAACTTCGCCCGCGGCGTCCAGGCGCTGCTCCGGACGGTCCGCGAGGCCGTGGCGACGCTGCCGGGCTACGACGTGGAACTTACCGAGACCCACCACAACGCGAAGCGCGACGCCCCCAGCGGCACCGCGCGGACGATCCTCGCGGAGGTCGCCGCCCAGCGGGAGTTCGCGGAGGTGTACGGCCGCGAGGGCGTCCAGCCCCGCGAGGACGGCGAGGTCGGCGTGCACGTCCGCCGTGCCGGCGACGTGCGCGGCGAACACGAGGTCATGCTGGCCGGCAACGATGAGGTGGTGACGCTGACCCACCGGGCGGAGTCCCGCGGCGTGTTCGCGGCGGGCGCGCTCGACTCGGCGGTCTGGCTCGCCGGCCGGGA
The DNA here is from genome assembly GCA_003021105.1 of Halobacteriales archaeon QS_1_68_17. Lineage (GTDB taxonomy): Archaea > Halobacteriota > Halobacteria > Halobacteriales > Haloarculaceae > QS-1-68-17. The sequence goes on from PXRG01000021.1 coordinate 13,852, forward strand.
GGCCGGCTACTACTCCTTCGGCGACGTGATCGGTGATTCGTCATGAACGCTCTGGAATCCGACATCGAGGACCTGTGGCACCGCTACGACGAGGAACTGACCGCGGCCGACGCTGGCCGCGCGGAACTGGACACGCTGGAGGCGTTCCTTGAAGCCCTCGAGGCCGGCGAGGTACGCGCCGCCGAAAAGCGCGGGGGCGAGTGGGTGGCAAACGAGTGGGTCAAGCGGGGCATCCTGCTGAACTTCACGCTCCGCGAGAACCGCGCCTTCGAGTACGGCGGCGTCGACTACCACGACGTGCTCCCGCTCCGGGAGACCGCGGACCTCCACGAACGGGGCTCCCGGAACACCCCCGACGGCACCGTGATCCGGCGGGGCTCGTACGTCGGCGGCGACGCCATCATGATGTCGCCCTCGTTCGTCAACGTCGGCGCGTACGTCGGCGACGGGACGCTCGTCGACTCCTGCGACACGGTCGGGTCGTGTGCGCAGGTCGGCGAGAACGTCAAGATCGGCGCGAACACGCTGATCGGCGGCGTGCTCGAACCGGTCGAGAACGCGCCCGTCATCGTCGAGGACGGCGTCTCGCTGGGCGCGGGCTGTCGGGTCACGTCGGGATTCGTCGTCGGCGAGAACTCCGTCGTCGGCGAGAACACCCTGCTGACGCCGCGCATCCCCGTCTACGACCTGGTCGAGGAGGAGGTCGTCCACGGCCACCTTCCGCCGAACCGGCGCGCGTTCACCCGGTACGTCGAGTCGTCGGTGAGCGAACACGACCTCATCCAGGGCAGCGCGCACAAGCCCGCGGTCGTCGCCACGGACGTCGAGACCGACACCCTGGAGGCGACCGAGCGCGAGGACGCCCTCCGGGAGTGACCGTGGCCGAACCGAACCCGCCGGTCCGCCGGCTGGGGGACTGGTCCGCCGCCCGCCTCCGCGAACTCGCGGCCGGGTACGGGACGCCGCTGTACGTCCTCGATCTGGACCGCGTCAGGGAGAACGCCGCCCGCGTGCGGGCCGCCTTCGACCGGGAGGAGGTCAGCTACGCGGTCAAGGCCAACACGACGCGCGCGGTGCTCTCGACGCTGCACGACGAGGGGCTGGGCGCGGAGTGTGCCTCGGCCGGCGAGGTCCAGCGGGCTCTAGACGCCGGCGTGCCCGGCGACGAGATCAGGTACACGGCGGTCAATCCGCCCGCCCGGGACGTCGACCACGTCGTCGACCTGGCACGCGACCACGACCTGACGGTGACCGTCGGGGCGGCCGACACCCTCGACGCGTTCGCCGAGCGGGGGTACGACGGCCGCCTGTGCGTGCGGGTCAACCCGGGCGTGGGCGCGGGTCACCACGCGAAGGTGACGACCGGCGACGCCCCCCAGTTCGGCGTCCCCTACGACCGCGCGCCGGGACTCGTCGACGAGGCGGCCGCCCGCGGGTTCGACGTCGTCGGCCTCCACGCCCACGCCGGCAGCGGCATCTCCGGCGAGGACCTCTCTGCCCACCGCGAACTGGTCGCACGGATGGGCGACCTGGCCCGGTCCGTCGGGACCGACCACGACCTCGCGTTCGTCAACGTCGGCGGCGGCTTCGGGGTCCCATACCGGCCCGAGGAGGGTCCGCTCGACCTGCCCGCGGTCGCGGCGGCGACCCGCGAGGCGTTCGGCGACGCCGACGTGCGCCTGGGCGTCGAACCCGGTCGGTACTTCGTCGCGGACGCCGGCGTCCTGCTGACCGAAGTGACGGCGGTCAAGCCGACGCCCGAGACGACCGTCGTCGGCGTCGACGCCGGCATGACGACCCTGATCCGGCCGGCGCTGTACGACGCCTACCACGAGGTCCGCCACCTCGGGGGAGCCGGGCGGGAGCGGATTTCCGCGACGGTCGCGGGACCGATCTGCGAGACGGCGGACGTACTCGCGGCCGACCGGGAGTTGCCCCGCCCCGAGCGCGGCGAGGTGCTCGCGGTCGGCAACGCCGGCGCGTACGGCTACGAGATGACGAGCAACTACAACTCCCGGCCGCGTCCGGCGGTCGTCGCGCTCGACGGCGGCGACCCGCGACTGGCGGTCCGACGGGAAGACCTTTCAGCCCTCACCGCCATGGAGTGTGACAACGAATGGTAACCGTCGAGAAGTACCACGGGACGGGAAACGACTTCCTCGTCGTCGACGCCCGCGAGCGGGTCCCCGACAGGCGGGCTCTCGCCCGGGCGCTCTGTGACCGCGAGGCCGGGGTGAACCACCCGGACGCCAACCGGACGGGGGCGGACGGGGTGCTCTTTCTCGCGCTGGAGACCGACCCGTCGCCGCCGCGGGTCGTGATGACGCTCGTCCAGCCGGACGGGAGCATCGCGGCCATGTGTGGCAACGGCGCGCGCTGTGCGGCCCGGTGGGTCGCCGACCGGACCGGCACCGACGAGGTGATGATCGACACTCAGTCGGGGACCCGGCGGGCGACGCTCGGGGACGCGGGCATCAGGATCCAGATGGGAGAGCCGTCGTTCGCGCCGCGGGACGTCCCGCTGGCGCGCGACGAGCCGTTAGTCGAGACGGAACTGGCGGGCCTGGCGGTCACGGCCGTCGACACCGGCGTTCCCCACGCGGTCGCGTTCGTCGACGACGTGGCGGCCGTCGACCTCGAAACGGTCGGGCCGGAGATTCGCCACGCCGAGGTGTTCCCGGAGGGTGCGAACGCCACGTTCGCGTCCCCGCGGGACGACGCCGCGGACCGGAATCCCGCGGTCGCGGGGTTCGACCAGCGCACCTACGAGCGCGGCGTCGAGGGCGAAACCGGCTCCTGTGGGACGGGTGCGGTCGCGATCGGCGCGGTCGCGGAACGCCTCGGGCTGGTCGAGGCCGGCGACCGGGTGCCGATCCACCCGCCCGGCGGCCGCCTCGTCGTCGAGGTGGCCGGCGACGACGCCACCCTGACCGGGCCTGTCGAACACGAGTTCGCGGCGGAGGTGCCCGCCCGCCCGACAGCGGCCGATGCCGTCGGCGACTGATGGCCGGGGCCGGCGGCGGGACCGGGACCGACTTCGACCCGCTCGCGTTCCACGAGCGGGCGGTCCGGACGCCCTCCCACGGGGACGTGACCGCGATGCGGGACCTCCTTCGCGGGACGCTCGCGGACCACGGACTCGAACCGCGGGTCGACGACGCGGGGAACGTCCTGGCGACGCGCGATGGCGGCGAGACCGGGCCACACCTCGTTTTGAACACCCACATCGACACGGTGCCGCCCCACGTTCCCTTCGAGCGGGACGGCGAGGTCGTGCGGGGACGCGGCTCCTGTGACGCGAAGGGGTCGCTGGCGGCGCTGCTGGACACGTTTCTGGCTGTCGACCCGGCGGCGGGCCGGGTGACGCTGGCGGTGACGCCCGACGAGGAGACCGACTCGACCGGCGCGGCGGCGCTGGAGATAGACGCCGACGGCTACGTCGTCGGCGAGCCGACGGGACTCGACGTCTGCAACGCGGCGAAGGGCCGGTTCCAGGGGACGGTCACCATCCGCGGCGTCGCGGCCCACGCAGCCGAACCGGCGAGCGGCGCGAACGCGATCCGTGCGGCCGCGCCCGTCCTGCAGGCCATGGAGTCGTACGACGAGACGGTTGGCCCGCCCGAACACGACTCGTTGGGCCGGCCGACCCTGACCCCGACGACCATCGCGGGCGGCGAGGCGACCAACCAGGTGCCCGCCGAGTGTACGATCACCGTCGATCGCCGGAGCGTCCCGCCCGAGACGAGCGCGGGATTCCGCGAGCAACTGCTCGCCCACCTCGAACCGTGGGTGCCCGACCCGCTGTCGCTCTCGTTTGCCTTCGCGGACCGCGAGACGCCGTTCCTGGAAGCGTTCGCCACCGATCCCGACGAGCCGCTGGTCCGGACGCTCCGGGACGCGTCCGGGGGCGAGGTGCGGCCGTTCGCCGCGGCGACGGAGGCGTCCTACTTCGCGGCCGACGCCCCCGTCGTTGTGTTCGGGCCGGGGGTCCTCGCCGACGACGAGGGCGCGGTCGCCCACAGCGACCGCGAGTACGTGCGCCGCCCGGAGATCGAGGCGGCCGCGGCGGCACTCCGGGAGACGCTCCGCGCGTTCGTCGGCTGAAGATCGCGGCCGGATCGTTCGCTGGCCGAAGAGTTCCAGCCGGTATCCCCGTCGCGGGCATGTGACGCGTGTCAGACATCGGATAAACGTTTTTGCCGGTTCACTCCCTGAGGGGGAGTATGAGACGCCGCCGACGGAATCGGGAGTTCCTCGCCCGGGCAGCGGCCGTCGTCGTCGGCTCCACGATGGTGTTGACCGCGAGTTTCGTCGGGGTGCTGGCGCTGGTGACCGGCCGGACCGTCGGTGCCGTCGACCGGCTCCCCTTTTATGTGCTGGCGATGGCCGTCGCGTTCGTGATCGCGGTGATGGTCACGGAGGAGACGGTCGACGCGGTCCGGCCCGAGCGTGCGATCGCCTCCGCGGTCGGGGTGGCGGTCGTGACGTTCGTGTTCGTCTCGCTGGGCGGCGAGGGCATCGCCTACGCCGTGCGGAACCCGGGACGGGTCGTCATCTCGCAACTGTTCTTCTACTTCCTGGCCGCGGGGCTGATCGGGACCGGCCTCGGCTACTGGGGGCTCCGCCACTGGCGGGAACTCGCCCGCCGCCGGGTGATCCCGTCGGTCGCCCAGGGGTGTCAAACGTAGACGTATCGCTCGCACATATACACCGTTTTGTCGGTCCCGGAACCCACTCCCGGACGTCGCGGGGGTGCCACACTGACCACGACACCGGAGTTCGGTCTCTTTCACCGCCGCTCACCCCGCGACGCCCGACCCCTGTCTCCTGTCCAGACATCGGTCGGCCCGGTTCCGGCCGGGCCGTTATTGGGCCTCGTCGGTCAGGTCGGCCGCCAGGCCGGTGTAGCCCGCCGGCGTCAGCGCCCGGAGTTCCGAACGGACGTCGGCGTCGACGTCCAGGTCGTCGAACAGTTCGCGGAAGTCGGCCAGCGAGACGCGCTCGCCGCGGGTGAGTTCCTTGACCCGCTCGTAGGCGTCCTCGTGGCCCTCGCGTCTGAGGATCGTCTGGACGGCCTCGCCGATCACCTCCGGGTTCGCGTCGAGGTCGTCGCGCATCACCTGCTCGTTCGGCACGACCTTCTCCAGGCCGGCCCGGAGCTTCCGGTAGCCGATCAGACAGTGGGCCAGGGCCGCGCCGACGTTGCGCTTGACCGTCGAGTCCGAGAGGTCCCGCTGGAGCCGGGAGGTCGTCACGTAGTCGGCGAGGAAGGCGAGGTCGGTGCCGGCCTTCGAGAGGTTCCCCTCGCTGTTCTCGAAGTCGATGGGGTTGACCTTGTGGGGCATCGTCGATGAGCCGGTCTCCCCGGCGACGGCTTCCTGGCCGAGGTAGCGGTCGGAGACGTACAGCCACGCGTCCCGGTCGAGGTCGAGCAGGACGTTGTTGGCTCCCCGGAGCGCGTCGAACAGCGCCGCGAGGTCGTCGCAGGGGTTGACCTGCGTCGTCAGGGGTTCGTGTTCGAGACCCAGGTCGGCGACGAACGCGCGGGCGAAGGCCGGCCAGTCGACCTCGGGGTAGGCGGCGCGGTGGGCGGCGTAGGTGCCGCTGGCCCCCGCGAGCTTCCCCGAGAGGCCGTCGACGGCAGTCTCGACGCCGCCGAGGGCGCGGCCGAGCCGCGAGGCGTAGACCGCCATCTCCTTGCCGAAGGTGGTCGGCGTGGCCGGCTGGCCGTGGGTCCGGGCGAGCATCGGCACGTCGCGGTACTCGCGGGCCATCCCCGCGAGTGCGTCCCGGATTTCCCGGAGTTCCGGGACCAGCACGTCGGCGACGGCCGGCCGGACGAGCAGGCGGTAGGCGAGGTTGTTCACGTCCTCGCTGGTGAGCCCGAAGTGGATCCAGTTGCCGGCGTCGAGGCCGTCGGGCAGCCCCTCGCGGACGAAGTACTCGACGGCCTTCACGTCGTGGTTGGTCGCGGGGTAGTCCTTCCAGCCCTCGGTTTCGAGGCGCTTGACGGTCCGGGCGTCCCCGTCGTCGAACTCGCGGTAGAGGTCGCGCAACTGCTCGCTGTCCCCCGGTTCGATAGCGAGCGGCGTCGCGTCGAGATCGGCCAGCGCGATGAGATAGTCCACCTCGACGCGCACCCGGGCACGCATGAGCGCGCTCTCGCTAACGTACGGCACGAGCGGTTCGGTGTACCGGGCGTACCGCCCGTCGAGCGGCGAGACGGCGTCCAGTGGGCCGCGGTCAGGCATGGACGAGGGTGGGTCGACTCGCCTTGAAAGCGTGTCGGTCCGGAAAACGCGGGGGTTTGGGCGAAGCAACTATTTTGCAGGCCCCACTACCGGTAACCGATGGTGCCTTCGGAGGGGGACACGCTCCGAGAGCGGTCAGGACGGTCGGGATCGATCCAGGTGCTCCACGTCGACGACGACCCGGAACTGGGTCGGCTTACCGTCGAGGCGCTGGAACACCACAGCGACCGCTTGCGGGTCGAATCGGCGACCGGCGCGCGCGAGGGACTGGCGGTGCTGGCGAACCGGGACGTCGACTGTGTCGTCAGCGACTACCAGATGCCGGAAATGGACGGTCTGGAGTTGCTCGACGCCGTTCGGGCGCGGGATCCCGAGTTGCCGTTCATCCTGTTTACGGGTCACGGCAGCGAGGAGATCGCCAGCGAGGCGATCTCGGCGGGCGTGACCGACTACCTCCAGAAGGAGACCGCCTTCGAGACGTACGCCGTGCTCGCCAATCGGATCGAGAACGCCGTCTCTGAGTACCGGGCGCGGACCCGCCTCGAACTCGCGCTGGAGGCGACCGACGCGGGCGTCTGGGACTGGGATCTCACCACGGAAACGGTCGACAGGCACCCGACGATGCTGGACCTGCTCGGCCTCGCGGACGGCGGCCTCGCGCCGGCCCTCTCGGCCTTTCTCGATCTGGTCCACCCCGACCACCGGGACCGCGTCGAGCGCACCTACCGGGAGGCCACCGCTGTCGCCGAGCCCTACACGATCCAGTTCCCGATCGAGACCGGCGGGGACGGGTACCTGTGGGTCGAGGAGCACGGGCAACCGATCCCGGCGGACGAGAGCGATCCCACCAGGTACGTCGGCACCATCATCGACGTCACCGACCGGCGGCAACGCGAGCGGGACCTCGGACGGAGCCGCGAGCGGTATCGGCGTCTGATCGACGCGGCCCCGGTGCCGATCCTCGTGCACGGGCGCAGGGAGATCACCTACGCCAACGCGGCGGCGGCGGAGTTCTTCGCAGCCAACGCGGCCGAGGCGCTCGAGGGGCGGCCGGTCGGCTTCGCGGTCCCGCCGGCCGACCGCGAGGCGGTCAGAGAGCGCATCGACTGCATCGTCGAATCCGACGGGCGGGCCGACGTCACCGAACAGCGGTTCCGCGCTCTCGACGGGACCGAGCGCTACGCCTTAGTCGCACGGACCGCGGTCCACAGCGAGGACAGCGACGAGGCACAGGCGATCCTCCAGGACATCACCGAGCGCCACGAGCGGGTCGAGCGCCTCGAAGCTCTCCACGGTGCGACCCAGCACCTCCTCCAGGCCGACTCGACGACCGTCGTGGCCGAGCGCGCCGTCGACAGCGCCAGGGAAATCTTCGACCGGACACTGGCGGGAATCTGGTTCTACGACGGCGACCGCGACGTGCTCGCGCCCGCGGCACAGAACGCGGCCTCGGAATCGCTGATCGAGGACCAGCCCACCTACACCGGCGGCGAGAGCCTCTCGTGGCAGGCGTTCGTCGACGGCGAGACCTACGTCGCCGACGACCTCCGGGCGGAATCCGGCCGGTACAACCCCGAGACGCCGCTCGGGAGCGAACTCGTCTTGCCGCTCGGTCACCACGGCATGATGAACGTGGGCGCGACCGACGTCGCGGCGTTCGACGAAACCGACGTCGCGCTGGCCGAACTCTGGGCGACGACCGTCTCGCTCGTGCTCTCGCGGCTCGACCCGCCGCCGGCCGACCCGTCCGACCACCCGGCTCACGACCCGTCCGGCTGACCTGGCGGCCGACCCGTCCGACCCCCCGGCTCACGACCCGTCCGGCTGACCGCGCGGGTCGCGGCCGGCGGATACCTGCCCCAACCGCAACCTCTTTGCGCACACGGGGAGGGCACCCGCACATGAAGCTCGCCGGCATGGCAAGCAACCGCGGGCGGAACCTGCTGAACATCGCGGACCTCGCGCCGGGCGGTGCCGAACTCGCCGTCGTGTTGACCAACGAGGCGGGCGCGCCCGTCCTCGACGCGGCCGAGTCCCGCGACGTCCCGACGGAGGTCGTCGAGCGCGGGCCGGGGGAGTCGCGGCGGGATCACGAACGCCGGATCGTGGACAGACTCGACGGGTACGAGGTCGACCTGGTCTGTCTCGACGGCTACATGCGGATTCTCTCCGACGCCTTCCTCGACCCGATGCCGACGACGCTGAACGTCCACCCGTCACTGCTGCCCGCCTTCCCCGGCATGGACGCCTGGGGCGACGCGCTCGACGCCGGGGTCAGACAGACCGGCTGCACCGTCCACGTCGTGACGAACGCCGTCGCGCCGGACGGCTCCATCCTGGAGGAGGAGATCGACGCCGGACCGGTGGTGACCCAGGAGCCGATCCCCGTCTACGAGGACGACACGCGCGAACGGCTCCAGGACCGTGTTCTCTACCGGGGGGAGTTCCGGGCGTACCCGCGGGCCGTCCGCTGGTTCGCCGAGGACCGGGTCACCGTCGACCGCGAGGCGGGGACAGTCCGCGTCGACGGCGACGAAGACGGCCAGTTCCCGGCCCGCAGGCTGGTCTCGTCGGACCGCCACGCCCACCTGCGCTACGGCGAGAACCCACACCAGGACGCCGCGGTCTACGCCGACCTGACCTGCGAGGAAGCGAGCGTCGTCCACGCCGCCCAGCGCAACCCGGGCGCGAAGGACCTCTCGTACAACAACTACAACGACGCCGACGGCGCGCTCTCGCTTATCAAGGAGTTCGACGCGCCCGCGGCGGCGGTCATCAAGCACACCAACCCGGCGGGGTGTGCGACTGCCGACTCGCTGGTCGACGCCTACGACCGGGCGCTCGCCACCGACCCGATGAGCGCCTTCGGCGGCATCGTCGCCCTGAACCGCGAGTGCGACGCCGCGACTGCCGAGTCGATCATCGAGTCGTTCAAGGAGGTCGTCGTCGCGCCGGGCTACGCCGCGGACGCGCTCGAAGTCCTCCGGGGCGAGGAGAACCTCCGGGTGCTGGAAGTGAGCGACCTGGCCGACCGGAGCGAGACGCTTGCCGAGAAGGACCTCGTCGGCGGTCGCCTCGTCCAGGAGCGGAGCCTCTCGTCGGTCAACCCGGGGAACCTGGAGGTCGTCACCGAGCGCGAACCCACCGACGACCAGCTTTCGTCGATGGCCTTCGCCTGGAAGACGATCAAGCACGTCATGTCCAACGCCATCGTATTCGTGAAAGGGACCGAGACGGTCGGCATCGGTGCCGGCCAGATGAGCCGCGTCGACGCCGTCCACATGGCCGCCCGGAAGGCCCGCGAGCACGCCGAGGGAACGGACCCCGAGGGCGCGGTCATGGCCAGCGACGCCTTCTTCCCGTTCCCCGACGGGATCGAACTGGCCGCCGAGGCCGGCGTCGAGGCCGTCGTCCAGCCAGGGGGCTCCACCAACGACGAGGCGGTGATCGAGACCGCCGACGACCTCGGGCTTGCGATGGCCTTCACCGGCGAACGGTGCTTCAGGCACGACTGAGCATGGCGAAGGAGGGCCTGAAGTCAGCGAGACATCGGTCTCGCGCGATTTCAGCACGACTGAGCATGGCGAAGGAGGGCCTGAAGTCAGCGAGACATCGGTCTCGCGCGATTTCAGCACGACTGAGAAGTCAGCGAGACATCGGTCTCGCGCGATTTCAGCACGACTGAGCATGGCGAAGGAGGGCCTGAAGTCAGCGAGACATCGGTCTCGCGCGATTTCAGCACGACTGAGCATGGCGAAGGAGGCCTGAAGTCAGCGAGAGCATCTGAGCGAGTCCCGCGCGGTTCCGGCGCGGCGACGAACGGTCGTCGGGGCGGAGCCGGCGAAGGAGAGCCGCAAGTGATCGGAGGCAATCAGCAACCAGGCCTATACGGCTTCTGATCGAACATCCGTAGTATGGCCGATCGAAAGTACACCCTCGTCGAGCTACACGTGGACGGAACGGAACTCGGTGAACGGCTCGGCGGACTGATCGGGGGTTCGAGCAACGGGAACGACGAGAAACACGAGATCGAGGTCGAGGGTGGCGAGGAGAGCGCCGAGGCGTCGGCGGCCGCCCGCGAACGCGACGACAGAGACGAAGGCAGTGAGACGTCGGGCGGCCGGTCTGTCGGACGACGGCTGGTCGGCGCGGCGACGCTGGCCGGCCTGGGCGCGGTAGCGCGTCGCCGCATGCGGTCTGGATCGACGGGGGAGCAGGACGTCGAGGTGACCGACGGGGAGTCGGCCGAGACGGTCCGGGTCGAGACGGGCGACCGACCGGCGGCACCGTCGATCAGAGACCGCGGGCGGCCGTTGCTCGGCCTGGCCACGCTGGTGGTGGTGGCGGCCGCGATCAAGCGTCTCCGCGGCGGGTCCGACGAGGGGGAACGGGAACGGGAACGGGAGGAGGAAACGGTACGGACCGAGACCGCCACCGACGTCGACCGCAGGGTCGATCCCGGCGTCGAGACCGCCGGGAGCGGCGACGCCGCCAGCGAGGAGCGCACCCCGGACAGCGAATCGGGCTCCGACTGAACGCGAACGCGCCCGGGGCGAACGTTTCGTGGACGCGCCCGGGTCGCCCGTCTATCGTTCCCGTCACCAAGATCTTTAGTCACGCCGCCCGACTGGCCGGTATGGGCAGACTCCCATCGCTTTCCGTCCCGCGCGGGCTCCGCGACCGGCTGCCCGGCCAGCCCGGACGCGGTTCGACGGACGACGAATCGCCGGCGGACGCGGGCGGTGTCGGGAGCGCCGTCAGTTCCGCGCCGGGCATCGTGCGCGACGCGCTGACCGCGGACGGCGAGGGGGGCGGCTTCCTGGCCGAGACCGGCCCCCTGTTGTTGGCGCTCGTCGGCGTGGTGATCGCGGCCGTCGGCGTCCTCGGACAGTTGATCGCCGTCCTGCGCGACCGCGGCGGCGCGGAAGAACCGGCCGACACGGCGACGCGGGGCGCGCGGACGGACGCCGAGGATGCCGGGATCGACGTCATCGACGCCGGTTCCTCCGGCCCGACCTCCGGATCGGAGGCTGACGACGAACCGCTCGCCGAACCGGCAGACGCGGAACCGGAATCGGCGGCCGCGGCGGAACGCGGTGACGAAGACGAATACGAACCCGGACGCGGGGCGGGGCGCGACCGCACGGCCGGCGTCGAGAGAGCGGGCGACCTGGCGGGCGTCGGAGCGGATGCGGATAGGGACGAGACGGCCGCCGAGAAGGAAGCGGACGCCGGAAGCGGGGTGACGGTGGGAACGACCGACACACCGTTCACCGCGTCGGGTCGGAGCGAGGAGTCCGCGTCGCCGCGGATCAGCCCGCTGGTCGGGATGGTCGCGCTGGCGGCGATGGCGGCGGTCGTCAGGCGGCTCGGGTGGGCGGACGGACCGGGCACGGCGCGGGCCGAATCGTCGGGATCGTAGGCCCGGACCGCCGGTTCGGAAGTCCGACAGGCTAAAGCGCCGGGGGGCCACTCCCCACAGGTATGGAGTTCCACGAGGCGGCGAACTTCCTCTTCGATCTGCGGCGGTACCCGCCGCGCCAGCGGGTCGACGCCGCGCGGGAGTTGCTGGCGCACCTGGGCGATCCCCACGACGGACTCCGGTGTGTCCAGGTCGCCGGCTCGAACGGGAAGGGGAGTACGGTACGGATGGTCGAGCGGGTGCTCCGGGAGGCGGGGCTGGACGTCGGGCTGTATACGTCCCCGCACCTGGTGGACGTCCGCGAACGGGTCCGGGTCAACGGCCGGAAGATCCCCGAGGCGGCGGTGGTCGACTACGTCGAGGAGATCCGGGAGCACGTCGAGTCGCGGGGCGCGGTCGGCGAGTCGCCGACCTTCTTCGAGGCGCTGACGGCCCTGGCGTTCCGGGAGTTCGACCGCCAGGACGTGGACGTGGCGGTCCTGGAGGTGGGTCTGGGCGGGCGCTTCGACGCCACGAGCGTCGCCGACCCGGTCGCGAGCGCGGTCACCAGCGTGACGCTCGAACACACGCGGTTTCTCGGCGACACCGTCTCCGAGATCGCCAGCGACCAGGCCACCATCGCGCCCGACGACGGGCCGATGGTCACCGCCGCCTCGGGCGACGCCCTCCGTGCCATCCGGCGGGTCGCGGACGAGGTGATCACCGTCGGCGGCCCGGCGGGAGACGCCGGCGAAGGGACCGGAACGGAGGCCGGGACCGAGGGCGGGGTCGACGTGACCGTCGAGTACGGCGGCCGGGTCGGGATCGAGGGGGCGGTCGCGCTCGACGGGCCGGACTGGCGCGTGGAGACGCGGCTGCCGCTGCTGGGGGCCCACCAGGCCCGGAACGCCGGCGTCGCGGCGGCGCTGGCGCGGGCGGTCGCCGACGTGACGGAGGCGGACCTGGCGACCGGGCTGCGAAACGCCCACTGGCCGGGCCGGTTCGAGATCATGGGCCGGGAGCCGCTGGTCGTCCTCGACGGCGCGCACAACCCGGGTGCGGCCGCGGGTCTGGCCGACACGCTCGCGGCGTTCGACTACGACGACCTCCACCTCGTGGTCGGCGTGATGTCGGACAAGGACCTCCCGGCCATCGTCGAGGAACTGCCCGCGGCGGACCGCGTGGTCGCCTGCGAGCCGGCACTCGACCGGGCGGAGGACTCGCGGGTCGTGGGGAGGGCCTTCGAGTCGACCGGCACGGCAGTCGAGACCAGAAGCGACGTCTCGGCCGCCCTCGAATCGGCGCTCTCGGCCGCCGACCCCGGCGACTGCGTGCTCACGACGGGATCGCTCCACACCGTCGCGGAGGCCAGGTCGCGGTGGACGCGGACGCAGATCCCCAAGCGCGTCGCCGACGTCGCCGACGCCCGGGAACTCCTGACCGACGCCCACGTCTCCGAGGGCGGCGTCAGGCGGATGCGCGGGAAGGCCGTCCACCGCGTCCTCAAGACCCGGGTCCAGGTCCGGCAGGCCCGGTATCTCAAGGAGGAACTGCTCTCGCTGGGCGGGGAGTGTGCCGTCTCGGCGCTGAGCGACCAGGACCGCGAACTGGTCGACGTGGTGTTGATGGGCACGCTCGCGCAGTTTTCGCGGCTGGCGGACAAATTCGACGGCCAGCCGTACGGCCTGGCGACGCTCGCCGACGAACTGCGCGCGCGGCTCGACATCGGCACGAGCGGGGGGCGCGACTACCCCTGGACGGACGGTACCGCGGTCATGGGCGTGCTGAACGTGACGCCGGACAGCTTCCACGACGGCGGCGAGTACGACGCGGTCGCCGACGCCGTCGCGCGGGCCGAGGAGATGGTCGAGGCCGGCGTCGACATCGTGGACGTTGGCGGGGAGAGCACCCGCCCCGGCGCGGACCCGGTGCCCGTCGAGGAGGAGAAAGCCCGCGTGATCCCGGTGATCGGGGCCATCGACGACGTGGACGCGCTGGTGTCGATCGACACCCGGAAGGCCGCCGTCGCCCGTGCGGCGCTCGACGCCGGCGCGGACATCCTCAACGACGTCTCCGGGCTGGCGGACCCGGAGATGCGGCTGGTCGCCGCCGACCACGACGTGCCGGTGATCGTGATGCACAGCATCGACACGCCGGTCGTCCCCGACAACGAGATCGAGTACGACGACGTCGTCGAGGACGTGATCGACCAGCTCACCGAGCGGGTCCTGCTGGCAGAGAAGGCCGGCCTCGACCGCGAGCAGATCATCGTCGATCCCGGGCTCGGGTTCGGGAAGACGGCCGCCGAGAGCTTCGACCTCCTGGGCCGGATCGGCGAACTCCGGGCGCTCGGGTGCCCGGTGCTTGTCGGCCACTCCCACAAGTCGATGTTCGGCCACGTCGACCGGGACCACGGCGAACGCCTCCCGGCGACCGTCGCCGCCACCGCCGTCGCCGCCGAGCGCGGTGCCGACATCGTCCGAATCCACGACGTCCGCGAGAACGTCGCCGCCGTGCGGGTGGTCGCGGCCGCGACCGACCCCTACGGGTCCGGTTCCGACTCCGATCCCGAGCCGAGGTCCGGTTCCGACTCCGACTCCGACTCGGATTCCGGTTCCGACTCCGATGCCAGGTCCGGGTCCGGTTCCGACTCCGATGCCAGGTCCGGGTCCGGTTCCGACTCCGATCCCGAGCCGAGGTCCGGCTCGGGCTCGGGCTCGGGCTCGGGCTGATCGTCGGCGACGGCGGCCGCGTCGGTCTCGCGGACCTGGATGCCCTTGCCCGCGAGGTGGCGCATCTGCTGGCGGACGAACTCCTCCTCGGTCGTCCCGCGGGTCGCCAGCACGTACAGCACCGCGTTCCCGGCCGGCCGCATCGTCCGGCCGGCCCGCTGTGCGCCCTGGCGTCGCGACCCGCCCAGCCCGGAGGCGATGATCGCCAGCCCCGCGTCCGGCAGATCGATCCCCTCGTCGCCGACCCGGGAGACGACCAGCGTGTCCCGCTCGCCCCGCCGGAACTCGTCGAACAGGCGCTCGCGCTCGGCGTGGCGCGTCTCGCCGCTGATGAACGGCACGTCCAGCGCTTCGGCGTAGGTCCGGCCCTGCTCTAGGTACTCGACGAAGACCAGCGCCTTGTCGCCCGGGTGTTCGGCAAGCAGGTAGCGCACCTCGTCGAGTTTCGCGGCGTTGGTCGCCGCGGCCTGCCGCCGCCCGTGACCGCGGGAACTGGCGTACTCCTCGCGCTCCGCGTCGCTCCCCCAGGGGACGTGTCTGATCTCGACTTCCGGCTCCTGGACGAAGCCCGCGTCGAACAGCGCGCCCCAGTCGGTGCCGATGGGCGGGCCGACGAGCGTGAAAATCTCCTTTTCCCTGTCGTCCTCGCGGACGGGCGTGGCGGTCAGGCCCAGGCGGTGTTTGCTCTGGAGCTGTGCGCTCCGCCGGAAGACGGGACTGGGGATGTGCTGGCACTCGTCGAAGACGATCAGCCCCCACTTCCGGTCGTCGAACAGGTGGCGGTGGCGGTCCATGCCCGCGATCTGGTAGGTGGCGATCGTGACCGGGCTGATCTCCTTCTCGCCGCCGTGGTACTCGCCGACCCGGGATTCGTCGAGCGTCGTGTGGGCGAGCAGTTCCGCCCGCCACTGGCCCGCCAGTTCCCGCGAGGGCACGAGGATCAGCGTCTCGCCGCCGACGGCCTCCATGACGCCCATCGCGGCGACCGTCTTCCCGCTGCCCGGCGGCCCGACGAACACGCCCGCCTTCGCGTCGACGAACCGGTCGACCCAGTCGCGCTGGTAGTCCCGGAGCGGGAGTTCCAGGCCGACGTCCAGCGGGTCGCCCGTCTCCAGGTCGCGCTCGTCGCGGACGGGGTAGCCGGCCTCGTAGAGGATCCGCTTGATCCCGGCCGCCGCGCCCTCGCGGACCCAGCTCTCGTCGTCGGAGATGGGGGCGTGGAGGTGCTCCTCGTCGAGTTTCTGGCGGGCGACGTTGCCCATCAGGTCGTCGCTTTTCGCCGCGAGGACGGTGTAGCCGTCCTCGTGGGTGTACAGCCGGAACTTCCGGGCCCGCTCCCACTGGCTCCTGACGAACGATTCCAGCGACTCGGACCGCTCCGGTAGCACCTCCCACATCGTCGACAGCAGCGCCTCCAGGTCGTCGTAGGGGGCCTGCCAGACGTCCTCCTCGCGGATCTCGTAGATGTACCCGCCCGCCCGGTTCGTGTCCACGAGGCGGGCGAACTGCGAGAGTTGCGCCCGCGTGAACTGCTCGGGGTGCTCGACGACCAGTTCCCGCCGGTCCGGGAACGGGATCACCCGCTCGCGGTCGGTCAGCGCGCCGAGGTCCGTCGGGTACCAAACCGTCGGATCGGTCTCGACGTCGAGTCGCCGGACGCCGCCCTCGCCGGCGAGGGCGTCGAGGCGGTCGCGCGCCTCGTCGGGCGTCAGGCCGGTCTTTCTGGCCACGTCCGTCGCCGTCGCCACCGGCCGGCCGACGGCGTCCAGTACGTCGTAGAACGCACCGGCGTCGAGACATCCGTCCCCGTCGGCGTCCGGGTCGCTCCCGCGTTGGTCGCCGTCTCCGGTTGCGTTGGATTCCTCGGCCTCGGTCCCGGCTTCGGCCGCCACCTCGGTACCGTCGCGCTCCGGTTTCGTCCCGTCTGTTGCCGTCCCGTCCTCGTCGGTCACTGGCCGCAGTAGCGGTCCCGCGGACAAACGGGTTACGTTCCTAAAGGAGTCCGAACTCGGACTGGAGGTCGCGGTAGCACTCGAGGTAGCGTTCGAGGATCGCCTCGTGGTCGTACTCGTCGAGGGATTCGTCGACGTCGGCGCGTTCGTACTCCCCGGCCGAGACGATGGCCTCGGCCAGTTCCTCGGGGTCAGTCACGCGGAAACTCCGCTCGTAGGTCTCGATGAGTCCGTGGGCGCTGGAGTCGGCCTGGTACTCGACGATGCCGACACAGCCGCAGGCCAGCGCCCACAGCAGTTCCGTCGCGAACTGCTCGCGGCGGGCCGTCTGGACGAACGTGTGTGCGCCGCGGTACCGGGCGACCCGCTCGGCCCGCGGGAGTTCGCCGGCGAAGGTCACGCGGTCGTCGATCCGAAGGTCGGCCGCCTGGCGCTCGTAGCCCGCCCGCTCCGGGCCGTCCCCGATGATCGTCGCCGCCCACTGTCTGTCCCGGAGTTCCGCGAGCGCCAGCAGGAGTTCCTCGACGTTGGCGTCGGCGTCGAGGTGGCGGGCGTAGACCACGTCCGCCGATTCCCCGGGCTCGGTCTCTCGGATCAGCGACGTGTCGACCCCCTCCGGGATGACGCGGGTGTCCCGCTCGTCGGCCCCGGCCTCGCGGATCCGGGTGCGGACCAGTTCCGACGGCGTGACGATCGTCGCCGGCCGCCGCACCGCCCACCGCCGCGTCCGCGTCGCGGGGAGGTCCGTGTCACCGAACCACTCGGCGACGAGCGGTGCCCGCGCCAGCGTCCCGCCGACGCCCGCGGCCACGACCGCCGACGGGGGCGACATCGCCGCGTGGACGACGTCCGGCCGGTCGAGCGCGAGCAAGACCGGCAACCGGACGGTAAAGGACGTCAGCGCCGGCGAGACGGTGACCCCCCGGTAGGTGACCCCGTCTCGCTCGCGGGTCTGCTCGTACCCGTCCCACCACTGGGCACAGTAGACGGTCACGTCGTGGCCTCGCCCCGCGAGTTGCGCGGCGATCCGTTCGAGCCGTCGCCGCCCGTCCATGTCCTGATGGTGGCTCGTCTCCATGACGACGAAGGCCACGCGCATACGCCGGCTGTCGGAGCGCGGTTTCAAAAAGGCTCAGTTTTCACGGCGTTACTGTCGCCGGACTGCTAACAGTCCGATCCCGCCGACCATCGTCACCGGCACCGCCGTCGACAGCGGGAGCTCGGAGAACGGGTCAAACAGGTCCAGCGGCCCCAGGAATCCAGTCTCGTCCTCCGGGACGAACTGGCTGTCGTTCCACTCGTATTTGACCAACAGCGACTCCTCGACAGGACAGGGCTGAGACTCCGTCTGTTCGGGCCCGGGCCCGGCGGGGGTCCCATTGCCGACCCTGACGACCGTCGGAGTCCTGTTCTCGAAGTTCTCCAGCCCCGGCCCCGCCTTGACGACGATCGTCGAGAGGTCGGCCGTGGCGGTGTAGTTCGCCGCTATCGGCTCCGCGGTGACCGTCCGCCCGTCCTCTCTTTTGAATGCGGCCGCCCGGACCGTCACGTCCTCGGTTTCGTCCCCCTCGGTGCAGAACGCCATGAAATTGATCGCATTCAGTTCGGACCCCGTCTCGGCCTCGGCTTCAGTTCCCGTGTCAGTTCCCGTGTCAGTCTCGGCTTCAGTTCCCGTGTCAGTCTCGGTTTCAGTTTCCGTCTCGGTCTCGGTTTCAGTTTCCGTGTCAGTTCCCGTGTCAGTCTCGGTTTCAGTTTCCGTGTCAGTTTCCGTCTCAGCCTCGGCTTCAGTTCCCGTGTCAGTCTCGGCAGGCATGGGTGTCCCGCAGTCGACGGTGACGGTCCGTTCGTCGACCTCCCGGTCACCAAGCGTCGTGGCGACGGTGTACTCGCCGTCGTCGAGGTCTTCGAACTCGCGGCGCTGGCTGCTCGGGATGGTGACGGACTCCTCAAAGCCGTCGGGGCCGGTCACGGTCACGCGCACGGGACGATCGTTGGGGTTCCTGACGAACAGGATGCCACCGTCGGACGGGCACTCCTGTCTGACAGAGACGCCCTCGAGTTCGGGCGTTTCTGTGGGCGTGGGCGTCGGGGTAGCCGTGGGCGTCGCCAGGCACTTTTCGAGGTTCGGGTTCTCCCGTCGGACCGTCTCGTCGCCGCGCTGGACCCGGACGGCCCGGATCACTTTGCCGGCGTTGTCGCCGGTGCCGCCGAACTCGTTTTCGCCGCGGAAGCGCCCGCGGAACGTCTCCTGGTCCCCGTCGTCGAAGGTCAGCGTGACGGCGTCGTACTCGTGGGCCGCGACCGCGACCTCCGTGCAGTCGAACCGGATCTGCGGCGCGAACGGTTCCGGGACGGGCGTGGGCGTCGGCGTCGCGGTCGGTGTTTCCGTCGGCGTGGGGGTCGGCTCCGGCGTGGGGGTCGGCTCCGGCGTCGGCGTGGGGGTCGGCTCCCGTTCGGGCGGGCACTGGCCGGCAACGACCGACACCGCGCCGGCGTCGGTGCCGGCCCGGTCCGAGAACGGGGCGCTCACGAGCACGTCCTCGATCAGGTCGTCGTTCGTGT
Source organism: Halobacteriales archaeon QS_1_68_17 (assembly GCA_003021105.1). Classification (GTDB taxonomy): domain Archaea; phylum Halobacteriota; class Halobacteria; order Halobacteriales; family Haloarculaceae; genus QS-1-68-17. The sequence continues at coordinate 32,750 of PXRG01000021.1, forward strand.
CGTTCCCGCTGGCGACCGCGTAGCCGGCCCGGTCGCCGCGCGCTTCGCCGACCAGGCGGGCGTCGGCCGACGAGAGGCTCCGGTTGCCCTCGGTCGGCGCGTTCTCGTCGCCGTAGACGAGGTACGCCGCGCCGGCGTTCCGGGCGGTGCTGTCGTTGCCCGGCGCGCCGACGATGACGTCGTCGACCTCGTCGCAGGTGATGTCGCCGGACCCGGCCGACGAGACCGACCAACCGGCCCGGTCGCCCCGCGCCTCGCCGCGGAACGTCCGGTTGGCCGCCGACAGCGGGACTGTCCCGTTCATCGTCGTCGACCCGTAGACGAGATACGCCGCGCCCGCGCTCCGGGCTGCCCCGTCGTCGAACGGTGCGCCGACGAGCACGTCACCGAGTCCGTCGTCGTTGAAATCGCCGGCCCCGGCGACCGACCAGCCGGCGAAGCTACTGAAGTCGGTGCCGGCGAGTTTCAGCCGCGCGTCCGCCAGCGAGGACGTTCCGGTCCGGTTGGCCGTGACGACGTAGGCTGCCCCCGAAAGTGGTTCCGACGTGTCGTTGTTCCGTGCCCCCACGACCAGGTCCGTCTCGCCGTCGCCGTCGAAGTTGCCCGCGCCCGAGACCGCCCACCCCGCGCGGTCGAGCGGCCCTTCACCGACGTAGGTGGCGTTCGCCCCGTCGACGGTCGGGCCGTCGAGCGCCGCCGCGGAGAACAGGTAGGCCGCGCCGGCGTCAACGCCGGCGGCGTCGTCGCCCGGCGCGCCGACCAGCAGGTCCGGCCTCTCGTCACCGGTCACGTTCCCGGGGACTGCGACGGCGTGTCCGACCAGGTCGCCCCGATCGGTCCCGTAGATCGGTTTCCCGACCTCGCTCAGGTTCGTGCTTCCGGTCAGCGACTCCCCGCCGGGGATGACGTAGACCGCACCGCGTTCCACGTCGGGGCTGCGCGGTCGGTTGGCTCTGGGTGCGCCCACGACGACGTCGCTGTATCCGTCGCCGTTCACGTCGCCCCCGGCGACAGTGTAGCCGGCCCGGTCGCCGGCGTCGTCGCCGTAGAACGTCGCGTCGGCCTCGGTGACGTTAATCTCTCCGCGGTCGACGGGACCGTAGAAGAGATAGACCGCGCCGGCGTCGTCGCCGTTGGTGTCGTTGCGCGGCGCGGCGACCAGCAGGTCCTTCTCGCCGTCGCCGTTCACGTCGCCGGCCGCCGCGATGGGCCGGGCGTTGCCGCCGGCGTCCCCACCGAGCCTGTCGCCCGCGTCGCTGCCGACGAACGTCGTCCGGGCGTCCTCGAGTTCGACCGTCCCCGAGAGGACGCCCTCCTCGGAGACGTCCTGGAGGTCGGCCTGCTGGCCGGCCGTTCCCGCGGTCTCGGCCTGCTGGCCGGCGTCAGTCCCCGAGTCCAGGGTCCCGGTTCCCACAGCGAGCACTGTTCCGCCCGCGATTCCCCCGAGAAGTATCACCGTCACGACCGCCCCGACGACGCGCCACGTCCCCGCCTCCGGACCTGTCATGTCCCTGCGCTCTGGTGGAGCAGTCTTTGTTATGTCCGGGCAATGCCGAGTAATCCGGTTCATCGTGTTCGTAAGCCCGGCGTACACCGCCGAACTGCGCGGTCGTCGCCGAGCGACCGGGACGGAGACGTGTCGGAACGTCTATTCCGGTCGGCTCGGTAGGGGCGGTATGCGCTACGACCTCTCGCGGTATCTCTCGATCCGGGGGGCTTACGGGGCGTCGGTCGGGACCGACGGGACGATCGCCTTTCTGCTCGATGCGACCGGCACGGCACAGGTGTGGACGCTCGACGAGCCGGAGGCGTGGCCCGTCCAGCGGACCTTCGGCGACGACGCCGTCTCGTTCGCGGCGTGGTCGCCCGAGCGGCCGGAACTGGTCTTCGGGATGGATGAGGGCGGCGACGAACGAACCCAGCTCTACAGGCTCGCCGAGGACGGCGCGATCCACCCGCTGACGGACACCCCCGAGGCCATCCATTACTGGGGCGGCTGGAGCCACGACGGCGAGCGGATCGCGTTCGCGTCGAACCGCCGCGACGAGTCCGTCTTCGACGTCTACGTCCAGGAGCGGACCGCGACGGGCGACGACGCCCGGCGGATCTACGAGGGCGACGGCTGGTTCTCGGTCGGCGGGTGGAGCCCCTCGGACGACCGGCTGCTGGTCACCGAGTCGGCGTCGACGTTCGACAACGACGTGTACGTGCTCGACATCGAATCGGGCGACCTGGAGCATCTCACGCCCCACGAGGGCGACGTCCGGTACCGGAGCGTCACCTGGGGTCCCGACGGGAACGCGCTCTATCTGTGTACCGACCGGGACGCGGACACGCTCCGGCTGGCCCGGCTCGAACTCGCGACGGGCGAACTCGCTACCGTCGTCGAGGGCGGCGAGTGGAACGTCGACGGCGTCGCGCTCGACGAGGAGACCGGCCGGCTCGTCTACTCCCGGAACGTCGAGGGCTACACGGAACTGACGGTCGGCGAACTCGACGGCCCGACCGCGGTCAGGGAGTTCCCGGAGCCGGACCTGCCGCGGGGGATCGCCGGCGGGGTCGGCTTCGGGCCCGGGGCCGACCGGTTCGCGCTCGCGGCCACGGCCGACACCGAAAACACGAACGTCTACGTCGTCGACGTCGAGAGCGGGGCGACCGAGCGGTGGACGCGGGCCTCGACCGCCGGCATCCCGCGCGAGACGTTCCGCGGGTCGGAACTGGTCCGGTACGAGAGCTTCGACGGGCTGGAGGTCCCGGCCTTCTTCGCGCTCCCCGCGGACGCCCCGGCGGGCGAGACGCCGGTGGTCGTCGACATCCACGGCGGCCCGGCGAGCCAGCGCCGCCCCTCCTTCTCGGGGTTGAAGCAGTACTTCCTCTCGCGGGGGTACGCCTACTTCGAGCCGAACGTCAGGGGATCGACCGGCTACGGGAAGGCCTACACCAAGCTCGACGACGTCGAAAAGCGGATGGACTCGGTCGCGGACCTGCGGGCCGGCGTCGACTGGCTCCACGACCACCCGGCGGTCGATCCCGACCGGATCGTCGCGTTCGGCGGCTCGTACGGCGGATTCATGGTGCTCGCGGCCCTGACCGAGTACCCCGACCTCTGGGCCGCGGGCGTCGACGTCGTCGGCATCGCCAACTTCGTGACCTTCCTGGAGAACACGGGGTCGTGGCGGCGCGAGCACCGCGAGGCCGAGTACGGGTCGCTCGAAGACGACCGCGAACTCCTCGAATCGATCGGCCCGATCCACGACGCCGACCGGATCACGGCCCCGCTTTTCGTCATCCACGGGGCCAACGACCCGCGGGTGCCCGTCGGCGAGGCCGAACAGATCGCAGAGCGCGTCCGCGAGAACGGCGTGCCCGTCGAACTGCTCGTGTTCGACGACGAGGGTCACGGCATCGCCAAACGCGAAAACCGGATCGAAGCGTACACGCGGGCGCTGGCGTTTCTCGACGAGCACGTGTAGCCCCTGGCCGCTCGACGAGCGCGGGTGGTCCCGACCGCCGCGCGGTATCGAACCGCGAAACGGGCTCGCCATTTATGAGGACGGAGACGGAAGCCCGGTCGATGAGCGTCGAAGACTGGTCCGGCGAGTGGGTCAAGGAGCTGCTGGACCGGCTCCGGGCGGACTTCGAGGGGTTCGACGTGAACCAGCTCTCGCTCAGCGTTCCGGCCCCCGGCTACCGACGGACGATCCGGCGCCACGAGGACGACCTCGTCGGGGCGCGCGTCCGCGTCGCCAACGACGACGGGCACCTGCTCGTCGTCGAGCGCGACCACGGCTGGGGGATGCCCGGCGGCGACGTCGACGCCACGGAACCGATCGCGCGCGGGGCCCGCCGGCGCGTCCGCCAGGAGACGGGCGTCGACTGCCGCGTCGACGGGCTCGTCCGCGCGACAATCGCCGGCGTCCACAACGAGGACGACCCGGACGCGCCGCCGGTCTACCGGCTGCTGACCGTCCTGACGGCGACTCCCGAGGGCGGCGCTCCGGACACCCGGGCCGAGTGGCACCCCGATCCCCCCGACCAGCTGTCCTTCCCGTTCTAGATCACGCCGGTCTCCCGTGCGACCTCGCGCGCGGCCGCCTCGCTGACGCCGTCGCCGAGGATCGTGTACCGGTCGCGGATCTCGTGGGCGGTCGTCAGCGCCTCGATCACCACCTCGTCGTCGACCCCGAGGTCGGCGGCGGTCGTCGGCGCGCCGATCCCGGCCAGGGAGTTCCGGACCGCGCGCCACCGGCCCTGCTCGCCGCTGTGGAGGTACTCGGTCAGGATCGATCCGACGCCGACCTGGTGGCCGTGGAGCGCCGCGCCGGGCGCGAGCCGGTCGAGCTGGTGGGAAAAGAGGTGTTCCGCCCCGCTGGCCGGCCGGGAGGACCCCGCGATCGACATCGCCACGCCCGAGGAAACCAGCGCCTTCACCACGATCCAGGCCGACTCTTCGAGGCCCTGCTTGATGGCGTCGGACCGCTCGACGAGCATCTCCGCGGTCATCCGCGAGAGCGCCCCGGCGTACTCGGAGTACTCGACGTTTTTCAGCCGGTGGGCCAGTTCCCAGTCCCGGACGGCGGTGTAGTTGCTGATGATGTCTGCACAGCCCGCGGTGGTGAGCCGCCACGGCGCGTCCGCGAGGACGCCGGTGTCGGCGACGACCACGAGCGGCGGTTCGGCGGCCACCGAGTGGCGCGTGTCCCCCTCCGGGATCGACGCCCGAGCGCTGGCGATGCCGTCGTGGCTGGCCGCGGTCGGCACCGAGACGAATCCCATGTCGAGTTCGTCCGCGGCCACCTTCGTGATGTCGATGACCTTCCCGCCCCCGACCCCGACGAGAAAGCCGGCCTCCTCGGCGCGTGCGGTCTCGACGACCGTCTCGACGGCGGGATAGCTCGCCCGCTCGACGACCTCCGTCGCCGGCCGGTCGCCGGCGGCCGCGAACGCCTCGGCGACCCGCTCGCCGGCTACCTCCCACGGCGTCGGGCTGGCGACGACCAGCGGCCGCCCGGCCAGGTGGAGGTCCGCGACCGCCTCGACCGTCCGGTCTAAAACGTCCGTCCCGACGACGACGTTCCTGGGGAGCCTGATCCAGGTCGACTTCTCGAACATGCACTCCGGTTTCCGGTCAGCGGTGAAAGATGTTTCTCACGCACAGCTCCAAACCGGGGACGCGACCGGGTCGCCGGATCGAGGATACGATGGCCTGTGCCGGAAGGATCGACGATCCACAAAACAGATGTCGGGGGCGGTCGAACCCGGGTCTATGCGCCCTGAATCCTCCGACAGCGGTTGCCCCAAGTGCGGCCACACCGAGGCGGACGTCGGCAGCGTCTCGATGACCGGCGGCGGCCTCAGCAAGATGTTCGACATCCAGACCAACAAGTTCGAGGCCGTCTCGTGTGCCGGCTGCGGGTACACGGAGTTCTACCGCGCCGACCGGTCGGGCGGGAGCGACCTCGTCGACGTCTTCTTCGGGTAGCCCATGACCGGGGCGGTCCTGTTCGTCTCGGTCCTGGCGCTCGGACTACTCGCGCCGCTGATCCTCTACCGGCTCGTCCAGTCCGAAGCCGACAACACCGACCGGATGCACCGCGCGGACGCCGAACGGGCGGCCAGGCGGGACACCCCGGAGCGGGAGCGGGAATGGGACGGTCGGCGCTGACTGGACCGGTCGTGGGCACGCCCCGTTCGGACGGTCGCTCCGTCGGCGGTACGATACGCCGGTGGCCCTGCAAAAACAGCGACGGCGGTATCATAGTGATTGTTGCGACTCTTTACCGCCGAGAAGTCACAATCCGTGGGCTTCAGCCCGCGACCCAACCGTTCACGTGACGTGGTTGCGAAAATAATCGCAACAATCACTATCAGTCGTCGGCCTGGCCCCGCACGGCCTCGCCGACCTCGGTTTCGACCGTCGCGGCGGAGGGGACGTCGTGGCGGACGTCGTCCTCGTCGCGTTCCTCGATGACCTCGGCGTAGGCGTCGGGCATGATCTTCACGACGTGGGCCAGTTCCTCCTCCCAGTTGTCGAGCACGGCCCGGCCGCGCTCGGAGCCGGTGTAGGCGACGTGGTTCTCGACGAGGCGGCGGAGCATCCGGCGGTCGCGGTCGTCGAGTTCGCGCATGGTCGTCACCATGCCGGTGTTGACGCGCTCGTGGAAGTCGCCCTCGCGGTCGAAGACGTAGGCGACGCCGCCGGACATCCCGGCCGCGAAGTTCTTGCCGGTGTCACCGAGGACGGCCACGACGCCGCCGGTCATGTACTCGCAGCCGTGGTCGCCGACCGACTCGACGACCGCCTTCACGCCGGAGTTGCGGACGGCGAACCGCTCGCCGGCCTGGCCGTTGACGTACATCTCGCCCTGGGTCGCCCCGTAGAGGGCGACGTTGCCGATCACGGTGTTGGACGCGGGATCGTAGGGCACGTCCGCGGGCGTCTCGACGATCAGCTTCCCGCCCGAGAGCCCCTTGCCGACGTAGTCGTTGGCGGTGCCGGTCAGGTGGATCGTCACGCCGTCCTGGACGAACGCGCCGAAGCTCTGGCCCGCGGTGCCGGCGAAGTCGACCTGGATGGTGTCCTCCGGGAGGCCGGCGGTGCCGTGTTCCTTCGAGATGCGGTTCGACAGCGTCGCACCGACCGCGCGGTCGCGGTTGGTGATCTCCATGTCCAGCGCGACGGGGTCGCCCGATTCGATGGCGTCGTCCGCCTCGTCGAGGATCTCCCAGTCGAGTTGCTCGTCGACCTCGTGGTTCTGTTCGCGGGTCTTGTACGGGTCGTCGTCGCCCGCGGGTTCGGCGATGATCGGCGAGAGGTCGAGTTTCTTCGCCTTGGGGTGGTCGACGTCGGTGCACTGGGAGAGCACGTCCACGCGGCCGATCATCTCGTCGACCGTCCGGAAGCCCAGTTCCGCCACGATCTCCCGGAGTTCCTGGGCGATGAACGTCATGTAGTTGATGACGTGCTGTGGCTGGCCCGGGAACCGGTCGCGGAGCTTCTCGTTCTGGGTGGCGACGCCGACCGGACAGGTGTTCTCGTGGCACTGCCGGGCCATCACGCACCCGGAGGTGACCATCGACGCGGTGCCGAAGGCGTACGCCTCCGCGCCCAGCAGGGCGGCGACGGCCACGTCGCGGCCGGTCTTCATGCCGCCGTCGGTCGAAACCTTGATCCGGGACCGGAGGTCCGTCGCCCGGAGCATCTGGTTTGCCTCCGCGACCCCGAGTTCCCACGGGAGCCCGGCGTGTTTGATGCTCGTCTTCGGCGACGCGCCCGTCCCCCCCGAGTGACCGGAGATGTGGACCGCGTCGGCGTTGGCCTTGGCGACGCCCGCGGCGATGGTGCCGATCCCGTCCTCGGCGACCAGCTTGACGTTGATGTCGGCCTCGGGATTGGCGGCCTTCAGGTCGTGGATCAGCTGTTTGAGGTCCTCGATGGAGTAGATGTCGTGTAGCGGCGGCGGCGAGATCAGCCCGACGCCCGGCGTGGCGTACCGGACGTGGGCGATCATTTCGTTTACCTTCTTGCCGGGCAGGTGGCCGCCCTCGCCGGGCTTGGAGCCCTGGGCCATCTTGATCTGGATCTCGTCGGCCGACGAGAGGTAATCGGAGGTGACGCCGAACCGGCCGGAGGCACACTGCTTGATCGTACACTCCTTCTCGGTGCCGAACCGCTCGGGCGGTTCGCCGCCCTCGCCGGTGTTGGCGTCGGCCCCGAGCCGGTTCATGGCGATGGCGTTGTTCTCGTGCATCTCCGGCGACAGCGATCCCAGGGACATCGCCGCCGTCTGGAAGCGAGTGACGATCTCCTCGATCGGTTCGACCTCCTCGACCGGGATCGACTCCCGCTCGTCGGCGTCGAACTCCAGCAGTCCGCGGAGCGTCTGGAGCGTCTCGGTCTGGTCGTTCATCAGCTCCGCGAACTCCTTGTACTGTTCGTAGTCGCCCTGGCGGACCGCCTGCTGGAGCGCGCCCACGCTCTTGGGGTTCCACTCGTGGAAGATCCCGCCCGAGCGGAACTCGAACTCCCCGACCCGCTCCATTTCGGGTTCCTCGTCGCCGCCGAAGGCCACCTCGTGGCGCTGCCGGAGGTCGCCCTCGACCTCCTCGATGCCGATCCCCTCGGTCCGGCAGGTCGTCCCCTCGAAGTACTCCGCGATGAAGTCCGACGAGAGGCCGACCGCCTCGAAGATCTGCGCGCCCTGGTAGCTCTCGACCGTCGAGATCCCCATCTTCGACATCGTCTTGAGGATGCCGTCCTCGAGCGCGCCGATGTAGGCCGTGATCGCCGTCTCCAGGTCCGCGCCCTGCGGCCCCGCGACCACGTCCTCGATGGTCTGGTAGGCGAGGTAGGGGTTGATCGCGCCCGCGCCGTAGCCGATCAGCGTCGCCATGTGGTGGACCGTCCGCGGGTCGCCCGATTCGAGGACGATCCCGACGTGGTTCCGGAGCCCGTTGCGCACGAGGTGGTGGTGGACGCCCCCGACCGCCAGCAGGCTCGGGATCGGCAGCCGGTCCGATCCCGCGTCGCGGTCCGAGAGCACGAGGACGTCGTGCTCGGTGGCGGCCTCGTCGGCGGCAGCGCGGACCCGCTCGACGGCCGTCCGGAGGTCCTCGTCGTGGTCGTAGGTGATGTCGATCACCCGGCTGCTCATCCCGTTGGCGTCAAGCTCTCTGATCGCCCGGGTCTCGGCGTCGGTGAGGATCGGCGAGTTCACGACCAGCTGGCGGGCGTGTTCCTGGCTCTCGTCCAGGAGGTTGCGCTGGTGGCCCAGCCGCGATTCGAGGCTCGTGACCAGTTCCTCGCGGATGTAGTCCAGCGGCGGGTTCGTCACCTGGGCGAACAGCTGTTTGAAGTAGCTGAACAGCGGCCGGTTGAACTGCGAGAGCACCGACAGCGGCGTGTCGTCGCCCATCGACCCGACGGGGTCTTTCCCCTTCTCGGCCATCGGCTGGATGAGGTGGTCGAGTTCGTCGAACGTGTAGCCGTACAGCGCCTGGTGCGACCGGAGGCCGTCGACCCGTTCGAGGGGGGCGGTCCCGCCCGAACAGACGTCCCCGAGGTCGACCTGCTCGGCCTCGACCCACTCTCCGTATTTCTCGTCGACCAGGTCGTCGAACACCTCGGCGTCGGGGATGACCCGCCCCTCCTCGGGGTCGGCCAGAAACAGCTGGCCGGGTTCCAGCCGGCTCCGCTCTCTGATCTCCGCGGCGTCGTGGTCGAGCGCTCCCGCCTCGCTCGACATGACGAGCCGGTTGTTCTCCAGTACGTCGTACCGGCAGGGTCGCAGCCCGTTGCGGTCCAGCACTGCACCGACCCGCTCGCCGTCAGTGGCCGCGACCAGCGCCGGCCCGTCCCACGGCTCGACGACCGACGCGTGGTAGTCGTACCAGGCCCGCCGTTCGTCGTCGACGAGGTTGGCCTCGCCCCGCCAGGCCTCCGGGATCAGCATCCGGAGGGCGTGGGTCAGTTCGCGGCCGTCCTCGATGAGCAACTCGAGCGCGTTGTCGACGCTGGCGGTGTCGGACTGCTCGGGGTCGTCGATGATCGGCTTGAGCTTGTCGACGTCCTCGAAGGCGTCGCTCTCTAAGTCCGTCTCCCGGGCGCGCATCCAGTTGATATTGCCCTGGATGGTGTTGAACTCGCCGTTGTGGATGATGTTCCGGTAGGGGTGGGCGAGGTGCCACGCGCCGAGCGTGTTCGTCGAGAACCGCGCGTGGACCATTGCGAACGTCGACGTGACCCGGTCGTCGGTGACGTCCGGGTAGTAGACGGGGAGTTGTTCGGCCTTCAACAGCCCCTTGTAGACGAGCGTCTTGCGGTCCAGCGAACAGATGTAGAACCGCTCGTGGCCGTCGGGCCGTTTGTCCTCGACCGTGTTCTCGACGACGCGACGCCCCACGTACAGCCGCGCGTCGAACGTTTCGGCGTCGGGGTCCGCCGCCGGCCGGACGAAACACTGCCACACGTCGGGTTCGGACTCCGTGGCCGTCGCCCCCAGCGGACTCGCGTCGGTCGGCACGTCCCGCCAGTGGAACACCTCCAGCCCCTCGCCGGCCAGTTCGGTTTCGACGAGCGTCTTGAGCTTCTCCCTGGCCGTCTCGTCCTGGGGAAAGAACAGCGACCCGACCGCGTACTCCCCGCGGTCCGGGAGGTCGGCGTCCACCTCGGCGACGAAAAAGTCGTGGGGCATCTGGAGCAGGATGCCGGCCCCGTCCCCGGTGTCCTCATCTGCCCCCGTCGTCCCGCGGTGTTCGAGGTTCTCTAGTAGTTCCAATCCGTCCGCGACGACCGAGTGATCGGACCCGCCGTCCAGGTCCATCACCACGCCGACGCCGCAGTTCGATCGTACGTCTTCGGGATCCGCGAGCCCGGCTCCGCTCGCGGACTCCCCCGTGAGCCGTTGTACCATGTAGCTAGCAAGAGCGCCCGCTAGACCAAGAGAGTATCCCTCTGTTGTTAAGGGTTTTTAATATGCAAATAAGGATGTTAATATTGGGAGAGAGCGGGCAGACGGACGACGAACGTCGAATATAGTGATCGATTATCGCAAAATCGGGCTGAAATAACTGTTCGATTGCTTAGTAGGTCTTTGCGAAGTAGGCCGTCTCGACGGCCGCCTCCCCGCAGACCGCACACTCGTCGGCGATCGGTTCGGCGTCGCGGTCGCGGGGCACCATCACGATCTCGGCGGCGATGGCATCCTTGATCGGTTCCTCGCAGCCCTCGTCGCCACACCAGGCCGCCTTGACGTAGCCGCCGTGCTGGCCGATGGTGCCCAGGATCTCCTCGCGGCTGTCGGCCTCGCGGACGTTCTCCTCCAGGTTCCGCTCGGCGGCGGCGTACAGTTTCGCGCGGACGGTGTCGAGGTGGTCCTCGACGGCCGCGACGGCGTCGTCCCGGTCCTCGGTGGCGGACTCGCCGTCCGGCCGGTGGACGAGCGTGAGTTCGCCGTCAGCGACCTCGTTGGGGCCGACCTCGATCCGGAGCGGGACGCCCTTGAGTTCCCACTCGTTGAACTTGAACCCGGGGTTGCGCTGCTCGCGGTCGTCGAACTCGACGCGGATCCCGGCGTCGTCGAGGTCGGCGGCGACCCCGGCCGCGTAGGACTCGACGGTCTCGCGGTTCTCGTCCTGCCAGATGGGGACGACGACGACCTGCTCGGGGGCCAGGGCCGGCGGGAGCACGAGCCCCTGGTCGTCCGAGTGGGTCATGATCAGCGCGCCCAGCGCCCGCCAGGAGAGCCCCCACGAACAGGTGTGGGCCAGTCGCTCGGTCTCGGTCTCGTCGGCGTAGGTGATGTCGAACGCCTCCGCGAAGGAGGTGCCGAGGTTGTGGCTGGTCGCCCCCTGGACGCTCTTGCCGTCGGGCATCAGCGCCTCGACAGTCGTGGTCGTGTGGGCGCCGGGGAACTTGTCGTGGGGGGGTTTGCGGCCGCGGAGGACGGGTATGGCCAGCACTTCCTCGTAGAGCTTCTCGTACTGGTCGAGGCGGAGCAGCATCTCCTCGGTGGCCGCCTCGTGGTCGTGGTGGGCGGTGTGGCCCTCCTGCCAGAGGAACTCCTTGGTCCGGAAGAAGGGCTTGGTCTCGGTGGCCTCCCACCGGACGACCGAACACCACTGGTTGACCCGGAGCGGCAGGTCCCGGTGGCTGCGCACCCACTTGCTCATGTACGGCGCGATGATGCTCTCGCTGGTCGGCCGGACCGCGAGCCGTTCGTCCAGTTCCTCGTAGCCCCCCTGTGTCACCCACGCCACCTCGGGGTCGAACCCCTCGACGACGTCTTTCTCCTTTTCGAGGTAGCTCTCGGGGATGAAAAGCGGGAAGTAGGCGTTCCGGACGCCGGTGTCCTTGAACCAGCCGTCGAGGCGGTTCTGGAGGCGCTCCCAGACGGCGTACCCCCGCGGACGGGTGACGACGAACCCCCCCATCGGCGCGTAGTCCGCGAGGTTCGCCTTCTGGACGACCTCGGCGTACCACTCGCCGGTACTGTGCTCCTTCGACCCGGTGATACCGAGTTCCTGTTCGCCACTCATTGGCGGAAGGTGACCGAGGGCGCTATTAAACTCCTCGAAGGGTGCTCGACGGACCGTCCCGGGGAGACCCGTGCCGGTCTCGGCCGCGGTCCGGGTTCGTCGGCCGCCGGTGTCCGGTGTACCGCGAGGAGGTCCGCGCCGCCGGTCGGGGTAGATCCCCGCCATCGTGGTTCTATACACCCGGACACGAACCACGCAACGGTTTCTCGGACCGATCAGTCGGGAGAGATTCTCTCGCTCCGAAACAAGCAACGGACGCGTTGAACTATTCGGAGGTCGTCCGCGCCCGCGCGGTCGTCGCCGGTCCCGTGGGTCCTCGCGTCGGCGTAGTGGAACGTCGCCTCGCCGAGCAACCGGAGCGGCTGGGTGCCCGCGATCATCCCGGCCAGTTCCCGGCCCAGCAGTTCGTCGACGACGAATCCCGGGTAGTCGGCCGTCACGTCCAGGTCGCGCATCAGCGCCACGAGCGCGGCGACGTTCACCGCCAGGTCGCCGTCGGCGAACACGGCGTCGACCTCCCGGCGGTACGCCGCGACGGTCACGTCGGCGACGTCGGTTCCGAACAGTTCGCCGAGCGCGTCCCGGGTCTCGTTGATCACCGCGACGACCTCCGGGGCTCGCTCGCGCGTCCACTCCCGTTCCGCGGCCACTGTCTCCGGCGTCACTCGCATACGTCCCCCTGGGAACGGAGCGTCTACTGCTTTGCGAAGGCTTTTATAATCGAGGTATTTAGGGGTGTGTACAGGCAGGTTTTCCGGACCCTTTCAGGTAGTCTTACGGGTCCGGACCGGAGTCCGTCCGGGAGACGGACGCGCCGTTCCGAATCATGACTGTTACGTTCCACAGCCACCGTCCCGGGCTAGCACGCAAGCTTTTCAGGCCGCGAGCGCCCGGTCGGACCAGTCGCGTGGCAGCAGTTGAGCTATGAGCAAGGTAGACCAGCAACTCGACGACTTACAGGCAACGATCGCGAAGGAAGTCCCGGCAGACATCTCCATCTCGGATGTCACCTACGAGGGGCCGGAACTGGTCGTCTACACCCGCGATCCCAGGGAGTTCGCGCAGAACGGCGACCTGATCAGACGGCTCGCCAGCAAACTCCGGAAGCGGATCACGGTCCGGCCGGATCCGGACATCCTCTCGCTCCCGGAGAACGCCCGCGAGGAGATCCTGTCGGTCATCCCCGAGGACGCAGGCGTCACGGACCTCGATTTCCACGCCGACACCGGCGAGGTCGTCATCGAGGCGGAGAAGCCGGGCATGGTGATCGGCCGCCACGGGTCGACCCTCCGGGAGATCACCCAGCGAACGTCCGGAACTTCCTCAAGCAGGAACGCGACGAACGCCGCGACATCCTCGAACGCATCGGCCGGCAGATCCACCGCGAGGAGATGTCCGGCGACGAGTGGGTCCGGATCACGACCCTGGGGTGTTGCCGCGAGGTCGGGCGGGCCTCCTTTCTGCTCTCGACGCCCGAGACCCGGGTGTTGATCGACTGTGGCGACAAGCCCGGCGCGGAGGACGAGGTACCCTACCTCCAGGTGCCCGAGGCGCTGGGTGCGGGCGCGAGCACCATCGACGCCGTCGTGCTCACCCACGCCCACCTCGACCACTCCGCGCTCGTCCCCCTGCTGTTCAAGTACGGCTACGACGGTCCCATCTACACGACCGAACCCACGCGGGACTTGATGGGCCTGCTCACGCTCGATTACCTTGACGTCGCCTCCAAGGAGGGACGGGCCCCCCCCTACGAGTCGAGCATGGTCCGGGAGGCGATCAAGCACACAATCCCGGTCGAACTGGGCGACGTGACCGACATCGCGCCGGACGTGAAGCTCACCTTCCACAACGCCGGCCACATCCTCGGCTCCGCCATCGCGCACTTCCATATCGGCGACGGCCTGTACAACGTGGCCTTCTCCGGGGACATCCACTACACCGACACCCGGCTGTTCAACGGCGCGATCAACGAGTTCCCGCGCGTCGAGACGC
>PXRG01000022.1 GCA_003021105.1 Halobacteriales archaeon QS_1_68_17
CGCCCTCCTTCGAGTGGATGCTGTCCGTGAGGACGTGCGTCCGGAAGAAGTCCTTCGCGCCCTTCGGGACGTCATCGAGGTCGTCGTTTTCGATCAGCGGGTCCAGCTCGACGTGCTTTTCGGGGAACGCCGCCGTGTTCGCGTACGGGTCCGAGTAGATCGCGTCGTACTTGGCCGAGCCGGCGGCCCACTGCTGGTTGATCTTCTCGACGGCCTGGAGGTACGGCGCGAGTTCGATGTTGACGCCGATCCCCGTCTCCTCCTCGAAGGTGGGCGCGAGGTCCTTCAGCGCCGCCGTCGCCGGCAGGTCCTCCGCGATGACCGAGATCTCGTCGGCCGGGCTCACGTCCGCGAGGCTCTGCTGTCCACCACCGTCACCCGACAGGTTCGCACACCCAGCGACAGCAGCCGCCGCCGCAACGCCGGTTGCTTTGAGAAAGCTACGCCTGTAGCCACCACTATTACCACTGGCTGTCATGGCTCATTGATCTGTCTTTCGTACTGCCATATAAATCGTTCTATATATTAATGACAATTCCCGTGGAGGAGGCCGGCTTTCCAGCGGCCGTGCGGCGACAGAATACCGGCACGGCAGAATGGGAGCACACACGAGAGATCCAGCGTCCGGCGACGGCCACGCCGGCACCGCTCGCCCACTCGTCCGCCGACGGATCCCGCCACCGGTGAGACGGACGGCGCGGTCAGAAGTACGAGTCCTGGAGTTTCCGGAGGTGGAGGAGGTCGCTCTCGCGCAACTCGACGTCGTCGTAGGTGATTGCCTCGCCCTGTGCCACGCGGTCGGTGACGGTCGCCCCCTCGGCGAGGCTGACCGGCACCAGGTTCTCCTCGGCGGCCACGTCGGCGTTCTCGGCGAGGCCGTAGACGGTGTGGCCGCCGATGCCGTCGATCTCGTCGCCGGGCGCGAGGTCCTGCTTGGCGACCGCGACGGTGTCGACGACCGGTTCCCCCGGGATCAGGTTCGCGTCGCCGTACAGTTCCGCCCGTGCGGCCGTGAGCAACGGCTCGATGGTCGGGATGTGGTACGTCCGGTGGAGGACGTAATTCGGTCCGGTCCCCATCTTGAGGTATTCGAGGTCCTCGCGGATGGTCTCGTCGTCGGTCGTCACCACCAGGAACACCCCGGGGGCGACGCCGCCGCCGAGCGCGTAGTCGACGACGCCGGTCCGGGAGAGCAGGCCGCCGTCGGCCTCGCGGTCGAAGACGTTCGAGAGTTCCTCGACCGAGTCGACCTCCGGCCCGTGGAGGCCGCGGACGTCGACGCCGAGCCCCGTCGCGTTGGCGACCATCGTCATCTCGAGCATCGAGTTCGTCCCGTCGACGAACGCCGTGTATATCTCGGGGTTGAGGTCCTTCCGTTCGGCCTCCGCGGCCAGGTCGTCGGGCGTCGCCGTCCGGTCGAGGGGGTTGTTCTTCCCCTTGCCGGCGGCGACGACCTCGAACCCACACGAGGCCGCGAAGTCGTACAGTTCCATGATCGCGCCGGGTTCGTCGCCCGCAGCGCCGCTGTAGACGACGCCCGTCTCCGCGGCGATGGCGCTCAGGTACGGGCCGACCGCGGCGTCCGTCTCGTCGGTGAGCATCACCACGTGCTTCTCGTTGAGAATCGAGCGCATCGCCACCTGCGCGCCGATGTCGGGGACGCCCGTCGCGCCGATCACAGCGTCCACGCCAGCCAGTTGCGGCGGGAGCATCGCGTCCTCGGTCAGGACCACCTGCCCGTCGGCGATGGCCGCGTCGCCCGCGTCGACTGTCTCCACGGTGACCATCTCCTCGTCGTCGTGACCGGCGGCGGCGAGAGTCTCCCTGGCCCTGTCGAGGCGGATGTCCCCGACGGCCGCCACCTCGACGCCGTCGATCTGCTCGGCCCCGATCACGAGGCTCCGGCCCATCCGTCCGACGCCGACGACCGCTACCGAGACTGCCGTGCCGGCCGCTGCCAGTTCCTGCAGGTCGTTGTGCAGTCGCGTCATACTACCCGTATGATGTGAGGAGCGGCATTTAGCCTTTTTCCAACCCGTGCATCGCTCCCGACGGGAGACTCCCCGACGATTCGCGCGGGTGACACAGTATCTGACAGCAACACTGGCGGCTGATCCGGCGTCCGAAGCAACACGGGCGGCTGATCGAGCGTCCGACAGTAACACGGGCGGCCCGTCGTCCGAGAACGCGCGCGGACGATCACCGTAGGGCTACCTGTTCCCGAGTTCGGCCAGCCGGTGCATGCTCGCCTTGGTTTGCGGGTAGAGGTCCCGGTAGACGTCGTAGTACTCGTCGTAGATCGCCCTGGTGTCGTGGTCCGGTTCGGTCCGGTCGGCCACCTCGATCGACGCTTCCAGCGGGGCGAGGTCGTCGAACACCCCGGTCCCGAGGCCGGCGAGGTAGGCCCCGCCCAGCGGCGATCCGATGGGATCGGAGACGTACTCCTGCGTGACGCCCGTGACGTCGCTGACGATCTGCCGCCAGAGCGGGCTCCGTGCCCCGCCGCCGATGGCCCGGACGGTCCTGATCGGCACGCCCGTCTCCCGCATGGCTTCGAGGTGGTGGCGGAAGCCGTAGCCGATCCCCTCCAGGATTGCCCGGTAGAGATGGGCCTTCGTGTGCGAGAGGGTCAGCCCGGTGATGGTCCCCCGGGCGGCCTCGTCGTTCATCGGGGTCCGCTCCCCGCTGAAGTAGGGCAGCAGGACGAGCCCCTCCGAGCCGGGATCGACTTCGGCGGCCTGCCGGTCGAGGAGTTCGTAGGCGTCCTCGTCGGCCGCCCGCTCCTCGGCCGCGAGTTCGTCCCGGAACCACCGCAACACCGCCCCCGAGGTCGCCATCCCGCCGGCGGCGATGTACTTCCCTTCGAGACAGTGGGGCAACGCCCACAGCCCCTCGGGGCGGTGTTCCTCGTCGAGCGTGGTGAAGATGACCCCCGTGGTGCCGTACATGAAGATCGACTCGCCGCCCCGCGTCGCGCCGACGCTGATCAGCGACGCGATGGCGTCGCCGGTCCCCACGATGACCGGGGTCCCCTCCGCCAGCCCGGTTGCGGCGGCCGCCTCGGCAGTCACGTGGCCCGCGATCTCGGTCGACCAGCGCGTGTCCGGCAGGAGGTCCCGCGGGATGCCGACCTCGTCGAACATCCCGTCGTCCCACGCCACCTCCGAGAGGTTGTACAGCGGGTGGAAATAGCCCGCGATGGCGTTGTCCATCGTGTAGTTGCCGGTCAGCCGGTAGACCAGGTAGCCCGTCGCGTCGACGATGCGTTCGGTCCGCTCGAACTTCCGGGGTTCGTTGCGCTTGTACCAGAGGATCTTCGGGCCGACAGACTGGAACGTCAGCGCGTTCCCGGCCACGTCGTAGATGCGTTCCTCGCCGATCCGGTCGTTGAGGATCTCGATCTCCTCGGTCGAGCGCGTGTCGACGCCGTACAGGACCGCCCGCCCGAGCGGGTCGCCGTCGCCGTCGACCGGGAGCATGGCCGCGTGGAGCGTGCTCACCCCGACGCCCGCGACGTCGCCGGCGTCGATCCCGGCGGCCGACAGCAACCGGTCCGAGAGTACTCTGAAGTCGTGCCACCAGACCTCGTCGGCGTCGTGCTCGACCCAGCCCGGGTTGGGCGCGTGCACGTCGTGGGTCACCGAATCGGACGCGACCACTGTCAGGTCGGAATCGACGATCACCCCCGACGAGCCGGACGTACCGATGTCGATCCCCAAGAGGTACTCGTCACCCATGGTTCTCTCGGAAATATCTGTGCACCGGCTAATAATCATTTCGACGGATTGACGCCCCGCCGCGGGGCGCGGCGCGATGTTTAGTTCGTCGTGTGGATCGCCTGCCCGAGGGCGTTCTCCGCTGCCTCCATGACGGCCTCGGACAGCGTCGGGTGGACGTGGATCGTCTCCGCGAGGTCGGACAACGTCGCCCGCTGTCGGATTGCGAAGGCGAGTTCGGCCACCAGCTCCGAGGCCTCCGGGCCGACGACCTGCGCGCCCAGCAGTGCCCCGTCCTCGGCGGCGACGACGCGCACGAACCCGTCGGCCTCGCCGGTCGTCAGCGCCCGGCCGCTGGCGGCGAACGGCATCTCACCGACGACCGGATCGAAACCGACCTCGGCGGCCTCGTCGGCGGTCATGCCGACGGTGCCGATCTCCGGGTCGGTGAACACCGCCGCCGGCACGATCCAGTCCCCGACGTCGATCGGATCGCCGGCGGCCGCGTGGGCGGCGACGATCCCCTCCTTGCTGGCGGCGTGGGCCAGCATCGGTTCGCCGGCGACGTCGCCGATGGCGTGGATGTGGTCGACCGCCGTCCGCCCCTGCCTGTCGGTCGGGAGGAAGCCGTCCGCGTCGGTCTCCAGGCCGGCGTTCGCGAGGCCGAGCGTGTCGGTCACGGGTTCGCGGCCGACCGCCACCAGGACCCTGTCGGCGTCGTAGGCGGGGGTCTCGCCGTCGTCGGTCTCGGTCGTGACCCGGATGCCGTCGTCGGTCTCGGTCCAGCCATCTGCGGCCTCCCCGAAGTTGAACGAGATGCCCAGTTCCGCCGCCCGGTCCCGGACCACCGCGGCGACATCGTCCTCGTAGCCGGGCAACACGTCGTCGAGGGCCTCCACGACGGTGACCTCGCTCCCGAGCTTCGCGTAGACCGTCGACAGTTCCATGCCGATGTAGCCCGCGCCGACCACCAGCAGGCGGTCGGGCACCGTCTCCGCCGAGAGCGCGTCCCGGGAGCTCCAGACCGGCCAGTCCCCGAAGTCGAACCCCGGGAGCTGGATCGGCCGGCTCCCCGTGGCGACGATGGCCGTCTCGAAGTCGATCCGGTCGGGCGCGTCGGCCCCGCCGTCTACCCGGACGGTCGTGGGGTCGACGAACCCGGCCCGGCCCTCGACCAGTTCGACGCCGTTGGCCCGGCAGAGCTGCTCGACGCCGCCGGTCAGCTGGTCGACGATCCCCTCCTTCCACTCGACCATCCGCCCCAGGTCGGTCGACACCTCCGCGTCGACGCCCATCTCGGCGGCCGAGCCCGCCCGCTCGGCCAGGTCGGTCGCCGAGATCAGTGCCTTCGACGGGATGCAGCCGTGGTTCAGGCAGACGCCGCCGTATGCCTCCTTCTCGACGAGCGTGACGTCACAGCCGAGCTGGCCCGCGCGGATCGCCGCGACGTAGCCGCCCGGCCCCGCACCGATTACCAGCGCGTCGGTCTCGCTGTCTGACATCCTGCCCGGAGGAGGGTCGGCCAGCCAGATAAATGTACGAGAAATCCGGCCGTCAGAGCGCGCAAGAGGGAATCCGGAACCGTATCATTTAGTATGATCGCTTGTAGTGGCACAAACATGGGCTACCTCATCCGGATGCCGCAAATGGGAATGGAAATGGACGAAGGCGAGGTCGTCGCCTGGGAGGTCGACGAGGGCGAGACCGCCGAGGAGGGCGAGGTCCTCGCCGTCGTCGAGTCCGAGAAAGCGACCAACGAGGTCGAGGCCCGCGAGGACGGCGTCCTTCGACGGGTGCTCGTCGAGGTCGGCGGGACCGTCGAGCCGGGGACGTCGATCGGCATCCTCGCCGACCCCGACGAGGACCTCTCGCGGTTCGAAGACCAGCTCGACGGCGAGACAGCGCCGGCCGACGATGGCGAGGACGCAACGGCCGCCGACGCCGCGTCCGGGACGTCGCGGAGCGCCGGGTCGGGGGGCGGCGGGCAATCGACCGAGACAGTCCGCGCCACGCCCGGCGCGACGCAGCTGGCCGACGAGGAGGGCGTGGACCTGGCGGCCGTCCGCGGCACCGGCCCACAGGGCGTGGTCACCGAGGACGACGTTGCGGACCACCTCCGCGAAGCCGGTGCGGAGACGGGCGGAGCCGGCGGCGCGGCCGCGGACGTCCGCGCGAGCCCCGGTGCGGGGCGGGCGGCGGACGAACTCGGCGTCGACGTGGCGGCGGTCGAGGGGACCGGCCCCGAGGGCGTCATCATCGAGGATGACGTCAGGCGTCACGCCGAACGGACGGCCGCCGAGCCGGAACCCGAACCGGCGGCCGGCGCGGCGGGGGCCGTCGAGGCGGGGCGCGCGACCCGGACGGTCGGCGAGACCCGGGAACTGTCGGGCGTCCAGCGGACCGTCAGCGACCGGCTGGGCGAGAGCTACCGGAACGCGGTCCACGTGACGGTCAACCGGTCGTTCGACGCGGGGGCGCTCCGGGACGTGGCGGCCGCGGCCGAGGCGGCGGGGCTGGACGTCTCGCTGTCGGACCTGCTGGTCCGGGCGGTCGGGGAGCAACTGGCCGAGATGCCCGCGTTCAACGCCCTCTTCGAGGACGGCCAGCACAAACTGATAGAGGAGGTCAACGTCGGCGTGGCCGTCGACGTCGAGGGCGGGCTGGTCACGCCCGTCGTCCCGGCGGTAGACGCCAGGAGCGTCGAGGAGGTCGCCGCCGTCCGGGGCGAGTTGGTCGAGCGGGCCACCTCGGGCGGGTTCACGTCCGACGACCTCGCGGGCGGGACGTTCACCATCTCGAACCTGGGGATGTTCGGCGTCGACCACTTCGACCCGGTGATCAACCCGCCCGAGGTCGCCATCCTCGGGGTCGGCCGGATCCGTGACGACGGGACGATGACGCTGTCGCTCTCGTTCGACCACCGCGTGGTCAACGGGGCCGACGGCGCGAAGTTCCTCGCGGGGCTGGTCGGGACGCTGACCGACCCGCTCGCGCTCGCCGACCTGTTCGAGACGGACGTCCTCGGGGCCGACGGGGTCCGCGTGTCGGTCTCGGTCGCTGATTGACGCGCACAGGTTCACAGATAGACATATTTATTTGCGGTGCGCCGAGTTTTTCAACCGACATGAGCCCGGCTGACGAAGCCAAAAGAGAGATCCCAGCGGACGAGCGCATCGAGATGCTACGCACGATGCGCCGCATCCGCGAGTTCGAGTCTGTCGTACAGAACAAGTTCGCGGACGCCGAGATCCCCGGCTTTCTCCACCTGTACATCGGGCAGGAAGCCATCGCCACCGGCGTCTGCCATGCTCTGGAGGAGAAAGACTACCTCACGAGTACCCACCGCGGCCACGGCCACTGTATCGCGCGCGGTCTCGACACCGACCGCATGGCCGCCGAGCTCTACGGCAAGGAGACGGGGTACTGCAACGGCAAGGGCGGATCGATGCACATCGCCGACGTCGAGGCGGGCATGCTCGGCGCGAACGGGATCGTCGCCGGCGGCATCCCGATCGCCACCGGGGCGGCGCTGTCGGCGAAGATGCGCGACACCGACGAGGTCGCGGTCTCGTTTTTCGGCGACGGCGCGCTCTCGGAGGGGGCGTTCCACGAGTCGTTCAACCAGGCCGCCATCTGGGAGCTCCCGCTGATCGGCGTCATCGAGAACAACCAGTACGGCGAGATGACGGGGCTGGACGAACAGCACCCGCCGTCGACGCTCGACGACCTGACGATCTACGGCGAACCGTACGGCGTCCACCGCGAGCGGATCGACGGGATGGACGTCGAGGAGGTCTACCGGACGGCCATGGAGGCCGTCGAACGCGCCCGGAACGGCGGCGGCCCGACGCTGATCGAGTGCGTCGCCTACCGCTTCGAGGGCCACCACGAGGGCGACAGCCAGTTCTACCGGCCCGAGGGCGAACTCGACGAGTGGAAACAGCGCGACCCGCTGTTGACCTACCCCGAGAAACTCGTCGACGAGGGCGTCATCACCGAGGCGGAGTACGTCGACATGGAAGAGGGGATCGAGACCGAGATCCAGGAGGCCATCGAGTTCGCCCGGGAGAGCCCGCTCCCCGATCCCGAGCAGGCCTACGAGGGCCTCTACGCCGAAGGGGGTGAGGGCGCATGAGCACTGCCACCAGTGGCACGGAGGAGATGGCCGTCCGCGACGTGATCAACCAGGCGCTCGGCGAGGAGATGGAGCGCGACGAGCGGGTCTACATCCAGGGCATCGACGTCAACGGCCGCGGGGGCACCTCGAACATCCTGAAGGGACTCGACGAGCGGTTCGGCGACGAGCGCGTGCGCAACACGCCGATCAGCGAGGTCTCCATCGTCGGGAGCGCCCTCGGGGCGGCGGCAACCGGCATGCGGCCCGTCGTCGAGATCATGTATTGTGGGTTCCTGGGCGTCGCTGGTGACCAGTTGCTCAATCAGGTCGCCAAGATGCGCTACATGTTCGGCGGGAAACTCGACCTCCCGCTGACGATCCGCACCAAGAACGTCATGGGCGCGAACGCCGCGGCCCAGCATTCCCAGGCGCTACACCACTGGCTGGCGGCCATCCCCGGGCTCAAGGTCGTCTGCACCTCGACCCCGGCGGACACCAAGGGGCTGCTCAAGGCCGCGGTCAGGAGCAACGACCCGGTGATGGTCTTCGAACACGGCGGCGTCTACAACCGCAAGGGCGAGGTCCCGACCGAGGACTACGTCTACGAGATCGGCGAGGCGGCCGTCGAGCGGCCCGGCGAGGACGTGACCGTGGTGGCCACCCAGAACCAGCTCTGGAACGCATTCGAGGCCGCCGACAGGGTCGACGACGTCAGCGTCGAGGTCGTCAGCCCGCGGACCATCTCGCCGCTGGACACCGAGACCATCGCGGAGAGCGCCCGGAAGACCGGGCGGTGCGTGGTCGTCGACGACACGCCGCTCTCGTACGGCACCCAGTCGCAGTTCGCCACGACGATATACGAGAACGCCTTCTTCGACCTCGATTTCCCCGTCCAGCGCATCGGCGTCAACGACGTCCCCACGCCGTTTAGCCCGTCGCTGGAGGACGAGGTCATCCCCGACACCGACGACATCGCCGACGCGATCCGCAAGCTGGCCTGACCGGGATCGCCGTAACCGACAGATTTTTAAATATTATTGGAAAACGAGACACCGACAGGGACAGAGCCCTCCCCGTCGAAGCGCGGTACGAACACCTGCTGGGGGGTGGCACCTCCGCAGAGACTTGCCAGCCGCCGGGGGGTGGCATCCCTGTGGAAACTTGCCAGTCAGCGGCGGGAGGCACCCCTGCGGAAAGGTACAGGCACTGGGGGGTGGCATCCCCGCGGAAACGCGGGAATTTCCACGTCCCCGGGGAGTGGACACCCGCGGAAAGGTACAAGCCGCTGGGGTTCGTCCGGCCCGTATGCGCGTCACGGAATACGAGCTGTTCCGGGTGCCCCCGCGGTGGGTATTCCTGAAACTCACCACCGCCGACGGCACCGTCGGCTGGGGGGAGCCGACCCTCGAAGGGCACGGGCGGACGGTGTCGGCCGCGGTCGAGGAGATCATCGACAACTACCTCATCGGCGAGACGCCGATGGACATCGAGCGACACTGGCAGGCGATGTACCGCGGGCGGCACTTCCGTGGCGGGCCGATCCTGATGAGCGCCATCGCGGGCATCGACCAGGCGCTGTGGGACATCAAGGGCAAACAGTACGGCGCGCCGGTCTACGAGTTGCTCGGGGGGCGGGCGCGCGACCGCATCCAGGTCTACCAGTGGATCGGGGGCGACACCCCCGCGGAGTTCGCCGAGGCGGCCGAGACCGCCGTCGACGACGGCTACGACGCGGTGAAGCTGACGCCGGTCTCGAAGGTCCGCCGGCTCGACGCGCCCGAGGTCGTCGAGCGGGCGAGCGAGCGCATCGCGGCCGTCCGGGCCGCCGTCGGCGAGTCGGTCGACGTGGGCGTCGACTTCCGCGGGCGCGTGACCCGGAGCATGGTCCGGTGGCTGGGGGACGAACTCGATCAGTACGGGCTGATGTTCATCGAGGAACCGCTGTTGCCGGAGCACGTCGAACTGCTGCCGACGCTGAAGACCCACCTGCGGACGCCGATTGCCTCGGGCGGCCGGTTCCACTCCCGGTTCCAGTTCAAGCGGGCGCTCGACCGGGGCGGTCTCGACATCGTCCAGCCCGATCCCTCCCACGCCGGCGGGATCACAGAGGTCGCCAAGATCGCCGCGCTGGCCGAATCCTACAACGCCCTGCTGTCGCTCCAGTGTCCGATCGGCCCCGTCGCCTTCGCCACCTGCCTCCAGCTCGACGCCGCCCTCCACAACGCCACCGTCCAGGCCCAGAATCTCGACGTCCACGACCCCGAGGACAACGACCTCCTCTCGTACCTCCGGGACCCGACCGTCTTCGAGTTCGCCGACGGCCACGTCCGACCGCCGGACGAACCCGGCCTCGGGATCGAGATCGACGAGGACCGCGTCCGCCGCGAGGCGGCCACCCAGACCGGCTGGCAGAACCCGATCTGGTACCACGAGGACGGCAGCATCGCGGAGTGGTGACCGTCCCGACACCGCCCGGCACCGTCCCGCGGAAAGCCGTTCGGTATCGAGGAACGACCGACGGGGACGAGCGCGCGGTCGGCCCGGATGCGCGGCGAGAACCCGTAGAACCCCGGGCACACCGCCAATCCGTCGGTGGACGCGACGGCAGCGGCGACTCGGCGTTCGGTAGTGGGGAACAAGAATTTAGTATCGCGGGTCCGAAGCGTGGGCAATGAACACACGCGACAGGGTGAAGGCGACCGCGACCAGTTTCGAGGTGCTCGAGGCGCTCATCGAGGCCGACGGGGCCGGCGTGACCGAGTGTGCGGAACGGGTCGACCTGTCGAAAAGTTCGGCCTACAGCCACCTCGCCACGCTGGAGGAACTGGGCTACGTGGTCGAGGAGGGCGGCACCTACCGGGTCGGGATGGGGTTTCTCGACCTGGGTCACCGCGCACGCGAAGGGAACACCCTCTACCGGAACGCGGTCCCCGAGATCCAGAAACTCGCGTACGCGTCGGGGCTCCCGTCCAGCGTGCTGGTCGCCGAGCGGGGAGTGGGCATCCCCCTCAAGACGGTGCCGGGGAACAAGACCGAGGAGATCGTCTGCGAAACGGGCGTAGAGACGCCGCTACACGCGACGGCGGCCGGGAAGGCCATCCTGGCGGAACTGGACCACGAGGAGGTCGAGGGGATCGCCGACCGGCAGGGACTGGAACAGGCAACCCCGAACACCATCGACGACACGGCGGACCTGTTCGACGAACTGCGGACGATCCGCGACCAGGGCCTCGCGTACGACCGCGAGGAGTACCGCGAGGGGTTCCGCGGCGTCGGCGCGGCGGTGACCGACCCGAGAGACCGGGTCGTCGGGGCGGTCACGGTCATGGGGCCGGTCGACCTGCTGAGCGGCAAGCGCTTCCAGCAGGACATTCCCGGACTGATCATCAGTACGACGAACCGCATCGGCAACCGGGTCGCGTCGCCCTGACCGGCCGGGCGTTCTCTGACACAGAACGGACGCCCAGTCCGTCGTGTGTGTTACCGGGACACATGGTGCGCAGAGCGCCGAATGCCCCCCAACCGCCGGCGGCCGTGAAAATACGTTCGGTATCAGGGAACGAGCCGGGGAGTGCCGGAGCGTCGTGCCCCCATTACACAACTATGTCTGTCATCTCCCGGATACCCACGGGCCGGGTGCGGTGTGACAGACCTATGTCTGTAATGGATGTCGGAGGACGGAAGTCGGAGGTTCGGGTCCAAAGATACAGAAGTATCTGTAACAACTGCGACTGACTCCGCAATTCGTCTTTGCGACGGATCTCGGACGCGAAACGGACAGATCGCCGCCGGATACGCCGGCGATCGGCGAGGTATTCGCGTCGGCGACGGGAGTGGGGACGGCCGACCGATCCGCGTCCAGTAAGCCGGTCTCACGCTCGGTCGGGCGCGAGCGCGAAGGTCCTCGGTAATTCAAACACTTCTATTCGATATGGGGTAGCAGCGGCGACCGGGCGGCGGAGACGGACGTCCCCGGTACGGTCGGTGACGCCGGGTGCACTCGACGGTCGATGCGGGACGTTGGCGTGTGACTTTTGTACCCCGTGAGCGAAACGGTCCCCAGTGGCTGGGGACTCACCCGACAGGCCGGCGGACTCGGCCCTCGAGGAGCTGTTCTACCACACCGACAGTGTCCCCTTCGTGTACTGGCGCGAGTTCACGGGAGCGAAGACGACGGTCCTGCTGACCGCGACGATCGCGGTACTGTCGTTTATCGTCGGGCTGTCGGACTTGAGCCAGCAGTCGGTCCAGCTCGACGGCCCGCTGGCCGTCTTCCTGCCGGGGTCGACCGAACTGATCCGGCTGTACGGCGTGTTCTTCGCGTTCCTGATCGCCGGCCTGACCGTCGGATTGCAACGGCAGAAACGCGTCGCCTGGTACACTACCATGATCGCACTCCCGCTGGTGGCGCTGTTGCCCCTGCTGACCGCCGACGCGACCGACGTCCCGCTGTTTTTGTTCGTGGGGCTGACCTATCCGCTCTTGCTCTGGAACCGGTCGAAGTTCGACGAATCGGTCGACCTGTCGGCATTCCAGCTCGCCGCGCTGGCGTCGTTCGTGGGCGTCCAGGTCTACGGGACGGTGGGGGCCTACGTCATGCAGGAGAACTACACCGGGATCAAAACCTGGACGGACGCCTTCTACTACATCATCGTGACGGGGACGACCGTCGGCTACGGCGACGCGACGCCGACCGGCCAGGTGACGAAACTGTTCACCCTCTCGGTGATCGTCCTCGGGACGGCGGCCTTTACGATCGCCTCCGGGTCGCTGCTCATCCCCGCGATCGAATCCCGCATCTCCAACGCCTTCGGAAACATGACCGCATCGGAACTCACACTGCTCGAGGACCACGTGCTGGTCCTGGGATACGGCGACGTGACGGAACCGCTTCTCGACGAACTCGAACCGAAGACCGACCTGGTGGTGGTGACGACCGACTCGGACACGGCCACGGAACTCAAAGACGAGGGGGTCAACGTCGTGACCGACGACCCGACGGACACGGAGACGCTCCGGGAGGCGCGGATCGACACCGCCAGGGGCGTCGTCATCGCCACGGAGGACGACGCCCAGGACGTGATGGCGATCCTGGCGGCCAAGCAGGCGAACCCGGACATCCGGGTCGTGGCGGCCGCCAACGACCAGCAACACATCGACAAACTCGAAGGGGTCGGGGCCGACGCGGTCATCAGCCCCACCGTCATCGGCGGCAGGATGCTCGGCCGCTCGGTGCTCGGAGAGGCCGAGTCGCTGCTCGACGACGCCGACGACGTCGAGTGACTCCCGTCCGCGACCGCGGGAGCGCGGGCACGGTCCCCCGCGGGTGATCCGGCCCGCCGAACGTGACAGTCAGGGTACTGTTCGGTAGGACTATGGGGCGTCGTGACGATGTCCGGACGATGGCAACGCAAGGGGTCAGTGCCGCCGAACGGATACTCCGGAAGGGGTTGCTCCCGGTGTGTGTGATCGCCGGAGCGGCGGTGATTGCCGGGTTTTTCTTCCCGCAGTTCGTCGGGGACGTGGTGACGGGACAGGGATGGCTCGTCCTCGCGCTCCTGTTTTTCGGTGCCGGGCTGGGGTACATCGCGCTGTTGCCGGTCGAGACCGGCGAACCCGAGGAGAACAGGATCGAACGCGGTGCGACGTACCTGCTCCGCGTCCGGCGGCTCACCTGGATCGACAGCGTCAAACACTTCCTCTCCCGGCAGGACCCGCTCACGTTCGGCGCGCCGGTGCTCGTACTCGCGGTCTTTTTCGCCGCATTCCTGATCCTCCCCGAGGGCACCGTCGCCGCCACCAACGCGGTCCGTGACTTCCTGCTCCGGGAACTGGGGCTGCTGTTCCTCGGGGTGATGTTCCTGTCGGTGCTGTACTGCCTGTTCCTGCTGGTGGGGCCGTGGGGCGATGTCAGGCTGGGCGGGTCGGACGCGGAGCCGACCTACACCTACCCCACGTACTTCTCGATGGTGTTCACCGCGGGCATCGCGGCGGGCATCGTCTTCTGGGGGCCCGCCGAGGCCATCTTCCACTACCAGTCGCCGCCGCCGTACTTCGGTGCGGACCCCCAGTCCGGGGGCGCGATCCTCTTCGGGCTGACCTACGCGCTGTTCCACTGGGGGTTCTCGGCCTGGAGCGCCTACACCGTCATCGGCGTGCCGATCGCCTACTTCATGTACCAGCGCGGCGCGCCGCTCCGGGTGTCGACCGTCCTGACGCCGTTTCTGGGCGTCGACGGCCTCGACTCGCTGCCCGGCCGGATCGTCGACACGCTGGCGATTTTCGCCACCATCGGCGGCATCGCCACCTCCGTCGCGTTCGTCAGCCGGCAGTTCCTCACCGGCATCAACTTCCAGTGGGGCGTGACCTACGGCGACCTCGGGCCGGTGCTGTTCGTCGGGATGCTGACGCTGATCTACGTCCTGTCGGCCGCCAGCGGCGTCCACCGCGGCATCCGCCGCATCGCCGCGGTCAACGTCGTCCTCTTCGGGCTGTTCGCGCTGTTGCTGGTGGCGGTCGGGCCGCGCTCGTTCGTCCTCGACCGCGGGATGGCCGCGCTCGGCAACTACGCCGCCCACTTCGTGCAGATGAGTTTCTACACCGGCGGCGAGTGGGTCGCGGGCTGGACGGTCTGGAACTGGTCGTGGTGGTTCTCCTGGGCGCCGTTCGCCGGCCTGTTTCTCGCCGCGCTCTCCCGGGGCCGGACGGTGCGGACGGTCGTCCTGACGGGCGTCGTCGCCACGTCGGGCGCGACTATCGTCTGGTTTCTCCTGATGGGCGGCCCCTCGCTGTACCTCCAGCACACCGGCGCGGCCGACATCCTCGCCTCGATCTCGGCCTACGGCGGCTCCGAGGCCGTCGCCGGGTTCCCCATGTTCGCGGCGCTGCCGTTCAGCCAGCTGCTTATGTTCCTGTTTCTGGCGCTGATCGTCGTCTTCATCGTCACCTCCGCGGACACCTCGACGCTGGTGGTCTCGATCCTGGCGACGAAACGCGAACTGGCCCCCTCGACGGGGAGCCTCGTCTTCTGGGGGATCTTCCAGGGCACGGTCGCCGTGACGGTCCTGCTGATCGGCGGCGGCGAGACCCTCCAGGCCGTGGCAGTGCTGACCGGCGGTCCGTTCGCCGTCATCTCGCTGGTCGCGCTGCTGGGTCTGACCGTGTCGTTCCGGCGCAACGAACGGGGTCACTCCTCCCTGCCCGGCAAGCTCTGGCGGCGGCTCCCCACCGTCGAGACGCCGGATAGACTGGATACCGGTCCCGGCAAAGACGACTGATACTGGCGGCGCTCCCGCCGTGCATTCGGTACCCCCCGGAGTCGACCCCGAATGGCGTCGCGGACACCGGTTAGCCGGGGCGCAGGAAGCGCGTCCGCCGCGACCCCGTCATGTCGGCCGCGCAGTTCCGACAGTAGTCGAAGGTCGCGTCGTTGTCGGTCCCGCACTCCGGACAGGTGCGTGCCTGCTCCGGGTTTGGATCGGCCTCCTCCGTGTCCGCCTCCCACTTCTCGGGCCGGTGGAGGTAGGCCCGCTCGTTGCCCCGGGTGTCCCGGTCCGGGCCGCGGTAGACGATGAGCACCTCGACCACCAACAGCACTACCACCCCGAGCACGAGCCAGACGAGGATGCTCATGCTGTGCGCTACGGTACCAAGTACCTTAATTTCCGCGCCGGGAACGCACCAACGCCAGGTGTGCACCGCGTGCGCGGCGCACAGCTCGGCGTGCCCGGACGATCCAAAGCGGCGCACGGAGCGGCCGGACTGCCCACGGACCGCGCGTGCGAGCAGTATAACTCGGTGGCCTCCCAACGGAGGGTCGATGGACCGACGGCGTCTCCTCCGGCGTGCCGGCGTCGCGGCCGTGGCGGTGCTGGCCGGCTGTGCCGAGGGCGAAAGCGGGGACGACGGGAACGGGACCGACCTCTCGGCCGGCCTCGGGCAGGGGTCGGACGTGCGCCTCTCCTCGCGCGAGGAGACGACGGTGCTCCACGCCGTCCAGAAGGCCGGCCAGCACGAGGCTGTCACCGTCGAGCGGGCCGGAATCGACGACGGCGCGGTGTACGTCGTGCTCCAGGCGGGACCGACCGACGAAATCGAGCGGGCCGTCCGGCTGGTGATCGACGCCCACCTCGGGACCGTACCGGAACCGCGGACGGCAGGGCTGGCGGTGTACACCACCGACGGCGAGAGCCGGACGCTCCGGGCCCGACTGGCGCACGCGGTCGCAAAGCGGGCCGTCTCGGGTGACCTTTCGCGGTCGGAACTGTACGAACGGGCGCGCACGGCCGCGGAGTGACGAGAACGCAATCCTGAAAGTCCGCGGTGCGAAGAGTTCACGCATGAGGTCCCCGCAGGCGATCGAGGCGGACGGGCTGACAAAGCGGTACGGCGACGCGACGGCGGTCGACGGGGTCGACCTCTCGATCCCGCCGGGCACCGTGTACGGCTTCCTCGGCCCGAACGGGGCGGGGAAGACGACGACGATCAGGATGCTCGCGACGTTGCTCCGGCCGACCGCGGGCACCGCGCGGATCGCCGGCCAGCCGGTCACCGACCGGGCGGCTGTGGCACCACACGTCGGCTACCTGCCCGAGTCGCCGCCGCTGTTCGACGAACTGACCGCCCGCGAACAGCTCCAGTACCACGCCGGCCTCCAGGACCTCCCCGGCGACGAGGCGGCCGACCGGATCGAGCGGCTGCTCGACCGGTTCGACCTGGCGGCCGACGCCGACGACCGGATCGGCACCTACTCGAAGGGGATGCAACAGAAGACGGCGCTCGTTCAGGCGCTCCTCCACGATCCGGACGTGGTGTTGCTCGACGAGCCGACCAGCGGGCTCGACCCGCGGGCCGCCCGGACGGTCAGGGACCTGCTCGCCGAACTCGCGGCCGGCGAGACGACCGTCTTTCTCTCGACGCACATCCTCCCGGTCGTCGACGAACTCGCGGACGTGGTGGGGGTGCTCTCGGACGGCCGCCTCGTCGCGGAGGGCGACCCGGACGCGCTGAAAGGGCGCGCCGAGGGGGGTGGCACCCTCGAAGACGTCTTCCTCGACGTGACCGGCGACGCGGACCTCGCGGCCGCCCGCCCCGAGGAACCATGATCGGCGGGCGGGTCCCCGCCATCGTGGCGACGGAAGCCCGCCACCGGCTCCGCGCGGTGGGAAACAGCGGCGGACAGGCCGTCGCGCTAGCGATCGGTGGGCTGTTCGGTGTGGTGTTCGCCCTCGGGGTCGCGGCCGGGGCCTTCTTCGCCGGGGAGCTGGTCGCCGACGGCTCGATCGCGGACCCGCTGGCTCCCCTCGGCCGGACGGTCGGGTTCGCGGTCCTGTTCCCGGCCGCGCTGACCGCGATCCGGACGGCACAGGGTGCGGCGGGGCCGACCTGTCCCGACCACGTCCTGCTGGCCGCGCGCCACCGGGAGGTAGTCGCCGGGACTCTCGGGGTCGAGTGGCTCGTCCAGTCGACGATGCTCGGGGTCGCGGGGCTGGTGGCGGGCGTCGCGTTCGCGGCCGGGGCCGGGTCGCCCGCCAGCGCGGTGCTGGTCGCGGTCGCGGTCGCGGCGCTGCTCTCGGCGGGCGTGGCGGTCGGCCTCGCGGTCGGCCTCGGGGTCAGGCTGGCGATCGCCCGGTCCCGGCTGCTCGCGCGGTTCAAGACCGCCGTCGGGGTCGCGGTCCTGCTGGCGTACCTGGCCGTTGCCGCGAGCGGCGACCAGGCACGGGTGTTCGCGCCGGCGGCGAACGCGCTCGCAGCCACGCCGGTCGGCTGGATCGCGGACCTCGCGTTGCTGGCGGTGGCCCCCGGCGCGAGCGTCCTCCGGGCCGGGGGAGCGCTCCTGGCCGCGTCGGGGACCGTTCTCGCGGCCGGCGGGGCGGCGTCGTGGCTGGCCGACCGACTGTGGTACGAGACGCCGGTCGACCCGCACGGCACGGACACGGACACAGACACCGGCAGGACCGGGTCCGGATCGGGGATGCAGCCGGTGCCGGGCGTGGCCCGGCAGACCGGATTCGTCGCCCGGAAGGCGCTGCTCCGGGCGGTCCGGTCGCCGATCCGCCTGCTGTACGTCGTCTACCCGCTGTTCGCGCTCGCGGGGCCGCTCTCGAACGCCCTGGGGGGCGGGTCCGTCCCGGGGGCGGCTGTCCCCGGGGTGGCGCTGTACCTGGCCTGGGCGGCCGGCGCGGCGTTCACGCTGAACCCGCTGGGCGACGAGACGCCCGTCCTCCCGACGACGCTGGTCGCGCCGATCACCGGCGGCCGGTTCGTCCGCGGGCTCTGGGTCGCCGCGTCCGGGATCGGCGTGCCGGTCGCGCTGGCAGCCGTCGCGGTGATCGGCGTCGCCGTCGGCCTGCCGCCGGTCGACCTGGTGCTGGTCGTCGCGCTGGCCGCGGGGCTGACCGCGCTCGCCCCCGGGCTGGCGCTCGGGGTCGGGGCCGCGTTCCCCCGGACGGAGCCGGCCCGCGTCACCCGCTCCCGGCGCGCGGTCGTCCCCAGCCTGTTCGCGTTCGCGCTCTACTCGCTGCCGCTGTTCGTGCTCTCGGCCCCCGCGGTGGCGCTGTCGGTCGGACCGGGACGGGCGACGGTCGCGTCGCTGGCGGGCGTTCCGGCGCCGCTGCTCGGCGGCGCGGGCGTCGCCGGTCGCCGACGGTTGAGGATCGAGTCCGGAGACCGACGGCCAGGAGTCGCCGACGGCCGAAAGTAAGTAGGAGACCGACAGCTACGCGTCGTCGACGGCCCCGCGGATCGGGCCCACGAGTTCCGACCGGTAGCCCAGGATCGTCTCGTGGCCGTCGCCGGACATGAGCACCGGCCAGAACGGTCCCTCAACCCGGACGGGGTCGCCGTCGGCGGTGGCGTACGGCTCGCCCGCCGGGACCCGCTCGAAGTTGTCGGCGACGACCCGGTACTCCCGTCCCGGTTCCTTCTCGACGACGTCGGAGACGGCGTACAGGCGCGTCTCCGTCGGCTCCGGGTCGCCCGGGAGGACGCCGCTCGCGCGCAGGAAGGCCAGAATACACTCGTGTGCCTGGTCGACGGCTCGCTCGGTGCCCTGGGGGGCCGCCTCGACGTTGAAAAAGTCCGGGAGGTTGACGCTCCGGCCGGAGACGGCCCCGGTGAAGTCGGCCGCGTGGGCCACCGGCATCGCGCGCATCGCCTCGGCTTTCGTCCGGTCGACGTTCGCCAGCGTCCCGAACGGCTCGTCGGTCGAGACCGTCGAGTGGATGCCCAGGGTCGTACACCCCTCGATCTCGGCCAGCAGCCGGTGGGCCAGTCGCTTTTCGTGGGCCCCGCTCTCGGGATCGCCGGGGAACACGCGGTTGAGATCCGCGTCGACGTAGCGTCGGCCCCGGTCCAGCGCCCGCTCGTTGGCGACGATCAGTTTCGCCGGCTCCACGACCGCGGGCGGGTCGGCCAGGAGCCGCTCGATCGCCCGCGCGCCGCAGGGTTCGTCGCCGTGGACGGCCCCCACCACGGCCACCGACGGCTCCCCGTCCTCGTCGCCGAGTGTCTCTATCCGCATCAACCCGGCATAGACCGCGTAGCGGCAAAAATCCGCCGACTCGCCGCGCCGGGGCCGGAGAACCTCGCCACCGGTTTCACCGCGGGAGGGCCGGAGGGGCTAACCGTCTGGACGGCGTATCCCGTCGCATGGAAGACGTCGAACTCGGCCAGGCGACGATCGTCTACGAAGACCCCGAGGAAGGACGCACCGAACTGACAGTCCCGAACGAAAAGCTGGTGTACGCCCGGGATCACTGGATGGTCCGGTCGGGAACCGACGAGGCGGGCAACGACCTGCTCCGCCAGATCCCGCGCGACCGCGTCCACCGCGTCGACCGGACCGTCGAACAGTTCGAAGACGAGGTCGGGACGGTCAAGCGGCGCGTCGAGTCGCTGGCGACGGACCTCCGCCGAAAGCTGCCCGTCGACCTCGGCGAACGGCGGGGGCGCGAACGCGGCCGGACCGGCCCGGAGACCCCGGTCACCATCCCCATCGACGAGGAAGAGCACAGCGCCGCGGACCGGGAAGACACGGGCGACGGCGAGGACGGGAAACGAAAGGAGTGACCGTCCGGGCGACTCACCGCCGGTTCTCGACGTGCTCGCTGGTCTCGACCCGGATGTGGAGCGCGTCGGTCGAGCGGATCCAGTCGAGGTAGTCCGCGAGGCGGTCGGCCGCCCGGAGCTTCTCTGTCGTGTCGTACGACTCGCGGAGTTCCTCGTTCGTGAAGAGAGCGTGGACCTGTTCGTGACAGGGCCGACACAGCGTCGCCGTCGGACTCTCGGCGCGCCGTTCCGGGCGGAGGTGGTGTTCCTGGACGGCCGCCGGATCATCGATCCGCTCGACGGGAATCCGCCGGAAACATAGCTCGCAGGTCGTCGGCATCGGCCGCTCTTGGGACCGGACCCTAATGAGTATTCGCGACGGCGGACCGCCGGTGGCCGTCGGTGGCTCCGATGCCCGCGGTGGCTTTGATGCCCGCGATGGCTCTGATGCCCGCGATGGCTTCGATGGTCGCCGGAGGATTTCGGTACGCCGGGTACGCCGGGAGCCGAGAACGCGGGAGCGATCCGGCGTCCGGGTGTCGCGGTGCCGGTGACAGTCGCTGTGATGGTGTGACGGTCGCTGTCGGGTGCCGGTGCCAGTGCCCGTCACGGGCCGGCACTGGTGGTGTGCCGGTGACAGTGGTGCGATCCCCTCACAAACAGCTAAACCCGTGGGGTCGGGAGAGGTGGTATGCCGACGGTCACACCGCTTTGCTGTGGGTCGCTCTCACTCGACAAGAGCGTCCTGGTTTCCACGCGGCCGGGCGAGCGGGTCACGATCCCTTCGACGGTCTACCTGATCGAGGCCGAGGAGACGGTGCTCGTCGACACCGGGTTCGGCGACCTCGACCTGATGGACGAGCGCCATCCCGAATTCGACTGTCACCGCGAGGACGGACAGACGCTCGCGGGGGCGCTCGGACGCGCCGGCTGCGAGCCGGCGGACGTCGACACGGTCGTTTTCACGCACCTCCACTGGGACCACTGTTACAACCTCGACCCGCTGACCCATGCCGAAATGTACGTCCAGCGGCTGGAACTGGAGTATGCCATCGCGCCCTACCCGATGCACGCCGACGGGTTCGACGCCAAGTCCCTGGGGATGGAACCGCCGTGGCTCCGCCACGACCTCACGCCGATCGAGGGCGAGACGACCGTCTGCGAGGGCGTGACCGCGTTCCCGACGCCGGGCCACACCGTCGGCCACCAGTCGGTCGCCGTCGAGACCGACGCGGGGACCGTCGTCGCGGCGGGCGACGCCATCGAGACGTTCGAGAACCTCCGGGGCACCGACGAGAAGCCGTTCCTGCGGGGACTCGCGGTGAACGACTTCGACTGGTGGGAGAGCGCCCACGAAATCGCGGCCCGGGCCGACCGCGTGCTCCCGGGCCACGAGTGGGCGATCCTCGACGCCGATCCGCCCGCGTGACGGCGGGGCGATAGCGAGCGTCGATACGGAGTCCCGTCGAGGGCACCGGTCGCCAGCGACGGGTGCCGGGTCGCCGACCGGTCGCGGGGGACTGCCGGCCACGACGGTGGAAACGTCCGCGCTGCGCGGGCCGACCGCGGGTCCGGTCGGATCGCTGCTCGGCCCCTGCAATTAATACCGGTGGCTGCGATAGGCCGGCGAGATCAGGGATGAGGCGTGTTCGGTGGGGGATGCGGTCGTCGTCGGGGCGGCGGCACTGGTCGCCGGCGCGGGAGTGACGCCGGCGGCCGCGCCGGGAGTTGGGGGCCCGTCACCAGCGGATACGACGATCATCAGGATCACGGTCCGGCCGGACGGCACCGCGGTCTGTACGGTGCAGTACCGGGTCGAACTCGACGGCGACGACGCGTCGTCGCGGTTCGCGTCGGTCAGCCGGCGCATCGACGCCAGGCCGCTGGAGTACACGGGACCGTTCGCCGGGACGATGCAACGAGCGGCGTCGCTGGCCGCGGACGACACGGACCGCGCGATGGAGATCAGGAACGTCACGGTGCGGGCGCGGGAACTCCCGACGCGGCGGGGTGCGGTCACCTACCGCTTCGAGTGGACGAACTTCGCGGCGACCGCCGACGGGGAGGTGGTGATCGGCGACGCGCTCGTGGGGTTCTCGTTGCCCTCCAACCGGACCACGCTGGTGATCCAGTGGCCACGGGGGGACGATCCCGAGCGGATCGTCCCGGCACCCGGCGACGCCTTCCGCCGCGCGGTCTCGAACGGGAACGTCAGTATCGCCGGCCGCGGGCCGACAAGCAGTGCCGTCTGGGCGGTCCTGAACGCCGTCCGTGGGCTCGTCGGGTCATTCTAGCCCGGCTGTCTTTTTGTCCCGCCGGGGTGTAGTGTCGGCCATGGAAGCGAGCAGGATCACCGTGCGCGGCGAGGAGGCCGACCGCTTCGCCGACGCGCTCGTCGAGTCCAGGGCGGCGGAGGTCAAACACTCGATCAACAAGCGCGGCGTGCGGAACATCCACCGGTACGAAGGGGACGGCTTCACACACCTGGCCTACGAACGGGCGGCCGCCTACGAGGACTCGTGGCTGGTGGTCTCGGTACTCGTCGAGCGGGTCGACGAGCGGACGAGTACGGTCGCCGTTCTCGTCGGCGGGGGCGGGGAGGGGCCGTTCAAGCTAGAGGAGATCTCGGCGCGGCGGCTCCTCCGCGGGGAAGAGGCGGTCGGGCAGGCGGGCCGGTTCGCCACGGTACTCCGGGACATCGAGTCGGTGATCGACTCGCTCGACCTCGACGTCGAAACCGAGTGGCAGACCGATACGGAGAGCCTGACCGGGAAACTCGAACGGAAGATCTTCGATTCCTGATCCCCGGTCCCCGACGCCGAACGACATCGGCCGGGCGAGGGGACCCAGCGGGCCTCGACCGGCGCGGGTCACCCGGAAAATTTTGCCCCCAGGGTCGCCGGTAAACCGGTGTGCTGTCGAGTGACAGACTATGACGACGGCGCGCGAGGTCATCCAGCGAGCGGACGCCGAGGACGTGGAACTGATCAGGCTCCTGTTTCTGAACAACAGCGGGGTCCCGCGGGGACGGGTCGTGGACGCCGAGGGGCTCCCGGGGGCGCTCGACGACGGCGTGAACCTCACACACGCGATGCAGTCGTTCAACGCGCTGGACAGGCTGGTCCCGGGCGGGAAGTACGGGCCGGCCGGCGAGGTGCGGGTGGTCCCGGACCCGGAAACGTTCACGGTGTTGCCCTACGACGACCGGGCGGCGGCGATGATCGCCGACCTCCACGACCTCGACGGCCGGCCCTGGAGTGCCGGCCCGCGGGCGCAACTCCGGCGGTACCTCGGGCACCTCCGGGCCGACGGCTACGTCCCGCGGACGGCTTTCGAGAGCGAGTACTACCTCGTCGACGAGACCGAGGACGGCGAGCGGGTCCCCTTCGACGAGAGCGCCTGCTTCGGGACCGCGGGCATGCGAAGCGCACACGACGTGATACTGGACACCGTGGACGCGCTCAAAGACCAGGGGATGGGGCTGGCGGTCTACTATCCCGAGTACGGACCCGGCCAGCAGGAACTGGTCGTCGAACACGCCGACGGCGTGACCGCCGCGGACAACCACGTCCTCTACAAGGAGACGGTCGCGGCGGTCGCCGCGGACCACGGGCTCGACGCCTCGTTCCGGCCGAAGCCGTTCCCGCAGTTGCCGGGCACGGGCTGTCACATCCACTTCTCGCTGTGGCGCGACGGCGAGAACGCCTTCTACGACCCCGACGCGGAGGGGCGGTACGGCCTCAGCGAGACCGGCCGGCAGTTCGTCGCGGGCGTCCTCGATCACGCGCGGGCGCTGACGGCCCTGACCGCGCCGACCGTCGAGTCCTACGACCGGATCGCCCCGGGGATGTGGTCGTCGGCCTACACCTGCTGGGGCCGGGACAACCGCGAGGCCGTCGTGCGGGTGCCCTCCGCCGACGCGGGGGACGCGGAGGCGACGACCCGCATCGAGTACAAGCCCGCGGACAACACCGCCAACCCCTACCTGGCGCTGTTCGGCCTGCTGGCGGCGGGCATGGACGGGATCGAGCGCGGCCTCGAACCCGGCGAACCGCTGGACACCGATCCCGACGCGCTCGACGCCGACGAACGGGCCGACCGGGGGATCGAACGCCTCCCCGCGACGCTGGCGGAGGCCGTCGACGCGCTCGAAGCCGACGACGCCATCCGGTCGGCGTTCGGGGATGACCTCTTCGAGTCGTACGTCGAGGTCAAACGCAGCGAGTGGGAACAATCGACCGACGAGGACGGCGAGTGGTCCTCGGACTACCTCTCGCGGGGGTTCTAGCGGCCGCTGTCGGTCGTCTTCCGTGGTGGCGGTGGTCGCCGTCCGTCGCCTTCGGGGACGGCTTCGGCCGCCATCATTCGCCTTCGGGGGCGGCCTCCTCGCCCTCCATCCGGAGCGTGGTCACGGGAACAGTCGCGGTTCTGACGACCCGTTCGGAGATGCTCCCGAGTAGCCCGCCGATCGTGCCGCGGTACGTCGAACACATCACGATCAGGTCTATCCCCTCCTCGTCGGCGTAGTCGACGATCTCCTCGTGGATCGACCCGGTCCGCGTCGCCGCGACGCAGTCGACGCCGGCCGCGGCGGCCTGCTCGCAGAGGTCGCCGGTGACCTCCTGGCCGTGGGCCTCGTACTCCGCCCGCATCTCCTCCCCGTCGTCCCGGACGTACACCGTCCGCGGTGCCCCGGGGAGTTTGATGACGTACAGCGCGTGGACGGTCGCGTCGAACGCCGCCGCGAGTTCGACGCCGTGCTCGGCGGCCCGCGCGGCCTCCTTGCTCCCGTCCGTCGGGATCAGAATGGTGTCGTACATACCCGTGATCCGGTCACCGCCCATGGACAGAAGCGTTCGAGCAACGGCGGCCGCGGCGACTCGCCGGCGGCCGCTACGGGACCAGTTCCGGGAAAAAACGACCGTGGAAGTCGAACGGGATGGCGTGGGGGACCGCGGCGCGGGCGCGTTCGTCGAACGACTGGCCGTCGAGGACGACCAGCCAGGAGTGTTCGGCCGCGACGTCCAGCATCACCGTCAGGACGACGCCATCGTCTTCCGCGTCTCCGCCGGGACGGGGCACGAAGAGCGGTTCGCCGAAGTGGTTGTCGCCGTCGGCGAACTCGACGACCCGGCCGGTCTCGACGTCGATTTTCACGACCCGCTGGGGCCACTCGGTCACCGGCTGCTCTGTCCCCTGGGCGTAGACGTAGCGGTGGCGGCGACACCACCGCGCCGGGGAGACCGTCGGCAGGGCCGTCCCGCCCTCGTAGACGGTCCGGCGGTCGACCGTCCCCGCGGCGGGGTCGACCCGGAACCGCTCCAGGCGGCCGCCGAACACGTCGAGGTCGCCCGCGCGCAGCCTGTCTATGTACAGCGTCTCGATTGAGGCCGCGCCGGGGACCGTTTCGAGGTCGACCACGAGGACGTCGCCGTCCTCGTAGGCGTTGGCGTGGTGGAACCCGAAGAACGCGTCCGTCCGCGGGTCGGCCACCACCTCACCGGCCGTCCGGTCGATCACCAGAAAGCGGGTGCCGCGGTCGGGCTTCCACTCGTAGTGCTGGACGAACGGGCCACGGGTGCCGGGCTTGAAGAAATCGAGCGGGTCGACGACGAAGGGAAACTCCGTCAGGACGACGTAGTTCGGCGTGAGCCCGAAGCTGTGCATGTACGCCGGCTCGTCGACCGGGACCGAGGCGACGGGCGTCCGGTTCCGGGGGTCGGTCATCTCGTAGACGTGGTAGTAGTTGGTGCGGCCGAACCGCGTCTCGAAGTTGACGGCGCGACCATCCGGGTCGCGGTTCAGGTGGGCGCAGGCGAGCTGGCCGGTCGGGGCGTCGCCGTCGTAGCGGACGTGGCCTCGGGTGGTCAGCGTCTCGGGGTCGAACGCGACCCAGCGGGGCGTCTCGGTCAGCGCCAGGTACTCCCCGCCGATCCGGTCGGCGATGACGTTGGCGTTGTCGTACGGGTCGTCGAGGAGGAACCGCTTGAGCCGGGCGAGCAGGCCCGCCTCCCCGGTGGCGAAGCCGCCGTCGAACCGGCCCGCCCGGGCGGCCGCGTAGGCGTCGGTCCGAAGAAACCGGTTCCGGTAGGCGACGCCGTCGTCGCCGAACGTAAAGCGGTGGAGCATCGCCAGGCCGTCGAACCAGTGGTCGACCGCGGCCTCGCCCATCTCGAACGCGCCCGGGCCGTTCCGGAGCAGGCTCCCCGAGAGCCACCCCGGAACCTCGCCCTCGACCCGGAGGTCGCAGGCTCGCTCTTCGCGTAGCGAGTGGAACCCGAGATTGCCAGGCGGCATCGTCCGTACCTGTGGCTACAGCCGCCTAACGCTTCCGGGCAACGGTGCCGGCTCGGACCGACAGTCCGGGCTGTGACGGTCGGTGGAGCGCGAACGGCGGTCGTCGCCGGCATCCACGGGCGACAGACGCGTGCCAGTCGTCGCCGACACTTGGAGACAACGGACGACTGCCGGTCGTCGCCGGTACCCACGGGCGACAGACACATGCCGGTCGGCGTCGACAGTCGGGACCTGGATGAAGACCTACCCCTCGATTCCGCGCGTGGAGAACGCGCCCCCGGAGCTGTTCGCGTCGGGGCACCTCTGGATACAGGAGAAGATAGACGGCGCGAATTTCCGGTTCCAGCTTCGGGAGTCGGGGGTCGTGCGGTTCGGCGGCCGGAACCGGACCTTCGACCCCGACGACGTGCCCACGCCCTACAGGCACGCCGTCCGGCACGTCCGCGAGCGGCTAGACCGGTCGGCGCTCCGGGCGGCCGTCGACGATGTCGAGTCGGTCGTCTTCTTCGGGGAGGCGACCCACCGGCACGCCGTCGACTACGACTGGGACCGGCTTCCGTCGGTTCTCGGCTTCGACGTCTGGGACGGCGCGGCCGGGCAGTTCCTCCCGCCGGACGCCGTCGAGGGCGTCTTCGAACGGCTCGGTCTCGAACCGGTCAACGCCGTCGAAAAGGAGGTCCGGGCGACCGACTTCGACCCAGAGAGCTACGAGATACCGGCGTCGGCGTGGTACGACGGCCCCGCGGAGGGCGTCGTCGTCCGCGACAAGACCGGCCACCGGGCCAAACTCCACCATCCCACCTTCCGCGAGGTCGACGAGACGGTCCCCGTCGACGGGACGCCCGCGGAACTCGCCCGGCGGTACGTCACCGACCGCAGGCTGGAGAAACTCGCGGCGAAACTCGAACGAGGGGGCCGACCGGTCACCGTCGACGCGCTGTTCGAGCGGGCGCTGGCGGACGTCGTCCGCGAGGAACACAAGCAACTGTTCCACGGGGACAGCGCCGTGGACATGCGGGCGTTCCGCTCGGCGGTGGCCGCCCGGACCCGCGAGTTTCTCGACGAGCGGGGTCGGGACACGGGGCGCGAAACGTAGTCTGTAGAGACCGGGAATAGCTACACCTATACCTGTCTCCCGTCGATATATCAGTCATGCCGAAAGTTAAAACACGGGATTCATCGCTGTAAGTTACTTTTTCGTATAATGTTGCTAACCGAACTCCGTTCGTCCCGCGCTCCGTGGTAGCGACGTGATGCATTCTTCGAGTGGATTGGGGGTGTCGTGAACTGTTGGCACGGGGCTTTATTCTGGCTCCTGTCCACTGTCCTGTCATGGCAGGCTACGACCAGACCCTGCGACCGTTCCTGTGGCGCGCCGAGAAACTCTACCCCGACCGGGAGATCGTCGCCCGGACCCACGAGGGAATGGTCCGGACGACATACGCCGGCTACGCGGACGACGTCCGGCGGCTGGCGGGCGCGCTGGAAGCGGCCGGCGTCGGGCGGGGCGACCGCGTCGGGACGGTCTGCTGGAACCACGACCGGCACTTCGAGACCTACTTCGCTGCCCCGAACATGGGGGCGCAACTCCACACCATCAATCCGCTCCTCCCCGACAAGCAAATCCAGTACATCGTCGAGGACGCGGCCGACACGGTGGTGTTCGTTGACCCGTCGCTGGCCGAGAAGCTCGCCAGCGCATACGACCCCGACGCCTTCGGGAGCGTCGAGCGGATCGTCGTCGTCGGGTCGTCGGTGCCCGACCTGGACCTGCCGGGCGCGGTCGACTACGAGTCGTTCGTCGCGGGCCGGGACGCCGACTACGAGTGGCCGGAACTGCCCGGCGACCAGCCCGCGGGCATGTGCTACACCTCGGGCACGACGGGGAGGCCGAAGGGCGTCGAGTACACCCAGCAGATGCTCTGGAGCCACACGATGGCCGAGTGTACCGAGATGGGGCTGGGGCTGGACAGCTCGGACGTGGTGATGCCGGTCGTGCCGATGTTCCACGTCAACGCCTGGGGACTTCCCTTTGCGACGACGGCCGTGGGCGGGAAACACGTCTACCCCGGCCCCTCGCCGGACCCGTCGGACCTCGCCCGCCTCATCGAGGCGGAGGGCGTCACGGTGACCGCCGGCGTCCCCACGGTCTGGCTGGGCCTGCTCGAATACATCGAGGACAACGACGTGGACCTCTCGGCGCTCGACCGGATCGTCATCGGCGGCGCGGCCGCGCCCGAGAGCGTGATCCGGCAGTTCGACGACCTCGGGGTCGAGGTGCTCCACGCCTGGGGAATGACCGAGACCGCACCCATCGGCACCGTCGGCCACCTCAAGCCGGACCTGGAAGACACCGACTACGACGCACAGGTTGAGAAACGCGAAAAGCAGGGGCTGGTCGTCCCCGGCCTGGAGTTCAAGGTCGTCGACGACGACGGCGAGGAAACCCCGTGGGACGGCGAGGCGTTCGGCGAACTGCTGATCCGCGGTCCCTGGGTGACCGACGGCTACCACGGGCGGCCGGAGGCCAACGAGAGCGACTTCGAGGGCTCGTGGCTCCGGACCGGCGACATCGTCACGGTCGACCGGGACGGCTACGTCGAGATCGTCGACCGCGCCGACGACGTGATCAAGTCGGGCGGCGAGTGGATCTCCTCCCAGGAACTGGAAAACGTCATCATGGCCCACGACGAGGTCAGCGAGGCCGCCGTCGTCGGCGTCCCCCACGAGAAGTGGGGGGAACGACCCGTCGCCTTCGTCGTCGCCGCGGAGGGGGCAGACAGGGACCGCCTGGTCGAGGAGGTGCTGGCGATGCTAGACGAGGAGTACCCCGACTGGTGGCTGCCCGACGAGGTGGAGTTCGTCGACGCGATCCCGAAGACCGCCACCGGGAAGTTCTCGAAGAAGGACATCCGCGAGGAACACGCCGACCCGTCGCTGGTCGAGAACAGCGCCCCCGAGCGCCGCGAGTCCGGGGACTGATA
Organism: Halobacteriales archaeon QS_1_68_17; assembly: GCA_003021105.1. Taxonomy (GTDB): domain Archaea; phylum Halobacteriota; class Halobacteria; order Halobacteriales; family Haloarculaceae; genus QS-1-68-17. The sequence goes on from PXRG01000022.1 coordinate 29,163, forward strand.
GTGATTGTTGCCATTAGTTTTGCGATCACGTCACGTGAACGGTTGGTTCGTGGGCTGAAGCCCACGAATTGTGACTTCTCGGCGGTAAAGAGTCGCAACAATCACTATGACACCGCCAGCGCCCGACGTACCTCGCGGGGCTGTCGGTCGTCCAGCCGGGTGGACGGGCACGCCGGGGATGCGACAGCGGCGACGGACAGCGCGGACGGCTGGGCGGCCGCTCAGCGATCCGACCGGGGCTCCGTCCGGCCGGACAGGTCGTCGGGATCGAGCCGGAAGAACCGGAACGTCACTTCGCTGGTGGGGCGGTCGAAGGCGTCGACGAGCGGAATGTCGACCGCGCGCATCCGCTGGATCGCCTCGGACTGGGTGTGCTGGTCCGGTTCAGCGCCTTCTGGGGCGCGGTGCTCATGATGCTGTACTGGGCGGCCAGCCTCCAAGTGGCCTGCTGGCGGGCCTCCCGCTGGCCCACGGCTGGGTGATCGACGACCACGTCGTCTACGCGATGTTGCTGTTCGGCCTCGGGGCCTTCGGCGCGGGCCGCGTCCTCGGCCTCGACGCCTACATCGAGGACACGGACCCGTCCCCGCGCCGGTAGGGGCGACCATCACCGAAGCCCTCGACGCCTACATCGAGGACACGGACCTGGTCAGGAACAACGGCTGGCTCCGCCTGCTACTGGGGTAGCCGGAGCCGCCGGACGGACACACGCGGGGCCGTCGGCCGGTTTTACTTTCACCGCGCGTGGCTGGCACCTATATCGAGGGCGGTCGTAGGGCCGGGTGCGGGCGGAATCGCCCGCGGTCACACGCACGTTCCCACCCATGTCACAGACCGCCAGCGCGCTGGGTCGCTGTCCCGACTGCGGGGCGTCGATCCCGGCCGGCCGGCTGCTGATCGCGTACGAGCGGGCCGACGGGACGGCCGTCTACGCCGACTGTCCCGGCTGCCGGGACGTCGTCCACCCCGCCTGAAATGCCCACGTTCGACGCCGATCCCGAGCGGATCACCGCCTTCCGGGTCGACGACCGCTACCTCTTCGCCCACTACTTCGAGCGCGAGGACCTCTTCGACCGCCTCCGGGAGTACTACGACGGGGAGCAGTACCGCTTCGCGGTTCCCGCCGACGAGTTCCCGACGGTGCGGGCCGACCTCGCGGAGGAGTACGTCGAGTTCGAGGTCGTCGAGGACCTCGAACCCTACTGTGTCGTCAAAGAGCAGTACACCGAACACGCCGACATCCTTCGGGACTCGGTGGCCCACTGGGAGCGCCGCGGCCACCTGTTTTTCCTGCTGGAGAGCGAACTCGCCGTCCGCGAGGCCGTCGAGCGCGGCGCGACGCCGGTTGCCGAGACCGACTTCGTCGTCGGGCTGTAGGTGTCCTGGACCGGCCACGCCGCCGGTCGCCGTCAGTCTGTGGGACCCGCCGGGTCGCCGGACCGCCAACGCCGCTAGTCGCCGCCGGTCCCGATGTCGAGTTCGTCGAGCCGGTCGTTGAGTGCCGCCACCGGATCGGGGTTCCAGTCGTCCCAGTTCCCGTCGGCGACCCACGCGAATTCGACGCGCTCGTCGGGCGAGATCAGAAAGAGCGAGCGCTTCGGGACGCGGCTGAATCCGTCGCGGGTCCCCTCGTGGAGGACGCCGTACCGTTCGCAAAGTTTCTCGGCGGTGTCACACAGCAGCGGGTATCCGATCCCGTGGTCCTCGGCGAACTCCATGTGGGCGTACGGCCCGTCGCCGGAGACGCCGACCACCTGCACGTCGTCCCGGAGCGTCAGCCACTCGTAGTCGGCGATGTCACAGACCTGGGCGGTACACACCGGCGAATAGTCGTAGACGTACACGCCCAGCACGAGCGCCTGTCCGTCGGTCAACTCCGACAGCGTGTAGGTCCGGATCTCCCCGTCGTGAACTCCCGGGAGGGTGAACTCGGGCGCTCGCTCTCCCCGGGAAATCGGCTCGTCGCGCGACAGCGTCTGGGTCATGTTATTCTCATCGAACGCCGTGGGAATTAATTACTCCCCTGACTAGTTGGGGACTCCCGGCGAGTGGGGCCCGGCGGACGCCCGGCTCCGGTCGGCGCGGGCGGCGGTCGTCTCGACGGCGCGGGACGGGATCGGAGCCGGAGGGACGCGGCTCACGCCTCGTCGGGCGCGTAGTCCTCGTGGATGCGGTCCATCCGGGCGGCCATCACGAAGTCGGTCTTGTGGAGGCCGTCGATCTTGTGGGTCCACAATTCGACGACGACCTCGCCCCACGCGAGGTGGAGGTCGGGATGGTGCCACTCCTCCTCGGCGAGTTCGCCGATCTCGTAGGTGAACTCCAGGGCGTCCCGGAAGTCGTCGAACTCGTAGGTGCCCTCCAGGTGGTGGTCGTCGACGACCGTCCAGACGTCGCCGTCGAGTTCGTCGAGGTAGTCGGCGTACTCGTCGGGGCCGAGCGGTTCGTCGTCGCTGGTGCACGCTTCGCAGGGTTCGTCGGCGAGTGTCGCCATACCCGCCTGTACACCCGGGAACTGCCTATACGTTCCGCCTTTCATAGTGATTGTTGTGACTCTTTACCGCCGAGAAGTCACAATTCGTGGGCTTCAGCCCGCGAACCAACCGTTCACGTGACGTGGTCACGAAAATAATCGCAACAATCACTATCAGGTGCCCTCGACCAGCCGCTCGAGCTGCTCGGGCGGGACGGCCCCGCGGGCGGCGTGGTCGCCGTAGACGAACGTCGGAACGCCAGTGATACCCTGGCGGCGCGCCGCCTCGAACAGTTCCGAGACCCGCTCGCGTCGCCGGTCGTCGGCGACCGCCGTCCGGATCGCCGCCCCGTCGAGACCGACGTCGCCGGCGAGGCCGGCGAGTAGGTCCGCGTCGCCGATGTCCGCGCCGTCCTGCCAGATGGCATCGAAGACGGCCTCGTCGAAGTCCTCCCAGGCGTCGCGGTGCTCCTCCTTGACGTAGTGGGAGGCGACCTGCGCGGGCAGGGAATCGATGTCCGTGGCGATCCCGAGTGTCATCTCGACGTCGTACCGCTCCTGGAGCCGCCGGACGTTCGCCCTGGCCTGTTCGTAGTAATCCTCGTCCTTGCCGTCGTCGACGGCGTGGTCGATCTCGCCGTCGGGGCCGCGCTTGCGCGCCCGGAGGTCGAACGGGTGCCAGTCGACCGCGAGCGGGTCAGCGCGGCGCTGCCGGTACCGCTCCAGCGACCGCCGGCCGAGGTAACAGAACGGACACACGTAGTCCGAGTAAACGCGGATCGTCTCGGTGTTGCTCATGCCCCCCATACGCCCACGACGGACAAAAAGCGTTGTTTCCCGGCGGACAGTCCATATAAACCACCGCCGGCGGTCGACGAAAGCGCGGGGACGGCACTGTTTTGCGGGCCCGACCGGAAAGGGCCGTCATGGACTGGACGCCACCCGACGACTGGCCACTGATCGAGACGGTCGAGTCACACGCCGGCGGCGAACCGCTCCGGACCGTCGTCGGGGGGTTCCCGGACCTCGACGGCGAGACCATCCTGGAGAAGCGCCGGGTAGCCCGCGAGCAGTACGACCACCTCCGCACCGCGCTGATGTGGGAACCGCGCGGCCACGCCGACATGTACGGGGCGATCCTCACCGACCCCGCGACCGACGCGGGCGACGTGGGCGTGCTGTTCACTCACAACGAGGGCTACAGCACGATGTGCGGCCACGGCGTGATCGCGCTCGGGGCCGTCCTGCCGGAACTCGGGATCGTCGAATTGGACGCGGACGACCCGGTCGTCCGTCTCGACACGCCGGCCGGACTCGTGACCGCCCGGCCCCGGAGTAGCGACGGGCGGGTCCGCCGCGTGGCCTTCGAGAACGTGCCCGCCTACGTGGTCGCGCTCGACGAGACCGTCGGCGTGCCCGGCTACGGCACGGTCACCTACGACCTGGCCTTCGGCGGTGCGTACTACGCCTACTGCGACGCCGCGGAACTGGGCCTCTCGCTCGACGCAGACGGCGTCGACGAACTGATCGACGCCGGGCGGGCGATCAAGGCGGCCATCGCCGACGAGCGCACGATCGACCACCCGGCCGACGACGACCTCGGGTTCCTCTACGGCGTCATCTTCGCCGGCGATCCACGGGACGGGGGGGACTGCCGCAACGTCTGTGTCTTTGCCGACGGCGAGATCGACCGCAGCCCCACGGGGACCGGCGTCAGCGGCCACCTCGCGCGCCGGCACGCCCGCGGCCGCCTCGCCCCCGGCGACGCCTACACCGTCGAGAGCATTGTCGGGTCGACCCTCACCGGCCGCGTCGCCGGGACCGTCGACTACCACGGCCGCGACGCCGTCGTGCCCGAGATCGAGGGACAGGCACACGTCGTCGGTACCGGCCAGTTCACGGTCGACCCGGAGGACCCGTTCGGCGAGGGGTTCCTGCTCCGGTGACGACCGCCGCGCTCGACGTGTCGGTTCAATTACTGGTGCGAAAAAAAGACAGCAGTATTTAATTCCGTCGCCGGAGAGAGGGAACCCCGGCGAATCCGACCCGAATCCCCACAGTATCGGCACCGCAAACGCTGGACTGCTCGGTTTCGACGATCAGTCGCCGACGAAAGCCGCCGGACGGAATCGCCCGCGAAGTTCGGACGGCGACCGCAAAAAGACGACGGGCGCACCTGGCGACCAAACGACGGAGAAGGCCGGTGGTCGAAAGGTATCGGAAATAAATATATATAATTGTTCGTATAATTCGGTTCCAGGGACGCGGCCCTCGGACGGCAGCGATCCCGACACCGGCGCGGTGTGCCGGTCGTCTGCGGCCGGGATCGCCTTACACTACTATGCCTGTAATTCGACTGCCAGGCGTTCGCTGCGGACGTTCCCGTCTCGCGGGAGAAGATCTTCGTTTGTTCACGACAAACGCGGTTCAGAGTTCGGGGCGGGCCTGTCCGTCCCGGGTTTCGAGGGTCACCTCAATCACGTTGGTCAGTTGCGTGACCAGGCGGGGATACGTCTCGTGGAACTTCTCGTCGTCGATCCGGCTGGTCGGTCCCGAGACGCTGATCGACCCGAGCACTTCGTCCCGGTGGGTTACGGCGCTCCCGACCGCCCGCGCTCCCCGGATCTGCTCCTCGTCGTTCTGCGCGTACCCCTGCTCGCGCACCTCGGCCAGTTCCCCCAGCAGTTCGTCGACGTCGGTGATCGTGTGGTCGGTCATCCGCGGCAGGCCGTGCTCGGCCGCGATCTCGCGGACCCGCTCCTCGGGGAGTTCCGCCAGCAGCGCCTTCCCGCTGGAACTCCAGTGGAGGTGGTCGGGTTCCTCCAGCAGTTCGATGTGGTACTCCTGGGCGATGCCCTCGCCGCCGATGGCCTTGTGGTAGTAGATCCCCCGGCCGAACTGCTCGACCATCAGGTGGGCACACTCCCCGGTTTCCTCTGCCAGTTTCTCGACCTCGGATTTTGCCACGTTGTACAGCCGGCTCCGGTGTTTGACGAACTGCCCGACGTTGAACAGTTTGGCCCCCAGTTCGTACCCCTCGTCGGTCCGCACGACGAACTGGTGTTCGTGCAACGTCGCCAGGTGGTTGTAGACACCGCCCTTCGACATTCCGAGGTGGTCCGCCAGTTCGCTCACCCCTGCACCCTCCAGTTCCTTGAGGGTGTCGAGGAGCCGGCAGGTCCGCTCGACGGTCGTCAGCGTTCGCGGGCCGTCCTCCGCCATACCCCCCCGGACGACCTCGTCCCACTTATGTGTTTGCATACAGCAAACCGCGTACTCGTCGCTGCCGTCGCAGTGGCCGGATCTCGCTCGCCGACCGTCGCTGACGCGCACCGTTTGTTTGTCGTGAACAAACGTCGACCACTTTTTTGTGGCGGTCGACCGACGGGGTAGTATGCTCGTCGACATGACCCTGCCGTTGGAGGAGGGGATGCAGTTGTTCCCGGGGTTGCCGAGTTTCGAGTCCGAACGGTCCGTCTCCGACGAGACGGGCGCGATCACCCGCCGGTTCGCGTCGAGCACGCACCAGGGGACCCACGTCGATGCGCCGCGCCACTACGTCCCCGACGGGCCGACGCTCGGGGACCTGGGACTCGACCGGTGGTTCGGGGCGGCGACGGTGGTCGACCTCCGGGATCGCCGCGGGGAGCCGATCGACGCCGAAGCGCTGGCGGCCAGCGGCGTCGACACCGAACCCGGCGACCGGCTCCTGCTGTTGACCGGTGACGTCGACCACCGGTTCGGCGATCGGGACTTCTTCGAGGAGGCGGCCCACCTCACCGTCTCGGGCGCGGAGTGGCTGGTCGACCGCGAGCCGGCGCTCGTGGGCAACGACTTCCTGACGGAGGCGCTGACCGACCCCGAACGACCCGTCCACCACACGCTCCTGGAGGCGGGCGTTCCGGTCGTGGAGTACCTCTGTGAGGCCGACGCCGTGGCTGACCACGACAGCGTCGAGTTCACCTGCCTCCCGCTGAACGCGCCGGCCTTCGAGGCGTCGCCGGTCCGGGCGGTGGCACGGACTGACGGGGGCGACCCCTGACGAGCCGGGGGGTGGTACGGACCGACGGCGGGCGATTCCCGAGGGCCTGGCAGTGGCACGGACCGACGAGGACGACTTCCGACCGGGCAGGCGGTGGCGCGGACCGACCGGTCGGCTCCTCGCCGCCACGATCAGACCGGGTCGAACCCCTCGCTCCGCGGCGTCACCGCGAGGGCCGTCCCCCGGTCGCGTTCCCGGGCGTGCTCGACGACCATCGCCGTCGCGGCGAGGGTTTCGACGCCCGTCCCGCCCATGTCGAAGACCGTCACCTGGTCGGGGTCGGTCCGGCCCGGCGCGTTCCCGGCGAGGACCGCCCCGAGGTCGGCGTGGACGTGGGACTCGTCGACGGCCCCGGCCGCGATCGCGCCCCGGAGTTCGCCCGAGGCGTCCAGCGCCCGTTCCCGGAGGTCGGGCACGTACAGGCTGTTGGCAACCGTCTCGGCGTCGAGTTCGCGCCGGTCGGGGTGGGACTGCCCCATCGCGGTAATGTGGGTCCCCGGCTCGATGTCCGCCGCGTCGATCACCGGATCGTGGGACGACGTCGCCGTGACGACGACGTCGGCCCCCCGGAGGGCAGCGCCCGCGCTCCCGACCGCGCGCACGTCGGCGTCGAACCGGTCGTCCATCCGCCGGGCGAACGCCTCGCGGCTGGCCGGCGTCGGCGAGTACGCCCGGACGTCGGTCAGCTCTCGGACGCCGTCGACGGCCAGCAGCTGGTAGGCGGCCTGCGGGCCAGTGCCGACCAGCGCGAGTTCAGCGGCGTCCGGCCGGGCGAGCGCGTCGGTTCCGACGCCGCCGGTCGCGCCGGTCTTGTAGGGGTTGATCCCCGGGCTGTCGACCAGCGCCAGCGGCGCGCCCGTCTCGGCGTCGCAAAGCGCCGTCAGGAACCACGCCCCGTCGGCCCCGAACCCGCCCGCGTAGAGGAACGTCCCCATGACGCCGCTCGCCGGGAGGATCGCACCGTAGTACATGAGCATCCCGTCCGGCGAGTCCCGGAACAGTTTCACCTCCGCGCCGAGGCGGCCGCCGTCGCCGAACTGGCGGTAGGCGTCCCGGACGGCCGCCACGTAGTCGGGCATGTCGGCCAGGTCGGCGACCTCCCCGCTCGACAGGTACAGCATCTCGGCCATGCGGGTTCGTGACCGGGCAGGCTAATAACGGTTGGCGCGTCCGCCCGCTCCCGCGAGCGGCGATACGCTTATTTCGTCGCTCGCAGACGTCCGACCAACGATGCCGAACGGAGCAACCCAGCTAGTCGCCAGCCTCGAAGCCCACGGCGTGGAGTACGTCTTCGGCGTCTGTGGCGACACCAGCGTCGGGCTCTACCGGACCCTGGCCGAGGCCGACACGCCAGTCACGCACGTCCTCGCGCGCGACGAGCGGAGCGCGTCGTTCATGGCCGACGCCTACGCCCGCGTCTCGGGACGGCCCGGCGTCTGCGAAGGACCCAGCGGCGGCGGCGCGACCTACCTGCTGCCCGGTCTCTCGGAGGCGAACGACTCCTGTGTGCCCGTGGTCGGGCTCAACACCACGACGCCGGTCCGCTACCGCGGCCGGGGCGTGCTCACGGAACTCGACCAGGCCGACCTCTTCGACACCGTGACCAAGTGGAACGCCTCGGTGGACCACCCCGACCAGGTCCCGGGGAAGGTCCGCGAGGCGTTCCGGCAGGCCACCGCCGGCCGGCCGGGCGCGACCCACCTCTCCTTGCCGATGGACACGCTGGCTGGCGAGTCCGACGGCGAGGTCTACGCCCCCGAGCGGACGACCCGGTGTCCGGCCGACCGGCCCCGCCCCGACCCGTCGGCGTTGGACCGCGCGGCCGACCGGCTCCGGGCGGCCGAGGCCCCGCTGATCGTCGCCGGCGGCGGCGTCCACACCTCCCGGGCCTGGACGGAACTCCGCGAGTTCGCCGAGACCGCGGGCGTCCCCGTCGCGGGGACGCTGACCAGCGCGGGCTGTCTCGGCGACTCGCCGTACTGGGTGGGCGTCCTCGGCGAGAACGGCAGCCGCGAGTACGCGAACGACCTCCGCGACGAGGCCGACCTGCTGGTGCTGGCCGGGACGGCCGTCGAGAGCGTCTGGACCGAGAAGTGGTCCCGCCCGCCGGACCGCCGAACCGAGATCGTCCACGTCGACGTCGCGCCGGAGTCCATCGGCAAAAACTACGAGACCGCGGTGGCCGTCCCCGCGGACCTCCGGGTCGCCCTGTCGGGGCTACGAGAGCGCGTCGACGGCCGCCTCGACGGCGGGCGCGACCCCGCGGCGCTCCGGCGGCACCACGAGGCCTGGGTCGAGCCCTACGCCGCCCGGTTCGACGCCGACGACTTCCCGGTCCGGCCCGAGCGGATGGTCGCCGGCGCGAACGAGGTGCTCGACGACGACGCCGTCATCGTCTCCGACCCCGGCACGTCCTGCCCGTACCTCGCGGCGCTGTACGAGTTCGCAGAGCCGGGCCGCCACTGGCTCACGCCCCGGGCCCACGGGGCGCTGGGCTACGCGCTCCCGGGCATCGTCGGCGCACACTACGCCCGCCCCGACGCCCAGGTGGTCGGGTTCACCGGCGACGGGAGCCTCGGCACCTGCATGGGCGAACTCGAGACCCTGGCGCGGCTGGACCTGCCCGTAACGCTGGTCGTCGTCAACAACGACGCCTTCTCGTGGATCGAGGCCGGCCAGCGGAGCTTCGCCGACTTCGCGTTCGGCGTCGAGTTCGGGAGCGCGAACTACGCGGCCGTCGCCGAGCAACTCGGCCTGGCGGGCTTCCGCGTCGAGAGCGCCGACGACTACGAGGCGACGCTGGCGGCCGCCGTCGAAACCGACGGCCCGGCGCTGGTCGACCTGCCGACGACGCCGCTGCCCGACCTCGACGACGTGCCCGTCGACTGGCTCGAACCCGACGAGTGAGCGCCCGGGACCCCCGGTGAGCCGGCGAAACTGCGCACGGGATTCCCGACGACGCGCCGGCCAGAGACCGCCGGGACACGGCCGACGGCGGGCCCGCCAGCGAGTGCCCGGATGGACCCGACCGCGGCGGCAAGACCGACCGGAAACCCGGCCGGAGTGGTGCGGTCGCGGGGGCGGGGAAAGCTATACGGTCGCGCCCACTGGAAAGGCCCACATGGCCGACGAGATCACCGTCGCGGACCCCGAGGCGGCCGTCCGCGAGTGGTTCGACGCGCTCGGGACGTACTGTGCGAACGTCGACTACGAGTCCGCCCGCGACATCTTCGCCGACGACGTCCGGTCGTTCGGGACGAAAGCCGAGATCGTCAGCGGCCTCGACCGCCTGCAGGAGAACCAGTGGACCGGCATCTGGCCATACATCGAGGGGTTCGGCTTCGACCTCGAGGAGGTGATCGCCTTCGGCGACGACGACCTGGCGTGGGGAGCGGCCCCGTGGTCGTCGACCGGCTTCGACGAGGACGGCGAACCGTTCCACCGCCCCGGCCGCGCGACGGTCGTGCTGGAGCGCCGGGACGGCGTCTGGCTGGCGGTCCACACGCACTTCTCGCTGTACCCGGGCACGCCACAGTTGACCTACGGCCCCGACGGTCGCGGGGAGCGAGACTGATACTGGTGGCTGTAATTCTTTTACTCACCAGTCTCTGCTATCTGCGGAGACAGACTCTTTCCGCCTGGATTCTCAATTCGAGTTTTCACGTACTTACAGCCACCAGTATGACGGCCCGCGGGACACCGCGGCCCACCGGGACGAACGGCGCTCGACGCCCGCGACGGTTCCGGGCGGACGTCCGTGTGACGGAATACCACGGCGTGCGTCCGGCGACCGGAGACGCCGCCCGAACCGCGGAGCGAGCACCCGTCCCCGCGACCGGCCGCCGCATCGTTTTCCCGTCACGTGAAACAGTTGTCCCGACGACAGGACGGGGAGCGGTCGGTCACTCGCGGCCGGTTTTCGACGATCCCGACGCCGACGGCGACCGGAACCACACGACAGGGAGTCGACGGTCGGACACCCGCGAGACGAATCGGGTCGTAGCGGTCCCCAGACGGGTGTGGCGCAAGGCTTTTGCCGGACTACTCTTCATAATTTAACATGAACCGGGAGACGGCAGAGCCGGAGGTAACCGAGTTGCCGGGCCCGAGAGCCCGGGACCGCGTCGCCTACCACTCGTCGGTCGCGGCGGATACGACGTACGTCTACGACTTCGTCTGGGACGTCACGGAGCCCGCGACCGGTCCCTTCTGCACCGACGCCGACGGGAACGTCCTCATGGACTTCACGGGGCAGGTGGGGGCCGCCCCGCTCGGGTACAATCACCCGGACCTCGAAGCGCGGATGGCCGCGTTCGACCTCCCCGACCCGGGGAAGATCGCCGGCCAGGACTTCTACACGACCGCCGGCGACCCGCTCGACCCCGAGGTGCCGGGGCCGGCGGAGCTGATGGACCGGCTGACCGAAATATCCGACCACTACGGGCTCGACACCGTCTTCCTCTCGAACTCGGGGGCCGAGGCCGTCGAGAACGCGCTGAAGATCTGTTACGACGCCGCCGGGGGCGGGTACGCCGTCACGTTCGAGGGGGCGTTCCACGGCCGGACGCTGGGCGCGCTGTCGCTGAACCGGTCGAAAGCGAAGTACCGCCGGGACTACCCGGAGATCGCCGGCGTCCACGACGCGCCGTACTGCCGGGACGCGGGCTGTGATCCAGCGAGTTGCGAGTGTGGCTTTTTCGCCGGCGGGACCTCGCTGCTCCGGCGGATGCTCGACCCCGAAACGGGCCACGTCGACCCCGACGAGGTCGCGTACCTGATCCTCGAACCGGTCCAGGGCGAGGGCGGCTACCACGTGCCGAGCGACGCCTTCGCCGGGGAGGTGGCGGCCGTCTGCGACCGCCACGACTTGCGGGTGATCGCCGACGAGATCCAGTCGGGGATGGGCCGGACCGGGGAGTGGTGGGCGTCCGACCACCTCCCGGTCGACCCGGACGTAATCTGTGCGGCCAAGGCGGCCCGCGTCGGCGCGACGATCGCCGACCGGGACCTGTTCCCGGACGAGCGCGGCCGCATCTCCTCGACCTGGGGGGCGGGCGACCTCGTGGCGTCGATGCAGGGCGCGCTCACGATCGAAGTCATCCGCGAGCGGAACCTGCTGGACAACGCCGCCGAACGCGGGGCGCAGACGATGGAGGTGCTGGCCGATGCCGACGTCCCGAACGTCGTCGACCGCCGGGGCCGGGGGCTGATGCTCGCCGTCGAGTTCGACACCGAGGCCCGCAGGGACGACGTCCAGGCGGCGGCGCTCCGACGCGGGCTGTTGACCCTGGGCTGCGGGCAGAAGTCCCTCCGGCTGTTGCCGCCGCTGGACGTCCGCGAGCGGGAGATCGACATGGGCGTCGAGTTGCTCGCCGATGCCGCCGTGGCGGTCGCCTGACGCCCCCCGGCGACCGGGCTGGCCGGACGACGACGGCGGTCGTGCCGGCAGGCGGAGCCCGGACGACGACAGCGCTTCGGCCGGCAGACGGAGCCTGACCGGGAAACCGGGCGGCCCGTCACCGGCTGGCGAGCGCGACGCTGACGGCCCCGACCAGAAGCGCCGCGAGGCCGGTCAGGAGCAACAACAGCGGGTAGCCCAAAAGCACCGCGGCCATCGGGAACACCACCGGGCCGACGGTCTGGCCGACCTTCTTGACGCTGATCCGGAGGCTCGTCACGCCGCCCCGGAGCTGGTCGGAGGCCAGCCCGCTGATCTCGGTGTCGACCGGCGGGATGAGCAGCCCGTGGCCGGCCCCGAGCAGGAGCAGCGTCGCCGTAACGCCGGCCGGGGAGCCGGCCAGCCAGGTGCCCGCCAGGCCGAGGCCGTAGCCGACGATGCCCAGCCCGATGAGCTGGCGGTTCGAGGCGTACCGGGCGAGCCGGCCGTTCAGGAGGGCCACGACCGAACTCGTCAGCAGCGGGAGGCTCAGGATGACGCCGATCCACAGCGACGCCAGCGCGTAGGACTGGTCGAGCAGGAACGGGACCGAGGTGTTCAGCGCCCCGAAGTACACCAGGAAGGTGACGAAGACGGCCCCGTAGAGGGTCAGTCCCGCGAACGAGGAGACGGCGGCCACCCCGTCCCGGAGGTACGCCATGTCGAGGCGACCGCGGACGGTGAGCGACTCCTCCAGCGTGAGAAAGGCGAACGCGCCCACGAGCACGCTCGCGGTGTAGACGACGAACGGCAGGTTCCACCGGACGTCAGCGAGATACCCCCCCAGGATCGGGAACACCGAGACGCCCAGCGTCGTGGTCGCGGTGTTGACGCCCATGACGGCGTTGCGCCGCGGGCCGTCGAAGTAGTCGCCGACCAGCGTCAGCGAGAGCATGATCAGGCCGCTGGCCGCACAGCCCTGGAGGAAGCGCAGTCCGACCAGGACCGCGAACGACCCGGTGACGGTGATGGCCCCGCCGGCCAGCCCGTAGCCGACCAGACACGGAACGAGGACGACCCGGCGGCCGAACCGGTCGGCGAGCACGCCCATCACCGGCGCGAGCACGATGCCGGGCAGCGAGAACACCGTCAATACCAGGCCGGCCTGGGCGTCGGACACCGCCAGCGCGTTCTTGATCGCCGGGAGCCCGGGGCTCACCAGCCCGACGCCCATCGACGCCATCAGCGACGTCCCGAGGACGACGTGCAACGCCGGCGACCGCCACGGGACGGTCGCCGGGTCGGCCTGCTCGACGGCGCCGGTCATCTGTCTTTTCGAACCGCGTCCGGCGGTAAAATCGTTGCGTCTCGGCGGCGACGCGGCTCACTCGGTACTGACGAGCGACGCGTCCCCCGGGTCGACGACGACGGTGACGTCCTCGCCTTCCTCGAGGATCGGCGCGTCGGTCTTGATCATAAACCGGACGTCGCCGACGTTGACCATGTTCTGGGTGAAACTCCCGCGGTAGAACTGGTGGGCGACGGTGCCTGACCAGCGGTTGGTCTCCTGTCTGACCGTCGACCCGTCGGTCTGGGCCTCCGGGTAGACGTCCTCCGGACGGACGACGGCGGTCGGGTTGCTCAGCACCGACTCGTCGGTGTAGGTACACACCATCTCGACGGTCGTCGACCCCTCGGAGATCTCACAGCGCGCGCGGCCGTTCGCGCGATCGGTTTCCACGACCGAGGCCGAAAAGAGGTTCGCCTCGCCCAGGAAGTTCGCCACGAACGGCGTCCGCGGGTCGTTGTACAGTTCCTGGGGCGTCCCCTGCTGGGCCTCCCGGCCCCCGTTCAACACGAGCGTCTCGTCGGAGATCTCGAAGGCCTCCTCCTGGTCGTGGGTGACGTAGACCGTGGTGATGCCGACCTCCTCTAACATCTCCAGCAGCAGGCGGCGCATCCGGCGGCGCTGCTTGAAATCGAGGTTGCTCAGCGGTTCGTCCATCAACAGCACCGACGGTTCGTAGGCGACCGCGCGGGCGAAGGCGATCCGCTGTTGCTGGCCGCCGGACAGTTCCGAGGGGTACCGGTCGCCCATGCCGGGCATCCCGACGAGTTCGAGGACTTCCTCGATCCGGCTCTCCCGGTCGCCTTTCGGCCACCCGCGGGCTTTCAGCGCGTAGAGGATGTTCTCCCGGGCGGTCATGTGGGGCCACAGCGCGTACGACTGGAACACCAGCCCGATGTCGCGGTGCTCGGGTTTGACGGACTTGTCGGGAGTGGCGACCACCTCGCCGCCGATCGAAACCGTTCCCCCGTTGATCCGCTCTAACCCCGCGAGCGACCGCAGGGTGGTCGTCTTCCCGCAACCGCTGGGCCCGAGCAGCGTGAACAGTTTGCCCTGGCCGACCTCGAAACTGACGTCGTCGACCGCGACGACTTCCTCCTGGCCGCTCGTGTACTTCTTGGTGAGGTTCTCGACGGTTACTGTCATAGTTGTCTCGCGTGCGGCGTGATTACGGATGACATGCGTTCGTTGTCTCAAAAGACGTGTTCGGTCCGATTTATAACTTTTCCTGTGGGGTCAGGCACCGGCGGTGTACTTGCCCGCACCGACGAACTCGTATGCGAGCACGAACACCAGGATCATCAGGAACAGCACCATCGATCCGGCGGCGACGATCGGGAGCGCCCCGGCGTCCTGGCTGTACATCTGGAGCAACAGGTTCGTCAGGACGTTGTTCCCGGCGGTAATCAACAACACGACCGCGCCGAGTTCCCGCATCGACCCGATGAAGGAGTAGAGAAAGGTGTTCGTGACCCCGCCCTTGATCAGCGGGATCACCACCTTCCGGAAGGTCGTCGACCAGGACGCGCCGCTGATCGAGGACGCCTCCTCGAGTTCGTCGGAGATCTGGATGAGGTTGCTCGTGATCATCCGGGTGCCGTGTGGCAGGCGGGTGAACACGAGCGCCAGCACCAGGGGCGCGAGCGTGCCGTAGAGGTCGTTGACGCCGGGCAGCATCAACACCAGCCAGAAGATCGCCAGCCCGTAGACGATCGGCGGGAAGCCGAGCGGGATCGTCGAGACGTAGTCGCCGAAGCCCGTGAAGCGGTCGTACTTGAGGCTGGTGTAGGCGATGAAGGTCGCAAAGACCGCGGTCAGCAGGCCGGCGAAGAAGCCGGCCGCGACGGTGTTGAACACGATGTCGAACAGTGACGGGATGCTGAACAGTTCGGCGTAGTTGGCGAGCGTGAACTCCAGGCTGAACAGCGCCCCGATCCGCGGGGTCAGGGACATGAACAGCATGCCGACGAAGGGGGCGACGAAGGACATCCCCCACAGGAACAGACAGATCGCGACCGCCAGCCACTTCCACCGGCCGAGCTGGTGGACGGTCTGGCGTGCCCCGCCCGAGATGGTCTGGTACTTGTGGGTCTTCCGGGTGGTCAGCCAGTAGATCGTGATGGCGGTGAAGGCGATGGCGACGTAGAGGATGCTGTAGATGCCCGCGACGTCGTACTTGGGGATGGGGCTGCCGCGAATCACCTGGAAAATCTCGGTCGCCAGGGTGTCGATCCCGCCCTGGGCGGCCCCCAGCAGGAACGGGTAGTCGAAGTTGCCCAGCGCGAAGATCATCACCAGCATGAACACCGAGAACATCGCCGGGAACAGCAGGGGCAGGGTCACCCGGAAGAACGTCCCGAGCAGTCCCCGGCCGGCGATCCGCGACCCCTCTTCGAGGCTCGGGTCGATCGAGCGGACGGCGGGTTCGGTGACGAGGAAGGACAGCGGCAGTCCCCCGAACCCGATCGCCATGATGATCCCCCAGATCGAGTAGATGTCGAACAGTATGAACCCGAAGGTGTTCTTGAAGAAGACGTTGACGATGCCGAACCCCGGGGCCAGCACGGAGATCCAGCCGATCCCCTTCACGATAAAGGGCATCGCCAGCGGCAGGATGACGATGACCCTGAACAGGCGCTTGAACGGCATGTCGGTCCGGATGAGCAGCCACGCGTAGATCGCGCCGATCATCGCCGAGATCGCGCCCGCACCGACGCCGATCGCGATCGTGTCGAAGACGATGCGGGCCAGTTCCCACTGGAACAGGACCTCCTGGATCTGTGCTAGCGTGATTCCCGTGTCGTCGCCAATGCCGAACACCGTCGTCCCCAGAAACAGTGCCGCGACCGTCGCCAGAAAGATCCCCAGGAACAACAGCGTCACGTAAAACGGGATCCACCGGGGATCGGTCGCGTCGCCGAGCCGGGATCGGATCTTCCCTCCGTAGTCGGATCGATAGCTCACGACATCCACCTACTCGACCGGTCTTGTCTGAACTATCTATAGTTGGCGGATGTTTCCACTACAGTATGGACGAAACATACTCCGGAGACGGCCGGGGTGGGATCGCCGAAACCCGACGAAAGCGGACGGCCGGACCGTCTCCGGACGCATTCTACGGGCGCGAGTAACGCGGACCGGCCGGCAAAATAATGTCACGCGGGAGAATGAAAAACGAGAATATTTATGTGTGATCCTTCGGAATGGTGAGACTGACGCATGTCACCAATCAACAGGCGAAAGCTCCTCTCATCGACAGGTGCCGCTCTCGGCATGACGGTCATCGCCGGCTGTAGCGGCGGCGGTGACGACGGCGGCGACGGCGGCGGCGACACGATGACCGAGGGCGACGGCGGCGGTGGCGACGGCGGCGGGGAAACGACCACCAGCGACTCCAGCCTGGAGGCCCAGGCGCGGGAGGAAGGGCAGATGACCTTCTACTCGGTCATCGACGAGGAGGGGATGCGAAACACCATCCTGCCGCCCTTTCAGGAGCAGTACGGGTGGATGGACTTCAACCTGGTCTCCCAGGGCGTCTCGGAGATCGCCTCGACGATGTCGACGGAGTACCAGACGGGCAACGTCGAGTCCGACGCCGCCATCAACACCAAGGGGACGATGTCCCCGCTCGGCGGGGAGGGGGTGTTCCGGGAGCCGGATCCCGACGGCGAGTTGATGCAGTTCATCGAGGAGAATTACTCCGAGGACCTCTACACCCTGCCCGCGGTACCGGGCTACCTGTTCCCCATCCAGGTGATGTACCACACCGACCGGGTCAGCGACGACGAAGTGCCCGAGAGTTTCGAGGACTTCGCCAGTTCCGAACTCGAAGGGCGGATCGCGTTCGACGACCCGACGATCCTCAACACGGCCGGCGGCCAGTTCGCGACCCTCCGGGAGATCTGGGGGCCCGAAAAGTGGCGGAGCACGCTGACCGACATCGCCAACAACGGCCCGACGCTCACCGACAGTTCCAGCGAGTCCGCGCGGCTGCTCGCCCAGGGTGGGGCCGACGTCGTGATCGGGTCGCTCAACGACACCCTCAGCCTGCAGGACGACGGCGAACCGGTCGAGGGACTGTGGCTCGACCCGGCCGTCGCGCTCAACCTCCCGATCTACTTCAGCGCCGAGAGCGAGCACCCCAAGGCGGCCGAACTGTTCGCCAAGTGGTTCCTGAGCGAGGAGGGCCAGCGCGCGCTAGCCCAGACCGGCCGGGTCCCGGTCGATTCGGACATCGCCGCCGAGGAGTTCGAGGGGACGATCCCCTCGGACGTCCAGATCAGGCCGGTCGCGTTCAACGACCAGTCCTACTACAACGACCCCGAGAAGTGGATCGACCGGTACGAGGAGATCTTCGGCTGACCGGGCGCGTCGGCCGTCGCCCGATCGACTACCAATCATCGGCCGTCGACTATCGATCATCGCCGTCGATCACCGACCGGCCCTCCCGTCGCTGCCGGCGGTATCGACCCCTCCCGTCCTACAGCGTCGAGCGGCAGGACCCGCCCTCGACGAGCAGCGCCTCGCCGGTGACGAACCCCGCCCGCTCGGAACAGAGGAAGGCGACGACGTTGCCGAACTCCTCGGGGTCGCCCGCCCGCCCCAGCGGCACGTCGGCGGTCAGTTCCTCGATGCCCGCGTCGTAGGAGTCGTACGCGCCGCGCTCGACCCCCTCCTCGACGTGCTTCCGGATGCCCGGCGTCTCGTGTGGACCGGGCAGGACGACGTTCGCGCGCACGTCGGGCGCGAGTTCCCGCGAGAGGGTCTTGGTCAACCCGGCCACGCAGGGCCGGACGGCGCTCGACAGCACCAGCGACTCGTGGGGTTCCTTCACGCTCCGGGAGGCCAGCGTCGTGATCGTGCCGCCGCCGTCTTCGAGGTGGGGGATCGCCGCCCGGACGAGTCGGACGACGCTCATCACCAGGCTGTCGAAGGCCGCCTGCCACTCCGCGTCGGTGAGCGCGGCGAACGACCCCGACGGGACGCCGCCGCTGTTCGTCACCAGGTGATCGACGCCGCCGAACCGCTCGACCGCGGCCTCGACGGGGTCGGTGACCGCGTCGGGATCGGTCAGGTCGGCCGCCGCGGCCGCGACGGCCCCGCTCCCGACCGATTCGAGGTCGTCGCGGGCCTCCCGGAGGCGCGTTCCGTCCCGGCCGTTTATCACCACGTTCGCTCCCTCGGCCGCGAACGCCCGCGCGACCCCGTAGCCGAGGCCGCTCGTCGATGCCGTCACGACGGCCGTATCGCCGTCCAGGTCGAGGTCCATGACAGTCTCCTCCGCGCCCGGGATGAAGATTCTTTGGCAGCGTGGCGCGACCGAAGGGAGCGCCACGAGCAGAGCGAGCGGCGACGGCGGAGCCGCGAGCAGCGTGCCCCGAGCGGAGCGAGGGGCACGAACGAGCGAGCGTCACGAGGGCGACCGGAACGAGGTGTAGGAACAGCCGAACGATCCGGCGTCACCGGTCGTCGAGCCAGGCCTCCAGGCGGTCGAAGGCCTCGTCGATCCGGTCGATGGAGTTCGAGTAGGCGATCCGGACCCGGCCCTCGCCGACCGCGCCGAAGACGGAGCCGGGGACGAGCGCGACGCCGGTGTCTTCGAGCAGCGACCTGACGAACGGCCAGCCGTCGTCGACGCCCGCGGGGAGCGTCGGGAAGGCGTAGAGCGCGCCGCCGGGCGTCGGGGCGTCCATGCCGGGGACGTCCGCCAGCCGTTCGAGGACGCGCTCGCGGCGGGCGGCGAAGGCCTCGACCATCGGCTCGTGGAGGTCGCTCCCGACCGCCCGGACGGCGGCGTGCTGGGAGAGCGTCGGCGCACACAGCGTCGTGTACTGGCGGATCCGGAGGAGGCTATCGATCAGGTGGGCGGGCGCGCCGAGATAGCCCAGCCGCCAGCCGGTCATCGAGTAGGCCTTCGAGCAGCCGTTGGCGGTGATCGTCCGGTCGTACATCCCGTCGAGGGCGGCCAGCGAGTGGTGGGTGCCCTCGTAGATGATCTTCTCGTAGATCTCGTCGGAGAGCACGAGCAGGTCGTGTTCGACCGCGAAGTCCCGGATCGCGGCGGCCGTCTCCGCGTCGAGGACGCCCCCGGTGGGGTTGTTGGGGCTGTTGACGATCAACAGCGTCGTCCGGTCGGAGACCCCGGCGGCCAGCGAGTCGAGGTCGGGCTGGAACCCGGTCGCCGGATCGAGGTCGTAGGCGACCGGCTCCGCGCCGGCGATCCGGACGCTGGCGTGGTATGTCCAGGCCGGGTCGGGGACCAGCACCTCGTCGCCGGGGCCGGCAAACGCGAGCACCGCCGCGAAGACCGCCTCGGTCACGCCGGCCGTGACGACGACCTCCCCGTCCGGGTCGTAGTCGAGGCCGTTGTCGGCCCGGAACTTCGCGGCGACGGCCTCGCGGAGCGGCGCGATCCCGTAGTTCGACGTGTAGTGGACAGCGCCGTCGTCCAGCGCCTCGACGGCGGCCTGCTTGATCGGTTCCGGCGTATCGAAGTCCGGCCGGCCGATCTCCAGGTGGATCACGTCCTCGCCGGCGGCCTCCAGCCGGTCGCACATCTCGAACACCTCGCGGATGCCGGAGAACGGCACCTGCTCCATCCGCTGTGCGGGCATTGTCGCCACGGTGGCTCCGGCGCGGCATAATACTGCCGGACGCACACCCGGACGGACCGAGACGGTGTCGTTATTACCGCCCCCCTCGACGCCGACGGTAATGACGGACGGACCGGGCGTCCCCCGGAGCAGTTACGGCGTCGTCGTCCTCGGCGGCCTGGGGTACACCTGCATGATGTTCTCGTGGTTCTCCCACGCCGCGTTCCTGACGCCCATCGTCGAGACGCTGGACCTGACGGGGACCCAGTCGGGACTGCTCGTGGGCGCGATCCCGCTGGTGTACGTGCCGTTCTCGATCGTGACCGGCGTCGTCACCGACCGCGTCGGGGCCCGGCGGGCGCTGTTCGGGGCGCTCGCTCTCATCGGGGTCGCGCAGGTCGGCCGGGGGCTCGCCGGCGGGTACCCGGCGCTGCTCGGCGCGACGGTCCTCCTGGGGATCGGCGCGACCGGCATCACGCTCGGCCTGCCGAAACTGGTGGCCGACCTGTTTCCCTCGCGGCTGCTGGGGACGATGTCGACGGTCTACGTCCTGGGGTCGTACGCCGGCACCGCGCTGGTGTTCACCGCCAAGCCGGCGCTCGGGGCGGCTGCGGGGGGCTGGCGGCCGGTCTTCGTCTGGACGGGGGTCGCGGTCCTGGCCTTCGCGGGCCTCTGGCTGGCGGTCGTGACCGTCCACGCCCGCCGGTACCCCGCCCGCTACGGCGGGGACACGGGACAGACGTTCACCCCGGGGTCGATCCGTCACGACCTCGGGCTGGTGTTCCGCCACCGCGGGATGCGCCTGCTGGTCGTGATCGGGGCGGCCTACCTGCTGGTGTTGCACGGCCTCCAGGGGTGGCTGCCCCGGATGCTCGAACTCCGGGGGCTGTCCGCTGACGCCGCGGGGTGGTCGGCCACGTCGTTCGTCGCCGGGCAGGCCGTCGGCACGATCGTCGTTCCCCCGGCCTCGGATCGGCTCGGCCGGCGGCGAGCGGCGGTCGCCGTCTGCGGGGCGACGGCCGTCGGCGGGATCGCACTCCTGGCGCTGGTCGGGACCGTCCCGCCGACGGTCCTGGCGGGCGTCGCCGTCGGGATCGGGATCGGCGGCGTCGCGCCGCTGCTCCGCGCGCTCCCGACGGAGTTCGAGGAGATCGGGCCCGGCCTGACCGCGACGGCCGTCAGCCTCGTGTTCGCCGTCGGCGAGTTCGGTGGCTTCGCCGGCCCGTTCCTCGTCGGGAGCCTCCGGGACCTCACGGGATCGTTCGTCGCCGGGCTCGCGGTGCTGGCGCTCGGGGGCGTCGCCATCTTCGCGGCGGCGCTGGCGCTGCCGGAAACGCGTGCTCCCGTCGCTGATCGCGCGACATAGGCTCCGGCTACGGGGTGCAGGTCGACGGGGTACCTACTCGACGGCCTCGCGGACCAGCCGCTCGAACTCGTCGGCGCTGATCGAGTAGACCGACCGGCCCTCCTCCGTCCGGACCCGGTCGACGCCGGTCACGGGCTCGTCGTCGACGACGACCGTCCACCCCTCCTCTTGCTCGTCGGGCCCGATCCGCTTTTGGAGACGGATCTCGACGTCCAGTTCCGATTCGAGTTCCCGCACCCGGCCGGGGAGCACCGTCCCGTCGGCGAACGCCGGCGGACGGTAGGGGCGCATCCGGTGGGCCCGGAACCGCTCGACGTTCTCCCGCCACCAGTCGGGCAGCGTCTCGACGTCGACGTCCGCGTAGGGGTCTTCCTCGTCGTGGCCGGGCGGGAGATCGCCCGACCGCGGGACGCCGTCCGTCATCCCCGGATCACGTAGACCTCGTCGTCCTCGACCTCCGTCTCGAAGGTCGGGACGGTGTAGGTGCTGTCCCGGACGTTCTCGCCGGTCTGGATGTCGAACTTCCAGTTGTGCCACGGGCAGGTAACCACGCGGGGTTCGTCGTCGTAGTCCCAGGTGAAATCCGGCGGGTCCGCGACCAGCTTGCCCGACAGCGGCCCCTCGCACAGCGGCCCGGACTGGTGGACACAGTAGTTCAGGACGGCGTGGTAGTCGCCGTCCGTGTGGAACACGGCGATCTCTGCACCCTGGACCTCGACGATGATCCGCTCGTTCTCGTCCAGGTCCTCGGTCGACGCGACTCTGTGCCTGGCCATCGCTACAGGTCGAAGACCTCCATGGCCGTCTCGCCCATCATCCCGCGGATCTGGTCGTCGGGCAGGCTCCCGCGGATCGGGTTGAACAGTTCCTCGGGCGTGTCGAAGTCGGTGTGGGGGATGTCGGCCGCATACATCAGGTTCTGCGGGCCGGCCATCTTCGCCAGTTCGGCGACGTGTTCCATCTCGCGGTCGGTGTGGCCGACCGGCTGGGTGGTGAAGTAGAACTGGTCGTCGATGTACTTGCTGGGGAGCTTGTCCAGCATCGGCATCTCCGACCCGAGCCCGAGGTGGTACCGGTCGAGGCGCATCTTCCAGTAGGGGATCCAGCCGATCCCGGACTCCTGGATGACGAAGGTCAGGTCGGGGTATTTCACCGGGATGCCCTCGTAAACCAGCTTCAGGACGTTCCACATTTGCGAGAACGGATGCGAGAGTACCTTGTCCTGGGCGAACAGTTCGTGCCAGCGGTGCTGGAGCGGGAAGCCGTGCCCGATGGCGGGAAACGAGCTGTGGTACTTGACCGGCAGGCCCGCCTCCTCGGCGGCCTCGTAGACCGGGGCCCACCAGTCGTGGCTGACCGGGATCTTGTGGCCCGTCGCGCCGAGCTGGACGGCGACGATGCCGTCCTTGTCGGCGTACTTTCTGATCTCGCGAGCGCCCATCTCGGGGTCCTGGCCCGGGACGACGATGGCCCCGTACAGCCGGTCGCTCCCGGCGACGAACTCCTCGTAGAGCCAGGCGTTGTACCCCTGGGTCAGCGCCGCGGCCGCCTGCCGGTTGTTCACCGTCGGCAGCGCCACCATCAGCGTCGGGTTGAGGATGCCGTAGTCGATGTCGAACTCGTCTAACCGGAGGAGTTTCGTCTCCAGTTTGTCCTCGCCTTCCTGCATCACGCCGTCCGCGCCGCCGTAGTTCGAGGCCATCGCGGTGTTCGAGAACGGCGGTAGCGCCGTCGTCACCGAGAACACCTCCCGCCACGGGTCGCCCGACTGCTCGATGATCCGCTTGATGCCGTTGTACCGGTCCTCGTCGATGTACGGCAGGAAATCCTCGACCGCCTCGCTGACGTGCTCGTCGGCACTCACGATGACGTCTAAGTCGCTAACCTGCTTCAGGGAGTGCTCGCCTGACAGGGACATATGTGCGTGAGATGTGTTCACGCTCACTTATACCCTCTGGGGATTAGCATTTCGTTGACAGTTCCCCTCCGGCCGGCACCGGGGCGTCGCTGGGGGAGCGTTGCCGGGAGCCGCCGGCTCGATGACAGAGGCATTTTCATGACACCTTCCTCATACTGGTGGCTGTCATTCTTTTACTCACCAGTCTCTGCTATCTGCGGAGACAGACTCTTTCCGCCTGGATTCTCAATTCGAGTTCTCACGTACTTACAGCCACCAGTATCACTTCTGTCGCAGTCGCGGGGTGTGCGGCGAGAACACAGTCTCTCGATAGTCCTGACCTCGACGGAAGACCGTCCGTGAAGCCGTGATCGTGGAATTACATTTCCTTCGGGGGTACCGGGCGGCAGCGTCGAAACTATAGCGAACCGGAATTATAAGCGAGCGTTTCGAACGGGCGAAATGTGTTTTAGATTATATTCCCCGGCGGGAACGTTCCGCCACGGATGAAATGACGACATTCGAATAGGTAGATCCGGGAACGATATTCGGGAGTCGTTACAGGGAGCCGCCCGCGATGGCCGTCATGCGCAGGTGGTCGTCGTCGGCCTGCTCGACCCACCCGCGGCGCGGCCCCGAGGGCCGTCCCCGTCGTTTCTCCGCCGTCCAGCGGGCGAGGTCCTGTGCGAACAGCCTGGCGTTCGATCTTTTACTCATATGCGAATAAATATTTGAGCCGCCCGGGTAAAGCTCTTGCGGTCGGAACGGCGGGACGCGGACACGTACCGGGGACGGTACCGCCCGAGTTCGTGCCGGGGGCGATCGCGTCCGAACTTTTATGGAGTCCCGAGATTCCAAAATCAGCGTATGAAACGACGCAAACTACTCTCTGGGATCGCCTCGGCCGGGTGCGCCGGCACCGAGTCGACGGACGGCGGGACGCCGACACCCGCGCCCACCGACACGACGACGCCCATACCGACGCCCACGCCAGAACCAGTGGCGCTGATTGACGTCGGTCCGGTAGCCACGTGGGAGGAGTACGGGGACCTAGAGGAACAGGCGACCACTGCGTTCGGCCGCGGTGCCCCGGCTATCTTCACCCTCCGGATGCGGACCGCGCTCGGTGACGACGGCCGTGGTGCCGCCGAGGGGACGGCGGTCGTCTACGACAGCGCCGGCTCGCAGTACGCCAAACGGGAGTTTTCCGGGGAGACCCCCCCCGACGACGTGGTCGGGACGGTCAGGTGGGAGACCGCGTTCCAAGGTGACGTTCCAGGTCGAGGTGGTCGAGTGACGTCGGGCGCTGGTCCCGCCGGTGGCCACCTACCGTTCGTACCTGACGACGGTCAGTTCCTCGGAGATGGACCGTTCCTCGACGACCGTCCACTCCACGTCGTCGAACTCGGGGAAGTGCGTGTCGCCCTCGACGCGTCCCGGGACGCGCGTGACCAGCATCGCGTCCGCCCGTGGGAGGAACGCCTCGTAGACGGCCGCCCCGCCGATCACGTACGCGCGGTCCGCGCCGGTCTCCGCGGCCGCCGCGACGGCCGCCTCGGGGTCGCGGACGACGACGACGACGTCCCCGGGCTGGTCGGCGTCGAGGGTCGTCGAGAGGACGACGTTCGTCCGGTCGGGGAGCGGCCCGCCCTGGAAGTCGAGGATGCTCCGGTAGGTGTGCCGGCCCATGATCACCGGGTGGCCGACGGTCGTCTCCTTGAAGTGCTCGAGGTCGGCCGGGTAGTGCCACGGCATTTCCCCGTCGACGCCGATGACGCCGTTTGCCGCGACCGCGGCGATCAAACAGAGTTCCATGTCAGACCGCGATCCCGAACGAAAGGGGGCCGTGGCTCTCGTAGTCTCGGAGCGCGATGTCCTCGTAGGCCAGGTCGTCGATGGGGACGTCGGCCACCTCGACAGTCGGCGGGTCGAGTGGCTCCCGGGTCAACTGGGTCAGCAGGTTCGGGACGTGGTCTTTCCCGTCCGCGTTGTCGCCCGGGGCCTCGCGCTCGACGAACGCGCGTACCTCGTCGTAGTGCTCGCGGTCGGTCTCCCGGAGCCGTCGCTGGAGTTCGGGCAGGTGGTCGGCGTACCACGCGCCGCGCTCGCCGCCGCCACAGTAGACGTGGGCGTTGCGCAGGAAGTGGCTGAACGTCCCCACCTCGTAGTCGGTCTGGGCGGCGACGACGTGGGCCAGCAGGGCGTAGGCGGCGATGTTGAACGGGACGCCGAGCGCCACGTCGGCCGAGCGCTGGTCGAGAATGGTGTGCAGGCGGCCGTTCTGGACGCTAAACGAGAAGGTGTAGTGACACGGCGGGAGTTTGCTCAGGGCGGCGTTGGCCGGGTGCCAGGCGACGACGATGATCCGCCGGGAATGGGGCCGCTCGGCGAGCATGTCGAGGACGTACTGGATCTGATCGAAGGTGCCCTCCTCGTTGAGCCACCGCGAGGGGTCCACGTCGTCGGCGTCGGTCCAGCGGTTGTCGGTCCCCGGCCAGGCCTCCCCCGGGAGTCGCTGGTCGTCGCCGGGCACCGGGAACCGCCGCCAGAACCGGCCGTAGGCGGTCTGGAGGTGCCCCTCCTCGGTCGCCCAGTCGTCCCAGATGCCGGTCTTCTCGCGCAGGTTCCGGACGTGCTCCTCGCCCGAGAAGTACCAGAGCAGTTCGTGGATCATCGAGTCCCACCGCGACTCGGACATCCGTTTGGTCGTCAACAGCGGATACCCCTCCTGGAGGTCGTAGGTGTAGTGGTAGGAGAGTTCCGCGATGGTGTCGACGGCCGTCCGGTTCGGCTCGTGGCTGCCGTTCGTCAGGACGTGGTCGACCAGGTCGAGGTAGCCCTTCACGTGTCACCGCCTCCCGTCCGTCCGGCCGAGACGCCGGCCGCCGGACCGTTCGCGCCCTGCTGGCGTGGCCGTGACTGTGACCGTCACCGCGACCCGCCCCGGGTCCGTCGCGCGTGCTGTGTCCATCCGTACCCGGCCCTGGCGCGGGCCAGTCACATCTACTTTGCGCCGGCAGTGGAATTTTTGCCCTCCCGTCCGTCCGACCGGTATGCCCGAACGGAACGTCCGGGGGGACCCGCTCGAACCGTGCAGCACCGATCCGATGACGGGGTTCGACCGCGACGGCCACTGTCGCTGTGACGAGCGGGACCACGGCCGCCACGAACTCTGTGCGGTGATGACCGACGAGTTCCTCGCGTTCAGCCGCGAGCGGGGTAACGACCTCGTGACGCCGCGGCCGGGGCTCCGGTTCCCGGGGCTGGAACCCGGCGACCGGTGGTGTCTCTGCGTGCCGCGGTGGGTGGAGGCCCTGGCGGCGACCCGCGAGGAGCGCCTCCCCGAGACGACCGTCCCGCCGGTCGTCCTCCGGGCGACCAACGAGGCCGTCCTCGACACCGTCGCTCTGGAGACGCTGGAGGCCCACGCCTACGACGGGTAGCGTCCTCCCCCCGCGGGACCGCCAGCCCAACTTGAACGGATCGCGGCCCGAAAATATCAAACATATACATAAGGCAGGAAAATAATATATTTGCCGCGTTTCCCGGGTCGAACCGCGGGTTCGCACCGGACCAGACCGCCTATTTGAGACCGCCTGACTGCAGGTACGGGCGAAAGAGACGGTTGGACGGCCCCCACGGTGGGTACGGTGACGCTGAATCGGAATGGCCGGCTCGATTGGCCGGATCGGATCGCTGCTGGCGGATGGGCGCTACGGAATGACGAGTGGCCGTCGACGACTACCGGCAGGCAGCCAAGTAAAATATTTATTATATTAGTTAGTAAAGGACGGATATTTTATTTTTCTGTCCGGGGCCCGGCCGTTCGGGCAGGTCGGCCGGTGTCGCCGGGGGAGCCACAGCGGTCAGAGGTCCGAGAGGAGCCGCTCCCGGTACCGCTGGACGAAGGTGTACAGCAGGATGGCGGCGAACAGGACGATGCCGTTGACCGTCTGGATGATCTGGGGGTCGATGTTGAGCATGACGAGTCCCGCCCCGATGGTCCCGAGCAGCAGGACGCCGCCGAGGGAGTTGAGCACGTTCCCGCGGCCGCCAAAGAGGCTAATGCCGCCGATGACAGCGGCAGTGAACGCGGGGAACAGTTGCGAGGTGCCGAGGGTGGGTGTCGCGCCGCCGTTGAACCCCGTGAGGAGCAACCCGCCGATAGCCGAGAGGACCCCGGAGATGACGAATGTGAGGATGACGACTCGGTTGGTGTCGATGCCGGCCTCGGCAGCCGAGTCCTCGTCCCCGCCGACGGCGTAGACCGCCCGCCCGAACCGCGTCTTCGTCAGGATGAACCACATCCCGAGAAACAGCGCGAACATGGCGAAAATAGCGAGCGGGATCGGCCGGAACAGGGGGAGATCGATGTCCTCGCCGCCGATCCAGAGGTAACTCGCCGGGAGCCCGTACACCGACTGCGTCGACAGCACGAGGATGCCGCCCTCGAAGATGATAAGCGTCGAGAGCGTCTGCAAAAACGGGTTGACGCCGAACTTGGCGATGGAGACGCCGTTCAGGAGGCCGATCGACCCCCCGACGAGCAGCAGGACCGCGATGCCCGCCACGCCCGGCATGCCGGGGAACCACTCCGTGAGAAACAGTGCTGCGGCCATCGCCGAGAAGCCGGCGACCGACCCGACCGAGAGGTCGAAGTTGCCGCTGATGAGACAGATACCCTCGGCCAGCGTGATCGCGCCCAGTCCCGCGCTCGTGTACAGGAGGAACCGGATGTTCCGGTACTGGGTGAAAATCTCCGGCAGGAGCAGCGAGAACAGGACGAACGTCACCAGCAGAATCGGCCAGATGAGGTTGTCCAGCGCGAACAACATCATCCGCGTCCGGTCGGCCTCGCGGAGGTCGTCGACCGACGATCGGAGAGAGGATATCGTGCTCATCTTCGGCGGATCACCCGGTGTTGTCTGTCACCGATAAACGGGGCGGGATGTTAGTTCTTCTGTTCGGCCGGATCAGTTCTGTTCCTCGTAGACCCGGGCGACGTTCCCGTAGAGGTAGGATGCGTCGGCGTTTTCCTGGGTGATCATCGCGTGGTTGCACTTCATCCAGGGCCACCAGGTCTGGTCCTGGGCCTCGTACTCGACCATCTCGGCCGGGCCCCAGAACTGGTTACTCCACGGTTCGATCCCGAAGACCTCCTTGTTCTCGATGCTGAGGTCATCGCCGGGCTCGACGGTGTCGCCGACCTGCGGGAGCGTGTCCTCCCCACCCTCGAGGTAATCCCACATCAGTTCGAGCGTCAGCGGCGCGTACATGTGGAGTGGCTGGTCGACAGTTCCGGCCCGCCGTCGATGCCGAACGCCATGACGTGCCCCTCCTCGTCTTTGGGGTAGTACTCGCCGAACTGTTCGAGAGCGGTCAGTGCACCCATTCCGCTCCCGACGTTGTTCGAGTAGATGGCGTCGACGTCCGGGTTCGCCTGGAGGGCGCTCTGGGTCTTCGGGGCCGAATCCTCGGGCGTCCCGTCGCTCTCGATTCGCGCGACGACCTCGACGCTGTCGGGGACGTTCTCGGTGAACCCGAAGAGACGCTGCTGGCTCGTCGTCGACTCGAAGTTGAAGACGCTCGTGATCACCTTCGCGCTGTCCATCCCCTGGTCCTCCATCATCTGGGTGAACCGTTCGGCCGCCACCCGGCCACCCCGATACTGGCCGAACAGCGCGCCGATGAGGATGTCCTCGGACAGCGTCGCCGTGTCGAAGTTCATCACCGGGATGTTCTCCTCCGTGGCCGCCTCGACGATCTGGACCGACGCCTCCGCGTCGTAGGGGTTCAGCAGGATGCCGTCGACTCCCCGGTTGATCACGTTGCGCGCGTCCTGGGTCTGCTTGGTGGCGTCGAACTCGGCGTCGAGGATGGTGATCTCGACGTCGTCCATGTCCTGCGTGTACCACTTGGCCGCCTGCCCCTGCACGAACAGGCCGGCCTGCCCCATCGACTTCATCGAAACCGCGAAGTGCTGGGAGTCACTCCCCGCGGTCTCCGTCTCGCCCATCGTGGTACCGCCGTCGCCACCGTCGCCGCCGTCACCGCCGTCACCACCACTGCCGTCACCGTCACCGCCACCGCTGTCGCCGCCGCCACTCTCGAGACAGCCGGCCAGCCCGATGCCACTCGCCAAGCCGATCCCTCTCAGGAAGAGTCTCCTGCTTGTCATTTGTATCGTGGGGGTGAATTCCCGGATACAAAGTTCCGAGTTCGATAGTTAATTCTTACGGTTTTTAATTACTGTTTGCCGAGCGGCGGGACGACAGTCACGAGCGCGCCGGTTTCAGCTCCCGGGGTCCCGTCCCGCCGCGGGCGTCCTCTCGGGGTCGACGGTGCCCCCGCGGGCATCAGGCGGTCGGCGAACTCGCGGAGTCGCTCTCGCCGACCGATTCCGTGGCCCCCATCGGCTGGCCGGAAACCATCATGGCGACGATCGCGTCGCGCGTCACCTCGTCGCTGTCGACGACGTCGACGACGCGTCCCTGGAAGAGGACGGCGATCCGGTCGGTCATCGACAGCACCTCCTCGAGGTTGTGGTCGATGATGACGATGGTGTGGCCGGTGTTTTGCAGCTCCTCGACGAGGCGCTCGACGTGGTCGACGGCCGCCTTCGAGAGCGCCGACGTCGGCTCGTCGAGGAAGACGATGTCGGGATCGCTGACCAGTGCGCGCCCGATGGCGATGGCCTGGCGCTCGCCGCCCGAGAGGTACTCGACCGGCGTCTCCGGGTCGAGGTGGATGTCCAGCCGCTCGCTGAGGATGCGCTCGGCCTCCTCCTGCATCCGCTCCGTGTCGATGACAGGGAGAATGCCGCCGAGTTTCTTCACCGGGTTCCGACCCAGAAACATGTTCTCGGCGACCGAGAGCTGGTCGACCAGCGCGAGGTCCTGGTAGACCGTGCCGATGCCGAGCTTCCGTGCGTGTTTGGGTCCGTCGATAGTCACCGGCTTGCCGTCGATCAGGATCTCCCCTTCGTCGGGCTGGTGGAGGCCCACGAGCGTCCGGATGAGCGTCGACTTGCCAGCGCCGTTGTCGCCGACCAGCCCCAGGATTTCGTTGTCGCGGAGTTCGAGGTTCACGTCCGAGAGCGCCTCGACGGTCCCGAACCGTTTCTGGAGATTCCTGACCTCGATCCGCGCTGGGCCGTCGTCGGTCATGCTACCACCTATGGGCGACACCGCGTAAAAAAACACCCGGTCGCCCAGGGCGATGGGTCGCCTTCGCGGAACCCACGCCGCGGCGGCCAGCGCGGCCCCGCCCGCGTCATTTAATTGTCGCCCCGTCGATGCGTCGTCCGTGTCCGACCACTCCACCGTCCGCGATCCGAAGTGGCTCCACCAGCACGTCCGGGGCATCCTGAACTTCTACTACCCGACATGCGTCGATCACCGGTTCGGCGGGTACGTCCCGCAGATGAGCGACCGCGACGGCCACGTCTACGACGGACTGCACAAGTCCGTCGTCGCGACGGCGCGGTTCGTCTATAACTTCAGCGTCGGGGAACTGCTCGACGGACCGGACTGGTGTCGCTCCGTCGCACACCACGGCGTCGACTTCCTGCTCGACGCCCACCGCCGGGCCGACGGCGGCTACCCGTGGCTGCTCGCGGGCCGCGAAGTCGAGGATTCCGCGCGAACCTGCTACGCCCACGCGTT
Source organism: Halobacteriales archaeon QS_1_68_17 (assembly GCA_003021105.1). Taxonomy (GTDB): domain Archaea; phylum Halobacteriota; class Halobacteria; order Halobacteriales; family Haloarculaceae; genus QS-1-68-17. The sequence goes on from PXRG01000022.1 coordinate 59,923, forward strand.
CGTCCTCCTGGCGTTCGCCACCGCCGCCAAGGCGGGCGTCCCGCGGGCCCGCGACCACGTCGCCGAGACGGCCGACTGCATCGACGAGCGGTTCTGGGAAAGCGACCACGGCCTCTGTCGGGGCAAACTCGACGCGGACTGGCATCCGACCGAGCGCTACCGCGGGCAGAACGCGAACATGCACGTCTGCGAGGCGATGCTGGCTGCCCACGAGGCCACCGGGGAGGAGCGCTACCTCGACCGCGCCGCGACGATCGCGGAACGGCTGGCCCGCGACCTCGCCGACGCGGGCGATGGCCTGGTCTGGGAACACTACACGGCCGACTGGGAGTTCGACTGGGAGTACAACCGCGACCAGCCCGAACACCTGTTCCGGCCGTGGGGGTACCAGCCCGGCCACCTCCTCGAGTGGGCGAAACTGCTGGTCCGCCTCGACGGCCACCGCGAGCGCGGGTGGCACCTCGACCGCGCCCGGCGATTCTTCGACGCCGCGGTCGAGCAGGGGTGGGACGCGGACGGCGGCGGCTTCGTCTACACCGTCGACCGCGAGGGCGATCCCGTGGTCGAGGATAAGTACTACTGGCCGCTCGCCGAGGGGTTCGCGGCGGCCGCCCGCCTGGCGGCGGTAACCGACGAGGACCGCTACCGGGAGTGGTACGACCGCATCTGGGCATACGCCTGGGAGCACGTCATCAACCGACGCTACGGCAACTGGTACGGCAGGCTCACCCCCGACAACCGACTCCACGACGGCATCGACGCGACGCCGAAAGTAAAGACCGACTACCACCCGGTCGGGTGCTGTTACGACGTGCTCCGGACGCTCGGTGGGGACGGCCGATCCTGATACTGGTGGCTGTAAGTACGTGAAAACTCGAATTGAGAATCCAGGCGGAAAGGGTCTGTATCCGCAAATAGCAGAGACTGGTGAGTAAAAGAATTACAGCCACCAGTATGAACCGCGGGCGCACGTCGACGCCTCGGGGATGGGACGCCCTCACCAGCGGGTCTCCTCGGCGAATTCGGTCGCCGGGAAGAGGTCGCGGAACTCGTCGGGCACCCGGTCGTCGGTGACCAGGAGGTCGATCTCGTCGACGGTTGCGAACTCGCGGAACTGCTGGCGGCCGAACTTCTCGACGACCGTGACGACCACCGACCGCGTGGCGTTGTCCATGACGTGTCGTTTGACGCTGGCTTCCTCCTCGTTGGGGCACGTCAGGCCGCCGGTCCGCCTGATACCGTTGACCCCGAGGAAGGCCAGGTCGAAGTTCGACGAGCGGATGTACGACTCGGCCTGCGGCCCCACGAGCGCCTTCGTCTCGGGACGGAAGCCGCCGCCGGTCGACTTGACGCTCCCGGCGTGGTCGCCCAGTTCCAGCGCCAGCAGCGGCGAGTTCGTCACGGCGACGAACGACCCGTCGGTCGGGGCGGCCCGCGCGACCTGCATCGTCGTCGTTCCGGAATCGAAGAAGACGATCTGGCCCTCGCGGATCTCCTCGACGGCGCGGTCGGCGATCGCGCGCTTCTCGTCGAGTTGCTGGACGACTCGCTGGTCGAACGACGGCTCGCCGCCGACGTTCGTCGCGGGGACGGCCCCGCCGTGTGCTCGCTCGATTAGTTCCCGGTCGGCGAGTTCGCGGAGGTCGCGGCGGATCGTCGACGCGGAGACGTCGAGCAGGTCCGCCAGCCGCTCGACCGAGAGCCCGTCGTGTTTCGTCACCAGTTCGACGATGTCCCGCCGGCGCTTCTCCGGCGGCGTCACTGGCACCCACCCCGTCTGATTGCCGGGCCTGGCGTCGCCGTCATACCTGCCCGGACGCCCCGTGTCGGGATATATCCCTGTGTTTCCCGGGAACCGCCTGGCCTGCAATCCCCCGCCGGCACTGCCACGTTCCGTGACGGTGCGCCGTGCCGCGAAGTCTCCGGACGGCAACCGGCACCCCACGCCGGCGTCCGAGAATCTCGCGCCCGGGATCGATAGTTACTCACCACAAGTAGATAATAATATGTAGCTGATATAAATAGTAACAAACCACATTGTGTACAATTTGAACCCCGCTGTCAGAGACGTGCTACACTGATAGCTGGCGCGGAGTGGGCAGTAACAACCATTGCGTGTTTATCTTTTCAACTATCTAATTACGAGCAGCAATTAATTTGATACGCCAGCGACCAGTCGGTCACGGGCAGGGCGACCACCGGCAGATACGGGCCCGGCGGGTGCCGCGTCGTCGGTGAGAGGCGGGAGAGCATCGACGGCCGTCGGCGACTGCCACGCGGCCGCACATCCAGCGCCCGCGGCCCGGCATACTGCCCACTTTGTGCCGTGCCGGGGGTGTGTCCGACACTGATCGGGGTAGGGGGATTACAGGTATAGAGCTGTAAATACCGGTTCGACCGGCGGTGACCCGTCACTCCGTTTGCCAGGGACAAAGCGGCCGTCTTCCAGGCCCCGTGCGACCGCGGTCGGTCGGCCGACAGTCGGTCGCGGACCCGCGGTGTCGTGCGAAACAGCCGGCGTTCGTCGTCGACAGACCCGGGCGGATCGCGTCCCCGCGGCTGTCCGGGGCGTCCAGCCCGGCGACGCCGGGTTCCGTGCGCCGTCCCGACCTGCAGGGACAGTCGGACCCGTCAAGCCCACCGTGACATTCCAACACAACCGGGCGAACCGGAGGGTGTCAGATAAGCGGCGTCTCCGCGCGCCCCTTACTCGCGGCACGCCAGCGCGACGCCCGTGTTGTTTTGTGGATCACAAACACCGCCGTGGGGCGGGTCGAGCGGCGGGTGGGACTGGGAACAGCCGGCGAATCCGGTGCGGGCGTTTGTCCGGTGCAAACGCCGCGACCCGGCGGGCGACCGGGCCAAACGTTCATTAGCGAGCGGAGGAAACCGGGGCGCATGGCTGACCAGACGGGAACGAGCGGGTCCTCCGCCGGTGGCGACTGTCTGGGCGTGGTGATGCTGGACACGACCTTCCCGCGGCCACCCGGTGACGTCGGCAACGCCCGCTCCTACGACTATCCGGTCGCGTTCGCGGTCGCCGAGGGAGCGGGTCCCGTCGACGTGGTCCGGGAACAGGAGGTCGCCATCGAGCCCTTCGCGGACGCGGCGCGGACGCTGGTCGACCGCGGGGCCGTGGCGATCACCACGAGTTGCGGGTTCCTGTTGTCACACCAGGACCTGCTGAGCGAGCAGGTCCCCGAGGTACCGGTGTTCACGAGCAGCCTGCTCCAGATTCCGGTCGTCGCGTCGATGCTCGCCCCGGACGAGCGGATCGGCGTCATCTCGGCCGACGAGCAGGCGCTGGACCGGCTCGACCACCCGGTACTCGACGAGTACGCGGACCGGCTGGTCGTCGGGGGGCTGTCCGACGGCGACAGCTTCCAGGCGACGATCGTCGAGGAGAGCGCGCCGACGCTCGACCGGGAGGCGGTCGGGGAGGAGGTGGTCGCGGCGGCCGAGGCGGTGGTCGACCGCGGACACGTGGGGGCGATCCTCTTCGAGTGTACGAACCTCCGGCCGTACGTCGACGAGGTCCGCGCCGGGACCGGCCTGCCGGTGTTCGACTACCTCACGTTCGCGGACATGGCCTGGCGGGCCGGCCGGGGAACCCGGCAGTGAGCGCCGCGGGACGCCCGCTCATACTGTCGGCTACAATCCCTCGAAGAATTTCGCCCCCCGCGGTGCCGAATATCTTCACGAAGTTATAGCCGACAGTATCAGGCCATCCCCTCGCTCTCGACGGGGTCGCCGCCGGCGAACCGGTCGAGCGAGAGTTTCCCGACGTCGAACCGGTCGGTCTCCCCGGCGACGAGGAGGTCGGCCATCGCGCCGCCGACGACCGGGGCCTGCTGGACCCCGTGCCCGGAGAAGCCGCAGGCGAGGTAGAACCCGTCGACGTCGGCCGGGCCGACGATGGCGTTTCCGTCGTCCGTGTGGGACTGGAGGCCGCTCCAGCCGTTGCGGACCTCCAGGTCCGCGAGCGCGGGGACCAGTCGCTGGACCTTCTCGGTCGTCCGGAGGTAGTAGTCGTACCCGACCTGGCCGTCGGTGGCCCCGTCGGGGTCTCCGACGTCGTGGATGTCCTGTCCGGTGTCACAGACCAGCATCGAGCCGCTGGACTCGACCTTGAAGTAACACTCCCGCTCGGGGTCGATCACCAGCGGGCCGGTGGTCTGGTCGATCGTGCTCGTGACCATGATCCGCCGGATCAGCAGTTCGATCGGGACGTCGACCCCGGCCATCGCCCCGACGCGGGCGGCCCAGGGGCCGGCGGCGTTGAGCACCGCGTCGACCTCGTAGGTCCCGGCCTGGGTCTCGACGGCCGCGACCGCGCCGTCCTCGACGACGACGTCGGTGACGGCGGTCCCGGTGTGGATCATCGCCCCGCGGTCGACGGCCGCGCGGCCGAACGCCTGCGTCAGCGAGTGGGGATCGACGTGGCCGCAGTCGGGGGCGTACATCGCCCCCCGGATCTCGGTTGCGTCCAGCGAGGGGAACGCGCGGGCCGCCTCTTCCGGGGAGTGCATCTCGGTCGTGACGTCGAACGCATGGAGGTGCTGTGCGCGTTCCCGCCACTCGATCTCCGCCTCGCGGGAGTGGTAGAGATACATGTACCCCGTCTGTTCGAACGCCAGATCCTCGCCGACGTTGTCCGCGAAGTTCTGGAAGTACTCGATCGCGCGGTTCCCGATCTCGATGTTGACGGGGGTCGTGTAGGTGTTCCGGACCCCGCCGGCCGCCTTGCCCGTCGATCCCTCTCCGAGCTGTCCCCGCTCGAAGAGCACACCCCTCGCGTCGTACTCGTCGGCCAGGTGAAAGAGAGTACTCGTGCCGACAGCACCGCCGCCGATCACGGCGACGTCGAATGACGTCTCTGACATGTGGTTGCTGGAGCAACGGGGAGCTAGGTAAAGATAGTTTTCCCGCCGAGACGAGCCTCCCGGAAAGGGTGCGGCGGCAACACTCGGCCGCCGGGCAGTGCCCGGAGCGTGGCGGCCCCCCAGGACCGCCGGCCAGCGCCGGAAGCGTGGCGACACCACCGAAACGCAAAAGAGCGCGAACAGGGCGCGCGGTCAGCCCAGGTAGAGGTCCTCGTGGCGGTCGGGGACGACCCGGGCGAGCCGTTCGGTCCCCTCGTCGGTCACCACCACCGGTTCGCCGATGCGGACTCCGCCGCGGGACGGTTCGTCGGTGGCGTACACGCCGGGTTCGGGGACGATCACGTGTCCCGGTTCGAGGGTGTGGTCGGGGTCGTCCCGCCCGGCGTCGGGCGCGAACGGCGGTTCGTAGACGTTCATCCCGAGCCCGTGGAAGATGGGCTGGTAGTCGGTAAAGGAGATGTCGGCGAAGCCCCGCTCGTCGATCACGTCCGCGGCCGCGTCGCGCACGGCCCGGGCGCTGACCCCGGGGCCGGCGGCCTCGATGGCGGCTTCGCGGGCGTCCCAGACCGCGGTGTACATCTCCCGCTGGCGCTCCGTGGGCTCGCCGACGACGGTCGTCACCGTGATGTCCATGTTGTACCCCGCGTAGACGAAGGCGTAGCCCAGGATCACGAAGTCGCCGTACCGGAGCCGCTTGGCCGAATCGTAGCGGAGGAAGACGCCGGTGTTCGTCCCCGAGAAGGTGGCCGGCGCCCACGAGACGCCCTGCGCGCCCGCCCGTTTTGCCGCGTACTCGGCCTCCGCGGCGACCTCGTACTCCCGGACGCCCTGCTCGACGGCGTCGAGCGCCGCCAGCACCGCCTGCTCGCAGACCGCCCCGGCGTCGTCCATGATCGCCACTTCGGCGGGGAGTTTCACTCCCCGGATGCGCGCCAGGTCGTCGCCGACCGGCACGAGCCCGTCGAGGTCGCCGGCGACGCCGAACCCGAGGGCGTCGACGCCGACGGCGTCCGCGCCGTGGGTCTCGAAGAGGTCGCGGTACGTCGCCGCCATGTCGCCCCGCGTGGTGGCGACGGCGTCGTCGATCCACGGCATCCGCGTCCGGATCCGGGGCACGTCGCCCGCCGGCGCGAGCATCACGACCCGGTCGTCGGTGACCAGCGCCTGGTAGGCGTCCGTGAAGTAGACGCTGTGGACCGGCCGGATGTCGGTCACGTACCGGACGTTCGCCTGATCGGTCAGAAGCAGCGCGTCCAGGCCCCGGTCGTCCAGCAGATCGCGGAACCGGCGGGTGCGGGACTCGCGGAGCGCCGCCGTGTCGACGGCCTCGACGGCCCTGTGTGACGGGTACACGTACTCCGGACCCGCGGCTGACTCTCGGAGTTGCATACGCCCCAACAAGGCGACGCGGATCACATAATACTTTGCACCAGTCCGGGCGTCGCGGTGCGGCCCGATCGCCAACGGACGAACGGGGCCGACAGCGGCGAGCGGGTAGTCGTGGAGCGCGTGACTGGCGCGCGCGTTTTGTATCGACAAACGGGTACGAACGCTGAAATAACAGTTTCCTTATATACGTGCGCGCATCGAAACGTGCGTTCGGCGAAGTGCTCGCCGACGACCGCGTTGACGTCGAGGGGTTCGTCGACTTCGAGTCCCCGCTTTCGGACGTCGAAGCCGCCTTCCACCGGGCGATGGAACCCGAGACCGTCAAGGGGATCGTGACCGTCTAAGCGCCCAGGCCGAACGCGACCCGATCGCTCTCCCGAACGTGCCGGACCCGACAACGATACGTAACACACCCGATAGCGACCCCGGTGGCTACCAGCCCGTCGGTTAGCCGACAGGGGCCGAATCGACAGTACAGAACGACTCGGGGTGTGGGAGTCGCGTCGAACCGACGTCGGTCACTTCGAACGTATCGTTTTGCGTGACGAGTGAGACGTTCGACCCGCCGGTGGGTCGGTACGTTTCCCGGTGGACCAGTTTTCGAACGATTCCACGGCGGTCGACGTAGACCGTCGACGTCAGGTCGACGACTTCCCGCCGGTAGCGCCTGACGGGGTCGGTGAACTCGACCTCGAAGACCCTGACAGTCCGTCCGTTCCACTCGCGCGTGCCGTTGGGTGCGTACTCGTAGAGTCCGATCCGACCGGGACTGTACGGTCGCTCCCGAACGGTGTAGATTCCGTTCTCGTCGACCGCGAGACTGTAGAGCGTTCCGTCCACGGCGTAGGCCTTGACGAATCGGACCCGGAGGAGGCCGACATAGAAGAGGGCGGTCCCGTTCGGGGAGGCCAGCACTTCGATGTTGTCGTCGGCCCGGAGCGTGTAGCTGTATCGCGAGAGTACCCGGTCGTGCCGCGCGACCAGGCGGTCGCCGTCGACCGTCCCGTTGGTCAGTGCCTATCCGCGATGGCGTCTCCGGCGTCGGGGGTGGCGTTTCCGTCAGCGTCGGCGGCGGCGGAACGTCACAATTCGGACCTTCCGGGGTCGACGTCGGAGTCGGTGTCGGCGAGGGGGTCGGAACGGGCGCGGCCGTGATCGTCCCCTCCGGCGTGGGGCCACCGATGAGACCGCCGCTACAGTCGCTGAGAACGAATGCGAGCGCAACGCAGAGCAACGTCCGCGGTCGGTTCATCCCCACTTTACGATGACGGCACCGACGACGACGGCGACGGCGAGCGCCGCGAGGATCGTGTCCGACGACAAGACGCGGAGCCAGAGCAGGTGGATGGCGATCCCGACGGCGACGGCGAAGAAGATGCGGTCGCCGATGGTCATCTCGAACGGGAAGATGCGCGTGAGAAAGCCCATTATGCTTTCACCGCCCCGAAGGTGAGCCCGGTCACGATGTGTTTCTGGACGATGGCCGCGAGAACGAGCCCCGGAAGCATGCTCAGCATGGTGCCCGCGGCCATGAGGTTCCACGACGTCCCGACCGTCGTGAAGAACTGTGCGATGCCCTGGGTGATGGTCATCGTGCTGTCGTCGGACAGCATGAGCGTGAACGCGTAGTGGTTCCACGCGAACAGCCAGACCAGAAGGAATGACACTGCTATCCCCGGTTTCGACAGCGGGACGATCACCTCCTTGAGGACTGTGAAGTCGTTGCCACCGTCGACGTAGACGGCCTCGTCTATCTCTTCGGGGATAGCCTTGATGATCCCGTAGACGAGCCAGATCGCGAGCGGCAGGTTGAAGATGAGATAGACGATGGCCAACCCCCAGTGGGTGCCGATGATGTTGAGTTCGCTCGTGAGCAGGAACATCGGCAGCAGGAACGCGGCCGGCGGGGCCATCCGGTTGGTGAGGATCCAGAAGAAGATGTGTTTCGAGTAGCCGACCCCAAGCCGGAACGCATAGGCCGCCGGCACCGCGAGCACCGTCGTGAGCACGGCGTTCAGGGTCGCGATGATTGCCGAGTTGACGATGAACCGAGAGAAGTTCGCGACCTGCTGGTCTTCGACCGGCCAGAGGATGCGGTAGTTCTCGAAGTTCAGCGACGCCGGGTTCAAAAGCAGGTCCGGCGACCCGAAGATCTCCTCGGTGGTCCGCATCGAGATCGCCAGCGTCCAGTACACCGGTAACAGGATCCACAGGAGGACCAGTCCGATCCCGAGGACGACCAGTATCTGTCGCGGGTTCTCGAGGAAGTGGAACCCGAACCGTTTTGCCAGCGATTCCAAACGTTCGGTACTCATTCAAGGACCTCCCGGTGGAGCATGTTGACCAGCCCCCAGCTCAAAATGATGATCAGATACAGTGCGAAAAGCGACAACGCGGCACCGATCCCGTACCGTGTCTGCTGGGTCATGATGCGGACGATCTCGAGGTTCAACAACATCGTATCTTCGCCCGGACCGCCGCTGGTGAGCATCCAGACGTCGTCGAACGACCGGAACAGGTCCATCATCCTGATGAGCAACGCGACGACGCCGACGGTCTTGAGTTGCGGGAGCTGGACGTGCCAGAATATCTCCCACCGGTTCGCGCCGTCTATCCGTGCGCTCTCGATGAGCGATGGCGGGACGGACGTCAGCCCTGCAAGGAAGATGAGCGCGATGAGCGGTGTCCAGTGCCAGGCGTCCATCAGGAAGATGGCGACCCAGGCGTCCAACGTGTTCTCCCCGATCTGGAACGTGATCCCGAAATTCGAGAGCATCTTCGGCACGAGCCCGGTGTCGGTGCGCAGTAACAACAGCCAGTTCGCACCGACCGAGATGGGGGGGATCGTGAGTGGTAACACCAGCAACGTCCGGACGACGCTGTCCCCCCGGAATTCCCGGTCCAGGAGCAAGGCGATCGCCAGCCCGAGACCCATCTGAATCACAAGCGACACCCCGACGAAAAGCAGTGTCCGTCCGGTCGCGGACATGTACTGGGCGCTGTTCATCAGTTGCTCGAAGTTGTCGAGGCCGATAAACCGGGGCCCGGTCGCCGCGAACGCCTCCCAGTACATGAAGCTGGTGCGGATCACGAGCACCACCGGGACGATCCCGAAGACGATGAAGGCGATCACCGACGGAACGAGGTACTTCTCGCCATCATAGATGCGGGTTTCGCTCATCGGACGTCGTCACCTCCCGCTTCGTGGTCGTCCGGATCACCCCATCCCCTTGCGGCTCCCGGGAACTCACGTGTCACCATCCTTGCGGACCTCCTCGACGTGCTTGTCGGTCACCTCGACCGCCTCGACGACGTCGCCCTCGGCCGACGAGACGGTCGCCAGCTGGTCCGCCTCGTCGTAGTAGTAGGTCTTCTGTGGGTGGACCGAGATGGTCTCGCCCTGCATGCCCATGAACTCACGTGGCTCGGTCTCGATTTTAATCTCGCGGCCGTCGACCTCGGCGGTCAGGATGCTGCGTTCGCCGGTCGGTTCCACCGTCAGGACGGTCGCCGGGAAGGTATCCTGGCCCGGGTCCTCGACGACTTCGAGGTCGCGCGGTCGGATGCCCAGTGTGACGTCCTCGGCGACCTCCCGGGCGTCCAGTTCCTCGACGACATCCGGGGGAACCCGGTACCGGAACGCATCGCCGGCGACGAACACTTCGCCGTCGGACCGCTCCAGTAGCCCGTGCAGGAAGTTCATCGGCGGGTCGCCGATGAACCCCGCGATCCAGGTGTTGCGCGGGCGGCTGAACACCTCGTGTGGCGTGCCGACCTGCTGGACTCGGCCGTCGTTGAGCACACAGATCCGGTCGGCCAGCGACATCGCCTCCGTCTGGTCGTGAGTCACGTACACCGTCGTGACCCCGAGCTTGCGGTGGAGACGTTTGAGCTCCGAACGCATCTGGATGCGGAGTTTGGCGTCGAGGTTCGAGAGGGGCTCGTCCATCAGGAACGCCATCGGTTCACGAATCATCGCGCGCCCGAGCGCGACCCGCTGTTGTTGACCACCCGAGAGGTTCTTCGGGTGTTTGTCGAGCTGGTCGGTGATCTCGAGCAACTCCGCGACCCGCTCGGTCTCGGAGTCGATCTCCTCGCTGGAATAATCCCGGCGAGAAAGCGAGAGTGGAAACGCGAGGTTCTCCCTGACAGTCTTGTGTGGGTACAGCGCGTAGTTCTGGAACACCATCGAGATGTCGCGTTCGGCCGGCTCGTCGTCGGTGACGTCTGCGTCGTCGAAGTAAATGGTGCCCTCGCTGGGCCGTTCTAACCCGGCGATCATCCGGAGAGTGGTCGTCTTCCCGCACCCGGACGGGCCCAGCAAGACGAAAAACTCACCGTCCTCTACCGTCAGGTCGACGTCCGAGACGGCCTCGATGTCTCCGAAAGACTTGGATACACCCTCGAGACGCACTTGTGCCACGTCTCGTCACCTCTGGGGGTCTCGCCTCGTTCGGTACGGTACCGATCGACGCCTCTCTCCCGGCCGGACACGTCTCCCTCTCAACCGACCGTCGGCCCGTCGTTTGGTGTGTTTGTCCATATTACTGGCACCAGTCGTATAGGGGTGACACGCTCATATCTAAAGTAACCATCGGTCACGACAACCGATCCGACACCTGGAAAGCACCCTCTGGCGGTCGTGGGGCCCCACCGTTTTGAAATCGATTTGGTGGTGAGAAGTACGCGGATGAATATTTTGTTTATGACTGGTTGGGTTTGAGTACAGAGGTAACGGAGATCTCTCCGAATTTGTTTCACATAGATAACAGCTGAAACTCAATCTTCACTCCTACTCTAGACACCACCAATCGATTTTTGGGAAAAAGATTAAATACTGTAAATGTGTAACAAGGAAACGATGCGGGGAGATAGCATACCAAGCAACTCGCGTCGTAGAGCACTTCAGGTTCTCGGTACGGGAGTCGTCGCCGCTGTGGCAGGCTGTTCCGGCCAGGGTGACGGCGGTGACGGCGGTGACGGCGGTGACGGCGGCGGCAGTGACGGTGGCGACAGCGGCAGTGACGGTGGCGACGAGGTCGCAGCGGGCGACCCGCCGGACGACGTCGAGGAGTGGTTCGCGCAGGCGGCCGAGCCCTATCAGGGAACGACGATCTCGCTGGTGACGGAGTCGACGCCATCGAGTCTGTATTACCAAAACGAGATCACGCCGAGATTCGAGGAGGTGACGGGTATCAACGTCGACTTCAGCGCGGTGGCGTTCGGCGAGATGTACAATCGCGAGGTCAGTTCCGCGACGTCGAACGACCCGTCGCTTGACATCGGGTACATTGAGCAGGACGCGTCGAACGCGTACGCCAACAACGACTGGATCGTCAACATCGACGAGTTCAGGCGCAACCACCCGGAGATAACGATGCCCGGGTTCGACCTGGACGATTTCACCGGGTTCCAGTGGAACTTCAACTACCCGCCGGGTGAGGGCGAAGGGCCACGGTACTCCTACCCGATGGAGTCGGGGCTGAAAATGCTGATCTACCGGGAGGACATCGTCAACGATGTGGCCTCGGACCACGGCTACGATCCTGACGAGTACATGTCCCCCGACGACTACATGGACATGGCCGCGCATATCCAGGAGAACACGGATATGGCCGGCCACAGTCAACAGCACAAGGGCGTCACCGGCGCCTACGCCCTGACGGAATCTTACTGGCCGATGTTTGGCGTCTACGACTGGGGTGTCGACCCCAACCAGTGGGTCGCACTGGAGAGTCGTGGCGGGCAGATGAACAGCGACCGCTCGGTCGAGGCCCTGAAGTTCTACAAGGAGATGGGTGAGAACTACGCGCCGGACAACTGGAAGAGTCTGACGTGGTCGGGCGTTCCCGACACGATCATCTCCGAACAGGCCGCGATGGGCCTGATCTACGGCGAGAACGTCGCCAAGACCCAGGAAGCGCTGGGCGACAGCGTCACGTCGGGTCTCCCGCCGGCCACCCAGAACGTCGTCGACGAACTCGAGATGTCGGCCTCGGAAGACCCAGCACCCGGCGGACCGGCCTACGTCGGATATTACAACGGGGCTGGCTGGGCGATCATGTCGGCCTCGGAGAAGAAAGAGGCCGCCTACCTGTACATCCAGTGGATGCTCCGGCCCGAGGCCTCCCGCAAACTCGCTGAAGAGGTCGGGCTCATCGTCAGGGAATCGGCCTTCGAGGCAGTCATGGACGGCCAGATCAACGAAAACACCAGCTATTTCGACCGGTTCCGGGACCACGAGGCCGACTTCCAGGGCTGTCGCATCGGCGAGGTTCAGAAGGCGCTGGTCGAGGGCCCGATCTTCGACTGGCTCCACCGGTTCACTGACGGCGAGGTCGAGGCCGAGACCGCAGCCAATGAGATGGCCTGGGAGACCGAGCAGGTCCTCAACCGGATGGGCTTTTTGGGGGCCACGCTCGACGAAAAGCCCTTCTAGACGTCCCGGGGCCCCCTATCCCGGACCACGCTCGTCCGGACCGCCAAGACACCACCGCCGGTCGGGCGCTCGAACCGTTCGCGAGCCACCGTGTGTCTGTCCCACACGCCCCTACCTTTTATGTAATCACACGTCGAGCTACCAGTATGCGCTATCGATCCGGAATAGACGTGGGTTCCAACGGTGGCACCGTCTAGGTCGGCGGTCCGGACGGCGGTGACCTGGTGGTCGAAGAGGTCTATCGGTTCGACAACGGCCCACTCGAGCGCGACGAGCGGTACGTCTGGGACGTCGACGGGATCTTGGGCGAGATACGGGAGGGGCTCGGGCTGGCAGACGAACGCGGCGAACTCGAGTCGGTTGCCGTCGACACGACCGGCCTCGATTTCGGCTTCTACGCCGACGGGGGGCTGATACGTGACCCGACGTTCTACCGGGACCCGGTAGTGATGTCCACGGTCGACCAGTTGATCGAGGAGGCCGGTGGTCGTCGTCGCATCTTCGGCGCGACGGGCATCAACCACTGAAACACGCCGAGTTCGCTCTGGCAGTACCACTACCACTGCCACGAAGAACCCGACCTCATAGAGCGGGCCGACCGGCTCGTGATGTTGCCACAGGTGTTCTCGGAGGCGCTGGGCGGGACCGTCCACCCGGAGACGTCGATCGCGTCGACTACTCAGATGTTCGACATCCAGTCCGAGACGTGGGCGACGGGGTTGCTCGAAGACCTGGGACTGCCGACGGACCTGCTCGGGGACTTACGTGACCCGGGAGCCGTGGTGGGAGAACTCGACGACGAGTACGCCGCGTCGCTGTCAGGCCGACCGGACGTGGTCCTGACGACGACCCACGACACGGCCTCGGCGGTGGCCGGCATCCCCTTCGAGGAGCCGCCACGGACCTTCCTGAGCACCGGCCCCGGATCTGTCGGTCCCGGTCGTCATAACGCCGTGAGCTACTTCGATCTGGATCAAAAAAGTACCGTGTTCGGTCGCCCGTCCCCTGCAGTCGGGCCCGACGGCAGCGGATCGGGGCCGCCCCTCTCGCGGGTCGAGGGACCCGATTACCGGACCGTGTACCCGCCGTCGATGATGACCCGTTCGCCGGTGACGTATTCGGAGGCGTCGGAGGCGAGATAGACCGCCAGCGGTGCGATCACCTCCGGGCCGGCGAACTGGTCTCCCGGCATCTGGCTCTTCCAGGTCTCCTCGAGTTCGGGGTGGTTCTCGAGGTAGTCCTCGACCATGGCGGTCGTGATGTACCCGGGATTGATATTGTTCACCCGGATGTCGTGTTCCGCCCAGTCCGAGGCCAGCTGGCGCATGAACCCGTCGACGGCCGCCTTCGAGGCGTTGTAGTGGGCCTGCTTTTGGGGATAGTTGGCGATGATCCCCGAGATAGAGGCGATGTTGACGATGTTCCCGCCGCCGCTGTCTATCATCTCCTGGCCGACGTACTTCGTACACAGGAACAGGCCGGTGATGTTAATATCGAACAGCCACTGCCACTCTTCGAGGGGCATCTCGGCGACGTCGTAGTGTGAGTTCACGCCGGCGTTGTTGACGAGGACGTCGATCGTCCCGAACGCGTCGACGGTCTCCTCGACCGTCGAGACTACCGACGCTTCGTCGGAGACGTCCGTCTGTATCCAGCGCGTCTCGACGTCGTACTCGTCGGCGAGTGCCTCGGCGGTCGCCCGACCGGTCGGTCCGTCCCGGTTCGCGATCACCACGTTCGCACCGACGTCCGCCATCGCATCCGCGATAGCCTGTCCGATTCCTCTGTTGCCCCCGGTCACGATGACCGTCTGTCCATCGAGCCGGAACTGGTCGAGTACGGACATGATCGGTCCCGTGTACAGTAGAACCAAATATAAACCCTGTGCCACTAGGGCCCTTCCAAGTCTGGTGTTGGTAGACGCCGAATGGACTCGTCTTTGACAAAGTTCTGTAGTATTACCGATACAGAGTGGCTTTTTTCGCCGATAATTTAGAAAAGTTCATAAATATCTCTTTGATTAGTTTGGATTAAAACAGAAATATTTCGAATGAGCAAGCGCTGCCGCTCCGAATGGAGCGGCCAGCGCGACCGAACTACGCTCAGCCAGCCTCAAGATCGCGGCACCACAGATACCGCTGCTTCGTTTCTGTAAAGAGCTCAGTGACCTCATCCAGATCGATACCGGGAAAGAGCTCGCGCGCTAGCGCGAGCGATAACTCTCGGGAGATCAATCCGTGTTTGACTGTCCGCTGTCATCTGCGTTTGGAGGAATGAGCAAGCGCTCTCAACCGAACGAAACCGACGCTTGATCCGCGTCGGTTTCGTGTGTCCGAAGTAGCGTTCGCAGTTGTTGGTCGTACTCGGAACCCACTCATCTCGGAGATGAATCAGGAACTTGTCGAAGTTCTCCATGACCTCTTCGACGTACGTCCGTACTGCTGACGGCAAGTGCTCGATCTCATCGAGCACTGCCTCAAACCGTCGCAGAGCTGCTGCATACGATGGAGCAGCAAACACGCGCTTGAATTCGCTCCAGACGATCGCGGCGTGAAGTTTCTCCGCGTTCGAATGCCGAACGCTCCGGAACACCGTATTCCGGAGCTTCTTCTCGCCGTTTCGCAGAAAGTGGAAGGAGCACCGATGCTGGAATGCATCAATGTCGTCTTCGATGATCTCGGCGTATTCGTCACGACCGTCAGTAGTGATCACGTAGGCTGGTTTGTCCTCGAGGAGGGCAGTGAGAAAGTCACGGACGGCGTCCTTGGTGAGCCGGTCGGTGACGTGTTCGCCGACCGGCGTATCCATCAGATCATCGTAGAGGACGAATCGATATGCACGCTCACCGTGATACGGAGATACTGCTCATCGTAGGTGTAGACGCCCGAATACTGCGGGAGATCGTTTTCGACGATCTCCCTCGTGTCCTCGATGATCCAGTTGGATAGCTGCTGGTCAGATGGACGAACACTGAAGTGGACGGTACAGATATCCTGGAGGTTTTCGAGGGACGCGTCGGTGAACGCGTTCACGACGCGTCCTAACCGCTTGACTTCGGACGGATACTGGTGGTTGTCTTCGACGGACGAGAGACTCGGTGAAAACGTCCTTCCACAGATCGAACATCGGTAGCGCTGCACCCGCACGGGCGAGCGCCCGTGCGGGTTGCGGGTGTAAGTCCCGTACTTGACGGCATCTGTTGTTCGGCAGGTCGGACAAATCGGAACGGAGGCTTCGACAGGCGAAGCTTCATGAGAGGAAGACGCGTTTGATTCAGTTGGTGTGATGGAGCTTGATAGCACACGTTTCCATCACACCGTCCGTACAAGAACCTGAGACGTCGCGTCGCTGCCCAGCAGCGAATTGGATGGGCCGCCACTAGAGAGTCCGAAGCGAACATCCGGGCCACCGGCGGGAAACAAGCGAGTGTCAGGGCCACCGGCGGGCGGGGTGAGGATGCGGCCGACCCCCGGGCAGGGAAACGGCACCGTCGGCCACGCCCAGGTAAAACATAAGTTCCGTCACACCGGAGTGGTCAACGGATGAACGTCGCGACAGAACTCGACGCCGTGGCACGGGATCACCCGTCGAGCCTCGCGGTGGCGGACGACCGGCGAGAACTCACCTACGCCGACCTGCGGGCCGAAACCGACGCTGTCGCGGGAGTGCTCGCGGAGATCGGTGTCGAGGAGGGCGAGCGGGTCGCACTCTACATGCCGGGGTCGGTGACCTTCGTGACGGCGTATCTCGGGACGGTCAAGCGCGGTGCCGTGCCGGTGGCGCTGAACCTCCGATTCGACATCTACGAGACGGAGTCGCTACTCGAACCCCTCGAGCCGACGGCCCTAGTTACGGTCGAGCGACTCGAGTCGGCGGCCGACGTCCTCGACGTCGAGACGCTGGAACACCTCCTCGTCGACGGTGGCGAGCGGGGCCGGTCATATCACGACCTGGTGTCGAAGGCGGACCCGCGTGAGGTGCCGGCACCGCGCCTCGACGACTACCTCGCCGAGGTCGTCTTCACGCGGGGGACGACCGACGAACCGCGGGGCGTCCTCCACACGCACGGCAACCTCCGGGCGAACGCGCACGCGCTCGTCCACTACTGGGGGCTGTCGAGCGACGACGGGGCGCTCGCGGCCTGTCCGCCGTTTCACGTCCTCGGAACCCACGGAATGGTTCTTCCGGTGCTCACGGCCGGCGGGACGGTGTATTTCCCGTCGGGCTGGGACGAGTCGGTGCTCGGACTGCTCGAAGCACGCGAGGTGACGGTAACGCTGCTCGTTCCCGGGATGCTCGAGGACCTACTCGACCACGGCGTCGACGGGTACGACCTCGCGGCGCTACGGCGAACCGTCGTCGCCGGTGGTCCGCTCGAAAGTGGGCTTCGAGACCGGGCCGAACGGGCCCTCGAGTGTCGCGTGACGGCGGCCTACGGCACCACCGAGACGATGCCGGCGACGGCCCTCGAACTCGCCACAGACCGGGACCAGAAACCGGATCTGGAGCCGTCGTTCGTCGGCCACCCGGCCAACGAGGTCGTCGAGGTACGGGTCTTGGACCTCGTCATCGGCGAGGCTGCCCCGGCCGACCGACGGGGGGAACTGCTCTGGCGTGGCGACGCGGTCTCGCCCGGGTACTGGGGCCATCCCGAGGCCAACGACGAGCTGTTCGTCGAACTGGACGGCGAGTTCTGGCTCCGCTCGGGCGATCTGGGTCGGGTCGACGACGAAGGCCGCGTATTCGTCGACGGCCGGACCAGTGACGCGGTGGTCACGGACGAGGCCGTCTTCCTGGCCAGCGATATCGAGGACGCGCTGTACGAACTCGACGCGATCCGGGAAGCGGCAGTCCTCACCCGTAGCGAGAACCCTGCGGTACTCGTCGACTGTGGCGGTACAGACCTCTCCGAAACGACGATACGCGAGCGCTGTCTCGACGCGACCGACGACACCTGGGCTCCCGGTGAGGTCACCTTCGCCGCGTCGTTCCCGCGCTCGGCCATCCGCAGGATGAACAGCCGAACTCGCGGCGGCGATTGGTTCGACAGAACCGACTCCGACGGACCACGACTCGATACCTGACCGACCGCGTTCGTCTCGGCCCCCATCTCGGACACCGTTTCACAGAACTGAACGCACCCCCTTTTCTTTATGGACGATAATTATAGTTCGCTCAACACCGACAACTGGTTCGAGAAAATCTTGCGTACTGACTTCTACAGATGAGCGATCGCTAGTATAGCGTTCTGTCGATACGTGTCGCGCGTCGGCGTGCGAGCCGGACGCCGCGTCGCTCGTGCTGTCGGCTACGCCTCGGAGCGTCGTCGGCACTAACGGGAGGAAATCAGACAGGCTCGCGGGGCCGGCGGGATCAGCAGTTTCGAGGCGGAACCCCCGGCCTCAAGGAGCAAGGGCTTCCGGCGCCTCGGGCCGTGCGAACGAGCCTCTGCCCGTGACCAGAAGCCGACACTCGACGAACCAAACCACGAGACAGTAGCTCTCTGACTCCCCGAATTTTTAAGTACTGTTGGAATTACATCTGAAATATGGAGGTCAGACATACCGCGCCAGTCAAGCTCGTTGTCCCTGACGAGTATCACGACGACCTCCACGAAACTGCTGACCAATTTCTCTACTGCGCGAACGAAGCTAGTGACTACTGCTGGGACAACACCGACTATGAGGACTGTGTCACCTCGAACGTGAAAGCCAGAGACGCACTCTACGACCGACTCCGCGATGAAACCGACCTCACGGCAAACCTCGTCCAAGAAGCTATCCGGCGTGCCGTCCACGCCGTTGACAGCGGTGTTGACCGCTGGAAGAAGGGCAAACGGACGAACAACCCAGAGTTCACCTCGTGGAGTATGGTCTACGACAAGCGCAGTGCGACCTTCTACCGGAACAAAATCTCACTTTCCACAGTAAATGGACGCATTGAGTGCGACTTCAAGTTGCCAGCAGACAGTCCAACACCATACGAGGAGTACGTCCTTTCCGAAGACTACGAGTTTCGCACGAGTACACTCCAGTACGACCAAGCCACCGACGAGTTCTACTTCCACATCAAAACAAGGAAGGTAGACGACACTGGTGAGGCTGTTGAAATTGAGGGTTCGGACGATACCGGGCACGAAACCGTCCTCGGTATCGACCTTGGTGTGAACAGTCTCGCTGTC
>PXRG01000023.1:0-44281 GCA_003021105.1 Halobacteriales archaeon QS_1_68_17
AAGGCGGTCGAGATGAATTACGCCATCACCACCGAGTAGGAGTGGAACACTCCGAATCCACGCCTGCGGAGACTGCGCTCCCTGCGCGGACTGTCGGGGGAAGCCGACCGTCCGTGAAAAAGCGTGTCGCGGAACCAGGAAGCCCCACCCTCAGCGAGCGTGTCAACGCGAACAGGGTGGGGTAGTTCACCTCCTTCGACGCCGCTTGCAGGGCCACTCCGTTCCGGACCCCGCGGTTGCCGCCGTCCCGGCACCGCCGTTCGGTCCCCGACGCCCCTGCCTCGCCGTTCGGTTGCCGGCTGACTACCGATTCCCTTCCCATCGATCATATATGTTACTCGATAGCTACGCATACATAGCGATGCTGTCCCTTAGATTGAATATGACGAGCATCGAAAAGGTAGGTGTCATGGCGATCTGCCCGCGCTGCGAGGCCGACCTCTCGGAGTGGAGCCAGCGGCTCGAACGTGCCCCGGCGGCCAGTTCCCCGAAGGTCTGGACGTGTCCGGAATGCGACGTGATACTGGGCATCTCCGACTACGAGTGACCGACGAGGGGAGGGGGGATTCGTCCGTTCGCCGTCCCCGTATCGACACCCCCGACTGGCCGACTCCGCAACACTCATAAACGCGAGCGCACAACCTGGAACCGTCAGGTCGGGAGGCGCTCGCACCCGAACGGTGACGTATCAGTCCATTGGGGTAGTGGCCAATCCTGTCAGCTTCTGGGGCTGACGACCCTGGTTCGAATCCAGGATGGACTACTTCTCCGGCGTTCCCGAGTAGGGAGCGGTACCTGTCGTCGGCACTACGACTTCGTGACTAGCGACGGCGACGACCCGCCGTCCGTGGATCCGAACGTCACGAACGGGGACGGCGTCGAAGTGGTCATCGACACCGCGACGGTGACGTTCTAGCGGGACCCGCCCCCCGCGAGGCGTCGACCCTCGGGCCGGCAGTCGAACGGCCGGGACAGCGGAGTTGTGTCCGGGAGTTCCGGACCGCAGTCGTCGCCGGGGACGTGAATTCGGCCGAGTTCGCGGTCACCCGGCAGTATTTGTCCGGCCGGCCGAACTGTGGTATGGCACCGTCTCACGTCCTCGTTCCGCTCGACGGGTCGCCGCTGTCCGACGACGCGCTGGCGCACGCGCTCGCCACCTTCGAGTGCCGGGTGACGGTGCTGAACGTCGTCACGCCACTGGACGACTCGATGAGCGAGGGGGGCGTCTTGGAACCCGGCGAGAGCCGGCGGGCGGAGGCACGCGAGCGTGCGTCGGCGGTGATCGACCGCGCGAAGCGGCGGGCCGCCGAGGCCGACCGGGAGGTCGAGACGGCCGTGGCGAGCGGCGATCCGGCGGTAGGTCCCGAACGCGGGGTCGCCGCCCAGCGAGAGGCCGACGCCGACCATCGCGCCCGTCGTGGCGAACGCGGCCGGGATCGGGTAGCCGGTGTAGACGCCGAAGGCCACGAACGCGGTGGCGGTCAGCAGTCCCGCGGTCGCCGCCCAGCGACGTGATGGCAACGCCGTCTATCAGGTCCGAGCCGACGGTCCCGGAGATGCTCCCGCCCTGGGACAGCGCCCAGCGCGGCGAGGATGCCGATGAGGGAGGCGGCCCGCATCGTCGAGATGGCGTTCGCGCCGATGGCGGGAGCGAACGGCGGGGAGTTGCTGTTGGCCCCGAGCGCCCACGCCGTCACCAGCCCCGTCAGCGTCGCAGCGCGACCAGCGCCCAGAAACCGACCGCCGTCATCGACGCAGTAGCGCCCCCAGGCGGCCGAGCGGCCCGCCGACGGTCTCCCCGTCCCAGCCGAGGATGACCGTCCTGTCCGTCCGGTCGACGATCCGCTGTGCGACCGACCCGACGAGCCGCCGCCGGAGCGCTCCCCGCCGGGTCGCGCCGAGCACGACCACGTCGTGGTCGGCCGCCGCGTCGACGATGCCCGCGGTCGCGTCCGCCGCCTCGCGGACGGTCGTCTCGACGGCCCCGACGGCCGCCCCGGCGTCGACCGCGGTCTCGACGGCGTCCCGTCCCTCGGCGACGAAGGCCGCCGCCTCGTCCCTCCCGACGTCCGCCGTCGTCACCGAGAGCACGACCACGCGGGCGTCGTTCCGGGCGGCGATGGCCGCGACGACCCTGGCCGCCACGCCCACGTGGGACCCGCCCGCCACCGGGAGCAACACCGAGTCGACGCCGTCGGCCTCGCGGCCGACCCGCTCGACGTAGAGGTCACAGGCCGCCCGCTCGACCAGCGTGTCGACGGTCGTCCCGAGGACGGCGTCGGTCCCCGACCGCTCCCGCCAGCCGACCACGAGCGCGGCCGGGTCGGACTCGGCGACCGCCGCGAGGAGCCCCCTCGCCACCGACCGGTCGACGATCACGTCGCGCTCGACCGTGACGCCCTCGGGGACGCTCGCCCGTTCTATGAGCTGGCGGCTGTCGCCCCCGAACTCCCGGCGGATGGTATCGTCGTCGAAGATCCCGAACGGCGAGTCGTGGGGCTTGGCGACGACGGTCACGATCCGGACCGACCCGGACCCGAAGCGGGCGAGGTCGCCCGCCGTCCGGACCAGTTGCTGGACGTGTTCGGGGTCCTCGACCGCGACCAGAACCGGACCGTCGGATCGCCGCTCGTCCATTGCTCGAACTTCGTCCCGACCGCTCAAAAGCGTTGACGGGAATCAGACCCCGCTCTCGCCCCCGTCTCCGCCCTCGTCGGGGACGTACCGCCCGGCCACGTACCCGACGGCGGCGGCGACCGCCGCCGGGACGCCGGCGGTCACCAGCAGGACGACGAAGCCGACCGCCCGGCCGCCGACGTCGGCCTCGACGGCGGGACTGAGCGCGATCAGCGGGACGAGCAACAACACGACTGCGACGCCGTAGGCGGCCCTGGAGACGGCCCCCTGGACGGTCCGCTGTCTGGCGAGGTGGATCGTGGACAGCAGCCACGCCAGGAACCCCACCGGTGCCAGACGCCCGCCGCCGAGAAACGCCAGTTCGATCGTCGCCACGATCCCGACGACGACGCCGCCGGCGATGCCGACGACCACGGTCAGCGTGTCGTCGACGATCCCGTCCGGATCGAGCAACTGGCCGTCGTCCCCCGCCGTGCCAGTCCCGCTGGAGCCGACGGGATCCGCGGCCCCGCCCCAGCCGTCGCCGTCCGTCTGCTCGGCGGTTCCGTCCCAGCCGTCGTTCGGGGCGTCGGATGCGCCGCTCCAGTCGCCGTCGTCGTCCGTGTCGGCGCGCTCGCGCTCGGCGGTCAGGTCCGCGGAACAGTGCATGCAGTAGGTCGCGGTCATCCCGATTGGTTCGCCGCACTCGGGACACCGGGGGTCCGCGTCGCTCCCGCTCACCGTTTGCATCCCCCCGGCCGCGCCCCCGGCATCGGTCGACGGTTCGGCGTCACGGTGGTCTCCCGTGTTCCGGCAGGCCCTTCAGGATTCCGGGACCGGCCACCGACCTCCGGTCGACGCGCCCGCCGATCCCCCGATGCCGTCGACGGTATCATAGTAATTGTTGCGACTCTTTACCGCCGAGAAGTCACAATTCGTGGGGTTCAGCCCGCGAACCAACCGTTCACGTGAGGTGGTCGCGAAAATAATCGCAACAATCACTATCAGTCGTCCCCCGGGTCCGCCGTCGGCGGCCGGGCGGGTTCCCCCGTCTGGGCGGGGTCGATCCCGCGCCGGCGGGCGTCGAACTCCGAGAGCCCGTAGACCAGGCCGACCAGCGCGAGCACGCCGACCGGCAACAGGGCGAGCGGCGTCACGCGGGTGTAGCCCCACACGAGCAGGAGCACCGCCGCCACGAGCACCACCGTCACGGCGTAGTAGATCTGTGTGCGGACGTGGTCGACCAGGTCCGCGCCGGTGAACGTCGCCGACAGGACCGTCGTGTCGGAGATCGGCGAGGAGTGGTCGCCGAAGATCGCGCCCGAGAACACCGCCCCGACCATAACCGAGACGACGGTGTGGCTGCCGGTCAGGTTCCAGGCGACCGGCACCGCGATCGGCGTCACGATGGCCATCGTCCCCCAGGAACTGCCCGTCGAGAAGGCGATGAACGCGGCGGTAAACAGCACCACCACCGGTAGCAGTTCCGGCGAGAGCGTCCGGTCGGCGATCCCGGCGACGTACTCGCCGGTCCCGAGGGCCTCGACGACGTTGCCGATCGACCACGCCAGCACGAGGATCGTCACCGCCGTCAGCATGATGCCGAAGCCGTCGATGGTCGTGTCGACGCTCTCGGACAGCGTCAGCCGACCGAGGGCGTACCCGAGGCCGTACGCGGTGGCGACCATGGCGAACGAGCCGAAGATCAGCGCGACCGCGTAGTCGGCGTTCTCGGCGACCGTCAGCGCCGACGCCCCGGGTTCGTAGCCGGTCCAGACGACCGTCCCGAGCGTGACGACGATCAACACCGCGATGGGCAACACGAACGAGAGCAACCGCGGGTCCTCGACGTTCGGCTCGCCGAGTTCGGCGGCCACGTCCTGCATCGGGCGGGCGTCGTCGCGGGTCACCTTCCCCGTCTCCGCGGCGCGGTGTTCGGCCGCGAGCATCTCCCCGTAGTCGCGCTGGGTGATGACGACGATCCCCACCATGACGACGGCGAGGATCGCGTACATGTTGTACGGGATCGACTGCAGGAACACCCCCACGGAGTCGGGCACCTCGCTGGCCGCCAGGTCCGTCGCCTCGTAGCCCGACTCGATCATCGACAGCTGGAAGGCGACCCACGACGAGATCGCCAGCGTCGCCACCGGCGCGGCCGTCGAGTCGACCAGGTAGGACAGCTTCTCGCGGGAGATCCGCAGGTCGTCGGAGACGTCTTTCATGGTGCTCCCGACGACCGCCGTGTTGGCGTAGTCGTCGAAAAACAGCAGGATTCCGAGCAGCCAGGCCGCGACGCCGGCCTTGCGCTTGGTGTCGATCCATTCGAGCGCCCAGTTCCGGACCGCGTAGGACCCGCCGAGCCGCCAGATCATCGCCACCGCCGAGCCGAGCAACAGCGTGAAGATGATGATCTGGGCGTGGAAGACGCTCTCCCCGATGGCCTTGGCGATCCAGTCGAAGGTCTTCGCCAGCCCGAATCCGCCCGTGAAGACGACGCCGCCGGCCCACACGCCGAGAAACAGCGACAGGACTGCCTTCCGCGTCACGATCGCCAGCACGATCGCCAGCAGGGGCGGAACGAGCGACAGTGCACCGTAGCTTGCCATGTGGTATCTACTACCAGACTATTATTTAAACTTCGTCCCTCGGTGGTCCGCACGCTCGCCGCGGCGAACGATCGTCGGCCGGACCGCAAGCGAATTGTCGGCGCGGCCGTCGGCTGGGCCGCAGGCGAGTCGTCGGTACACCCGTCGGCCGGACCGCAAGCGAATTGTCGGCGCGGCCGGAACGTGTCCGCGATGCGACTGACGGCGGTCGTCGAGGACTACCTTCTCGCGTGGATCCTGCTGGCGGTCGGGCTCGGCGTCGCGGTCCCCCGGATCGCCGCCGTCACGCGGTACTCGACGGCGATCCTGGCGGTGATGATCGGGAGCATCTCGCTGACGCTGACCGTCGAGCAGTTCCGCGCGATCCGGCCCCGGACCCTCGGGGTCGTGCTGCTGGGTCACGCCGCGATGCCGTTCCTGGCGGCCGGTCTCGCGGGCGCGCTCGGCCTCCCGCCCGCGCTGGCGATCGGGTTCGTCGTCCTCGGGGCGGTCACGCCGGAACTCGTGACGCCGGTGATGACCGAACTGGCGGGGGGCAACACCGCGCTGTCGACCGTCGCGCTGGTCGTCACCGGCGTCGGGAGCGTCGCGTTCGTCCCCGCGGTCGTTTCGGTCCTCGGGGGCGGCGTCGCGGTGGCGACGGGGCTCATCGTCGAGCAACTGGTCGTGGCGGTCGTCGCGCCGATGGTCCTGGCGGTCGCGCTCCGGGCCTGGCAGCCGGCGCGGGTGGGCCGCTACGACGCGTTCTACCCGGCGGTGTCGGCCGCGATGGTCGTGGTGATCATCGGCGGCGTCACGGCGGCCAACGCCGCGGTCATCCGGGCGGGCGAGACGCTCGTCCCCGTCGTGGCCGGCGTCGTCGCGCTGAACGCCCTCGGGTACGCGCTCGGCTGGACGGGGTCCGTGGGGTTCCCGCGCGCGGACCGCATCGCGTCCGTGCTCTCGGTCGGGATGCGCGATTTCGCGGTCGCGGCCGCGCTGATCGTCGCCGCCGGCCTGCCGGCGGTCGCCTCCCTGCCCGCGGTGGTGTTCGGCGTCGTCGAGATGTCCTCCAGCGCCGCCCTGGCGCGGTACTTCCGCCGGTGAGACCGGTGCGGCGTTCGCCCGGACCGCCGGGCTTATTCCCTCCCGGACGGAGACGGTCGGTATGCCTTCCCCACCCCAGGTCGGCGAACTGACGCCCCCGAACCGCACGCTGATGGGTCCCGGTCCGACCGAGGTCCACCCGCGCGTGCTCAGAGCGATGGGCACGCCGCTTTTGGGCTACCTCGATCCGGCCTTCGTCGAGATCATGGACGAGGTCCAGGCGCTGTTGCGCTACGCCTTCCGGACGGACAACGACTGGACGCTGCCGATCAGCGGCACCGGGTCGGCCGCGATGGAGACGGCCTTCGGCAACCTCGTCGAACCGGGCGAGACGGTGCTCGTCCCCTCGAACGGCTACTTCGGCGGCCGGATGGGGAAGATGGCCCGCCGCGCCGGCGGCGAGGTGGTCACCGTCGACGCGCCCTGGGGCGAACCCCTCGACGCCGCGGACGTCGCCGACGCCTTCGACGCCCACCAGCCCGACGTGTTCGGGTTCGTCCACGCCGAGACGAGCACGGGCGTCCGCCAGCCCGACGTGCCGGCGCTGGTCGACATCGCCCACGAACACGACGCCTACGCCATCGTCGACTGCGTGACCTCGCTGGGCGGCGTCGAGTTCCGCGCCGACGAGTGGAACGTCGACGCCGCCTACTCCTGTTCCCAGAAGTGTCTCTCCTGCCCGCCGGGCGCGAGTCCGGTCACCTTCTCCGATCGGGCCCGGGAGAAAGTCCTCGCCCGGGAGGAGTCCTCGGGGTCGTGGTACCTCGACGTCGCGGAGATCATGGCATACTGGGGCGAGGAGCGGTCGTACCACCACACCGCGCCGACGACGAACGTCTACGCGCTCCGGGAGGGGTTGCGGCTGGTCGCCGAGGAGGGCATCGAACATCGGTGGGACCGTCACCGCCGGATGGCGGGCGCGCTCCGGGCGGGCGTCGAGGCGATGGGCGTCGACCCGGTCGCCGACGAGTCCTACTGGCTGCCCAGCCTGACGACCGTCCGCGTCCCCGGGGGCGTCGACGACGCCGCGGTCGGCGACTACCTGCTCGACGCCTACGACCTGGAGATCGGCGGCGGCCTCGGCGACCTCGCCGGCGAGGTGTTCCGTCTCGGCTGTATGGGCTACTCGGCCCGCCCGGCCAACGTCGCCTTCCTGCTGTCGGCGCTCGGCGACGCCCTGGACCGGCAGGGCGCGACCGTCGACGTGGGCGCGGGAATGGCCGCGATGCGGGACCGCCTGGCCGAGTGAGACGCGCCACCCGGTCGCGTGGATCGGCGTCGTCGCCGCCGGGTCCCGTCCGGCACAACCGAACAGTCATGTAGGCGGCCGACGCAGGGCCAGCAACGGCCAGCGATGTCACGGCGCTACAACCACGCACAGGTTCAGGAGTACTGGCAGCGCGTCTGGGAGCGCGAGGGGGTCTACGAGTGCCCCGACGACGCCCCTGACCCGACGTACGTCCTCGGGATGTTCCCGTACACGTCAGGGTCGCTCCACATGGGGCACATCAGGAACTACGTCATCACGGACGGCTACGCCCGGTATCGACGGATGTGTGGCGACGACGTGCTCCACCCCATCGGCTGGGACGCGTTCGGCCTGCCCGCGGAGAACGCGGCCCACGACCACCACACCGATCCCGAGTCCTGGACCGAGACCTGCATCGCGCGGATGCGCGAGGAGATGGGGGAGATGGGCTTCGGGTACGACTGGTCCCGGGAGATCAAGACCGCCGACCCGTCGTACTACCGGTGGAACCAGTGGCTGTTCGCGCGGTTCTACGAGGCGGGACTGGTCGAGTACAAGTCCGCGACGGTCAACTGGTGTCCCGACTGCGAGACGGTCCTGGCCGACGAACAGGTCGACGACCGCGATGGCGGGGAGGTCTGCTGGCGGTGTGGCACGCCGGTCGGCCGGCGCGATCTCGACCAGTGGTTCTTCACGATCACTGACTACGCCGAGGAGTTGCACGCCGGTCTCGACGACCTGGAGGGGTGGCCCGAGAGCGTCCGGGACATCCAGCGCAACTGGATCGGCCGCCGGGAGGGCGCGCGGGTCGCCTTCGAGGTGCCCGGCTACGGCGAACTGGAGGCGTTCACCGCGCGGCTGGACACCATCTGCGGGGCGACCTACCTCGCGGTGTCCCCGGGCCACGACCTCGCGGCGACGCTGGCCGCCGAGGACGACGCCGTCGCCGACTACGTCGAGGCGGTCGGGAACGGAGCCGAGGAGGCGGGGACGACCGGCGTCGAGACCGATCTCGCGGCCGTCCACCCCGTCACGGGCGCGGAACTGCCGGTTTACGTCGCGGCCTACGTCTTGGACGACGTGGGGACCGGCGCGGTCATGGGCGTGCCCGCGCACAACGAGCGCGACCACGCGTTCGCCGTATCCCAGGACCTGCCCATCGAGGGGGTGGTCGAGCCGGTCGACGGGAGCGGGACGAACCTGCCCGCCGAGCCCTACACCGAGGAGGGGATGCTCGCGGGGAGCGGCGAGTACGACGGCCTGGCGAGCGCGGCCGCCCGCGAGCGCATGCTCGACGACCTCGACGCGGCCCACCCCGACGTGACCTACCGCCTGCGGGACTGGCTGATCTCCCGGCAGCGCTACTGGGGGACGCCCATCCCGGTGGTCCACTGCGACGACTGCGGGCCGGTTCTGGTGCCCGACGAGGAGCTGCCGGTCGAACTCCCGGAGTTCGTCCAGTCGACGGGCAACCCGCTGGCGGAGAACGACACCTTCGTGGAGACGGCCTGCCCGGAGTGTGCCGGTCCCGCCCGCCGCGAGACGGACACGATGGACACCTTCGTCGACTCGTCGTGGTACTTCCTGCGGTTCCTCTCCCCGGAGTTCGAGGACGGGCCGTTCGACCCCGAGCGGGCCGACGAGTGGATGCCGGTCGACGTCTACGTCGGCGGCGAGGAACACGCCGTCCTCCACCTGCTGTACATCCGGTTTTTCACCCGCGCGCTGGCGGACATCGGGCTCGTCGACTTCCGGGAGCCGGTCGACCGGCTGATCAACCAGGGGACGGTGCTGTACGACGGCGAGAAGATGTCCAAGAGCAGCGGCAACGTCATCGCCCCCCACGAGTACGGCGCGGAGACCACGCGGCTGTTCGTCCTCTCGGCGGCCCACCCCGAGCAGGACTTCGAGTGGACCGCCAAGGACGTGACCGGGGCCTACGAGTTCCAGCAGACGCTCTACGGGATGGTCGACGCGTTCGTCGAGCGGGCGGCGGTCAGGCGCGAGCGGGCCGCCCACGACGACTACGTCGACCGCGAGATCGACCGGACGATCGCCGCGGTCACCGAGGACTACGAGCGGATCGGCTTCCACCAGGCGATCACCGGGATCCGGCAGCTCGCGCGGTTGCTCCGGCGCTACCGCGACTACGAGACCCCACACGAGGCGGTCTACCGGCGCGGCCTCCGGACGCTCGCGTTGCTGGTCGCCCCGATGGCTCCCTACCTGGCCGAGGAACTCTGGAACATGCTCCGCGGCGAGGGGCTGGTCGTCGCGGCCGACTGGCCGACGCCCCGGACCGACACCGACTACCGGATCGAGCGCCGCCTGGTCGAGGCGACGCTTGACGACGTGCGCGACATCGTGGACGTGGTCGACATCGACGACCCGGCGGAGATCGAACTGGCCGTCGCCCAGGACTGGAAGTACCGGGCCTACCGGATCGCCAGGGACGCCGATCCGGGATCGGCGGTCGTCGGCCAGATCATGGACGACGAGACCGTCAGTGCACACGGCGAGGCCGCCGCCGACTACGCCGCGGCCCTTCAGGAGCGCCAGCCGGGACTCGAACCCGTCGTCGACGGCGACCGCGAACTCGCCCTGTTAGAGCGGGCCGCCTGGCTGTTCGAGGACGAGTTCGGAGCCGACGTGACCGTCCGCCGCGCGAGCGACGGCGACGACCTGGCCGCGCGGGCGAAGCCGAACAAGCCGGCGATCCACATCCGCTGATAGTGATTGTTGCGATTGTTTTCGTGACCACCTCACGTGAACGGTTGGTTCGCGGGCTGAAGCCCACGAATTGTGACTTCTCGGCGGTAAAGAGTCCCAACAATCACTATGAGACCGCCGACCGCGTTTTCCCGTCCCTGGACGATCGAGACGAACGGGATCGTCGAGAGAGAAGGATCGAGACGATTCTCCGGACGAAAACCAGCACGGCCAAGACGGACGACTGCGTAGTCGACGCCGGGAGGTAGACGGCGACGCGGTTCGTCGGACGCGACCCCCGGCGGTCTCGATCCGCGGGGGCGGTGTCGCGGGGGACGTCCGACGGGACGCCGGCGTTCAGCGCACCCATGTCCGCACACACCGAGCAGCGAACGCACCACTTTCCGGACGGATCGATCATCGAGTGGCGGGTGGCGACGACGGACCGGGCCACCTACGACGTCGTCACGGCGGATCTCGCCCGGCGGATGCGCGACGCGGTGACGCGCGTCCCGGTCGCCGAGAGCGACGCGTCGCCGGCGGGGTACGGGCGGTTCCCGCCGGCCGGGGCCGGGGTCGACGAGTCGACGACCACCCACCGGCTCCCGGGCGGCGAACTGACGGTCCACATCGACGCCAGCGGGGAGCGCGTTCACCGGTATCTCGACTCGCTCGTCAGCGGCGCGGTCGCCTACGCGGACGTCCTGGCCGTCGACCTGGCCCGGGCGGGCCTGCTCGCGGCCGTCTCGGGGGCGTGTGGACTCTCGCTCGTGGCCGCCGGCGCGGTCGTCCCCGCCCTGCCCGCATTCGGCGTGACCGCCGTCGTCTCGCTGTACGTCCTGCTTTCGCTCCTGGCGATCCACGCGGACGTGTGTCTCCACTGGTGAGCGGGTCGCCAGGGGACGGCGGACGTGGCGACTGGTACGGGACGGAGACGGGCACCGGTTCCGGCGGTCAGGCGGCGTCGACGCCGGTGATCTCGAAGCGCGCCCCGCCGTCGTCGCTCTCGGTCACCGCCACCGACCAGCCGTGGGCGTCGGCGATCCGCTCGACGATGCTCAGTCCGAACCCGGTCCCGTCCTCGGTTTCGGAGTACCCCGACTCGAACACCTGCTCGCGCTCCCCCGGGGGGATGCCGGGGCCGTCGTCGGCGACGTAGAAGCCCCCGTCGAGGTCGCCGACGGTGATCGTCACGTCGCCGCCGTGGTCGACGGCGTTTCGAAAGAGGTTCTCCAGGAGCTGTCCCGTCTGGCTCTCGTCGGCCAGGATCGTCCGGTCGGTCTCGACGGCCAGCGCCGCCCCGGCCGTGTCGACGTTCGCCCAGCAACCCCGGACGAGCGCGGCGAGGTCGACCGGTTCGACGGTGCCAGTAGACTCGCCCGTCCGCGCCAGCGTCAGCACCTCGTCGATCAGCGTCTCCATCCGGCCGTGGGCCTGCTCTACCCGCCGCAGGTGTTCGTTGTCGCACTGCGCCCGGCCGAGTTCGAGCCGGCTCGTGGCCACGTTCAGCGGGTTCCGCAGGTCGTGCGAGACGATCCGGGCGAACTCGTCCAGGCGTTCGTTGCGACGCTCCAGTTCCCGCTCGTAGGCCGTCCGCTCGGTGATGTCGCGGCTGATCGCCAGGAAGCGGTCCTCGTCCGCCGCGTCGAGCCGCGCGAGGTGGATCTCGACGGGAAACGTCGAGCCGTCGCGGCGACGGTACTCCCCCTCGAACTTCCGGGGGTCGTCGCCGTCGAGGTCGGCCCAGAACGCGCGCGCCGTCTCCGGGTCGACGGTCTCGTCGATCTCCCAGACCTTCCTCCCTTTCAGTTCCTCGGGGGCGTACCCGAGGGCCTCGCAGAGCCGGCGGTTGGCGTCGACGATGGTCCCGTCGGCGTCGTGGACGTCGATCATGTCGGGGGAGTTCTCGAACAGGGCTTCGAGCCGGGCGGTGGTCGCGCGCAACCGCTCCTCCCGGTCTTTGCGTCGGCCGATCTCGCGCAACACGCCGATGGAGCCGCGGAACTGGTCGCCCTCGTAGGGGAGCACGCCCATGTGATCCTCGCAGGGGACGGGGTCGCCCGCTTTCGGCTGGATCGTGATCTCGAACCGCACGTCGTCGGGACCGTCCGACGAGAGCACCCGTCCGAGCTGGCGTTCGGCGGTGGCGACGGCGTCGTCGTCTTTGATCAGCGACGGGTGGCTCCCCGGAATCCGGTCCCGGTCGTAGCCCACGAGGTCGACGAACGCGTCGTTGACGAACTCGAAGCGGCCCTCCTCGTCGAGCACGTAGACCGGATCGTCGAGCGCCTCCACGATCGCCCTGTAGTGTTCGTCGGTGCCGCCGAACCCGCCGCCGGTCGCGTCCTCGGGCGCGTCGAGCGGACGGAGAATCCCCGCCGAGCCGCGGAACTGGTCGCCCTCGTAGGGGAGCACGCCCATGTGGTCCCGACAGCGGACCAGCGAGCCGTCGGCCCGTTCGATGTCCACCTCGAAGCGGGCGACCTCCGGGCCGTCGTCGGAGAGGACCGATCCGAGTTCCCGCTCGGCCCGTTCGACCGTCGCCTCGGGTTTGATGAACGGCGGCCGGCGGCCGACGATCTCCGTCCGGTCGTGGCCGGTCAGGTCGGCGAACGCCTCGTTGACGAACCGGAACCGCCCGTCCTCGTCGACGACGTACACCGGGTAGCCGAGCGCCTCGGCGACCGTCTCGTAGCGCTCGACCCGTACCTGGGCCCGGTAGTTCGTCGCCGCGTTCCGGATGCGGTTGGCGAGGCGGTCGTACTGCTCGGTCCCGCCCTTCTGGAGGTAGCCGGTCACGCCGGCGTTCAGCGCCTCGGCCGCCACGCTCTCGCTTCCCCTGCCGGTGAACAGGATAAACGGGAACTCGTCGTGGTCGAACCGGGGTTCCAGCCGCCGGTAGAGTTCCAGCCCGTCGAGACGGGGCATCTCGTAGTCGCTGACCACGCAGTCGAACTCCTCGGGGTCGAACCGGTCGAGTACCTCCCGCGGGTCCGTCGCGGTCGTGACGGTAAACTCGTCCAGCAGGGTCGCGGCGAGGTCCGTGATCGATGGATCGTCGTCTACGTGGAGCACGTGGATGCCATCGGTCTCCATTACTGTCCCTTTGCGACGGCCGTATTTCAATCCCGTCCGCCGGGTATCAACTGTGATACTACGGCCGTCCGCGCGACGTTCCGGTTCCGGTCTCCGTCCCGGTCTCCGGTCCCACCCCCGCTTCCGGGTCGGTGTCGGCGCTGGCGTCGGCGGTCACCCTCCTGTCCCCGGTACCGGGTCGGCATCGGCGTCGACGGTCCTCCTCCCGTTCCCGGTCCGACGGTCGGCGGGGTCGGCCGTCCCGAGGTCGGGCTGTTCGACGTGCCGGCGCCAGAATGCCCGCCGGGTGTACTTGGCGTAGGCTCCCCGGTAGCCGGCGAGCCGGGCCACGGGAGCGAGCGCGTCCGTCAGCGCGCCGGTCACGGCCCCCTCCTGCCGGGTGAACACGGTGTTGCCCGCCAGCCGCCTGGCGATCATCACCTGCTGGAGCGGGTCGGTCGGGTCCGTGCCGCTGTCGTGTGCGAGGCCGCCGAGCGTGGGGAGGACCTGTTCGAGCCGTCCCGGCGCGCGGATCGTCGTGACCAGGACCGCCCGCTCGTTCCCGTCGTTGCGGAAGGTGTGCACCACGCCGGTTTCGACAGTCGCACACTCGCCGGCGCGCACGGTGCGATCCGTCCCGTCGAGGGTGAGGGTCACCGCGCCCCGCCGGACGTCGAAGGCCTCCTCGCTCTGCCGGTGGTAGTGTGTCGGCGGGCCGTCGTAGCCCGCCCCGACGACGGTCAGGCTCCGGATCGCGTCCTCGGGTGCGTCGAGGGGGGCGCTCCACACCGGCCGCGTCGGGTGGGAGGTCACCGGGCCGGTCCGCTCGGCGAGCAATTCGGCCAGCAGGCTCCCGTGCTCGACCTCGAAGCCGGTCCCGTCGACCGGCTGGCCGGTCGCGTCCAGCGTCCGGCCGGTCGTGAACGACGACATACCCTCCCCTTGGACTACTGGCTGAAAAGCCCCCCGGCGATCCGCCCCGGTCGATCGGCCCGGTCAGAGGTACCGGAGCCCGACCATCACGAAGACGATCGTCAGCTGGAGCAGCCCCTCGACGCCGCTGAGCTTGGCGTTGCGCAACCCGAGCCGGGAGATGAGGTCCACGTCCGGGTCCGCGGAGGTCAGCTGCCGGTAGATGCGGATCTCGCCGGGCAACAGGACGCCGAAGCCGATGATCGACAGCAGCGTGACGATGACCAGCGCGGCGAGAATCCAGCCGTTCGTCATCGCAAACCCGGGGAGCGTGACGGCCAGTCCGCCCGCCGAGGCGACGACCACGACCGCCAGGACGCCGAGGGTCCGCGGGCTGGTCAGCGCGTCGAACTGGACGCCGATCAGCACGACGACCGGCACGAGGATGGCCGGCGTCATCAGCGCCAGCCACGGGTCGGCGTTGGGGAACTTCCCGAGGCGGCGAGCGAGCACGATGCCGCCGGTGATGGTCACCATCGCCAGCGTCGGCATCAGGAACGTCATCTTCGGCGTGAACCGGCGGAAAAAGCCCGCCCGCTCCTGTGGGTCTATGCCGCCAAGCACCGGCCCGACGATCATCCCCACGAACAGGTCGATGCCAGTCCAGAGGACGCCCGCCATCACGTGGACGTACGTCAGCAACCGCAGGTCGTTGGTCGCCAGCGCGGCCCCCAGCGCGATCACCGGCACGGCGACGGCCCCGCCGGCGAAGGCGGGGTTGGCCCGGGTCGCAAGCCCCCGGATGCCGCGTGCCGGCCGTTCGCGTGCGGTCGATTGCGCCATGGTTCGTGGGTAGCTGACGAGCTAGTAAAAGCTTCGCCGGGCGGTCCCCCGCTCTCCGGCTACCCGGCCCGGCGATTCCCGCCTGCCGACTGTCCGGGGCGGCCAGCGCCGGCCCGATGCCGGCACCAACGCCAGCGCCAGCGCGGACCGGTTTCCCCGGGCGGTTCGGCGGCCAACGCCTGCCGGTGCTCCGCGGTCGGGGTCAGATGGTGCGGGGAGTCGGCCCTGGGGCGTCCTCCCCGGGAGGCTGTCGCCAGAAGCTGTGACAGATGCCGCCTGTCAGCAGGGTCTGCCGACGAATGTGTCTTCGTATGTCAGCATATAATGGTTTTGTCCTCGTGTCCGCGGGGTACACGAACGGCCTACCGCGGTTCGTCCAGTTCGTCGACGACCTCGCGGACCCGCTGGCTCCGGTCTTTCGGCACCACGAGCACGTCGCCGTCGTAGGCCGCCACGACGAGGTCGTCGACCGCGACGGCGCTGATCCGGGCGTCCGGGCCGGCCGCCAGGACGTTGTCCGCGGCGTCGAGTGCCAGCACGTCGCCGACGGTGACGTTCGCGCCGCCGTCGCGAATCCGTTCGAGGGCGTCCCAGGTCCCCAGGTCGTCCCACTCGAAGGCCGCGGGCACGACGAACGCTTCGTCGGTCCGTTCGAGGACGGCCTCGTCGACGCTGACCGGGTCGACGGCCGCGAACCCCGCCGCGGGATCGCCCGCCTCGAGCGCCGCCACGAGCGGTTCGAGCGGGGACGCCCGGGCCTCGCGCAACAGCGCCGCGGGCGTCCAGGCGAAAATGCCCGCGTTCCAGTACCAACCCCGGTCGACGTAGACCGCCGCGGTCTCGGCGTCGGGTTTCTCGTGGAACCGGACGACCTCGCGGTAGCCGCCGCGGTCCGCGCCGGGTTCGACGTAGCCGTAGCCGGTGGCGGGGCGGGTGGGCTCGACGCCGAGCGCGACGAGCCCCCCCGTTTCCGGGACCCCCATCACGTCCAGGTCGGCCAACTGGTCGAATATCTCCGGCCGGTGTCTTTCGGTTCCGGTTCGGTCAGCACCCCGACCCCGGGTGCGTGGTCGTGGATCGCGTCCGCGAACCGCTCGCGGGTGAGGACGTACGTCTCTTCGGCGAAGGCGACGCGGTCGACCGTCCGGGCGAGCAGCGACTCGTCGCCGCCGAACGCGAGGAACTGCTTGGGGCGGTCGGATCGGCTGGCGGGGAACAGCCGCGTCCCTGTGCCCCCGGCGAGCACGAGCGCGACGAGCGGGCGGTCCATGTTCGTGTCCGGTGACTCGCCGCCCGCCGGCAAAAGCCTACCAGGTTTCGACGTCGCCGGTGCGGACGTCCTCGACGCACCCCCGGCAGTCCTGGTGGTCGGGGTCGAAACAGGCCGGCCGTGCGGCGTCGTCGAGCGGGACGGCCCGCCGCTCGCCGAAACGCCGGCAGACGATCCGCGCCCGGCCGTCGTCGTCCAGCGGCAGGTCCGCCAGCGCCGCCCGCCTGGCCTCGCCGTAGGCGCGCTTTGCCTCGGCGTACTGTCGCCCCGCGTTCCTGAGGGTGTGCCGGAGGAATCGCGCCAGTCGCCGGTCGTCCATGCCCCGGCGTTGGGCGCGGCGGTACAAAGTGCCGTCGGCCCCCGTCGCTGGATTCGCGGACAGCGAGACGGTCCCCGAGGCGCGGCGGTACAAAGTGCCGTCGGCCCCCGATCGGGTACTGATACTGGTGGCTGTAAGTACGTGAAAACTCGAATTGAGAATCCAGGCGGAAAGAGTCTGTCTCCGCAGATAGCAGAGACTGGTGAGTAAAAGAATTACAGCCACCAGTATGACTCGCCACCGCCGTTGGGCCGCCCCTATCCGGCCGCATGCTCCCGGTTTCACTTCCGCTCCGCCGGCCGAGGGTTTAAATACGGGGGCGACCAACCCACGGGTGTCTCCCGACGAAAACAAAGCGGAGACAGTGAGAGCAATGACAGATTTGCGTACCCACGCGGAAGAGATACACGAGCAGTTTTCCGACCAGCTAGGGATCGACGTGGACGACGTCCACGAGCGCCTGGAGACGCTGGTCGAGGAGTACAAGGTCCCCGTCGACGAGGCGCGCCGGAGCGTCACCAACACCTACCTCGACGAGGCCGGGATGGACCGCGACGAGTTGCGCGGCGGCGGCAACGAGCGCAAGCAGGTCGCCGACGTCGACACCGCGGAGGAGTGGATCGACGTCAGAGCGAAGGTGGTCGACCTCTGGGAGCCGCGGAGCGACGCGGTCGCCCAGGTCGGCCTGCTGGGCGACGAGACCGGCACGATCAAGTTCACCAAGTGGTCGAAGTCCGACCTGCCGGAACTCGACGAGGGTGCGGTCTACGAACTCCGGAACGTCGTCACCGACGAGTACCAGGGTCGCTACTCCGTGAAGCTCAACCGGACGACGACGATCACGGAACTGGACGAGGAGATCGAGGTCGGCGACGACAGCGTCACCGTCGAGGGCGCGCTGGTCGACATCCAGAGCGGTAGCGGCCTCATCAAGCGGTGTCCCGAGGACGACTGCACGCGCGTCCTCCAGAACGGCCGGTGTTCCGAACACGGCGAGGTCGAGGGCGAGTTCGACCTCCGGATCAAGGGCGTCCTCGACGACGGCGAGGAGGTCACCGAGGTGATCTTCGACCAGGAGGCCACCGAGAACCTCACCGGGATCACCCTGGAGGAGGCCCAGGAGATGGCGATGGACGCCCTGGACACGACGGTCGTGGCCGACGAAATGCGCACGAAGGTCCTCGGCCGGTACTACCGCGTCGAGGGACCGACCTTCGGCCGGTACGTCCTGGCCGACGCGATCGAGCAGCTCTCCGACCCGGCCGATCCGGAAGCGGTCCTCATCAAAGCGAGGTCGATCTGAGATGGCGACGACACCCACCCGCGAAGTCGCCCGGCGCGTCTTCGCACGCGAGTTCAACGACGCCGGCTACACGTTCAAGGAGTCCGACGACGACCGTGCCCCGGTCTACCTGCTCTTGCCGACCGGCGAGCGGGCCAACCGCGTGTTCGTGGTCGGCACGCTCACCGAGACCGAGGACGTCGGCGAGGACAGCGAGTACTGGCAGGGACGGGTCGTCGACCCGAACGGCGACACGTTCTTCATGTACGCCGGCCAGTACCAGCCCGACGCGGCGAGCATGCTCCGGGACCTGGAGCCGCCGGCGTACGTCTCGGTCGTCGGCAAACCGCGGACCTACGAGACCGACGACGGCGAGGTGAACGTCTCGATCAGGCCGGAGTCGATCACGGTCGTCGACGCCGCCACCCGCGACCGCTGGGTCGTCGAGACGGCCGAGCGGACGCTCGAACGGATCCAGCGGTTCGACGACGACGCCAACGAGTACGCCGAGATGGCCCGCGAGCAGTACGACCTGCCCGTGGAGAACTACCGGCGGGCGGTCGTCGGGGCGCTCGAGAGCCTCGAAACCGACGGGGAAGCCGAGGCCAGCGCGTCGACCTCGTAGGGCTGCCGTCGCCTTCCTTTCGCGGCTCCGCCGGCCGTGCGAGCGTCTGACAAACTGTTAAGTAGTGGGAACGACGAACTGGAAACGAGATGGGCAACAAGAACAAGACGATCTCCTTTCGGGTGAGCGAGGAGGCCTTCGAGACCCTCCGCGAGATCGCGGAGGAG
This sequence comes from Halobacteriales archaeon QS_1_68_17, assembly GCA_003021105.1. GTDB lineage: Archaea > Halobacteriota > Halobacteria > Halobacteriales > Haloarculaceae > QS-1-68-17. Next base: position 18,763 of record PXRG01000023.1, read on the forward strand.
CGCGACCTGTCGCTGTCCGCCGTCTTCCGCGACTACGTCGACATGCTCGTTGCCCACGACGGCCAGGTGAAGGTCGTCCCGGAACACGAGGTCAACGAGAGTTCGAGCGACACCCAGAGCTTCCCGCCGAAAGTCGAGGTACCCAAGAGCTTCGTCCGGGAACACGAGCGGCTTGAACTGGAGGCCGAACACCTCCGCGAGCAACTGGAGGAACACAAGCGGTACGTCACCCAGCTCCGTATCGCCTGGGGAACTTCGACGAGTCGTTCTAATGTAGCTCGCGTTTCCGCTCGCCCGCCCGTTCGGCCATCGCTTTCTCCCCCTCGACGTCGGCCAGCGTCTCGACCGCTTCGAGCGTCCGCACCGCGTCGTCCAGAAACGAGAGCACGTCGCCGGGATAGGCGTACAGCATGTAGTCGTCGCCCATCACGTCCACGATGGCGTCCGGACCGAGTCCCTGGGCGCGCAACTCCAGCAGGTAGCGGACGAACTTCTCCTCGGGATGACCGCAGTGGGGGTTGGACTCGCAGTCACAATCGAGGAAGTCCTCGGCGAAGTCCAGCACCCGCTCGCGGGTCGCGTCGTCCAGTTTCGCCAGCCCGTCGCCCTGGTAGAGCAGGTCCAGCGTCGCCCCCTTGAACGCCCCCTTCGGGATCGATGTCTCCAGCTGGGAGGCGAGCTGGCGGTGGTTCTTGACGTAGATCTTGTCCGTGATGGCCACTGTTAGCCGACGGAAGGCGGCTGAGCTGTAAAAGCGTCCCGGACTGGCAGTTCGCCCCGTCCACGTCGGCCGGTCCCGTTCCGGGACCACCAGTCGGTCGCCCGTCGCCGACGGGGTCAGTATCACCGCGGGACCGCGCCCCGGAATCCCTCGGCGACGGTCTCGGCGATCAGCCCGGCGAGGTGGGCGTGGTAGCCCCCGCCCAGCCCGCGCGAGCGATCGACGATCCGGTACCTGCCGGTTGCGACGGCCTGGCCCGACCGTTCGAGGACGACCGTCCCTCGCCGCCGGTAGGTTTCGAAGACCGTCCGGTTCCAGTCGGTGGCGTAGTAGCTCGTGACGGTCGGGTTGTCGCTCCGGGCGAACAGCCTCGGGTTGACGGCCGCCCGCTCGACGCCGACGACCAGCACCGGCCCGTCGCGGTCGTCGCCCGGCGCGGGGACGGAGCCTGCCTGGTTCGTGGCGACCGTCGCTTCGACGGTCGTGGCGCTCTCCGAGACCGCGATTCCCGCGACGAACCGAGGGCGGCCAGCACTACACCGACGAGCGCGGCGGCGAGCAGGACGTGACGCCGCTTCACGGTCTCCGTTCGCCCCGAGAACGGAAAACACGGGGGGTTCGCGGCCGGCGCGACCGGGGAGTCGTAACGTATTTACTTTCTACTCCGCTACCACCGCACGCGTCCCGGCGTGTCCGGGCTGGGGTAGTGGTATCCTTCAGCCTTGTGGGGGCTGAGACGTGGGTTCGATTCCCGCGCCCGGACTGTCATTTTCGCCCCGTCTCCTCTCTGTTCGACCCGTCTCCTCTTTGTGCACTTTACGGGATGTGACCTCCTCCCCGTCGTGAACGACGGGGCTTCCCGAACCGCACCGCAAGCGTTGGGATGTTTGCCAGTCTACGGTCGCACTTGGTCTCGTGGGCGTACTCTGCCCGTGGATTTGTCGAACAGGCGCACCGATGGCTGGGCCAGACAGCCGTTACTCCTATCGACTTCTGGATTCGGAGTTACCGCCGCTCGCATATTCTCAGCCGCATTCACATCACTATTAGCGACCAGATCACAGTTCTCACAGGCAGTCAGGACGGCCGGCTCCGACCGGCTTCAGTCGGTGCCAGGGATGTCGGGCCGCGAATTTTATACCCGGCGGTCGTAGGCCCGTTCCATGAGCGAACAGACGGCCACCCCGGTCGTCCGGCGCGGCGACGACGTGGCGTACGAGGACGTCGGCGCGGCCGACGGCCTCCGGAAGGGCGTCCTGATCGGCGAGGCCGACGGCGCGCCGAACCTGGCGCTCAGGCGGTTCACGCTCGCGCCGGGGGCCGAGGTACCCAGGCACACGAACGAGGTCGAACACGAACAGTACGTGCTCGCGGGCGAGTACACCGTCGGCATCGATGGCGAGGAACACACCGTCTCGGCGGGGGACTCGCTTTTCATCCCCGCCGGCGTCGTCCACTGGTACCGCAACGACGGCGACGAGGAGGGAGCGTTCATCTGTGCGGTGCCGACCGGCGACGACGAGATCAGGCTGGTCGGGGAGGAATAGGCGGGCACTCTCGGCCGTTTCGCACCGACCCGGATTCGAGAGCGTGGGGGAGTCCCCGCGTGTCTGTCACCGCCCCGCGTGCGATGCGTTCGAGCAGTTCGCGGTCGTCGGTGAGCCGTCCGGCGGCCGATTCGTTCACATCGTTGGTCACGATCCAGGTTGCCGATCCGTTTGCGTGGACTTCGACCCGTGCGGTGTTTCTCGTGACCGTCAGTGCGATCCCGTGGTCGGCGGCGACCCGCTCGAAGGAGGTCCCACAGGCACCACAGATCGGACGGGGCTGGGGGCTGGCGTCGGCCGGCGGGATCGGTGCGATTATCCCGCCCATCGTGATCACAAAAAAGAGGAGCGTCCGGGAACCGTGCGGTTGCATTCGTTCGCTGGTTCTCGGTTTCCCCGTAAACGTTTCATGCGTTGACACGACCGCCCGCGTCCGGGGAAACTGTGCGCGCTCCCGGTTCCGGGGTACTGAAATACCTCCTCTGCCTACCGGGGGACGTGTCACAGCAGGTCGCGCGGGTGGAGACGCTGTTTCTCCACGAGGACGGCGACGACTACCGCGTCGTCGTCACGAGGGACGGCAGGCGGGTGTTCCAGGCGGTCCTCGAACCCAAGGCGACCGACGCCGGGCCGCGGCCGGGCCGGTTCCGGGTCAAGGAGGGGACCAGCGAGGAGCCACGCGACCCCGACCAGTTCGTCGAACTCGCGCGGCGGGCCGACCGGATCCGCATCTCCGAGCAGACCTCGCCGGCGGGCCGGCGGGAACTCCGGGAGTTGCTCGACGCCTACCAGCAGGAGGCGAAGGTCGTCCGCACCTGTCGGTACTGCGCGTCCGACGGGCGGTATTCGCCGATCACGTCCGAGACGGCCATCCGGGCCGACGACGAGGACATCTGTCCGGACTGCGCGAAACGCGAACTCGACCGGGAACTGGCCTACCGGGGGCAGATTTCCGGCGACGCCCGCGAACGGCTGGAGGACCTCCTGCTCGACGTGCAGGATCTCGAACGGATCACCAACCTCCTGCAGGGGCGGCTCGACCCCGACCTGACGAAGTTCGACGAGATCAGCGCGACCACCGACGAGGTCGACCCCGTGCCGGTCGACTCGCTCTCGCTCCATCCGGACCTCCAGTCTCTCCTCGAATCCCGGTTCGATACCCTCCTGCCCGTCCAGAGTCTCGCCGTCGACCGCCACCGGGAAGACGCTGATCGGCGAGCTGGCCGGCTTGGACCGCGTGCTCGACGGCGGGGGGAAGATGCTGTTTCTGGTGCCGCTGGTGGCGCTGGCGAACCAGAAGTACCAGTCCTTCCGGGAGCGGTACGGCGACATGGTCGACGTGAGCCTCCGGGTGGGTGCCAGCCGGATCAACGACGACGACGGCCAGCGGTTCGATCCCGGCGCGGACGTGATCGTCGGCACCTACGAGGGCATCGACCACGCGCTCCGCGTCGGCAAGGACCTCGGCGACGTCGGCACCGTCGTCATCGACGAGGTCCACACACTCGGCGAGGACGAACGCGGCCACCGCTTGGACGGGCTCATCTCGCGGCTCAAGCATTACTGCGAAACCCACGACAGCGACGACGCCCAGTGGATCTACCTCTCGGCGACCGTGGGCAACCCCCGGCACCTGGCGGCGGCGCTGGAGGCGAACCTCGTGGAGTTCGAGGAGCGGCCGGTCCCGATCGAGCGCCACCTCACCTTCGCGGACGGCCAGGAGAAGGTAGACGTCGAGAACAAACTGGTCCGCCGGGAGTTCGACCGGAAATCCTCGAAGGGCTACCGGGGGCAGACGATCATCTTCACCAACTCCCGCCGGCGGTGCCACGAGATCAGCCGCCGGCTGGAGTACTCGTCGGCTCCCTACCACGCCGGCCTCGACCACAAGCGCCGGAAGAAGGTCGAGGGGATGTTCGCCGACCAGGAACTGGCGGCCGTCGTCACGACGGCGGCGCTGGCGGCGGGCGTGGACTTCCCGGCCTCGCAGGTGGCGTTCGACTCGCTGGCGATGGGCATCGAGTGGCTCACCGTCCAGGAGTTCAGCCAGATGCTCGGCCGCGCCGGCCGCCCGGACTACCACGACAGCGGCAGGGTGTACCTGCTCGTCGAACCCGACGGCACCTACCACAACAGCCAGGAGATGACCGAGGACGAGGTGGCATTCAAACTCCTCAAGGGGGAGATGGAACCCGTGATCACCCGGTACGACGGGGCCGCGGCCGTCGAGGAAACGCTGGCGAACATCACCGTCGCCGGCAGGGAAGCCAAGCGGCTCAACGACCGCATGATCGGCGAGGTGCCGACGAAACACGCCCTCGGGAAGCTCATCGAGTACGGCTTCATCGACGGCCTCGAGCCGACGTCGCTCGGCCGGGCGGTCACCCGTCACTTCCTCGCCCCCGACGAGGCGTTCCTGCTGCTCGACGGGATCAGGAAAGGCCGCGACCCCTACGACATCGTCGCCGACCTGGAACTGCGCGACGAGGAACAGTGAGGACGGAGGCCGGGAGTCGGGAGCCGGGTGTCGAGTGTCGGGAGCCAGGTGTCGGGTGCTGGAGTGGTAGTAGTTACTCCAGGTGGTGGTAGTCGAGTTCGTACCCGGCGTCAAGCGCCCGCTGGACGGGCTCGCTGGGCTCGCCGACCGCCCGGGCCGCCAGCGCCAGGTCGCCGCGGACCTCGGCGCGAACCCGTTCGCGTTCGTCCTCGCGGTGACCTTCGCCGCCTCGACCGCGTTCATGACACCCGTCGGCTACCAGACGAACCTCTTCGTCTACGGTCCCGGCGGTACCGGTTTACCGACTACTTCCGCGTCGGGACGCCGCTACAGGTGGTGTTCGCCGTCGTGACGACCGCCGGGACCGCCTTCTTCTGGCCGGTGTGAGCGGCCTGCCGCGCAACGAAACGCTTTACACTCCGCCGCGTGCTACCGGATATGCGGGACCGTGGGGTAGCTTGGTATCCTCCGAGCCTTGGGTGCTCGTCACCCCGGTTCGAATCCGGGCGGTCCCATGCTGTAAAATCGCGGAGACTTTTGCCTCTCTAACTGCGCCCGACCCCGCGAGACAGTCCCGACCGGTAGCGGAACGCGTCTCCGCCGTCGAACGGGTCGCGTGGGAAACGGCAACGTTACGGCCGATCCGCGCTCACTCCGGTTCCAAACAGGAAGTACGGGGAAAGGACGGCGGGGAACAGATGTTGGGGGGAGTGGGAAGGGGCCTGTTCTTCGCCGTCCATCGATGCATAGGAGTATCCCAACAAATATGTTCCGAAATTTATGTTTTGGTATGCAGTTCTCGAAACAAAAAATCGCGGATCGTGCCGACCGGACCCGGCTACTCGATGCCGATTTCGTCGACTCCGGGAACGGTCAGCGGCTCGGAAATTTCGCGTCGAATAGACACACCGAACCCGGAAAGAGTCGATTTCCGGAAACCCGGAAACGGCCCTGCAAACGCTTTTTTCCCGTCCGTCCCCGCGAGTGTGACCCGACAACTACACGGACGGACGCTGATCGAACTGTACCGCACCGGCGACGAGTGGGAGGTCACCCAGGCGGGCGTCGGCGTCGTGGGGACCGGCCCGACCGCGGGACTGGCCGCCGCCGACTACTGCCGCCGGATCGCCGAGGTCGACGCCGACGGCTCGGCGACCTCGGGCACATGACTGACGCATACAGCGCCACGTTGCCCGCCGAACTCGCCCGCGGGACCGACACCGACGACCGGCAGGAACGCGGGGAGGGAGAGGCGTAATGCGCCGGTGTCCCCGGTGTGGCAATCCCGACGTCGTCCCCGAGGGTGGGTGTTCGCTGTGCAGAGAGTGCGGCTGGAGCGGGTGTGGCTAGTCCGGAATCCGCGAGAACTGCGATGTCGGCACCCGGCCGTCCGAAAGAACGATCACCGCGTGGGGCCGAACTGGCCGGCAGGTCGGCGGCCGAACCGGACTGTCCTGCCCCCTGCTCTCACAACGACGCGAGGATCTCTTCTACGCGCTCGTGGCCGACGTAGCGAACCGCCTGGCGTTCGGCGTCGAACTCGACGACGCCGTGTGCGGCGAGTTTCGGGAGGTGCCTGTGGTAGAGCGACCGCCGGAGGCGATCCGTCTCGTCGTCGTCCCCGATCTGTTCGGCGAGTTCCTCCAGCGCGATCGTCCCGTCGCCGGCCGTCGACAGATAGTCGACGAGTTCCCGTCGCCGGACGTCCGCGAGGAGAGCGAGACCGGCGTCGACGCGGTCGCGTTCCTCCCCGTTCGCACCGTGTCCGGGTTCCCGACTCCCCGGTGACCGGTCTCTGTGGCTCATTGTGGAGTATCAGATACAGCATCTGTGACTGTATGAACGTTACTATTTCTTCTATATATGGGTGCATGGGCGCAAATATACGAAAAAGAATTGAATATGTCCACTGGTACCCGGATTAATGGAAGAATAGGCAATCGATTCTGGCGTACCTCGTTCCACTCGACTCCTCGGTCGTCGGGAAGTGTCCGACCGCCCGGGTGTTCGCCGCGGGCCGGCCGTACGATCGATATCCGCCGACCGCGATCCGATACCGGGCGGTCGGGACGTGGGAAGGTTAATACCGGAGCGAGCGCAAAGGCAGGTACTGAATGGCGCGCGCGGAGAACACCGAGTTGATAGACGCGTTCGAGGAGTTCTACCGGAACTACTACCGCAACGAGATCGGCGAACTCGCACAGAAGTACCCCACGGAAAAGCGGTCGCTGTACGTCGACTGGCAGGACCTCTACCGGTTCGACCCCGACCTCGCCGACGACTACAGCTCCCACCCCGAGGAGTTCCAGGAGTACGCCGAGGAGGCCCTGCGGATGTACGACCTCCCGGTCGACGTCAAGCTCGGGCAGGCACACGTCCGCGTCCGGAACCTCCCCGAGACGACCGAGATTCGCGCGATCCGCGCCGACCACCGCGGGACGCTCATCAGCGTCCAGGGTATCGTCCGCAAGGCGACGAACGTCCGGCCGAAGATCCAGCAGGCCGCCTTCGAGTGTCAACGCTGCGGGACGCTCACGCGCATCCCCCAGACCAGCGGCGACTTCCAGGAACCCCACGAGTGCCAGGGCTGCGAGCGCCAGGGCCCCTTTCGCATCAACTTCGACCAGTCGGAGTTCGTCGACGCACAGAAGCTCCGGATCCAGGAGAGCCCCGAGGGACTGCGCGGCGGCGAAACCCCCCAGAGCATCGACGTCCACATCGAGGACGACATCACCGGCAAAGTGACGGCCGGCGACAACGTCCGGGTCACGGGCGTCCTCCACCTCGACCAGCAGGGCAACAACCAGGAGAAATCCCCCGTCTTCGACGTCTACATGGACGGGGTCAGCGTCGAGATCCAGGACGAGCAGTTCGAGGACATGGAGATCACCGACGCCGACAAGAAGGAGATCATCGAACTGTCGAACGCCCCGGACATCTACGAGCGGATGGTCGACTCGATGGCCCCCTCGATCTACGGCTACGAAGAGCAGAAACTGGCGATGATCCTCCAGCTTTTCTCGGGCGTGACCAAACACCTCCCCGACGGCTCGCGCATCCGCGGCGACCTCCACATGCTCCTGATCGGGGACCCCGGAACCGGGAAGTGTGTCCGACCCGATACGAACGTGACGCTTGCGAACGGCCGAGAGGTACGAATCGGCGATCTCGTCGACGACAATCTCACCGACCCCACACCGGTCGACGACGCCCCCGAAGTAATCAAGGCGGTCGAGCAGCACCTCCCGGTCGCAGGCCGGGACGTCGAGCCGGGAGGCCCGTCCCATCCGCTGTTCGTCCAGTCCAGCTGTCAGTTCGAACCAGTTCGTGCCGACGAACTATCGGAAGGAGATTACGTCGCCACACCTCACAAACTGACGACCACTGGTACCGACACACTCGATATTGACTATCGACGCTCTCAGTCGAACAATGCTGTCAGACTTGACCTACCCGCGGAATGGACGCCCTCCCTCGCCCGATTTGTCGGGTATGTCATCGGTGAAGGATATGTAGAACGGAGGAGTGACAATACTGGTTACGTCTCGGTGACAAATGATGCCCGAGAAGTGCTTGACGATGTTGTTGGCGTACTTGACGAACTTGGTGTAAACCACTTCGAGCGTGGACCGTCGGAGGGGAAAACGGCGCGGGAGATCATCTCCGGTTCGAGCGAACTGGTGAGCTTCCTCGAAAATCTCGAACCGTCGATACTCCAGCCGTCCGCCGATCAATGCGTTCCGGACGATCTGATGACGGCGACCGCTGAAATCAAAACGGCATTCATCCGTGCATATCTGGAAGCCGAAGCACACGTTTCCGCCACTCAACGCGAGATAACAGTGGCTTCGATGAGTCACGAATTGCTGGAAGACGTTCGGAGTATTTTACTCGGTGTCGGGATCAGATCTCAACTTTCGGATAGAAAGGGGAAAAGCTGGCGGCTCAGGATCAGTGGATCACAGTTCCAGCGGTACGTCGCGGAGATCGGATTTATTACGGACCGGAAAACGACGGCCGTAGCCGCTCACGAGGATGTTGACGGAAACACGAACCTCGATATCGTCCCGAATGTCGCGGACGAACTCCGGAAGATACGCGACCGATTGGGACTCGCACAGTCTGAATGTGGGATACCCCGGACGACATATCAACACTACGAACGTGGTGACCGACATCCCGGGAAGGCGAGTCTTCAGACTGTTCTAGACACATTTGAACAACGGATTGACTGGTTATTGAAGAAACGGGATCGGGTGCTGAACGGACGCTGGGAGGATATTAAAACAGCCCGTGAAGAGTTGAATATATCACAAGAAGCCGTCGCTGCTGGAACGGAACTCTCACAGACTGCCGTCAGCTACTACGAGCGAAACAATGCGGTACCAGATGGCGGCATTGTTTCGGATGCAACACGGATTGTCTTGGAGCGCATTGATCGGGGTCTACAATCCCGCAGTGCTGTGGAGCGTCTCAGAGCATTCAGTGGCGGAGATGTTTTCTGGGACACGATCGAAGAAATCGAACGTATAGATCCCGCCTATGACTGGGTCTACGATCTCGAAGTTGGCGGGACCCACAGCTACGTATCCAACAACGTCATTTCACACAATTCACAGCTCCTCCAGTACATCCGGAACATCGCTCCCCGCTCGGTGTACACCTCCGGGAAGGGATCGTCGTCCGCAGGCCTTACTGCCGCTGCGGTTCGCGACGACTTCGGGGACGGCCAGCAGTGGACGCTCGAAGCCGGCGCGCTCGTGCTCGCCGACCAGGGCATCGCGGCCGTCGACGAACTGGACAAGATGCGCCCCGAGGACCGCTCTGCGATGCACGAAGCGCTCGAGCAGCAGTCCTACCACCCGAATTCGGAGGTCCTGCTGGCCGACGGCCGCCGCGTCGAGATCGGGGAGTTCGTCGACGCGAAGATGGCCGCCGACCCCGACGCGGTCGTCGACGGGGTCGACTGCGAGATACTCCCGGTCGACGACGCGGGCGTCCACTCGGTCGATCTGGAGACGAACGAAGTGACGAAACGGCCGATCGACCGGGTGAGTCGCCACGAGGCACCCGAGGAGTTCGTCCGCGTGACTTTCTCGAACGGCCGCGACGTGCTCGTGACGCCCGACCACCCGATGTTCGTCGCCGGCGGATGCGACGAGTCCGACGTCGGCGCGGCCGTGGAGACGGTCCCCGCACGCGACGTCGAGGAAGGGGCGTTCGTTCCCGCGCCGCGCAGGCTCCCGAACTCGGCGTCGCCGGTCGAATTCGCCGACGAACCACGCGTCGGCGACGAGAACGACGTCGACTTCCCGGGGGAGCTGTCGCCGGACCTGGCGGAGATACTGGGCCTGCTCGTCGCCGAGGGACACGCCCACGCGGGATCGGCACACGGGATCGGCTTCTCGAATCAGGACGAGCGGCTGCTCGTCCGCATGGACGGGCTGATGCGCGACGTGTTCGGGACCGAGAGCACGGACACGACCGACGCGGCCGGCACGGTCACCAAGCGGTGGGTGTCGACGGAGCTGTACCGGTGGTTCGAGGCGAACGTTCCCGAGGTGATGCGGACGGCCCGGGAGAAGCGCATCCCGGCCGCCGTGCTCGGGGCCTCGGCGGAGCACATCCGGCGATTCCTCGTCGGCGCGTTCGCCGGCGACGGGGGCGTCGAGAGCGAGGCGGTGGCTTTCTCGACGGCGTCGGAGGGACTGGCAGCGGACTACGCCGACGCGCTCGGGAAGATCGGCGTCGCTGCCCGCGTCCACCACGACACGACCACGGATTCCTGGAAGACGCACGTCGTGGGGGACTCGACCCGACGGTTCGTCGAGCAGGTCGTCGATCCGGCCGACGACCGGCACGCAGGGGCACGGGCGTTCGCCGGGCGGAGCGAAGAGACGCCGCGCCACCACGACGTCCTGCCGACGGCGGCCGCCCGCGAACTCAGGGACCTGAAGCGCCTCCTGGGCGTCCGGCTGACCGGCGAGCTCCGGCCGCACCTCGACGAGGGATTCGGCGTCCGGGTCGGGACGGTCCGCGACGAACTGCGCTCACTCCGGGACCGGACGGCCGCGGTCTCGGACGCGCTCGACGACGCCGACACGCTCGCGGCAGTCCGTTCGAGCGTCGGGTGGTCCGGACGAGAACTGGCCGACCGTCTCGACGGCGAGACCCCGAGTGCGGTCCACTACGCCGAGGAGGGCGGGTACGACGCCGCCAGGCGGTCGCGCCTGACGGCGGCCGCGAAACGGGCCGTCCGCGGCGCGCTCGACGAGTTCGAGCGTCGGGCCGACGCGCTCGAAGCACAGTGCGACCTCCGGTACTACCGGGTCACCGACGTCGAGACCGTCCCGAACGAGGGCGAGTTCGCCTGTGACTGGGTGTATGACGTCACGGTCGAACCGACGAACACCTTCGTCAGCCAGGGCGTCGTGCTCCACAACTCGATCAGCGTGAGCAAGGCAGGAATCAACGCGACACTCAAATCGCGGTGTTCGCTCCTCGGCGCGGCCAACCCGAAGTACGGCCGGTTCGACCAGTACGAGCCCATCGGCGAGCAGATCGACCTCGAACCGGCGTTGATCTCGCGGTTCGACCTGATTTTCACCGTGACAGACCAGCCCGACGAGGAGAAGGACGCCGACCTGGCGGACCACATCATCCAGACAAACTACGCCGGGGAGCTACACACCCACCGCCAGGAGACGGCGACCTCGAACGTCTCGGCCGAGGAGGTCGAGAGCGTCACCGAGGAGGTCGCGCCGGTGATCGACGCCGAACTCCTCCGGAAGTACGTCGCCTACGCCAAGCGGACCTGTTTCCCGACGATGACCGAGGAGGCGAAGGCGGCGATCCGCGACTTCTACGTCGAGTTGCGCTCGAAGGGCCAGGCCGAGGACGCGCCGGTGCCGGTCACCGCCCGGAAACTGGAGGCGCTGGTGCGCCTCTCCGAGGCGTCGGCGCGGGTGCGCCTCTCCGACGAGGTCGAGGCGGCGGACGCCGAGCGGGTCATCGACATCGTCCGGTCGTGCCTGCAGGACATCGGCGTCGACCCCGAGACGGGGGAACTGGACGCCGACGTGGTCGAGACGGGCACCTCCAAGTCACAGCGCGACCGCATCAAGAACCTCAAGGCGCTCATCGCGGACATCGAGGAGGAGTACGACGAGGGCGCGCCCGTCGATCGGGTGCTCGAACGGGCCGAGGAGGTCGGCATGGAGGCGACGAAGGCCGAACACGAAATCGAGAAGCTCAAGCAGAAAGGCGAGGTCTACGAGCCCCGGACCGACCACCTCCGGACGACCTAGCGCGACCGGAGTAACTCGGCGCGGCTCACCCGCCGTTCGTCGAGATACAGCGCCACGTCGGCCCCACCGGCGGACGCGAGCGACAGGTCCTCGACCGATCCGGCGAGGATGTAGCGGTCGCCGAGGTAGGTGAAGCCCCCTGCGTCCTCCGGGGTGGGACCGGTCGAATCGTCGACGGTCCACAGGCCGCCTTCGCGCGTGGGTTCGTCACCAGAATCGGCCGAGAAGTCGCCGCCGTCGGTGTCGGGTTCGAGCGAGCCGTCGACCCGGAGGGTGTAGTCGACGGGGCCGTTCGCGCCGACCATCAGCGAGTGGCGACCGCTGGACACCCGGGCGACCTCGTCGCGCGTGGCCCGGCGTTCGTCGAGATACAGCGCCACGTCGACCCCGCTGGCGGGCGCGAGCGACAGGTCCTCGACCGACCCGTCGAAGATGTAGCGGTCGCCGAGGTAGGTGAAGCCCCCTGCGTCCTCGGGGGCGGGGCCGGTCGAATCGCTGACGGTCCACAGGCCGCCTTCGCGGGTGGGTTCGTCGCCGGGGTCGGCGGTGTAGTTCCCGCCGTCGGTGTCGGGTTCGAGCGAGCCGTCGACCCGGAGGGTGTAGTCGACGGGGCCGTTCGCGCCGATCATCAGCGAGTGGCGGTCGCCACTCCCGCCGTCGCCACCATCCCCACCATCCGGCGGCGACGGCGGATCGCCACACCGCGTGTCGCCGACGTGCGCCGAGAGGTAGCCGATCCCGACGCTGTTGTCGGCGACGTAGAGCGTGTCCTCCAGAACGACCGGCGCGGACGTTCCCGGGTCCTGCCGGAGGTCGATCCGTGCGCGCCGGTCGCCGGACGCGGCGTCGACGACGTAGACCGCGTTGTTGAGGTTGTCGTAGGGTTTCGGGTTGCCGACGACGAGCACGGCGTCGCGGCTCACGAGCGGTGGCCGGGGGCCGATGTAGACACTCGTCGTCCGGAACTCCCAGAGCCGGTCGCCGGTCGCCGCGTCCAGCGCCGTCAGCACGCCCGCACCGTCTTCCTCGCCGTTCTCCCGGACGAAGGTGTATACGCGCCCACCGGCGACCGCCGGCGGATGCGTCACCGGGCCAGCTATCGCGGTCTCCCAGCGCACGCTCCCGCCGGACAGGTCGAGCGCGCGGACCGAGGGAGCGTCCGCGCTGCCCGCGTAGACCACCCCGTCGTCGACGCTGACGTGTGTCCCACCGCCGCCCACATCGGCGCTCCACTGCCGATTCCCTCCCTCGCCGAGCGCGTACACGCCGCCGGCGTCGGTCGCGTACACGACTGTCTCGCCGGCCACCGCGGGGTAGCCGACCTGTGCGTCGGCGTCGTCCGGTACGTCCGTCCACAGGCCGGACCCCTCTCTGGCGTCCAGCGCGTAGAGTGCACCTTTGCTCCCGACGTAGAGGTCGTTGCTGGCGGTCACGTAGGCCGGTCCCCGGCCGACGCCGGATCGCCACACCGTTCCTTCGTCGTAGAGATCGACGGCGTAGACGACGCCGTGGGTCCCTTCGAAGCCGGCGTCGTTCTCACCCGCGCCGACGTAGAGCACGCCGTTCCAGGCTGCCGGCGTCGTGAGTTCCCCGTCGAAGTCGTCGGCCCGCCACCGGGCCCCGACTGACCCGCTCTCGGGATCGACGTCGAGGATAGCCCCCCGATGCTTTCCGACCACGTAAACGCTCTCGTCGAAGCCGTAGGTGACGTTGGCGGTCGTGATGATGGCCATGTCCGTCGTCCGGAGTTCGTCGGGGTCGATCTCCCACTCCTTCCGGACGTTCGCGGTCGGCGGACACTCCTCGGGGATGTATCCGGTGTTGGCGCGGTCCCCCTGGTACTGTTTCTTGCCCGCGTTCTCGTCGAGATTCTGCCGACCCTGCACGCGAGTGCTCCCCAGCAGGGCCGTCCCGGCCAGCGCACCCAGCAGTACGCGCCGCGAGATGTCGCCTCCGACCGTGTTCGACGGCATGCGACGTCGTATCACGATTCCGAAAAAATTAGTTCTTGCGGCGTTCGTATCACCTGCCGGCCAGACGTTTGCGCGGCCGGACGGTCCCGAACGCGAACACATATGGGCGACCCGCCCGGAGTCCGATCCGGATGGACCGCATCTCCGCGCTCCGGAACGTCGAAGAGGCGCTCTCGGCCTTCGAGGCCGGGGAGATCGACCTCGGGACCCTGGAGCGACGCGTCCGCGGGACTCTCCGGACGTACGCCACGGAGTTCGACGACCCCGACCGGAGCGCCTACCGGGCCACCGGCGACGGCCCGGCCGACGGCGTCGTCGTCGTCGCCCCCTCGGCGGCCGCCGCCCGCGAGCGCGTCGACGACCTGGTGGCCGATCCCGGCGACTTCTCGGTCGAACGCCTCGACTGACTATTTTCCGACCCTAGATTTATCAAATTATGCGCGGAAGAAGTCGGCAATGCTGCTGGTCGTCGCGTACTCGCGGGTGGCCCGCCGGACGCTCAGGAACGCCTGCCGGGCCCACGAGGGGACCGTGGTCAGGCGGTTCGGCCGGGCGGCACTGCTGGCGGACACCGAGTTCGGCGCGTTCCAGGCGCTCCGGTTGCGGGAGCGACACGGATCGGACGTGCAGATAGAGCGCACGCGGCCGCTGAATCCGTACAGCGCCGTCCCCGCGCCGGTCCGGGAGGCCGCCGCGGCCTACGAGTCCGAGGCCCACCCGAACACTCCCTACGAGCGGTTCGCCGCCGGGACCGACCACCCCTCGGCGGAGCGTATGAAAGCGCGCGAGCTATGATCGTCCGGGTCGGCGACCGCGTCCGCCGGGGGCGGGCGGTGTCGTTCTCCGACGTGCCGGTCGACGCCGGGACGGTCGCGGCGGCGGTCCGGGGGACGGCCGCGGACGTGGCGGTCGAGTGTCCCGATCCCGGCCCGGTCCACGACCGCGTCGGCCTGGTTACCGACGGCATGGGCCTGCGGACCCGGACGGCGCTGGCCGAGGCGGCCCGGTCCCGGGGCACAGACGCCCCGCAGGACGAGCAGGTCGCCACGCTCCGGGAGCGACTCGACGACCTCGACCCGCCCGACGCGGCGCTGGCCGTCCCCCACCGGGACCTGGCCGACCTGGCCGGCGAGGTGACCGACCTCCGCGAGCGGGTCGCCGAACGCCGCGGCGCGGTGGCCGCTCTCCGGGACGCCGGCGGGGACGCCGAGACGGCCCGGTCCGACCTGGTGGCCGCCGCCCGGGAACTCTCCGAGGTCGAGACGGAACGGATCGCCGCCAGACAGCGCCTCGACGACCGCCGGGAGGCGGCGCGCGCCGCCAGGGACGTCCGCGAGCGGCGGCTCCGGCTGGAAGACCGGATCGCCAACCTCGAACGCGAGGCGCGGGCTCACCTGGTCGAGACCGTCCGGACGGAGTTTGCTTCCGCCGTCCGGGAACTCGGTCACGACGGGGACCCGTTCGACGCCGGGGCCGCGACGGCGGCGCTCGGGGTCGCGCGCGTGGCCGACCTGGCAGCCCCGGTCGTGCTCGACTGCGACCGGTTCCCGGACGCGACGGCCGCGGCCGACTGGCTCGACGCGCCTGTGATCCGGCTGTAGTTTATACCGGATAGGGCGACCACCGCCGCCATGGTGTCGCTGTCGTGCCGGCACCGCCGGCAGAACGGGGTGACGCTCGTGGAACTGCTCGTAGCGAACGGCGACGACCCGCGCCGGGTCAGGATCGACAGCCGGCTCGACGGCCCGGTGTGGCCGCCGCGGCAACGCGGCGTCCCGGCGCGCGGCTGGGACGAGGACGGCTTCGAGGGCGTCCTCGCCCCCGGCGAGTACCGCACGCTGGGGTACGCGACGCCGGCCCGGCCCGCCGATCCACCCGCGACCGTCGCGTGGACGGAACCGGTCGACGACGACTCCGCGCCGTCGTCGCCGGCCGTCCCCGACGTCGAGCCGTCGCCGGCGGGCGTCGTCCGCGCGCTGGGCGACCCGCGGCCGCCGCGGGACGCCGTTCCCGACCCCGAGTCGCCGCCGAACCGACCGCTCGACGCCGACGCGTCCGGGTGTCGGGGGACTCCTTCTCCACCGGACCAGCGGACTCCTTCCCCATCCGGTCGGGGGACCCCTTCTCCACCGGATCGGCGGCCGGACCTTCCGGCGGCGGTCGGCCGCTGGCTCGACGGGGTCGAGAGACGGCTGGCCGACGCCGAGCGGCTGGCCGACGCGACGACGCTCGCGGCGGCCACGCGGGAACTCGAACGGGCAGACGGGCTCGACGGGGCGCGGCGGCTGGCGCGTGCCCTCGAGCGCGACAGGCGGGCGATGGCCCGGGTTGCCGACCGGATCGAGGCGCTGGCCGACCGGGCGGACGGGCTGTCGGTCCCGGTCGGGACGTTCGAGCGGCTATCATGATCCTCGCGGTCACTGGCGGCAAGGGCGGGGTCGGCAAGAGTACCGTCGCGTACAACCTGGCCGCCGAACTGGACGCCGTCGTCGTCGACGGCGACCTCGGGATGGCGGACCTGCCGTGTCCTCGCGGTCCCGACCTCCACGACGTGCTCGGCGGCCGGGCCGATCCGCTGGAGGCGGTCAGGGAGGGGGGCCCGGTGCCCATCCTCCCGTGTGGCCGGTCGCTCGCTGGCGCACGCGCGGCCGATCCGCGGGGGCTGGTCGACGCCGTCGACGCGGTCGCCGCCGAGTACGGCCGGGTCGTCGTCGACTGCCCCGCTGGACTGGGCGGGGACGTCGGCATCGCGCTGCTGGCGGCGGCGGCCTGCGTGCTGGTGACGACGCCGAGCCGGGCGGCCCTCTCGGACGCGCTCCGGGCGCGGGCGCTGGCGCGGGAACTCGACGCCGGCCTGGCCGCGGTCGTCCTGAACCGGGCCGGCCCGGACGCGCCGGCCGAGCGCGTCGAGCGGACGCTCGGCGCGCCGCTGGTCCGGGTCCCGGAGTCGCGGGCGCTGGCTGACGCACAGCGCGAGGGCGTTCCCGTCGCGGCGGCCGCGCCGGAGAGTCCGCCGGCCGAGCAGTTCCGGACGCTGGCGCGGGGGATTTACTCCCGCGTGAGGTCGTAGTAGGTCGACCGGAGCGTCACGGGCGTGACGCCGCCGACTTCCGCGGCCGCCTGCTGGGTCAGTTCGACGTCGTCGTCCTCGGTGGCCGCGGTGTAGAGGCAGGCCGCCGCGACTCCGCCGGGGTTCCGGCCGGCGACGACGCCCATCTCGGCGGCCTCGGCGACGAGTTCCCGGCCGCGCCGCTCGATCCGCTGTGGCAGGTCGAGCCGGCTGGCGAACCGCGCGAGGTACTCAGCCGGGTCGATCGGGCCGGTCGGCAGGCCGAGTTCCCGGTTGAGCGCGTCGTAGGCGGCTTTGAGTTCCGCCTCGCTGGCGCGCGCGACGCCGACCACCTCGCCCAGCGTCCGCGAGAGCGCGTCCGCGCGACAGGTCGCGTACACCGTCGCGGCCGCGAACCCCTCCAGCGAGCGCCCGCGGAGCAGGTCCTCCGACTGTGCGGACTCGAAGAGCACGCACGCCCGGTCGCGGATCGACGCGGGCAGGTCGAGCCGGTCGACCAGCCGCCGGATCTCGGTGAACGCGTACACCTGGTTGCGCTCGGCCTTCGAGGCGATCCGCGCGCGGTTGTGCTGGCGGCGCATCCGGGCGATCCGCCGCCGCTTGCAGCCTTTCAGCCGCGTCGACCGGCCGATCTCGGTCGTCAGCCCGCGGTCGTGGCGCGACCTGGTCAGCGGCGCCCCCGTCCGCTCGGGGTTCCGGTCGTCGGCGTCGTCGCCGAACGTCCGCCACTCCGGGCCACGGTCCAGCCTGTCCTCGGCCACGACGAGACCACACCGCGCACAGATCGTCTCCTGGTCGGTTCGTTCGAGCCGTCCCTCGCACTCGGGACAGTCCTGTCGGGTTGATGCCGAACTCATCACGGTCGAAACTTCGTCCCCGACGGTGTTTAAAAAACGCCCGGAGACGCGGAACGAACGCCCCGAGACCGGTCCTTTACCTACCGGTCACCGGTAGGTTATTGCCCGCCGGGTTGGCGAAAATGGTTCTGTGGAAGTCCAGAAAATCGGGGAAGATATGACCGTGCGTAAAGTATAGGATGTATAGTATGGATGTTTGAACACCTTAATCTCATTTAGCTCCATGATACGGAATTTTTAACACCGAGGCCGTGGCAGATCCGGGTGCAATGTCCGCTCAGAACCGAACGTTCGTCCGCTCGTCGTACGCCGCCCCCTGCCGGTCCTGTGGCGAGGGCGTCCTGGCGTGGGACGCCGACGCGGAAACCAGCCGCTGTCGCACCTGCGGGGTGGTACCCCCGTAGGTTCTCCCGCCGTCCGGCGATTCTCGGTCTGTCATCTTCCGGTCTCGTCTCCCGTTCCCGCTGGCGTAGCGACTACGGGCGGCCGCCGCCCGTCGGTCGGGCCGGCGGGAGCCGTCCGACCGGGCGCGTGTGCCGGCCGTCGGCCGGCACGTCGCTGGCGTCCCGGAACTCCTGGTCGAAGGTCCCCCGGTAGCTGAGGACGTGCCCCGCGAGGGGGTTCTCGACGGTCGCGGACACCGCGAACCGTTCGGCGGCCGGATCGTACCGGTCTCTCACTTCCACGTCGACGGCCAGCGGTCCGGGCACGCGCCGGTAGCGCCCCCCGATCCGCACCCACTGCCGGCCCGCGGTGACCACGAGCGCGCCGGCCTCGACGTCGGCGTGCAGTTCCGTCACGAGGTGGCCGCCGGTCCCCAGGAAGTCGAGCAACCGCCCGTCGCCCGGGTCCCAGACAGTGCGCGAGACGAACCGCCGGGTGCGCCCGAACTCGAACTCGCGGACGGTCGAGAGTACCTCCCGCCCGTCGTCCCGGAAGCAGGCGGTGTAGACCACGAACGGGACGTCCGTCCCCGCCTCGGGGAACAACAGATCCTGGGCGGTCATCGCCCACAGCGCCGGCACGACGTGGGTCCCCCGGCTGATGTGCATCCGTCCCCGGCCGACACAGACCGCCTCGTCGTCCCCGTCGACGTCGTACCGGGCGCGCACTTCCGGGTGCAGCCGGTCGGCCGCTCCGCCGAGGGCACGCTCGTAGACGCCCGTCATCCGCCAGCCCCTCCGGGCGTCGGTGTCGGATCGTCGTCCATGCGGACACTCGGAACGCCCGCGGCAAAACTGTGTGGCTCTGCCCGGACGGATTGGTCCCTTCCGGTCTCCCGGGTGCGGATTCCGCCGGTTCGGCCGCGAGCGACCGAGTAGCTATGTCCGCGGGGCACGATAGCGCTACCGTGGCGGAGACTGTCCCACCCGAAATCGAGGAACTGCTGACCGGCGACCCCCTGGCGGCGTACCTCGCCACGAGCAGCGACGACCGGCCGCACGTCGCGCCGGTGTGGTACCGCTACGAGGACGGCACCGTCGAGGTGCTGACGACCGGCCGTAAACTCGCCAACCTCCGGGCCAATCCCCGCGTCTCGCTGGCCGTCCAGCGGGGGCCGGCGGCCAGCCCCGAGTGGACGGTGACGCTGCTCGGCACCGCCACGGTCGTCGAAGACGAGGCGGCGACCCGGGACGCCAACCGCCGGATCAACCGGAAGTACGGGGCCGACGACGACGCCTGGTCGGGCAACACGCTCGTCCGGATCGACGTCGGGTCCGCGAGCTACCGGACCTACTAGAGTCCCGTCCCGTTTCCTCGGTGTCTCGTCCCGTCTCGTCGCCCGGGCCCGTTCCGTCCTGCCGTCGGGAGCCGAAGCGCATAACCGCCGGGCGGCCGCCGCGTCGGGTATGCAGGAGACGCGTACGCACCACGTCGGCATCACCGTCCGCGACCTCGACCGCGCCGTGGCCTTCTACCGGGACGTGCTCGGACTCGACGTGATCGACCGCTTCTCGGTCGGCGGGGAGGCGTTCGCTGACGGCGTCGGCGTCGCTGGCGCTCGCGCGGACTTCGCCCACCTCGACGGTGGCGGCGTCCGCGTCGAACTCGTCGCGTACGACCCCGGGGGCGAGGATTGCCACGCGACGACGGTCAACCAACCTGGGGCCGCCCACCTCGCGCTGTCGGTCGACGACCTCGACGCCTTCCACGCGGACCTGCCCGACGACGTGTCGACGATAAGCGACCCGCGGACGACTGCCAGCGGAACGCGCATCCTGTTCGTCCGCGACCCGGAAGGAAACCTCGTCGAAATCCTGGAACCCTGACCCTCCGGCCGGTCACTCCGAGGGCGCGACGGGCGCGATGTACGCCGACTTGACCCGGTCGCCCTCGCGCCACTGGTAGTAGTAGTACCGGTTGTCGTTGATCTCCTTGACCGTGACAGTCGCCCGCGGCGGGGCGTCGGCGTCCGCGACGGTCGCCCGCCACTCGGCATCGTCCCACCCCTCGGGAGCGACCTCGGCCCCGTCGTCGTCGGTCCGTGCGGTTCCGTCCGGTTCGGGCGTCCCTCGGTCGTCCGCCTGGTCGGCCATCCGCTCCGCATCGGCCGCGAGGGCGCGGAGCGTCTCGGCGTCCTGTTCCCGCATCCACTCCCGCAGGTCCGTGGGCAGGTCGGGCTCCGGGGGCGTCCGGTCGGGGGACCCGGTCATGCGACCACCTGCGTCCCGCTGGTATTTCGGTGTCTGGTCCCCGCTGGCGGGCTAGCGGTTCCGGTAATGTACGTACCTGGAAACAACCGTTACCCCGCCCGCGGGCGAACGGGTCCGTGTCGCATGCAGACGTTTTCCAGACGGGGCGTCATGCGGGCGCTCCTCGGCGCGACGGGAGTGGTCGGAGCGGGGCGCGGGGTCGGCCAGGACGGCCGGCTGCTCCTCGACGGCCGAAAGCACCGCAGTCTCGACGTTGCCGAAGCCGGCTCCGTAGCCGACCGCGAGGCGTTCGGTGATCCGGTACTGGTCGCGGCTGTAGGACGCCGCACGACGCCGGTTGCGAGGTCGCCGTTCGGGACGGTGATGACCTCGTTGTCCGCGGTCCGGACCCGCGTGATCCGGAAACTGATCGCCTCCACGATGCCCTCGCTGTCGGCCCAGGCGATCCGGTCGCCGACGTTGAACTTCCGGTCGGTGACGAGAAAGAGCCCGCTGACGAGGTCGCCGATGACCTCCCGGCCGGCGACGCCGACCGTGAGCGTGGCCGCCGCCACGACGAGGGCCGACCCGGTCAGCACCCGGCCGTAGCCGGCGGCCACCAGCCCCGAGAGCACCGCCACGACGATTGCCGCCCCGCTGACGTACCGCTGTATCGCTCCGCGGAGCGTCGGATTGCCCCGGTTGCGCTGCCGGACGACCCGCTTCAACGCCGGCAACACGAGCAGCCACGCCGGCAGGAACACCGTCAGAAACCCCGCCAGGAACTGCACCACCAGTACCAGCGCGTCGTCGTATTCGCCGATGCCGACCGCCTGGAACGCCGCGCCCGCGTCCATCGTCCGGTACGCACGGCCGGCGCGGACAAAACGGCGGGGGCGACCCCGATTTATTCCCCACTTCAGACGTAATTTTATTACACGTGACGACGAATAACTCGCACGATGGCGCTGTCGGACATCGCTGATGGGGTCGAGACGACGGCCGAGCAGCGCGACCGGGGCGTGGCTACCGTCGACGACACAGCCGACGACCTGGTCGACCGGCTGCGACCGTTCGCCGACGCCCTGCCCTGCACGCCGGCGGGGGCGGCGACGGTCGTCGAAGCCTACGCCGCGGGCGAGAGCGTCGGAGCGTGTGCCGCGGCGGCCGGCGTCGCCCCCGCGACGGCCGCCCGGGCGCTCCACCTGCTCGGCGAGCGGGTCACGCCGCTCGGGCCGACGGGCCGCGAGGTCGTCCGCGACTGGCTGGCGGGCGAGCTCCCCCGGACCGAGGCGGTCGCGCTGACCGGCGGCGACGAGGCCGACTTCGCGCTCGCGGCGTACGTCGAGACGCACGACCCGATTCCCGCGGCCCGCGAGGCCGTCGAGGACGCCCTCGCCCCGCCCGGCGACGCGGCCGTCGACAAGCGGGACGCCCTCGCGGGCACGATGAGCGACGTCCCGGACCTCCGCTAGAGGTACCCCGACAGCCCCTCCGTCTCGGGAAACGACAGGTCCAGCGACGCGTCCACTACCGTCTCGACCGCCGCGGCGACAGCCGGGGCGAACGAGTCGTCCGGGTCCGCACAGGTCGGCCCCGCCCCGGTCGGGGTCGCGTCCGCGACCGGAATCACCGCGTCGGCGTGCTCGACGGGGTGGTCCCCGCCGGCGCGGTTGACGACCGACCGGACCTCCCCGACGCCTACGTCGTCGAGGCGGTCGCGCATGCGCGGCAGGGCGTCCGCGCCGCGCCGGGTCGCCGGTACGACCAGCGCGACCCGGTCGGCCGCCGAGACGGCCGCGACCGCCTGGTTCGCGGCGACCGGCGGCGTGTCCACGAGGACGTGGTCGAAGGCGGCGGTCGCGTCGCGGATCGCCGCCCCGAACCGCTCGGCGGCGTCGGGAGCCTTCGCGCGGGCCAGGCGCTCGAACGGCGCGTACGCCGGACACACCGCCAGCCGTCCCGCCGTGTCGACCGGGTGGTCGATCAGTGCCGCCTCCAGGCCGGCCTCGCCGGTCGCCACCGCGGTCGCGTCGGGACGGATCGTCCCGGGCACGTACCCGGCCAGCCCCTGCGTGCCGAAGGCCGCGTCGATCACCGCGACCGCCCGGCCGTCGCGGGCCAGCGTCGCCCCGAACTCGACGGCGAGCCGCGTGGCCCCGGCACCGCCGACCGCGCCGGCTACCGCCAGCATTTCTTTCCCGTCCATACGATAGCAATTTTACCCCGATGGTACAAAAAGTCCGGGACGCGCGGGCGGCGGTTCCGACACCCTCCGTCGCCGCCACCGGAAAGCGGCCGGCAGCGTCCGTTCCGGCGGACTCCCGCCGGCCCGGCCACCGGAGAGCGGCGGGCGGTCTCGTCCCGTCGTCGCGGGGTCGCGGAGCGCTACGCGTCCCTGATGGCGGCGGCGACCGATTCGAGTTCGTCCTCGGAGAGGTCGGGCCGGTCGCCGGCGACCGCGTGGATCGGGTGGCCGCCGTCGCCCTCGAACCGCGGGACGACGTGGGCGTGGACGTGGGGCACCTCCTGGCCGCTGACCTCGCCGTTGTTGAAGCCGACGTTGCTCGCGGGGGCGTCGACGGCCGCCTCGACGCGTCCCACGAGGTCGTGGAGCGTCCCGAAGTAGTCGGCCGCCAGGTCCGCCGGCAGGTCCTGGAGGCGCTCGTGGTGGGCCTTCGGGATCACCAGCGTGTGCCCGCGGGCCAGCGGGTTGGCGTCGAGAAACGCCAGCACGTCGTCGTCCTCGTGGACGGTGTAGCTGGGGATCTCTCCGTCGACGATCTGACAGAATATGCAGTCGGCTGACATCACCGGCCGTTCTACCGCGACGCCCAAAAGCGTGTTCGGGCCGCCGGAGCACAACGGCTATGCCCGCCGATACCGTGGAGCCGGTGTGACGCTCGCGGACGCTCCCGTTCCCGCGGTCATCGACGCGCACGTCCACCTGCTGCCGGGCCGGCTGACGCGTGCCATCCGCGACGCGCTCCACGGGGAGATGGGCTGGACCTTCGAGCACCCGACCTCGCGGGACGACATCGAGGCCCACCTCCGTTCGCACGGCGTCAAGCGGTACTTCGTGCTCCCGTACGCCCACGAGGCGGGGATGGCCGCCGACCTCAACCGGTGGCTCCTCGACCGGGCGGCCGAGTCGGAGATGTGCGTCCCCTTCGCCACGGTCCACGGGGACGACGACGTCGCGGCCGTGGTCCGGACGGCCTTCGAGGCCGGCGCGCGCGGGCTGAAGTTCCAGTGTCCCGTCCAGGAGTGTGGGCCGGCGGACCCGCGGCTCGATCCGGCCTTCGAACTGGCCGCGGCCTACGACCGGCCGATCGTCTTCCACGCCGGGACAGCGCCCATGTTCGAGGATTCGCCGTACGTCGGGATCGACCAGTTCCGGGAGTTCGTCGCCTCCTACCCGGACGTGCGGGCCTGCTGTGCCCACATGGGGACCTTCGAGCACGAGGCGTTCGTCGAGACGGCCCGCGAGCACGAGTCGGTGTTCCTCGACACCTGTTTCGCCATGTCGACGGCGGTCGGCGAGTCGATGGACTTCGATCCCGCCGCGGTCGACGACGCCGTCTTCGAGGACCTCGCGGGTCGGGTCATGTTCGGGTCGGACTACCCGAACATCCCCCACTCGTACCGCTCGGAGTACGAAGGACTGCTGGCGCGCGACCTTTCGGAGGCGGCGTTCGAGGCGTTGTTCCGCGGAGCGGCCGAGCGGTTCCTTTCCGGGCAGGACCCGGCGTGACCGCGCCGGTCAGCAGTCGTCGAGCGTCCGGCGGATGGCGGCGACGTACTCCTCCCGGGTAAGATCCAGCCGCGACAGCCACACTTCCTGGTAGGAGGGATGGAGCAGTGGGACGGCCGTCGTCCCGAGAGCGGGGCACGCGACCGGATCGAGCACCGAATCGAGGAAGCCGTCGAGTTCGATCCCCTCGTGGTCGAACACCGACCGGGTGGCGTGTTTCCCGGTCGTGACGACCGCCACCGGGTCGACCCGTTCGATCTCCTCGACCAGGTAGGGCCGGCAGTTCGCCCGCTCCGTCGCGGTCGGTTCGCGGTTCGACCCCGCACCGTCGGCGGGGAAGCACTTCACGGCGTTGGTAAAATAACACTCGTCGGGGCCGTAGCCGGCGTCGGCCAGCAGATCACGCACCCGCCGGCCGGAGTGGCGGGCCGTGTAGGCCATTCCGGTCCAGTTGCCGCCCCGCCAGCGGTCGGCGTCGGGGTCGCCCGCGCCGGGTGCCTCCCCGACGACCACGAGGGCGGCGTCGAGCGGGCCGTTGCCCCAGGCGATGCACTCGCGGCTCTCGACGAGCGCCGGACACCTGTGGCAGTCGTCGGTGAGCGGGTTGGCCCGCCCGGGGTCGGGAAACTCCGCCACGAACGACCGCGCGGGCCGCGCGAACAAAAGCATACGGCCGTCGGCCGTCCCCGGTGGCCGTGGTCCGCCGTCCGTGGTCCGTCAACCGTGAGCCGTCCGTTGTCCGCCGTCGGCGGCCCTCCGCCGTCCGGGGCAGTCAGGCGTCAGCCATCGGTGTCGGGGGCCGGCGGGGGCGACGCTCTCAGTCGTCGCCCGGCGCGACGTCGGAGGGGACGCCCGTCTCCTCCCAGTCGATTTCCTCCTCCCTGGCGACCCGCTCCATCCAGTCGGCGAACTCCTGGAATTCGAGGATCTCGTACTCGCGTTTGAGACCGGTCCAGACCGTGTAACACATCAACAGCAGGACGAAGGCGAACGGAACGCCGGTCGTGATCGAGGCAGTCTGGAGCGCCCCGAGACCGCCGCCGACCAGCAACACCGCCGCGACCGCGCCCTCGGTGACCGCCCAGAAGATCCGCTGGTTCACACACGGACCGTCGCCCCCGCCAGTAGCGTCGCGTCGGCCCGCCTCGCGGCGCGGCAGG
>PXRG01000023.1:44321-63928 GCA_003021105.1 Halobacteriales archaeon QS_1_68_17
TCGGGTCGGCGCGGGAAACGACGCATGGTAACAGAACACAAGCATAGGCACAAGTGCGTCGGGTGAACTGTCCGATGATGACCCGACGGCAGGCGTCCGCGGCCGCGGCCGCGGCTCCGGGGGGCGTCCGTGCCGGCAGGGACGGCGCGACGGGCCAGTACCGATTCTCCTTTAACGTCCCGGCCGGTTTGTGTTCGACATGAGCAGGTCCGACGACAGCGAGGGCCGGGAGCGGGACGCGGCCGCGGGGCGAACGCGGTTCGGCGAGGTCGACGACCAGTACGACCCACACGCAATCGAGGACCGCGTGTTCGACTACTGGGACGACGTCGACGCCTACGAGCAGACCACGGCCCACCGGTCGGACGGCGAGCCGTTCTTCTTCGTCGACGGTCCGCCGTACACCTCCGGGGCCGCCCACATGGGTACCACCTGGAACAAGGCGCTCAAGGACGCCTACATCCGGTATCTCCGGATGCGCGGCTACGACGTCCACGACCGCCCGGGCTACGACATGCACGGGCTGCCCATCGAGACGAAAGTCGAGGAGCAACTCGGGTTCGAGTCGAAAAAGGACATCATCGAGTTCGGCGAGGACCGGTTCATCGCGGAGTGCAAGCAGTTCGCCGAGGAGCAACTCGACGGGCTCCAGGATGACTTCAAGTCCTTCGGCGTCTGGATGGACTGGGACGACCCCTACGAGACGGTCTCGCCGGAGTACATGGAGGCCGCCTGGTGGGGGTTCAAGCAGGCCCACGAACGGGGCCTCGTCGAGCAGGGCAAACGCTCGATCACGCAGTGTCCCCGTTGCGAGACCGCCATCGCCAAAAACGAGGTCGAGTACCACGAGGTCGAGGACCCCTCGATCTACGTGAAATTCCCGCTCCGCGAGGCTCCCGGCGGGGCGGGCGACGACTCGGGTCGGGAGGGCTCGCTGGTCATCTGGACGACGACCCCCTGGACCATCCCGGCGAACACCTTCGTGGCCGTCGACGAGGAGATGACCTACCGGGCGGTGCGCGCGGAGAAAGACGGCACCGAGGAGTTGCTGTACATCGCCGAGCCGTGCGTCGAGGACGTGCTGAAGAAGGGCCGCTACGAGGACTACGAGATCGTCGCGGAGCTGTCCGGCGCCGAGATGGTCGGCTGGGAGTACGAGCACCCGCTCCGGGAGGAGGTGCCCGACGCGCCGGCCTTCGAGGGCGCGCTCGAGGTGTACCACGCCGACTACGTCGAGGCCGACCGGACGGGGCTGGTCCACTCCGCGCCCGGCCACGGCCAGGAGGACTTCGAGCGGGGCCGGGAACTCGGGCTGGAGATCTTCAGCCCGGTCGCCGGCGACGGCGTCTACGAGGACGCCGCCGGCAAGTACGCGGGCACCTTCGTCCGGGACGCCAACGACGAGATCATCGCCGACCTCGACGCGGGCGGCCACCTGCTCGCCTCGGAGACGTACGTCCACGACTACGGGCAGTGCTGGCGGTGCGACACGGACATCGTCTTTTTGGCGACCGACCAGTGGTTCATCACGGTCACCGACATCAAGGGGGAACTGCTCGACAACATCGACGACAGCGAGTGGCACCCACAGAGCGCCCGCGACGAGCGGTTCCGCAACTTCGTCGAGGACTCGCCGGACTGGAACGTCTCCCGGCAGCGCTACTGGGGGGTCCCCATCCCCATCTGGACGCCCGAGGACTGGCAGGGCGGGATGGACGAGGTGATCGTGATCGGCACCCGCGAGGAACTCGCGGAGCGGGTCGACCAGGAGATCGATCCCGACGAGGTGGACCTCCACAAGGGGACGGTCGACGACCTGACGATCACCGAGGACGGGACGACCTACACGCGGGTCCCGGACGTGTTCGACGTCTGGCTGGACTCGTCGGTGGCGTCGTGGGGCACCATCGGCTACCCAGGCGAGACCGAGGCCTTCGAGGAACTGTGGCCGGCCGACCTCATCGTGGAGGCCCACGACCAGACCCGCGGGTGGTTCTGGTCGCAACTGGGCATGGGGACCGCGGCGCTCGGCGAGATCCCCTACGAGGAGGTGCTGATGCACGGCTGGGCGCTGGCCGAGGACGGCCGAAAGATGTCCAAGTCCATCGGCAACGTCGTCACGCCCCACGAGGCGATGGAGCGCCACGGCGCGGACCCGATGCGGACGTTCCTGCTCTCGCAGAACCCCCAGGGCGACGACATGCGCTTCTCCTGGGACGAGATGGCCGCCATGCAGCGGGACCTCAACATCCTCTGGAACGTCTTCCGGTTCCCGCTGCCGTACATGCGGATGGACGGGTTCGACCCCGACGCGGTCACGGTCGCGGACGCAGACCTCGAACGCATCGACGAGTGGATCCTCTCGCGGCTCCAGGCCGTCGAGGCCGAGATGACCGACCACTGGGAGGCGTTCCGGCAGGACAGGGCCCTGGAGGCGCTGCTCGAGTTCGTCGTCGAGGACCTCTCGCGGTTCTACGTCCAGGTCGTCCGCGAGCGCATGTGGGAGGAGGACGATTCGCCCTCGAAGGAGGCCGCCTACGCGACCGTCTACGCGGTGCTGACCGACGTGGTGGCGCTCGTCGCCCCGTACGCGCCGTTTATCGCCGAGGAGATCTACCAGCACCTCACCGGCGAGACGGGCTACGACACCGTCCACATGCTCGACTGGCCGGAGTCGGACGGCGCGTGGCGCGACGTCGGCCTCGAGGAGGAGATCGCGGTCGTCCAGGCGGTCGAGGAGGCGGGCTCGAACGCCCGCCAGCAGGCCGAACGGAAGCTCCGCTGGCCGGTCAAGCGGGTCGTCGTCGACGTCGACTCCGGGGACCTGGCGGGCGCGGTCCGGGTCCAGTCGGACCTGCTCGCCGACCGGCTGAACGCCCGCGAGGTCGTCGTCGTCGACCCCGGCGAGGAGTGGGACGAACTCCAGTACAGCGCCGAGGCCGACATGAGCGTCCTGGGGCCGGCCTTCGGCGAGCGCGCGGGGGCGGTCATGGAGGCGCTCAACGACGCCCGCGTCGCCGACCCGACCCTCGACGCGCTCGAGGCGGCCGTCGCCGCCGACCTGGACGAACCGGTCGACCTCGACGACGAGATGGTCTCGTTCCGGCGCGAGACCCCCGGGGGCGTCGTCGGCACCGAGTTCGCGGCGCTGGACGGGTCCGGCGTCGTCTACGTCGACACGACGCTCACCGAGGACATCGAGAGCGAGGGGTACGCCCGCGAGGTGATCCGCCGGGTCCAGGAGATGCGCAAGGACCTCGATCTCGACCTCGACGAGCGCATCCGGCTGGAACTCGACGTGGCCGACGACCGCGTGGCCGCGCTGGTCCGCGATCACGAGCACCTCGTCGCCGAGGAGGTCCGCGCCGACGAGTTCGGCCCCGTCGAGGACGGCCACCGCCGCGAGTGGGACGTCGAGGGCGTCGAGATGACAATCGCAATCGTACCGCTGGCGGAGGCGACGGCCTGATAGTGATTACTGTGAATAGTTTCATCGGCGGTGTCGAAAGATGTCGATTCAGTGGCTCTCATCATCGACACGGATCGTCACGGCGGTAAAGACTCACAGTAATCACTATGAGAGGATTTTTCGCCCGCGTTTTCGAACCGCTGGCGGAGGCGACGGCCTGGGGGGATCTTTTGCCCGCGTTTTCGAACCGCTGGCGGAGGCGACGGCCCGAGCGAGGGGGTGGACGTGCCGGAACGGTTTTGTACTGAACCTCCGAACGGCGAATAAATGACGGTAGCGGCTGTCGACGGTGCCGGCACGCGACGGGTCCGCACGGACGCCACGCCCCGCGGCGTCCGGCGGGGGACGAGTCGGCGCGCGGGCACCGCGCCGGACGGGTGAGCACCGTGGCGGGATCGCTGACTCCGTCGGCACGGCACGTGCCCGCGGCGCGGACGCTGGTTCTCGTCTGTCTGGTCGTCCTCGCCGGCGTCGCGCCGGTCTCCGCGGCGGCCGCCGCCCCGGCCACGCACGCGTCGGCCGCCTCGTCGTCGACGCACGCGTCAACGTCGAGTACGTCCTTGTCGACGCACGCGTCAACGTTGAGTACGTCCCTGTCGACGCACACGTCGAAGTCGAGTACGTCCGCGGCTACGTCGACGGACGCGGCGGAGGCCATCCAGCGGACGGTCGTCCTCGACAGGACGCCAGGCGACACCGAGCGGTTCCGTGCCAGAGTCGAGCACCGCATCCCGGCGGACGTGGAGTCGCTGTCGCTCCAGGTGCCCGCACGGGCGACGGTCGTGCGGACCGATGGGTTCCGGAAGGACCGCGAGGCCGACGACGGCGACTGGTACGAGTGGACCGGCGGCTCCCGGTCGCCGTCGCTCGTTTTGTCGCTCCCCTCGGACGAGCGGACGACTGTCCGGCGGGCCGCGCAGGACGAGTCGGGGCTCACCTTCGTCGAGACCGAGGGGTGGGCGCTGGTGCGCGTGCCCGGGTTCTCGACCCGGTGGCGGTCGATCCACACGGGAAGCGTCGACACGTCGGTCTCGGTCGACGGGTCCGGCGCGACCGGCGGGGCGATCGCCTTCCTCGGCGAGTACACCGAACGCCGCCGTGAGGCCGGCGGGCAGACGCTCCGGCTGATCGTCCCGGCCGCGGCCGACCTCGACGCGCCCGGAACGGTGCTCGATACGGTCGGGAAGGCCGCCGAGACGCTGGACGTGGGCGCACGCGACGAGCGGGTGTTCATGATCGCCGCGCCCACCGACGGCGTCGACTGGGCCGTCGGCGGCATCCAGACCGGCGACGCCGACATGTGGGTCCGGGACAGCGCGTCACTCGACGACCCCGACAGCATCTGGCTCCACGAGTACGTCCACACCCGCCAGAACTACCGCCCGGCAGCGAGCGCCCAGTGGACGGTCGAGGCGACCGCCGACTACTACGCCGCCCTGCTGGCGCTCCGGCAGGACCGGATCGACTTCCGCCAGTTCCGCCTGTTCCTCGCCCGGGGCCAGGAGCCGCGGTACGCCGACGCCGTGCTGGCCGACCCGGGGACGTGGTCGAACGACGCCGTCCCCTACCGGAAGGGCGCGCTCGTCGCGGGCGACCTCGACCGCCGGATCCGGGAGGCGACCGACTCGCGCGGCTCGCTGGCCGGCGTGGTGCGGCGGCTCAACCGCCACGACGGCGAGGTGACCGCCGCGATCGTCCGGGCGGCGGTCGCCGACGTGGCCGGCGACGCGACCGCCTCGGCGACGGACCGGTACGTCGAGACCGAGGCCACGCCGTCGCCGTGGGACGCAGAGACCCACTCGGCGGTCTTCGGGACCGTCCCCGCCGCGTTCGTCTACCGTCTCGCCGGCGGTGCGACGGTCGCCGGCCCCTACCGGAACGCGACGCTCGACGCGTCGTCGGTTTCGGTCGTCCCGGGCGAGCGGGTCGCGGTGAACGCGACCGTCGAAAACACCGGCGGGAGTGCGGGCACCTACAACGCCACGCTCGTCGCGGGCGGGCGCGTGGTCGACGCCCGGAACGGCACCCTGCCGGCCGGCGAATCGACGACCGTCGCGCTCGCTCACCGGTTCGTGGAACCGGGCGAGTACACCCTCTCGGTCGGCGGCGACACGCTCCGGGTGACGGCCCGCGAACCGGCGTCGCCGTCGGTGACCGACCTCTCGGTGTCGCCGCGTGCCGTCTCGCCGGGCGAGAACGTGACCGTCTCCGCGACCGTCCGGAACGACGCCGACAGCCCCGGGGAGCGGAACCTGACGATCACCGCCGGGGAGCGGACCGTGGCGACGCGCCCGGTCCGACTCGACGCCGGCGAGTCCCTGACGGTCACCGCCACTGTCTCGTTCGACGCGCCCGGCGAGTACACGGTCGCCGCGGGCGACGCGTCGGCGACCGTCTCGGTCCGCGCGCCGACGACCCGCGAGACCGACGCGTCCGCCGGATCGGGTCCCGGGTTCGGCGTCGCCGCGACGCTCGTCGCGGGCGTGCTGGCGCTGGGTCTCCGGCGACTCTAAAGTGCCTCCGCGACGACGGGCGCGACGCTGACGGTGCTGACGGCCCGTTCGATGGTGTCGGTCCCGTAGACGGTCTCGACGCCGGCCCGGGCGAGGCGGGTCCGTGCGCTCCCGGCCAGCAGCGGGTGGACGCAGGCGACGAACACCCGGTCGGCACCCCGCTCGCGGAGGACAGCGACCGACTCGGCCATCGTCGACCCCGTGGCGATGATGTCGTCGGTCACCACCACGTCCCGGCCGGCGACGGCCGCGTCCCGCGGGCTGATCTCGACCGCGCCGGTGTCGTAGTTGCGGTCCTTCTCGAAGTGGTCGACCTCGCCGCGACCGTAGGCGTCCCGGGCCGCCTCCGCGATGTCGGTGGCCCCCTCGTCGGGCGAGAGAAAGAGCGGCTCCGAGAGCGAGTCCGGCAACGGCTCCGCGAGGCGCGGGCCGCCGGCGACCGCCTCGGCCGGGACGCCGAACCAGTCACAGACCGTCGGCTCGTGCGGGTCGACGGTGAGCACGCGGTCGGTGCCGGTCCCGATGGCGCGGGCGACCGCCCGGGCCGAGACGGGTTCGCCGTCCCGGAACGCCCTGTCCTGGCGGGCGTATCCCATGTACGGGATCACCGTCACCACCTCGCTGGCTCCTGCCTCGCGGACGGCGTCCTGCAACTGGAGGAGTTCGAGGTGGGCGTCGCTGGTGACCGTCGCGGCCACCACGACCGCCCGCTCCCCCTCGAACCCGGACACGCGGGCCATCAGTTCGCCGTCCGCGAACCGGTCGAACTCGACGGCCGCGAGCGCCTCCCCCGTCTGTTCCGCCAGCGCCGCCGCCAGCGACTGCGACGCGGACCCACTGACGATCATGTTCGGAGCCTCGCTGCCACTATCCAAAGGCGTTTCCGTTGCCGACCTCCCCCACGTCGGCTACGGTTCGCCGGGCACCGCGACGCCGGCGACCTCGTCGAGCCCGATTGACCGGGAGCGCCAGCCGTCGCCGGCGTCCACCAGCACCGTCCCCGTCTCCATCACCGCGACGACGCCCTCGCCGTACGCCACGCCCGCCACCGGATCGTCGGTCGGGAGTTCGCGTGGCTCCCAGTCGTCGGGCGACCCGCCCCCGGCGTACAGCGCGTCCGCGGTCGCGGCGTGTGCGCGTCCGCCGCCGTCGGCGGCCACGATCCGGAACGCCCCGTCGTGGGCGTCCATCCAGCCGTTGCCGAGCCAGTAGAGACCGCTCGCGGTCGCCGCCAGGGGGACGCCGGTGGCCGACACGTCGCGCACGTCCGACAGCCCGGCGGGAGCGAGGCCGCCGTCGACGATCCGGCAGACCCCGCCCGCGGTCGCCACCAGGTCGCCGCCGACCGCCCGGACCGCGCCGGCGTTCCCGAGCGGTTCCCACCCGCCGCCGTCGCGCCGGGCCACTTCGCCGTCCGGGCGGGCGGCGAGCAGCCCACCGTCGTACCCGACGCCGACGGCGACCGCCGGCCCGAACGACGCGGTCTCGAACCCGTCGCCGGTCCCGACGAGGACGTCCTCGTCGGTCGCGACGAGCAGTCGACCAGCGCTGGCGGCGACGTCCCGTGCCCGACACCGGCGGGCCAGCCGAAATCGGCCGACCCGGTCGCCGGCGATCTCGACCGCCGCGACGCCCATCTCCGCGGCGACGAACGCCTCCGTCTTCCCGGCCCTGGCGTCGTAGACGCGCTTCTCGTCGATGCTGCTCATGTCCGTGGGTGCGTCCCGACGGGGGATAACACTCCGGGTTTAGTCCCCGCCCGTCCCCGTTCGGATCACTCGAACAGTCCCTCGACGTCGTTCTCGCGGCTCCGTCGCCGTCGGACGTGCTCGGCGAGTCGCTGGTGGACGATCCCGCGCTGGTCGGCCTCGCGTGCGAAGTCCATCACGAGGGTGAGGAACTCGCTGGTCTCCTCGCCGGCGTCGAGGTCCGCGCGGGCGTAGGCGACGGCCCGTTCGACCGGCTCCTCGTCGTAGTCGCCCTCCTCGGCGTACACCTCGGCCGCGACCGCGGCTGCCCCGAACCCGAGGTCGTCGAGGCCGATTTCGTTCCCGTCGGCGGTCAGCGCCAGCGGCGACCGCCGCTCGATCACTTCGGGATCGCGCTCTAGCGCGGCCAGGTATCGCCGGATCGCGCCGACGTTCACCCCGCGGTACTCGGCGGGGAGCCCCGCCAGGTACGCCCGTCCGCTCTCTGCCAGCCCGGTCGCGCCGGCCCAGTTGCCTCCGTGGGCGTGGTGGACGGCGGCGGTGAACTGGATCAGGCCGTGGAGGAACTGCTCGTCGTCGGTCCCCGACTCCAACTCGAGCCAGTAGTCCTCCCAGGCGTCGTGTGCCGCGTGGTAGTTCCCGGCGTTGTAGATGGCGACGCCCGCCCGGAGGTGGTCGTCCATGCCCGCGCGTTCGGCGGGCGGCGGGAAGGGCGTTGTGCTAGTACTGGACGACAGCGGCGACGATGCCGGCGGTCTGCCCGACGCCGACGAGCGCGAGGCCGGCAACGTACGCGGCCGCCCCGAGGACGCTGAGCGCGGCCCCGGCGCTGTAGACCCGCGGGGCCGCGGCGACCTCTCTCCCGGTGTAGTACAGCCCCGCCGCCGGGACGACCATCCACGCGAGGACCGTCGCCGCGAGCAGCGACTCGTTCGCCGGCGCGGCCGCGAGCGCGCCCGTCCCCAGCAGAGTGAAGGGCGAACGTCCCGAAATCATCCAGTTACACGTCCGTCAGCCGACTGTCGATGCCGAACAGAAAGCGTACGACGACGTGAAGCGTCGGCTGGAGAACAACCGCGTCTATCTCACAGACTTCCGCGAGGCCGCGTATCTGGTGGCGCTGGAGCACTTGGACGAAGTTGAAGCGAAGATGCAGGAGTGGGGTTACGACGCGGACTGATAATAGTCCAAAATAGAAAGACCGGCAATCAGTCTTTGTCTTCTTCGTCAAGTTCGAGTAGCTTCTGGAGCGTCACCCCTTCGAGCTTGTAGAGGAACTCAGAGATCCGACTCTCCTCGTTCAGCTGGTAGCGCTCGCTGTGCCCGGACCGAGTGTCTCGTGTGTGCTTGATCACGCCGAGTCGAGACAGCTCATCAAGGTGGTCATAGACCGTGCTGCGGGCGATCCCTGCCTGGTGGGCGATCTCGCTCTTGCTCAGGTCGCGGCCTCGCTCGGCGACGAACACGCTTAGGATCTTCGTCCGGGCGGGCTTCCCGAACAGGTGCATGAACGGCGTCCCATCGGCGAAGGCTTCTGTCGTGGTGTTCTCAGACATTGTATCTCTTCCTATTACACCCACGCACTTAATCGTTGTGTTAATACTACGACACCGTAGCCTCAAAACAATGGTTATGAGTATATGTAGCCACAATACAACAGTTCCATTCGGTTTCGATTGATTTTCGAAAGTTGTCAACTCAAGCGCTTGTCGTCTGGGTTTGAAGCCACTATTTGAGGTTCTCTTACCAAACAATCAGACGAGTCTTTCAAAATGTTAAGTAAACGCCAGGCCGACCAGCAGGACCAGTTTCCAGGTCCGGAGGACGCCCGTCCGCATGTCCCCCCACGACAGCGCCGCGAACGCCACGAGGATCACGTCCATGACGACGTGGGCCACCAGCACGGTGTGCTCGGCGAGGTAGCCGGCGTGGGCGGCCGTGGCGAACGTCCACGCCAGCGGCACCAGCACGACCGGCCCGTTCTCCCTGAATCGCCTGAACATGGTCGCCGTCTCTCCCGGCGCGCACAAGGGCATTATCAATCGGTATCGGGCCCCAAACCGGCCGGTTTCATCCGACGGAGGGACGTCCCGTGCAGAGAACACTCCGTCGAGTTCGACGCGTTCGAGCCTCTGTTGTCGAGTCCCTGCGAAAACTCCAGGAATTAAATAGACTCCTTCTGGCATAGTAGGTACATCCATGAACCGGACGGCAGTCGGGGATTTCGACCGTGACTGCGAGTTCCCTATCACGGTTTTCACGCCGACGTACAATCGGGCGGCACGACTGAAGCGAGCGTACGAGAGCCTTCGCGACCAAACCTACGGGGACTTCGAGTGGCTCATCGTCGACGACTCATCGACCGACGGAACCGCCGATTTGGTAGAGCAGTGGCAGGCCGAATCGGAGTTCCCGATCCGGTTTCGCGTCCAAGAACACTCCGGAAAACACCACGCCTACAATATCGCGATCGAGGCCTCACGAGGACGTTTCTTCGTCGGCTTGGACTCCGACGACGAACTGTTTCCGAACGCTCTCGAACGGTTGCTGGCGTTGTGGGACGAAATTCCGGACGATCGCGAAAATATAAGCGGAGTGAGCTGTCTCAACGTGACCGAAGACGGTGACGTGTACGGCGACAAGTTCCCCGAAGACCGAATGTTTGCGAACTATTTCGAACTTCGGTACAAGCACGGCGTAGAGGGGGCCGGTGTCGGCTGTAACCGGACGGCGATCCTCAGGGACTATCCGTTTCCGACTTTAGATGATGTCCGATACATCCCCGAGAGCACAGTCTGGAGCGAGATCGGCAAACAGTACACCCAGTACTGCGTCAACGAACCTCTCGGGATCTATCACTCCGAAACGGACGACGAGGCGGACGCACTCACCAAGCGGGGAAACACCGATGATTCGAAGAGTTTCGTATTGTGGCACCGAAAGCGTCTGAACGAACACCTCCCCTGGTTTCGGTACGATCCACTGACATTCTTCGTCTCGGCCGTCGGATACGTGAGACACTCGCTCCACGCGGGCGAGGGTCCGTTGACACAGGTCACTCGCTTGGAACTGCTCCTCGCGCGCCTCCTCTGGGCGGTTGCACTTCCGATCGGCTCGCTCGTCTACGTCACCGACGAGCTCGTCAAACAGTAGCCGTGACACTCGTACAGATTCCGGTCGCGAGCGCTCTCGGAAACTGGATCGGAATCCATATCGATCTCCAGTTGCCCTCTTAAACCTGTGAAGCCGGCGATAACTTCGGTCGTGCAGTTCGTTTCGAAGCTCCTCGTTAGCGTGATCGGCTTCGTAGCGACGTTCGTCTTCGCGCGCGAACTCGGCTCCTCGATACTCGGAACCTACTTCCTGATCGTCGCTGTCCTGAGCTGGCTGGAATTTGTCGGTCGGTTGGGCATCAGCTCGGCGATACGGAAACGCGTCAGCGAGCGCGAGGCCGCCGATGAATTCCTCTCTGCGGGCATCGTACTACAAGCTGTGGTTCTCGTCGTTCTGGTCGGTGCTACGCTCGTGGTACGGCCCTATCTGAACGACTACCTCGGTGCCGAGGTCGGATGGATCGTCGCTCTCATGTTGGCGCTCAAACTTTCGTTTTCCGTGATGGAGGCGGGGCTTCGGGGACAACACCGGGTCACGACCGCTGCCATTCTGGATCTGGGATCGCAGCTTTTCCGCGCGACGTTTCAAATCGCGCTGGTCCTCCTCGGATTCGGGCTTCTCGGCCTGCTCGCGGGCTATACGGTCGCGTTTGCACTCGCTACTGTGGGCGGCGTCCTGCTTGTACTCTCCCGGTACGTCCCCGTGCGCCCCCGGACCGAGCACTTCTATCAACTCTTCGAATTTGCTCGCTACTCGTGGCTCGGAACGTTGAAAACCCGTACCTCGGCGTGGACAGATACGGTCGTGCTTGGGTTTTTCGTCGCCCCGAGCCTGATTGGTGTCTACGAGGTGAGCTGGAATATCGCGACCGTTCTCGCCTTGGCAAGCCAGTCGATCAGCAGTGCCCTGTTCCCCACGATGAGCGAATCCGCCACGATGGACCAAACGGAAACTGTCCGGGATCTCTTGGAGCAATCACTCGTGTATGCTGGATTCGTTGCCATCCCGGGTGCCGTCGGTGCCGTGTTGCTTGCCCCGGAACTCCTCCGTTTCTACGGCTCGGAATTCACGAAAGGGGGCGTCATTCTCGCCATCCTCGGCGTGTTCGCCATCTTCTCGTCGTACGAGGGCCAACTACATAACGGGCTCAACGCTCTGGATCGTCCCGACCTCTCCTTCCGGGCGAACTGCCTGTTCATCGCGGCCAATCTCACTGGCAACGTCGTTCTCATCACTTTCTTCGGATGGGTTGGCGCAGCCGTTGCGACGACGCTGTCGATGTTCATCTCGCTGGCCTACACGTTCTCCGTTCTCCGGAACGTGATCTCCCCGACCGTTCCATATCGGGAACTTCTGTATCAGATCGGCTCGGCTGGCCTCATGGGTGTGGTCGTGGTCGGAGCCAGACCATTGACCTCGGGGCACCCGTACTACTACGTTCTCGTTCTCGTCGCAATCGGAATTGTCGTATACTTCGCGGGGCTGTTGACCTTGTCGTCACGGATTCGAGCCAGGCTAGTTTCGCTCGTCAAAACCTCCACCGGAGAGATACTCGGTATCTTCGAGTAAACGACCTACACACCACTCGCCCGACCGCCCGCGTTGCGGGTCGCGCGTCCTCTGTCCACGACGCGCTCCGCCGACGCTCGTCGATGACGGTCCCGGCGCGCGACGCTCTGTGCCGGACCGAACTCGTCTGGTCGAACCGCTGGTGGCGCACACCCGTTCACGAGGACGAGCGACGCGGGCGTCGCTTGTCGGTTCGGTCGCGGAAACGTAGCGCCCTGACGGAGATTTGAACTCGCTCGCTCCCGTTCGCTCGCGGTGCTCGCTCACCTCCCGCTCGCTGCTCAAATCTCCGAGACCGCATAACCGCTCACGGAGACGAGCGACGCGGGCGTCGCTCGTCGGTTCGGTCGCGGAAACGTAGCGTCCTGACGGAGATTTGAACTCCGGTCCCTGGCTCCGCAAGCCAAGAGGATAGTCCACTACCCTATCAGGACTCACCCCGAGATAGGGCGGGTCGCAGTGAAAGGGGTTACGGTTCGCCGGCCCCGCCGGGTCGGGCGGGCCGTCGCCCTCCCGTATTAGTGGGCGACCGCTCGGGGTCTTCTCGTCACGTTCGCCACGCCTATGGTTCCCTCGCGCGAACTGACACCCATGCGCATCGAGTACGACCGCGACACCTGCATCGGGATGTTCCAGTGTGTCGCAGAGTGGGACGGGTTCGAACGCGACGAGGACGCCGGCAAGGCCATGCTCGTCGACGGCGAAAAACGCGAGGAAGACCTGTTCGTCCGCGACGTGCCCGCGGACGCGGAACTCGACGCGAAGTTCGCGGCCCGGGCCTGTCCCGTCGACGCCATCGCTGTCTACGACGACGACGGCGAACGGCTCATTCCCTGATCACCGCCTCGATCTCGCCGCGCAGGACGGTCTCGTCGGGATCGGTGTGGCGGTCCTGCCGGTCGCCCGAGACGGCCGCGAACGCGGCCACGTCGGCCTCTGTGAACGTGCGCTCGTCGGTTTCGGTCGTCCCCGGTTCCGGGATCGGTGGCATCGGCGGCCGTAGGACGCCCCGACGTATAGTCCCGACTCCGAAAGGTAGAGGGCGGCGGCGACCGTCCCTCCCGTGGATGGGAACCCGCGAGCGGGTCCGTCGGGCGCTGTCGGCCTACCCGGCCGTCCTCGCGCGGGTCGGCCTCGTCGAGCGGGAGACGGCCGAGGAGGCGTTCGATCTGGCGGTGCCGGTGATGGTGACCGCGGGGCTCCGGGTGCTGATCCGGCTGGCGGACTTCCTGATGGTCGGGATCGCGCTGGGCGACGCCGCGCTGGCCGCGCTCGAGTTGGGCTTCCAGTACTATTTCGTGGGCTTCGGTCTCGCGTTGGCGCTGACCAGCGGCACGATCAGCGTCGTCTCGCGGCTCAAGGGGGCCGGCGAGCACGACCGCGCGGACCTGGCGGTCAAGCAGTCGCTGTGGCTCGCGCTGGCGCTGGCGCTGCCCCTGACGGCCGTCGCGTGGCGCTACGCCGGCCCGCTCGTGGGATTGCTGACCGACGACGCCCGCACCGTCGCGCTCGGGAGCGTCTACCTCCGGATCGTCATGCTCGCGCTGGCGTTCCGGTTCTGGAGTATGATCGCCGCCCGGGCGCTGGCCGGCAGCGGCGACACGCGGACGCCGATGTACGTGCGGCTGGTGACCCTGCCGACCAACGTCGCGCTGAACGCGGCGCTGATCTTCGGGGTCGGCCCGTTCCCGCGGCTGGGCATCGCCGGCGCGGCCTGGGGAACGGCGATCGCCAACGCCGTGGCGGCGCTGGCGTTCCTGTGGGTACTCGGATCGGGCCGGTTTTCCGTCCGCCTGCCGCTCTCCGGCCGGCAGGTCGACGTCCCGCTGGCGGCCGAGATCGCCCGCGTCGCCCTCCCGCTGTGGGGGATGCGCCTCCTCCAGACGTTCGGCCGGTTTCCCTTCCTGTTCGTGCTCGGGGTGCTCGGGACGCCGACGCTGGCCGCCTACGCCATCGGCCGGCGGGTCGTGTTCCTGGCACTGATGCCGGCCTGGGGGTACGCCACCGCCGCCAGCACGCTCGTCGGTCAGCACGTCGGGGCCGGCCGGGACGACCGGGCGCGGGTCGCGGGCTGGCAGACCCTCCGGATCGCGCTCGTGACCCAGTTGCTGGTCGCGGCCGTCCTCGTCGTCGCGGCCCGCCCCATCGCGCTCGCGTTCGGCACCGGCCACCCCGACCTCGCGGTCGCGTTCCTCCGGGTGTTCGGGCTGGTGGTCGCCGGCTTCTCGGTCGCGCGGGTGATGCGGGGGAGCCTTCGCGGGGCGGGCGACACGCGCTGGCCGCTGTACGGCACTGTCATCGGGACCTACCTCTACCGGCTACCGGTCGCCGCGCTGGCGCTGCCGGCCGGGTTCGCCGTCGCGGTCGGCCCGCTGTCTGTCGCGCCCGGCTTCGGACTGGGATTGCCGGCGGTCTTCGCCGCGATCGTCGGCGACTTCTACCTGAAGGGGGCCGTCAACGCCGCCCGGTTCCACAGCGGCCGCTGGGCGCGGGTCGCCCGCGAGTCCGGCATCGACGCCGCCCCGCGCGGCGAGGATTGAATCGCCGTCCCTCGACGATTGTTGCGCGCGCCGGCCGGTATCCCCCGACGACCCCGCCCGGCGAGGATCGAACCGCTATTCCTCGACGACCGCCTCGGCCTCGATCTCGACGCACATGTCCGGGTCGATCAGCCGGTCGACCTGGACCATCGTCGTCGCCGGCCGCACGTCGCCGAACACTTCGCCGTGTGCCCGCCCGATCGCCTCCCACTGGTCGATGTCGGTGACGAACAGCCGCGTCCGGACCACGTCCCCGACGCCCGCGCCGAGTTCGGCGAGCGCACGCTCGACGTTCGCCAGGGCCCGCTCCGTCTGCCGGTACGGGTCGCCCACGCCGACGACCGCGCCCTCGTCGTCGGTGG
Organism: Halobacteriales archaeon QS_1_68_17; assembly: GCA_003021105.1. Classification (GTDB taxonomy): domain Archaea; phylum Halobacteriota; class Halobacteria; order Halobacteriales; family Haloarculaceae; genus QS-1-68-17. Next base: position 59,598 of record PXRG01000023.1, read on the forward strand.
CGGTCGTCCCCGATACCCGGACCGTGTCGCCCGTCCGCACCGCCCGGGCGTAGCCGACGTCCGATTCCCACTCGGTGCCCGAACCGACGTGTTCGCGAGTCACACCCGGAGCGTCGCCGGCCCGGGACAAAACCCTATCCCAGGGCCGCCGCGAACTCTAGCAGGTCGACGACGACAATAAAGAGCACGACGAGCACGGCCAGGAGGATGACGACCTTCAGGAACCACGGCCATCCCTCGCCGTCGTCGCGGTCGTCCATGGGGGTCGCGTTCGACCCTGCCGCTCAAAAAGTCCGGGGCGGCCGCGGAAGAACTGGTGGGTTTAACTCCCCGCTGGCGGTACCTCCGGGCATGAGCACGGCAACGAAGGTCGTCGTGGCGACGGTCCTGGTTTCGGCGGTGCTGGCGGTCGGCATCATCGTCAACACGGCGTTGCTGGCCTGATGTTCCGGGAGCGCGAGGTGACCGGCGAGGTCGCCGCCGTCCGCGAGGCCCACGCGCCCGGGGCGGTGGTGGTCGACTGCGAGCGGGACTTCGAGACGCTGGACCCGGCGGTCGCGGAGGACCTGGCGCTGCTGACAGACCGGCTCGACCCCGCCGGCTATCCCGCGGCGTGGGTCCCCGAGGACGCGCCCGAACAGCTCCACCGGTACGCCAGCGACGCGTTCACCGTCGGGATGCCCGGCGACGGGGGCGTCGCCTGGACGCGCCAGACCGACCCGCCGGTGGTGCTGGTCAAGCCGCGGCTCCGCGGGTCGCCCGACGTGTTCGTCGACTTCCTGGTCGCCGAGGCGCTCGTCCAGGCCGGGAGCGGTCTCCCGGAGCACTTTCTGCCCTTCTTCGAGGCCCGGTACCGCGACCTGGCGGCCGCGGTCCCGCTGGGCCCGGCCGACACCTACCAGCTCGCGGCCGCCCTCCGCGAGGCGTACCTGGGCCTGCACACCCGCGAAATCTCTGCGGAGTGGGACGGCGAGTACCCGGCGCTGTTCGACGCCTGGCACGACGCGGGCGAACGGCTGGAACCCCGGCTGGCGGACCTCCCCGGGGAACTCGCCCGCGAGGAAACCGGGTTCGGCGACGCCGCGGAACTGGCCTGTAGCGCGATCAAACACGCCGTCGAGATACCCGCCCCGTTCGGCGCGCTCGACACCGCCGCCTACCGCGAGCACGGCCCGACGTACGCGGTGGCGTGGGCCGAGAAGACGTTCGCGGCCCTAGATCACGGAGAGTGACTCGCCGAGCGACGGCGGCGTCCACGATTCTCGATATAATACCACAACGCTAGAACGCCCGGCGCACCGATCACATTGATCCCGTCACTGTCGGTGTGTTTTTCCTCCAGAACTGCACCGAGAAATCCGAACAGGGTGAACGCACTCCACAGGAATGCGAGCGTGACCGGCGCAAGCCACTCCGAAGTGGGTGCACCGGCGAGCAGTTCTTCCCAGCCGGGCACACCCCGAACGAATACTCCGAGCACACCGAAGGCAAGCCAGGTTCTTCCCCCGAGGGTGCGTTCTTCCATTCTGCTTTTCGAGTATCGTCAAAATCGACTCGTAACTGTGCCGTCCCCGGCGAGTTCGATCACGCCGTCGAACAGTTCGCGGAACTGCTCGACCACGTCCTCGTCGTGGACCTCCGGGGCGAGGTGGAACAGGCCGACGGCGTCGTGTTCGTCGAGCAGCGCCAGGACCTCCTCGACCGCCGCCATCGCCCGCTGCTCGTCGGCGTAGTAGGCCATCTCCGTGACGGAGTCGACCGTGACCCGGAGGCGGCCGTCGTGGCCTTCGAGGAAGCGCCGGACCTGCGCGACGATGCCGTCGAGGTCGTCGGCCGACGAGACGTACCGGACGCTGTCGGTCGGCCGGCGGGTGTAGCCCCGCTCGACCGACAGCGTATCGAGGATCGTCGCCTTGGATTCGTCGACCTCGTAGTACTCGAGTTTCTGCTCGACCTCGCGGGCGGTCGTCCGGGTCGAGACGACCAGGAAGTGGTCGGTGTCCGCGCCGAGGAAGTCCGTGTCGATGCGGTCGGTCTCGCCGGTACTCGGGTGCAAGAGGAGAATGCCCGTTCCCCCCGGGACCGTCTCGGGGGCGTTCTCGATGACGAGCGTGTAGTCCATGTGGCCTGAAACGCGGCGGGAACCGCCTTAAGGCTCCCGATCAGAACTGATGCCGGCGGCCGCCGCGCCGACGACCTGCCGGGCGGTGTCGGCCAGCGAGTACCGGCGTCGGAGACCATCGCCGTTCGGTCGTCGGGGGGACAGACCCGTCCCGGCCGCGGCCGAGTCGAACGGGTTTTGAGGCTCGGCGGTCTCGGCGGTGACATGAGCGTCCGCGAGGAGTTCGACGAGTGGGCGCGGCAGGGCCGCGACGAGGGGATGGAACAGCGCCACTGGCACACCGCCAAGCACGCGCTCGCCCGGATGCCGGTCGAGGCTGGCGAGACCGTCCTCGACCTGGGGTGTGGTAGCGGCTACGCCGGCCGGGCGCTCCGCGAGACCACCGACGCCGGCCGCGTCTACGGGCTGGACGGCTCCCTGGAGATGGCGCGCAACGCCCGCTCGTACACCGACGACCCGCGGATCGCGTACCTCGTCGGCGACTTCGGGGCGCTCCCGTTCGCGGACGACGCCGTCGACCACGCGTTCTCGATGGAGGCGTTCTACTACGCCGCCGACCCCTCGCGGGCACTCGAGGAGGTCCGGCGCGTCCTCCGGCCCGGCGGGACGTTCTACTGCTGTGTGAACTTCTTCGCCGAGAGCGAGCACACCCACGAGTGGCAGGACAAGATGGGCGTCGACATGACGCTGTGGAGTCGCGCCGAGTACCGCGCGGCCGTCCGGGACGCGGGATTTTACGTCGCCGCGCAGGACTCGATCCCCGACCGCGAGATAGAGATCCCCCCGGCCGACGAGTTCCCGACGGACGAGTGGGCGTCCCGCGACGCGATGGTCGACCGCTACCGCGTCCACGGTACCCTGCTGACCGTCGGCGTGGTCCCGTAACCCGTTCGTTTCATCTGCAGATTGTGAAATGTCACGGAGAGCGACGGGTCGCCGCGCGACCGTCGGTGTGCCTCCGGCACCCGTCCGACACCCCCCGGGGCACACGTCGAGCGGGTGACAACGATTATAAAGAATCAAGGAGAATACCCGCGCCTTCAGGCGCGGGATGAATCCGACAACACACTCAACCGCCGACGCTCGAAACCCTGTCTGGATATTCCAAGTATTTAAGTATCATACTTTCATAAGAGTAGATGAGATGCCGACCACTCGGCGGACACATGTCTGTCGCATCCAGAACCACTCGCAAGTGGTGGATGCGTTAGACCAACACGGGTGGTCGGCATCGAAACTGTGGAACGTCGCACTATACCACAGCCGACAAGTATGGGACGAAACCGGTGAAATCCCTGAAGAAGACGAGCTGAAAGACGAACTGAAGACCCACTCCAAATACGACGGACTCCATTCACAGTCCAGTCAGAACGTTCTCGAAGAACTTTCTGAAGCCTTCAGTTCGTGGTACGGCTCCGACGACGACCGGGACAATGCACCGGGCTACCGCAAAGAAAACTACTACGACCAACACGGCCGCCGCGTTCACGAAGAACACCCGCGTTCAACGGTGACGTGGAAGACCAACGGAATTCGACACGACGAGAAACACGACCGTCTCCGCCTCAGCAAAGGCTCTAACCACAAGGACGGACGCGATTTCATCCTCTGTGAGTACGAGACTCCGCCCGAAGTCGAGTTAGAAGATGTCCAGCAGGTACGGGCGGTCTGGAAGTCAGGTAAGCACCGGTGGGCACTCCACGTCGTCTGCAAACACGAGATCACGGCTGAATCACCGGGAGAGAATGTCGCCGGTGTTGACCTCGGCATCTGTAACCCTGCCGTGGTCGCACTCCCCGACGATGCGCTGCTGTATCCGGGGAACAGACTGCGGGAAGACAAGCACTACTTCCAACGGGAAGAGTACCAAACCGAAGGAGACCACGGCCCGTCGAAGAAAGCGCAGTGGGCGCGTGAGAAACTATCGAAGCGGAAAGACCACTTCCTGCACGCCCTGTCGAAAGACATTGTTGAGCGGTGCGTTGAACACGATGTTGGCACGCTCGTTGTAGGCGACCCAAGTGGTGTCGACGAAGATGATTGGGGACGCCACGGCAACAAGCGATTGGACAATTGGGCGTACAAGCGACTGATGAATCTCGTCGATTACAAGGCCCGTGAACGGGGTATTGAGGTTGAAATGCCGGACGAACGCGGTACATCGTCGTCGTGTAGTGTCTGCGGGCACAAAGATGATGACAGTCGTGTT
>PXRG01000024.1 GCA_003021105.1 Halobacteriales archaeon QS_1_68_17
CCAACGCCGACGTGAACGGGGCCGAGAACATTCGACAGAAGGTACTCCCGAGTCTCGCCTGTGATGGGGGAGATAGGGATAACGGCTGGATGGCACAGCCAGCGGTGCGCTTGTTCGACAAATCCACGGGGCGAGTCGCCCCACAAGAGCAGGTGCGCCGCGAACCATAATATCCCAACGCTTGGGAAACCCCGGCGTTGACGGCTTCGCCGTCCGCTCGTGGCGTCTCCGACGCCACGCTGTTCACGCCGGGGAGGATGTCATGACAGCGCCCGTCCCGGCGTTCGTGGACGCGGTCGGCGGACGCGGGGCGAAACCTATTCCGCCGTCGGGGGTGGACTTGCCCGTATGACCACCTACGACGCCGACGGCATCACGCTCGAACGGGTCCGGGAGTACGTCTGGGAGATTCCCCGCGAGGGCGGCATGAACGCGCCGGCCCGCGTGCTCGCCAGCGAGCGCCTCCTCGACGAGATCAGCCAGGACAGGACCCTCCAGCAGCTCAGAAACGCCGCACACCTCCCCGGCGTCGCCAAGTACGCGCTCTGTATGCCCGACGGCCACCAGGGCTACGGCTTTCCCGTCGGCGGCGTCGCCGGCATCGACGCCGAAGGCGGCTGTATTTCGCCGGGAGCGATCGGCTACGACATAAACTGCGGCGTCAGAATGATGAAAACAAACCTCGACTACGACGACGTTCGCGGGCGCGAGGAGGAACTGGTCGAGTCGCTGTTTGCGAACGTCCCGTCCGGGCTGGGCGGTGGCGGCGTCGTCGAGACGGACGTCGACACCGTCGAGGAGATTCTCGCGCGCGGGATGGACTGGGCGCTGGAGGCCGGCTACGCCGCCGAGGCGGACCTGGCCCACTGCGAGGACGAGGGCTACCGGCCGGAGGCCGACCCGTCGAAGGTTTCGGCGAAGGCCAAGGACCGCGGGAAAAACCAGGTGGGGTCGCTCGGGTCGGGCAACCACTTCCTGGAGGTCCAGCGGGTGACCGACGTGTTCCGCGAGGACGTGGCCGACGCCTTCGGGCTCCGGGAGAACCAGATCGTGGTGTTGATCCACTGCGGGTCGCGGGGACTCGGTCACCAGGTCTGTACCGACTACCTGCGGGACATCGAGAAGGCCCACGCCGGGCTGCTGGACCGGCTCCCCGACAAGGAACTGGCGGCCGCGCCCGCGGGCAGCCAGTTAGCCGAGGACTACTACGGGGCGATGTGCGCCGCGATCAACTTCGCGTGGGTCAACCGCCAGCTCATTATGCACCGCACCCGCCGGGTGTTCGAGCGCTTGTTCGACCGCTCGTGGGAGGAGATGGACATGCAACTGCTGTACGACGTGGCCCACAACATCGGGAAACGGGAGGTCCACGAGGTGCCCGTCGACGCCGAGGGACGGCCGACGGGGGTCGACGAGGCCGTCGATCACGACAAGCGAGAGCTGTTCGTCCACCGGAAGGGGGCCACGCGGGCCTTCCCGGCCGGCCGGCCGGAACTTCCGCCGGCCTACGGCGACGTGGGCCAGCCGATCCTCATCCCCGGGAGCATGGGTGCGGGCAGTTACGTCCTCCGGGGTGGCGAGAACTCCATCGCGGAGACGTTCGGCTCGACGGCCCACGGGGCGGGTCGGCTGATGAGCCGCACGCAGGCCAAACAGGAGTACTGGGGCGAGGACGTGATGGACGACCTCCGGGACACACATGAGGTGTACGTCAAGGCCCAGAGCGGCGCGACCGTCGCCGAGGAGGCCCCGGGGGTCTACAAGAACGTCGACGAGGTGGTCCGGGTCTCGGACGCGCTGGGCATCGGCGACAAGGTGGCCCGGACGTTCCCGGTCTGTAACATCAAGGGCTAGCGCCCGGGGACGCCGCGCTGGCGAGCGGTGCCGGTCCGCGCCGCCAGCACGGCGTCGAGCGAGAGCGGGCCCGCGCCCATCGTGAGCACGGCCGAGGAGAGGCCGAACAGCGTAACGTGGGGGAGCACGGGGTCGTTGGGCAGGCCGAACAGCGTCGTCGTGAGGATGACGAACGCGACCAGCGCGGTCGCGCGGGTGAAAAGGCCCGCCACGAGGGCCACGCCGACCGCGATCTCGACCAGCCCGGCCCCGAGTACCCACACGCCGGGATCGACCGGGACGAGCGCCGTCAGGTCGTACTGTTCGACGACGAGCAGTGCCCGTCCCGGGTTGGCGAGTTTCTCTACCAGGCCGAGGTAGACGAACGTCGCGCCCAGACCGACCCGGACCACCGACGGCGCGTACGCCCGGAACGGATCGAGCACGTCGGCGACCCACTCGGAGACGCGATGGACCGGATCGACGCGGCCGTACACGGTCCCGGGCGCGGTTGCGACGGTGCCGAGGACGTCGTCGGCGCTCGGACGGCCCCCGCCCACGAGCAGGATACCCAGGAAGCCGCCGACGTACTCCATGGCCAACAGGAGCCGCGGATCGGCGGCCGCCGCGACGAGGTAGGTGACCAGGCCGGCGGCCGCGACGGCGCGGGTCGCCAGCCCGAACAGCAGGAAAAACCCGAGCACGACCTGGAGGATGCGGGCCGGCTGTGCGACAACCGGGGAAAAGAGGTAGCCCGCGAAGCCGGCCCCCACGAGCGGGATCCCCAGCGAGAGCCGCAACATCCACGGCACCAGGTCGCGGTAGTCGGCGATGGTCTCCCGGAAGACCGCGACGTCGCGGGCGGCCGGCCGGAACCGGAGGTACGCGGCGGCGACGGCGACGACCGCCAGGCCACCGCCGAGAAACAGCAGGGCGTTGGCCGGCACGGCGAGCACCGACGCCGCGTAGTCAACGGCGTCCACCGCGGCCCCGGGACCGTCGGTCACGTAGTCGACGTGGGCGCTTGCGGACCCACTCGCAACCGCGGGCAGGACGGCGAGGACGGCCACCCGAGTTCGCAGACCCATGGGGCGGCTACGGACTGGAGGGGGAAAGAGGTTGTCAGACGTCGAGGACGACGTAGGCGCGCCACCCGCCGTCGGTCTCCGAGAGGTCCATCTCCGAGTAGGTGACGGCCTTGACTTCCCGGGCGGAGACGTCCGCGAGCGGGACGCCGCGGGCCGTCCCCTCCAGAACCCACTCGCGTTCGCACTGCTCGACGGTGGCCTCGTTGTCCACCGGCAACACCGCGCGCACGTCGCGCTGGTAGATGAGTTCGTCGAGGTAGTCGAACAGGAGCGCTTCCCGGCTCTCGGCGGCGACCGACACCGGAAAGCGGTCGCCAGAGCCGGGAACGGCCTCGCACATCGCGGCCGCCATGCCGTCGGCCGCAGCCGCGAACGTCTCCCCGAGGTCGTCGCCGGTCGCCTCGACGGCCACGTCGGCCGTGTGCTCGCGGAGCCGGTAGCCCATTCAATCACCGCCGGATTCGTCGCCGGCCGATCGCTCCGAGCCGCCGTCGTCGGGGCGCTCCGCTCCCGGTTCGCCCTCGTCCGATCCGTCCGTTCCTGTACCGCCCTTGCCGGATCGATCCGTCCCCGTACTGTCGCCACTGGCCCGATTGTCGCCGTTCTCGCCACCGCCCCCGTCGTCCTGGTCGATGCCGATGCCGCCGGCCGCGAGCCGCTCGACCCACTCGGGCGGCGAGGTGGCCTCGCCGACGCCGACCTGCTGTTGCCACCGCTCGACACGGCGCTCCACGTCGAACGTCCGGTCTAAGCGTTCGAGCATCCCATCGGAGAGTTCCTCCTCGTCGGGGTGGCCGACGGCGACGCCGCTGGTGACGATGGACTGGATGCCCTCCTCGACGGTCAGGTCGACGTCGTAGACGCGCTCTTTCGAGACGTGGAGGACAAACCCGCCCATGACGGGGTTCGGCGCCATCGGGAAGAAAAGCGAGACCATGCCGTCGTGCCCGGTCGCCCGCTCGATCACCTCCGGGGTGTCCGCCGTCAGAAACGCCAGCGTGTACGATCCCTCGATGGGGAACTCGACGAGCTTGACCTCCTGGAAGCTCTCGGTGTCGCTGTCGAGCAGGAGGTCGCTCATCTCGTCGATGCTCTGGTAGAGCGACCCGACGCCGGGGATGCGGGACATCGCGGAGTGGAAGAGGCTGCCGATGCCCGGCTCGTCGGGGTGGCGTTCGGCGATGGCACCGACGACGAACACGAACGCCAGCAGGGCGACGAGGGCGATCCCCTTGGCCACCAGCGGCGACTGGTCCGGCGCGCCGATGGCGGTGTTGACGACCCCGACCACCGGGTTCAGCGCCTGCGAGACGAAGTTCAGCACGAACCCGAGGACGATCAGCGTGACGATCAGCGGGATCGTGACCGCGGCCCCGGTGACGAACGCCTGCCGGGCGTACTCCCTGGGCGTCCGCACGTCGTCGGGGACGGGCTGTTGGATGGTCGAGTCCATACCGGGACCGAGGAGGCGGGACCCCGAAAGGATTCCGGCGTGGCGGTGGAATTATATTCGTCTACCCGCAATCGGTCGGGTGTGAGCGTCACCGCCGAACGACGGGTCGTCGATCCGGGCAGCGACGAATACGTCGACGAGGCGTGGGAACTCAAGGAACTCATCAGGCGACGCGGGGGGGTGCTCCGGCAGCGCCGGGGCTTTTTCACCGACGCCTACCGCCGGTCGACGGTCTACTGCTTCGTCGAGAGCGGCCCCGGCGAGCGGCTGATCGGCTTCGCCGCGGTCCGCCGCGACGGCTACATCCTCTTTCTGGCGGTCGACCCGGAGTACCGCGACGAGGGGTTCGGCAAGCGGCTCGTCGCCCGGGTCGCCGAGGAGTACTCGTCGGTGACCTGCCACGCCAGGGCGACCAACGAGGACGCCATCGAGTTCTACCGCCACCTCGGGTTCGACATCAAGCGCCGCATCGACAACTACTACGAGGACGGCGGCGACGCCTTCTACCTCAAACTCGGTCCGGACGAGGGGTTCCGGGAGAAACTCTCCCGGCTGCTCCAGCGGTCGTAACAGGGGGAATCGGCGAAGACCCGGCCGGCCCGGCGTCGCCCGGCCGTAGCGCAAACGCTTTTGTCGGGGTTGTCCGAAGGGCGGGTAGGATGGAGGAGCGAACGCGGGCGTACTTGCGCGGGCGGTTCGGCGACTACTACCGCCGCACCGGGATCACGCCGCCGCCCGACGCCCACGAGCGCGAGTGGGGGTTCATCCCCTGGACGGCCGGGCCGGGCACGACCATGGTGCGGCACCGCTCGTTGCTCGACCTGGGGGACTTGGAGGAGTTTCTCCAGCGCAAGCGGCCCCAGCACGTCTACTTCTCCGCGGGACGCTACGCCGATCCCGGCGTCTCGACGATGGGCGAGAAAGGCTGGCGGTCGGCCGACCTGATCTTCGACCTCGACGCCGACCACCTCCCCGCGGTCGACCCGGAAGCGGCCAGCTACGCCGAGATGCTGGCCGCGTGCAAGGACGCGCTGGTCCGACTGCTGGATTTTTTGACCGACGACTTCGGGTTCGAGAACCTGACGGTGGTGTTCTCCGGCGGGCGTGGCTACCACGTCCACGTCCGGGACGAGGCGGTCCTGGACCTCGACAGCGACGCGCGCCGCGAGATCGTCGACTACGTCCGGGGCATCGGGCTGGACTTCGACGCGCTGGTCAGCGAGGAGGCCGTCGGCGGGACAGCCGGCCGGTCGACTCCGGCCCAGAAACGGACCCTCCCGACGGAGGGCGGGTGGAGCGCGCGCGCCCACCGGTACGTGGTGTCGTACGTGGAGGATCTCCTGGCGGCCGACGAGGACGAGGCGCTGGCCCGCCTGCAGGAGTACGAGGGCATCGGGGAGGGCAAAGCGAGTGCGGCGCTGCACGCGGCGCGCAGGAACACCGACCAGATCAGGGCAGGAAACATCGACGTCCACCCCGCGTTCTACGAGCTAGCGAAACAGCTCGTCGCCGAGGTCGTCGCGTCGGACAGCGCCCCCATCGACGAGCCGGTGACGACCGACACGAACAGGCTGATCCGCCTGCCTGGGAGCCTCCACGGCGGGAGCGGGCTCGTCGTCCAGCGCATCCCGCGGGCGGAACTGGCCGGGTTCGACCCGCTGGTCGACGCCGTCCCGGAAACGTTCGTCGGCCACGAGATTACCGTCGAGGTGACCGAGGGGGGCCCCGTGGAACTCGGCGGCGATAGATTTACAGTTCAGGAGGGTGAGAGTACCGTCCCGGAGTACGCGGGCGTGTTCCTGATGGCCCGCGGACGCGCCGAGAAGGGACCGGAATGAACCTCGACGAACTCCAATCGGTACAGAGCCGGGAACGCCAGACCGACAGCCTCCAGCAGCTACGGGAGTCGTTCTACCGCGAGGCCGGGGCGTTCGTCCAGACGCTCCGCGAGGAGCGCGACCGCGCGGCCGAACGGGCCGACGACCCGTTCGACTCGCCCGAGGTCAACCGGCTCACCGACGACATCAACACCGCAGAGCGGACGGTCGAGGCCATCTACGAGCGCCGCGTCGGCAAACTCGTCAAGATGGCGTCGCTGGCCGCCGCCGACATGCCGACCGAGGACGACGGCCTGACCGCCGAAGAACAGCGCCTGTTCGAGCAACTCGTGACCGGCATCGAACAGAACCGCGAACACGTCCTCGACGTGCTCGCGGGCGAGGCCTCCGAGGGCGAGAACGCCGACGGGAGCGCCGAAGCCGACGCCAGCCCCGGCCCCGGGCCCGGTGCCGACGTCCCCATCGACGCCGACACCGGGGCCGAGAATCCGGACTCCGACAGGCCCGAACCGGCCGAAACACGCAATCCGGCCGCCCCGGAGGAGGGGCGGGATCAGTCCGGGGCCGACGAGGCCACGATCGACGCCGCTGACCTGATGGGCGACGGGTCGAGCGCACGGGGCGGGACGACGACAGACGCGGGACTGGATCCTGACGACGGGGCCGACCGGCAGCAGGTCGCCCCGGACTCGAAGGGGCGGGCAACCGACAGCCGCGAGGAGGCCGGCGGAGCGGCGGCCGACGACACCGCGGTCGACCGGGCGACGCTCAAGATAACCGAGGACGTCGGCGAAATCCTGGGGGTCGACCAGCGGGCCTACGACCTCGCGTCAGAGGACGTGGTGACGCTGCCCGAGGCCAACGCGACGCCGCTGCTCGAACGGGACGCCGCCGAGCGGATCGACTGATCCGAGCCCGCGTCGCGGCGAACCGGCGGGGCGCTCGCCGATCCCGATTTCGGTCCGGTATGCGTTCTTCTCTACCGGGTGACCCGTTCGTCGTCACGGGGTAGCATTCGTGGTAGAAGGCAGTGTCTCTGTCGGGGTAGTATGGTCGGTACGAGGCGGTGTATGTGTCAGGGAGTAGTGTGCTCGTCGTGGGGCTCGGGCAGCCGAAACATCCCAGGTGAGGTTGGAAAGTGGTTGGAAAGTGGTGGGAAAGGGGTGGGAAAGTGGTTGGAAAGTGGTGGGAAAGGGGTGGGAATGGGGTGGGGTTGTGCCGGGGAAGCGACCACCATGACACCCATACCGACATCGCAGTTCGACGCGCGACTGCGCCGGGAACCGGCCGCCGACGAGAGGTCGGGTGTGGGACCGAACTCGACTGGTTTATCCGGCGGCCGACTCCCGGGTCGTCCGTATGGCTTCACCCCCATTTGTTAGTTGCCAGGTACCTCCGGACGGGGGGCGCGGTAGAAGCGAAAAGGGATCGGTTATTCGGCGTAAACGACAGGTAGCTTCGCGTGAACGTCGGGGCCTGATACTGGTGGCTGTAAGTACGTGGAAATTCGAATTGAGATCCAGGCGGAAAGGGTCTGTATCCGCAGATAGCAGAGATTGTTGAGTAAAAGAATTACAGCCACCAGTATGAATCGTGGGTTGTTTCGGATCTGTCGGGGACCCCTTCCCGCGTCCGAACGCGGGCATGGGGGTCACTACCCTCCGCTTACTGGAAGGTCCGGCCGAGTTGCTCGGTCTCCTCGACGTCGCGCTCGCTGCGCTCGAAGCGCTTCTCGATCTCCTCGTAGCGCTCCCGCGTTTCGTCGGTGACGCTCGGGCCGACCTCGTCTAACGCCGCCTCGAAGTGGTCCATGGTCACCCTGACGTTGCCGACGCTCTCGTCGATCTCGTCCGGGTCGACGCTGGTGATGAACTCCCTGGAGGCCGCCATCGACGCCTCGCGGCAGACCGCCTCGATGTCGGCACCGACGTATCCCTCGGTCCGCTCGGCGAGTTCTTCGATGTCGACGTCGTCGGCGAGCGGCTTGTTCTGGGTGTGGACCGCGAAGATCGCGCGCCTGGCCTCCTCGTCAGGGACGGGCACGTGGACGTGCCGGTCGAGGCGGCCGGGGCGCAACAGTGCCGAGTCGATCAGGTCCGGTCGGTTGGAGGTGGCGATCACCACGACGTCCTCCAGTTCTTCGAGGCCGTCGAGTTCCGTGAGCAGCTGGGAGACCACGCGCTCGCCGACGCCGGAGTCGCCCATGTTGCGACCCCGTTCGCCGGCCATGGCGTCGATCTCGTCGAAGAAGATCACGGTCGGGGCATTCTCGCGTGCCTTCGAGAACACCTCGCGGACGCCCTTCTCGGACTCCCCGACGAACTTGTTGAGGAGTTCGGGGCCTTTCACGGAGATGAAATTCGACTGGGCCTCGTTGGCGACGGCCTTCGCCAGCAGCGTCTTCCCGGTGCCAGGCGGACCGTACATGAGTACGCCCTTCGCGGCCTTCATGTCCATCTGCTCGAAGACCTGCGGGAAGTCGAGCGGCCACTGGACGGTCTCCCGGAGGCGTTCCTTCGTGTCCTCCAAGCCGCCGACGTCCGCCCAGGTGACGTCGGGCACCTCGACGAACACCTCGCGGAGCGCCGAGGGTTCGATCCCCTTCAGCGCCTCCTTGAAGTCGTCCGTGGTGACCGTCAGCCGTTCGAGGACTTCCGCGTCGATCCGATCCTCTTCGAGGTCGAGTTCCGGCCGGATCCGCCGGAGCGCGTTCATCGCGCTCTCCTTGGCCAGCGATTCGAGGTCCGCTCCCACGAAGCCGTGGGTGTTCTCGGCGTACTGCTCGATGTCGATGTCCTCGCTGAGGGGCATCCCGCGGGTGTGGACCTGCAGGATCTCGCGGCGACCGTCCTTGTCCGGGACGCCGATCTCGATCTCGCGGTCGAACCGGCCGCCCCGGCGGAGCGCGGGATCGAGCGCGTCCAGGCGGTTGGTCGCGCCGATGACGACGACCTCGCCGCGGGACTCCAGGCCGTCCATCAGCGAGAGCAACTGGGCGACGACCCGGCGCTCGACGTCGCCGGAGGTCTCGCCGCGCTTGGGCGCGATGGAGTCGATCTCGTCGATGAAGACGATGGCGGGGGCGTTCTCCTCGGCCTCGTCGAAGACCTCCCGGAGTTGCTCCTCGCTCTCGCCGTAGTACTTCGACATGATCTCCGGCCCGGAGATGTTGGTGAAGTAGGCGTCGATCTCGTTGGCGACGGCCTTGGCCATCAGGGTCTTCCCGGTGCCCGGCGGGCCGTGCAGGAGGACGCCCTTCGGCGGTTCGATCCCGAGTGTCTCGAACAGTTCGGGGTGGCGCATCGGGAGTTCGATCATCTCCCGGACCTGTTCGAGTTCGTCGTCGAGGCCGCCGATGTCCTCGTAGGTGACGTTGGGGGTCTCGGCCCGGCCGGCCGATCCCGTCTCGCGGCCGCCCGCGATCTGCTCTGCGGGGCGCTCGCTGACCTCGATCTCCGTCGAGTCGGTCACGACGACCGTCCCGGACGGCGAGGTCTTGGCGATCTTCAGCGGAATTTTCTGGCCGGACATCGACGAGAGCGGCCCGAGGCCGAACGAGAACGGCACCGTCTGGCCCTTCGTGACGGCCTGGCCGCTCAGCTTGTTCCGGACGTGCGGGGCGACGTTCCCCCGGACCCGGAGGTTCTGGGGCAGCGCGACCGTCACCGAGGTCGCCGGCTGAACGTCGGCCTTCTCGACCTCGACGGTGTCGTCGATCCCGACCTCGGCCTCCTGGCGGAGTTGGCCGTCGATGCGGACGACGCCCTGGCCCTCGTCCTCGGGGTAGCCGGGCCAGACACGGGCGACCGCGCGGCCGCCATCGCGGCCCTCGATGACGATGTAATCGCCGTTCTCGAGGTCCATCTCGTTCATCGCCGCCCTGTCGATGGCGGCGAGTCCGCGGCCGGCATCCTTCTGTTTGAGCGGCTTGACGGTGAGTCTCATCCGCTCACCTCCACAGTCAGGACGCCGTTTTTGATCGACGCGTCGGCCGCGTCAGCGGGAACCTCGAACTCGTACTGGTCGTCGGCGGTGACGACGATGACCGTCCCGTCGACGACGTCCACGGACGCGTCGCTGCCCGCACCCGCGTCCGCGACAAGCAGTACGGTCCCGTCGTCGTACTCGTACTTCTCGACGGGACCCTGTTCGTCCACAAACCGCTGTTTGGCAGTCATGCTAACTCCAAGTTAGCTTTGTAAGTATTTAAACTTTTCGTAGACGAAACCGCGGTACAGCACCCGGATCACCGAAAGACCGGTCGTGTTGCGATTCAGGATTGGTCCGGGCCGGTGCGGCCGGACTGTGTCCCGTCTCACCGTTTCACCGGCCCGTGTCCTCGTCCTACAGTCCCCCGATCTCTGTCCTCGTTTCCTCGTACCATCAGCGGCCGTCGTCCACGGGCGTCTGTGTCCATCCGGATTTGTTTTCAGTCTCCCGCGCGAGAGGACTGTCATGGAGAAAGTCGCCCACCACGGCCGCGAGACCGCGTACAGACACGTCGCGGCCGGTACCGATTCTCCGCCGGTCGTATTCGTCCACGGGAGCGGGGGAACGCACCTCGCGTGGGCGAACCAGTACGGCCGGCGCGACGCGCCGTACTCCTCGGTCGCGCTCGATTTGAGCGGCCACGGGGACTCGGACGACGTCTCGACGGACCCCGGTCGGGAGACGCTGTCGGCCTACGCGGCGGACGTACTCGCGGTCGCCCGCGAGACGGGGGCAGAATATCTCGTCGGGAACTCCCTGGGCGGCGCGGTCGCGCTGTGGATCGCCCTCGAGCACGACCACCCCTTCGAGGGACTGGTCCTGGCGGGCACGGGCGCGAAACTCGCGGTCCTCGACTCGCTCCGGGAGTGGCTCGCGGACGACTTCGAGCGGGCCATCGAGTTCCTCCACGGCGAGGACCGGCTGTTCCACGACCCCGACCCGGAGATGGTCGACCGGTCGGCGCGGCTCATGCGCGAGACCGGCCGCCGGGTGACGCGGCGCGACTACCTGACCTGTCACTCGTTCGACGTCCGGAACAGGGTCGAGGAGGTGACGACGCCGGCGCTGGCCGTCGTCGGCGAGTACGACGGGCTGACGCCGCCGTCCTACCACGAGTACCTGGCCGAGCACCTCCCGGACGCCGATTACCGGGAGATCAGTGACGCAGCCCACCTGGCGATGGTCGAGCGCCCCGCGGCGTTCGACCGCCACCTCGACGCGTTCGTCTAGAGGTCCTCTTCGACGTAGGTGTGTTCGTCGGCGGGGAACGACCCCTCGGTGACGGCCTCGACGTAGTCCTCGACGGCCGCGGCCATCTCGCCGCGCACGTCCCCGAACTGTTTCGAGAACGACGGTGCCCAGTCGCTCAGCCCGACGGCGTCGGTCAACACGAGCACTTGGCCGTCGCAGTCGGGGCCGGCACCGATGCCGATGGTCGGGATCGACAGCTCCTCCGTGACCGCGGCCGCGAGGTTCGCCGGGACGTGTTCGAGCACGAGCGCGAACGCGCCCGCGTCCTCGTGGGCGACAGCCAGGTCGCGTATCTCGTCGGCGGCCTCCCTGGTGGTTCCCTGGCGGCTGTACCCCCCGAGCTGGTTGATCCGCTGGGGGGTCAGGCCGAGGTGGGCCATCACCGGGATACCCAGTTGCGTGAGCCGCTCGGTGAGCGCGACCGTGTGCGGACCGCTCTCCAGTTTGATCCCGTCGGCACCTTCCTCTTGTATCATCCGGCCGCAGTTTTTGATCGCCTCGCTCTCGTCGACCCCGAAGCTCAGAAACGGCATGTCCGCGACCACCAGCGCGTCGTCGACCCCGCGGACGACCGCCCCGGTCCGGCTGGCTACCTCGTCGACGGTCACGGGCAGCGTCGTGTCGTACCCGAGGACGGCGTTGCCCATGCTGTCGCCCACGAGCAGGACGTCGACGCCGGCGGCGTCGGCGATCTCGGCGGTCACGGCGTCGTAGGCCGTCAACATTGCGATCGGCCGGTCGTCACCCAGGTCCTGGGCCGTCGGCATGTACCCCTCTGGACCGCCGACCGGTATATCGGTTCGGATTCCCGCGAACGCGCGCGGGGGATCACAAGCGGCTTGACGCTCCGCTCGTACCCACGGGACGTGCCAGCGCGCGTCGACTCCACCGACCCCGACGGCATCGACTACGCCTGGGTCATGCAGGTCACGTTCGTCCTGACGACAGTGATCGGCGCGCCACTGGTGGCCGTCCTCTCGACCGGCGTGCGGCTCCCGACCTGGCCGGCACGGGTGAGTTTCGCGGTCCGGGTCGGCGCTGTCGTCTGGTTCTGTACTGCCGTGGCGGTCTTTCTCTACGCCCGCCGCCGGAACTAGTCGAGAAACGCCGAGACGTACGCGAACGCGGTGCCGGCCCGCCGGGCGGTCCGTTCGTCGCGTTCGCTGTCCCCGACGAACAGCGTCCGGCCCGGATCGGCGTCAAGCCGGCTTACCGTCTCCAGGAGCGGCTCCGGAGCCGGTTTGTACAGTTCGTGGGAGTCCCGCCCGACGACCGCGTCCACGTAGCCGTCGAGCCCGTGGATCTCCAGGGCGATGCGAGCCGCCGACTCGCAGTTGAGCGAGCAGACCCCGACCGCCACCGGCTGGGGGAGCGTGTCGGCCGCCGGGAGCCGACGCGAGGTGCGCGCGCCCTCCCGTTCGTGTTCGGCCAGTGCCGACTCGACGACGTCCCTGGTCCCCGTCTCGTCTCCGAGTTCGAGCATCGTCCAGAGATCGGCCTCGCCGACGTCGATCCCCCGCTCGCGGAGGGCGGCCGCGACCGCCCGCGCGGCCGCGCCCCAGTTGACGTCGAGGTCGACCAGGGTCCCGTCGAGGTCGTAGACGTAGGCCTCGTAGTCGCTCTCTGTCACTATCCGGGGATAGTGCCGTCGTGGCAAATGGGCTTCGGTCGACGCGGCGACCGTGCCGGTGGATCGCCGATCCCCGTCGCAGTCCCCGTCGCGCCAGGTCCCGCGCGGGTCCCACGCCGGCCAGTCATAGTGATTGTTGCGATTATTTTCGTGATCACGTCATGTGAACGGTTGGTTTGTGGGCTGAAGCCCCCGAATTGTGACTTCTCGGCGGTAAAGAGTCGCAACAATCACTATCAGTCCAGCAGTTCCCGCGCGATCACCTTCTTCTGGATCTCGGTGGTGCCCTCGTAGATGGTGGTGACCTTCGCGTCCCGGTAGAACCGCTCGACGGGGACGTCGGTCGTGTAGCCGTAGCCGCCGTGGATCTGGACGGCCTCGCCGGCCACGTCGACGGCCCCCTCGCCGGCGAAGTACTTGGCCATGCTGGCGGCGGCGGCCGCGGGTTCGCCGGCGTCGTGGCGGCTGTGCCGGATCGCCTGGAACTCGCCGATCGGGCGGCCGAACTGCTCGCGCTCCCCGGCATAGTCGATCGCCTCGTCCAGCGCGGCCGCCGCGAGGCCGACGGCCTGGGCCGCGATGCCGATCCGCCCGCCTGTCAACACAGACAGCGCCGCCGACAGCCCCCGTCCCTCCGCTGTCAGCCTGTTCTCCGCGGGGATGCGGACGTCGTCGAACAGGAGTGCGGTCGTGTCGCTGGCGCGCAACCCGAGTTTGTCCTCCTTTTTGTCGACCGACAGGCCGTCGGCGTCCTTCGGGACGAGAAACTGGGTCACCGACCCCGGGTCGTCGCGGTCGGTTTTTGCGAAGACCACGACCACGCCCGCCCGTTCGCCGTTCGTGACCCACTGTTTCTTGCCGTTCAGGACGTACTCGTCGCCTTCGCGTCGGGCCGCGGTCGTCATTTCGGCGGGGTTCGACCCCGCGTCGGGTTCCGAGAGCGCGAACGCTCCCACCGGCCGGCCGTCGACCATCTCCGGGAGCCACCGTTCCCTGAGCGGGCGGTCGCCGAACTCCGCGATGCAGGTCGTCACGAGACAGTGGACCGACAGCGCCGTCGCCACCGCCAACATTCCGTAGGCGAGCTGTTCGTTGACGACGGCGTAGGTCAGCCGGTCGGCGTCGTAGCCGCCGTATTCCTCGGGGACGGTCAGCCCCGTCAGGTCGATGTTGGCCAGCCCGTCCCACACTCCCTCGGGGAACGTCTGGGTCCGGTCGGCCTCCCGGGCGAGGGGTCGTACCTCCTCGATTGCGAACTCCCGCACGAGGTCCCTGACGGCCGCCTGTTCGGCCGAGAGTTCCATGGCCGACGAACGGCCCGGGGCGACAAAAATCCCCGCCGGTCGTCACTCCCGCAGGTACGAGACGACGGTCGCGGCGTCGGCCCCGAGGCCGCCGCCCTGCGCGACCGTCGGACCGCCGCCGCCACCGCCGCCGAACTCGTCGGTCACCTCCGCGACGAGGTCGCCGGCGTCGACCTCGCCGGTCGTGCCGGCCGCGAGATACTGGCCGTCCTCGGAGACGAGTACCGCCACGTCTGCGGCCTCGCCCGCGAGTTCCTGGACCCGGTCCTGGAGCCCGTTCGCGTCGAGCCCGGCGATCGACCCCACGAGCCACTCCGCGCCGTCCTTCCGGACGGTCTCCTCCCGGAGTTCCGCAATCCGGGCGTCGACGAGGTCGCCCCGGAGGTCCGCGAGTTCCTCCTGGAGGTCGTCGCGCTCGGTCTTGATCCGTTCGACCATCTCGGGCAGGTCGGCGACCCGGGTGTCCGCCGTTCTGGCCGCCTGGAGGGCGTTCGCCCGCTCCTCGGCCCGGCGCTCGATGCCCGGGGGGCCGACGGCGAACTCGACCCTGGTCAGCCCCTCGCCGGGGTTCGAGCGGTCCAGCAGCGTCACCGGTCCCATCTCTCGGGTGTTCCCGACGTGAGTTCCCCCGCAGGCCGCTACGTCCCAGCCCTCGACCTCGACGACCCGGATGGTGTCCAGGCCCGTGACGCCCTCCTCGGTCTTGGTGTTGAAGGCGATCTCGTCGTCGGCAAGCGCCGCCTCGCGGTCCATCTCGCGCCAGGTGACCTCCCGGGAGTCCCAGACGGTCCGGTTGACCAGCCGCTCTAGTTCTACCAGCAGGTCGTCGTCGATCTCGGTGGTGGTGGCAAAGTCCACCCGGACCTTCTCGTCGCCGATGCCGAAACCCCCGTATCCGAGGTCGTCGAGCACCTGGCGGCCCGCCCCGTAGAGGACGTGGCTGGCCGTGTGGGCGCGCATGCAGTAGGTCCGGAAGTCCGGGTCGACGGCACCGGTCACCGCGTCGCCGGTGTCGAACGGGGGGACCTCGGCCAGTGCGTGGACCACGCTCCCGTCGACCTTCTGGACGTCCTCGACCGGCACGCCGCCGAGCGTGCCACGGTCGGCCGGCTGGCCGCCGCTCTCCGCGTAGAAGTACGTTTCGGCGAGGACGACCTCCCGGCCGTCGATCCGCTCGACCCGCGACTCGAACTCCGTGACGTACGGCTCGGCCGCTGCCTTCGAAGCCATCACCAACGGAGTGGCGGCCCGCCGATAAAAGGCTTCACACCTTCGGTTCGTGCGGAAGGTCGGGGGCGCTGGGGGCCCCGAGCGTCCAGCGGTGACCCGCGAGGCACGAGGTGCCGACAACCGTGACGGGGGTGTCGCGTATCGTAGTGATTGTTGCGATTATTTTCGCAACCACGTCACGTGAACGGTTGGTTCGCGGGCCGAAGCCCACGAATTGTGACTTCTCGGTGGTAAAGAGTCGTAACAATCACTATCAGGAGGTGTCGATCAGCGTCACGTCGAGGGCGTCCTCCAGCCGCTCGATCACCGACCCGCCGACGCCGGCCTGGGTGGCCCTACCGTGCTCGACGGCCAGGACCGCCGACTCGTCGGCGTCGATCCGGTCGGCGAGCTCGTCGACCTGGAGGCCGGCGTCCTGGCGGGCCCGTTGCAACCGCTCCGCGTAGTCCGCCACGAGGTACGGTAACTGGTCGTCGTCGTACCCCGCCCCGTCCTCCCAGTGGGAGGCGTCGCCGGACCTGGCGTCCTGGATTTTCGCGGTGTTGCGAGCCGCGCGCTTTTTGCGGTCGGCGTCCCCGTCGTCCTCCGTGGACCGGTCTCCCGCGTCGCCGTGTCTGGCACAGTCGCCACACACCTGCAGGGTGGCACCCGCTACGGTCGCGGTCCGGAGGTCGCCGTCCTCCGACCCGCAGAGTTCGCAACTGCCACCGCCGTCCGATCCCCCGCTACCCGTCGAGTACTTGGCCATGCAGCCGGTTGTGGACTGCTGCTATTTGAACTTCCGCTTTCAGCGCCGGCCCGGACCCCGACGGGCGTGACGTCGCAACGACACGGCCACTCGGACCCCGGCCGGGACCTGCATCAGAACCGTTGGGGCGGCTCCGGCTCGGTACCTTCGCCGGGGCCATCCCTTTCGCTTCCCCGATCCGTTCCGCCGGCGGTAGTCGCTACTCCGCTTTAGTCTCCGTTCCGGTGTCGGTCTCGGAGACTGTCCCCACGAACGAGTCGGTCTCGTTCCCGGAGATTGGAACCAGCGGCAGACACTGTCCGTCCTGGACGATGGAAAACCGCGTTCCCCCTTCCGGCGTTCCAGTGGGCGTCTCCTCGTCCTGTGTCACGGTCGACCCGATCCCCGCCCCGGCGGTACTGACCGCGAGAGCACCTCCGAGTGGTTTCACTACGCTCCGTCGTGTCCGCTGCTCGGCAGATTCCTGCGTCATAATCGCGGACTGCACCCGCAATCCCACAGGAGCGGGTACGGTTATTAGCGAATCATGCACCGGCGGTATCCGTGCACTATACTCGGTAGGTTCGACTGAGGGTGGCAACCGCCGATCCTAATCGGGGTAGCACCTCTCTATCCGTTCGAGAACGGTTCGTACGCCCGGAGAAAGTCCCCGTATGCCCCGCGTTATGGCCGCGTCAGCCCCGGATACGCTCGCCTGACGGACCCGGAACAGTCACGGGGGTCCGCCGCCTCGTGGGGCGTCGCTGTTCCCGCGGAGGCCTGCCACACCGTCGTGTCGCGCCCTGGCTCCCGGCGATGCCGCGTCCCCGCATGCGATTGTCGAATCCCCGGTGACCGTCGGCACTCTCCCTTGCCGGATCTCAGTGCGAACGGACCGCCGACAGTATCAGTCGTCGTCACGGCGCTCGTGCCCGGGTGAATCCCCCGACAGGCCCGGCGGACCGTCGCCGTCGGGTCCCGGTGGGCCGTTGCCGTCGGGTCCTGGCGGTCCGTCGCCGTCCGGTCCCCGTCCACGGGAACCGGATTCGTTCCCGTCGTCGTCTTCGTCGTCGCCTCTCTCTTTCCCCATCTCCTTCTCGTTCTCCTCGTTCTCCTTGTTTTCCTCGTTCCCCTCGTTCTCCCCTTTTTTATCGTCCTCCACTTTCTCTCGTTCTTGGCGGTCGTCGTCGTCTTCGCGTTGGGTTGCGATGTCGTCGTCGACGTCCTCGCAGGAGCCCTCGAGGATGTAGATCGGCTGGTCCAGTGCCAGCGAGGTGCGTTCGATCCCGTCGTCGGTTTCAGAGAGGGCCTCCCAGTCGGTCACGGCCCCGTTGTAGTTGAACGACAGCCGCTCGGCGTCCGCGTTGAACGCGGGATCGATAGTGACACCGTCTTCGGTGTTGACCCCCCTGTAGGCACCGCCGTCGGTCCGGGCCCCGCTCCAGGTCCAGGAGACGCGGGCTCCGGTTCCCGCGGTGTCCCACCTGTCGAAGTTGGACTCGGCCTGCTCGCCAGTCTCGGGGTCGAGGTAGAGGTCGTCCTGGACGGCCCACGATCCGTCGGGGTCGAGCCCGTCGATGGTGAAGGTCGCGGAGCCACCGCCCTGGTCGTCCTCCCCGTTTTTCCCGTGGACGAACACCAGGCTCAGCCCCTCCGGCCCGTCGTAGAGAAAGAGGATACTGGTGTCGACCCGCTGGAGGTCGACCGTCCCGGTCGATCCGTAGTACGGCCCCCCTTCGTCTCTCGCGCCGACCGTTCCTTCCCACTCGCCCTCGGGTAGCTGGTAGTCGTAGAACTCCTCGACCGGTTCGTCGCCGGATATCGGCGATAGCGGCACGCACTTGTCACCCTGGGCGAGGACGTACTCGGCGTCGGTCTGCGCGCTGGCGGACCCTACCAGACCCGTCCCGACGGCAGCGAGCACGCCCCCCAGGTACGAACGCCTGGAGACGCTGGCTGGATGGTTCGGTTCCATGCGGATAATCCGAGTGGGTCCTCGGACCTCGGTGGCTTGGTTATTTGTGGGTTATTGCCGACCGCCGGCGTCCGGTCACGGCCAAACGAAAGCGCTTTTATCTGATCGTATATTACCCGGTCTTGCGGAAAGCAACCCGGTGCGTGGGTAGCCAAGCCAGGCCAACGGCGCAGCGTTGAGGGCGCTGTCCCGTAGGGGTCCGCCGGTTCAAATCCGGTCCCACGCATCACGCTGGTGTGAAAGCGACCGGATTTGAACGAGAGAACGCCGACTTGCGTTCGCGTTGTTCAAATCCGGTCCCACGCATCGCCACGATGCAGGTGAGTCCTCCCGGGACATCACCCACGCAAAATTCTCCGGCCGTCGCCCGTCGAGCGGCCGGTCGGGCGAACGGGACGCCGCTACTCCTCGTCGGTGTCGCCGTCGGCCGCGGACTGGAAGTCAGTCTCCACGTGGACGAACTCGGATTCCAGGTCCGCGAGGTCCCCGCCGATCTCCTCGCGGCGCTCGGCTAGCCGACGGTTGATCCGTTCGTACTCGTCGCTTTCCGCGAGCGCCTCGGAGCCCATCTCCGCCTCGATAGCCGCCTTCTTCGACGCCAGCGCGAGGAACTCCCGGAACTCGTCGTCGTACGCCGACCGTTCGAGCATCTCGTCGACCAAGTCGTTCAACTCCCCGCGCTCGATCGGTTTCACGAGATAGGCGTCGATCCCCATCTCGACGATGTCGAAGTCCGGATCGACGGCCGTCAACATCACGATCCGGCAGTTCAGGTCCCGCTCCTCGATGGTTTCGAGAACGGCGTCCCCGGAGAGTTCGGGCATCCGACGGTCCAGCAACACGACTTCCACCGATTCGTCCAGGAGGTCCAGCGCTTCCGGCCCGCTGTAAGCCGTTCGTACCGCGAACTTCTCGGAGAGAAAGGCGGTGTAGGTGTTGGCGATCGCCTCGTTGTCGTCGACGACGAGAACCACCGGCGACTCCACGTCCGTCATCGCTCCCACCCCGACCATAGATCAGTGACCCGCTCCGGCGAGTTCCCACAGACCATGTAACAATCAGTATTCTCGCCGCTTCGGATATAAATCTATGACGTATTTGACTGCCCGACGCGAGGCGGGAGTCGTGACCCGATTGCCCGGGCTTTAACGGTCGTCGGACCGCTAGAAGTTCTATGGAACGGGACCTGCTGACGCGGCGTCGACTGCTGGCCACGATCGGGACGACAGTCGCGGCCGCGGGCTGTTCCGGGCCCCCCCAGGCAGCGGAGGCCCCGGCCGCGGAGACGGCGACGCCGGTTCCCGATCCCGGGGACGGCTCCTACAGGGAACTCGCGGCCGACTCCCAAGCCGACGGCTCCGTCTACACGAGAGTCTACCGGAACGTGATCGAGTCGGTAGTGCTGGTCAGGGTATCCGCCAGCGGTGACGGCCCCGGCGGACAGGGGACTGGCTTCGTTTTCGACGACCGGCACGTCGTCACGAACGAACACGTCGTGGGCCAGGCGGATCGCGTCAACGTCCGGTTCCAGCGAGGCGGGTGGCGGCCCGCGACCGTCGCCGGGACGGACGTCTACAGCGACCTCGCGGCGCTCAGGATCGAAAACGTCCCCGATTCGGCGACGCCGCTGTCGCTTGTGGAGGACCCCGTCGTCGTCGGCCAGCAGGTGCTCGCGATCGGGAACCCGTTCGGGCTCTCCGGGTCGGCGTCGGCCGGCATCGTCAGCGGCGTCGACCGCACGCTCCCGGCGGCCAACGGCTTCTCCATCCCGGACGCCATCCAGACCGACGCGGCGGTCAACCCGGGCAACAGCGGCGGGCCGCTCGTGACGCTCGACTCGGAGGTGGCGGGCGTCATCAACTCCGGCGGGGGCGACAACATCGGCTTCGCCATCTCCGCCGCGCTGGTTCGCCGCGTCGTGCCCCAGCTAATCGAGAACGGCGACTACGACCACTCGTACATGGGCGTGCTCCTGGCGGAACTCATGCCGGCGGTCGCGAGGGCCAACAACCTCGACGCCGCCAGGGGCGTCTACGTCGACGAAGTCCGCGACGGTGGCCCCTCCGACGGCGTCCTCCAGGGGTCGACCGGACAGCGCCGCGTCGACGGTAGCCAGGTCCCCGTCGGCGGCGACGTCATCGTCGAGATGGGCGACACCGCAACGCCGACCCGGCAGGCGCTGTCGTCGTTTCTCGCCCTCCAGACCAGCCCCGGCGACACGGTGCCGGTCACGGTCGTCCGCGACGGGTCCCGGACCACTGTCGACCTGACGCTCGGTAGCCGTCCCGAACCCTGAAACGCAACGTCCATGCCGGGCGACGCCTAACGGCCGGTATGCGACTCCAGGCGCGCGACCGGGTCCCGGAACTGACCGGCCTGCTCACGGTAGTCTCGCTGGCGCTGGTGTTCGGGGCCGCCCTCGGCGTGGTGCCGGCGGCGGCGCTCCCGCGTGCGCCCGACGCCGCGATCGAGGCGATCCCACACGTCAACGCCGCGATCAGCGTCCTCGCGGTCGGGACGATCGGGTACGGCTGGCTGTCGATCCGCCGCGGCCGCGTCGCGCGCCACCGGGCCGCCATGCTGACCAGCCTCGGGCTGTTCGCCGCGTTTCTCGTCCTCTATCTCTACCGTGTCGCGCTCGTCGGGCCGACTCACTTCGGCGGCCCCGCCGTCGTCGCGCAGTTCCTCTACCTCCCGCTGCTGGCGGTCCACGTCCTGCTGGCGGTCGTCTGCATCCCGCTGCTGTACTACGTGGTGTTGCTGGCCCTGACTCGCCCCGCCGGGGAACTGGCGGGCACGAACCACCCGCGGGTCGGCCGGGTGGCGGCGACGCTGTGGCTCGTCTCCTTCGTCCTCGGGACGGTCGTTTACGTGCTACTGTACGTGGTCTACTGAGATTGCCGCCGGACTCCCGACAAGACGCCACCGGGCAATGCCGAATCCCCGACGGGATCGATATACACCCGGACACGAACCACGCAACGGTTTCTCGGACCGATCAGTCGGGAGAGATTCTCTCGCTCCGAAACAAGCAACGGACGCGTTGAACTATTCGAGCGGGCGTCGGCCGCGAACGCAGGTGTCGCCGGGCAGGAAACCAGTATCAGTCGTCGGCCGCCGCCGACGCTTCCCCGGCGATGGTCGGGCGGTCGACCTCGCGGTCGGTCTCCTCGCCGTCGATGTCGTACGGATACTGGCCGGTGACACAGGCCATACAGAGGTCGGCGCTCGCTTTGCCCAGCGCGTCGGCGATGGCTTCCCGCGAGATGTAGGCCAGGCTATCGGCCTGTATCTCGTCCCGGATTTCCTCGACGGACCTGTCCGAGGCGATCAGTTCCTCCCGGGTGGCCATGTCGATGCCCATGTAGCAGGGCGCGACGATGGGGGGCGATCCCACCCGCATGTGGACCTCCTCGGCCCCGGACTCGTAGAGAAGCTGGATCAACTGCGTCGAGGTGGTGCCGCGGACGATGGAGTCGTCGATCAGCGTGACGGTCTTGCCGGCGACCGTGCTCTTGATCGGGTTGAGCTTCAGCCGCACCGCGCGTTCGCGCTCGTCCTGGGTCGGCATGATGAACGTCCGGCCGACGTACCGGTTTTTCATCAGCCCCTCGGCGAACTCCACGTCCGCGCCCTCGTCCTGTGCGGCCTCCGCGTAGCCGCTGGCGAACGACCGGCCCGAGTCGGGCACCGGCATGACCACGTCCGTGTCGACGCCGCTCTCGGCCCAGAGCTTCCGGCCGAGATTCCTGCGGACCTCGTAGACGAGTTCGCCGTCGATCACCGAGTCCGGTCTGGCGAAGTAGACGTGTTCGAAGAAACAGTGCGCGGCGTGTTCGCGGTCGATCAACTGGTAGGTGTCGAACCCGGTCCCGTCGGAGTGGAGTACCACGAGTTCGCCCGGCTTGACGTCCCGGACCAGTTCGCCGTCCAGCGTGTCGATGGCCGCGCTCTCCGAGGCGATCACGTAGCCGTCCTCGAGCTTGCCGATACACAGCGGCCGGTTCCCCTCCGGATCCCTGAGGCCGAGCACGGTGTCGTCGTGCATGATCGTCAGCGAATACGACCCGTGGATGCGGCTCATCGTCCGTTTCACGGCCCGCACGAGGTCCTCTTCGAGGAGATTCCGGGCGAGGTCGTGGGCGATGACCTCGGTGTCGCCGTCGGAAGTGAAGGCGTGACCCTGGCCGGCGAGTTCGTCCCTGATCTCGCGGGCGTTGACGAGGTTGCCGTTGTGGCTCAGCCCGAGCGACCCGCTCTTGAACGACACCGAGAACGGCTGGGCACAGCAGGAGTCGACGCTCCCGGCCGTCGGGTAGCGGACGTGGCCGATGCCGACGGTGCCGTTGAGCGACTCGATGTCGCCCGGACCGAAGGCGTCGCCGACCAGTTCCATCTCGACGTGGCTGTGTTGCTGGAAGCCGTCGTGGGTCACGATGCCCGCGGACTCCTGGCCGCGGTGCTGGAGGGCGTACAACGAGTAGTAAAGGGGGCGGGCGGCGTCACGGTCCTGCAGTGCGATCCCGACGACGCCGCACTTTTCGTGCATTGTGCCTTATTCGCTTGCTTTCGACTGCCACTCGTAGTCGCGTCGTTTCGCTGATTTCCCGAAGCCACAGGACGCACAGACTTTCTTTTTCACGTGGTAGGATTTCTCGCCGCACCGCCGACACTTGACGTGTACCGTCTTGTTTTTCTTCCCCTGGCTGGGTGTCCCGGCACCGGTCATGGTTGTATCGACACGACGTTATCGCCGCGTATAATCGTTGTGTCTTCGCCGTCCTCGACGACGATATTCATGTGCTGGTCGAACCCCGACAGTTCCCCTGCTACCGTGTCGCCACCTTTCAGCTGTACGGTGACGAGGTCCCCGACTGATGCTTCGAGCACGTCGAGCGGTCGGCCGCTCATGCGAACACTCGCAGGTGGCAGGCGGATAAACGTACCGACTGTGACGGCCACCGACGCGAGACGCCGATCGACGGACGGGTCCGTGGTGGCGCGATTTCGCCCGCGGGAGCGTCGCTGTCGCTACCCGGTCCCGTCGCGCGGACTCCTGGCGTCGGCCTCGCCCATCGCGGTCGCGGCCGCGACGAACAGGAAGATCACCGCCGTGGTCACCGCCCCGGCGACGGCGCCGGTCGACGTGACGAGGCCGCCGCCGGTGAGGACGGTCGTGAATCCGACGACGCCGATGCCCGGGGGAACCGACAGCACCAGCGCCCAGACGAGACCCTCCCGTTTCATGGCCCGACGGCGAACGGTGCGTGGTCGTGAACGTTGACGGCGGCCCCGGCCAGCAGGTCCGCCATCGCGTCCAGGTCGTCCGCGTCGATCACCTCGACCGGCGTGTGCATATACCGGTTCGGGAGGCCGACGTTCTGGGTGGGAATCCCCCCGCGCTGGACGAAAAGCGAGTGGGCGTCCGTGTAGCCGCCGGTGCCGACCGCCTCCAGTTGCACGTCGATCCCCTCCTCGTCGGCCACCGCGCGGAGCGCCCCGGTCAGTTCCGGATGGTTCGGCTGGCCGCGCTCGACCGTCGGACCGTCGCCGAGTTCGACGCCCGTCTGCTGTTCGCCGGGCACGTCGGGCGTGTCGGTCGCGTGGGTCACGTCCGCCACCAGCGCGGCGTCGGGCGCGAGGTCGAAGCCGACCATCTTCGCGCCGCCGCCGCCGACCTCCTCCTGGACGGTACTGACCGCGTAGACCGTCGCCCCGGGGTCCCGCTCGGCGGCGCGCCGGAACCCCTCCGCCGCGGCCCACAGGCCGATCCGGTTGTCCATCGCGGGGGCCGCGATTCGCGTCCCCCCGAGGTCGCGCACGCGCGTCTCGACCGTGATCGGATCGCCCACGCTCACCAGCGACTCGGCCGCCTCGCGGTCGGCGGCCCCCACGTCGACCCGCTGTTCGTTGACGTCCGCGACCGCGTCCTCGTCTCTGTCCCGGAGGTGGATCGCTGTCTGGCCGATCACGCCGGGGACGGAGCCGTCGTCGGCGTGGACCCGGACGTACTGGCCGCGGGTCACCGTCCGGTCCATCCCGCCGATCCGCTCGATGTGGAGGAAGCCGTCCTCGTCGATCCGGCGGACGACGAACCCGATCTGGTCGGCGTGGCCGGTCAGTGCGACCGAGCGGTCGTCCCCGTCGAGTCTGGCGACGGCGTTCCCGTACGCGTCCGTCCGTACCTCGTCGGCGTACTCCTCGACGTAGTCGATCCAGACCCGCTGGACCGCCGTCTCGAAACCCGACGGTCCGGGTGCCCGGAGCAGGGAGTCGAGGAGTTCGCGTCGGCGTTTGTCCATACGTCCACTGGGAGAGTGCGCACAATCAACCCACCGGAAATCACAGACGACCACCCCGGGGTGCCGCACTGGCCGTCCGGGGCGGGCAAGACCTTTGACCGCCGGTGTCATAGACCGGCCATGAACGTTTTCCGGAGCGTCCGTGCGGTGACCGGGGCGTCGGGCGACGGCCCCGTCGACTGGCGCGCGGCCGCCGAGGGCGCAAAGGCCATCACCGACCCCGGATCGATCGACCTCTCGACGGCCGAACGCGACGGCTACGCTACCGACGTCCGGGACGCACGCCGCCGGGTCCGCGAGGTCTCCGCCGTCGAGTTCGACCTCCCGGAAACCGTCGAGGTCCAGTCGCGCCACCACTGGATCGACGCCAACGTCGAGACCTTCCAGCGCGTCATGCACCCGCTGGAGGACCGGGTGGAACTGTTCCCGGGCGTGGCCAGGGTCGCCAACACCGGGTCGATGACGGTCGCGCTCTCGTTTCTGAGCAACAACGTCCTCGGGCAGTACGATCCGCTCCTCTTGGCCGACGGCGACGATCACGCGCTGTATTTCGTCCACCCCAACATCGTCCGGGTCGCCGACGAGCTCGACGTCCCGTTCGACCGGTTCCGGCGGTGGATCGCCTTCCACGAGGTGGCCCACGCCGCCGAGTTCGGGGCCGCCCCCTGGCTGTCGACCCACCTCGAAACCACGATGGAGGAGGCCATCGAGTCGCTGACCGAGGGACGGCTCGCCCGCGACTCGTTCCGGGAACTGAACGCGACGATGACGGCGGTCGAGGGGTACGCCGAACTCGTAATGGACCGGGCGTTCGACGAGGAGTACGCCGACCTCCGGGGGAAACTGGAGGCGCGCAGGCGCGGCCGCGGGCCCATCGCGTCGCTGATCCGGCGGCTGTTCGGCCTGGGCATGAAACGCCGCCAGTACGAGCGCGGGAAGGCGTTCTTCGACGCCGTCGCCGACCGCCGGGGCATCGAGGGCGCGAGCCGCGTCTGGGCGAATCCGGCGAACCTGCCCAGCGACGCGGAACTCGACGACCCGGACCGGTGGCTCGCCAGGGTGTCGGGCTGACCTACTCCCCGCCGCGCCGGTCGGCCTCCCGGTCCCCGGGCGTGCCCCCGTCGCTCCGGTTGCGGGCCTGTCTCCGCGCCCGATCCCAGTCGGGGCCGTCGCCCGACGGCTCCGCCTCGCTCCGGGTGCTCGTGACCTCGCCGGTCCCCGGGAAGACGAACCTGACGAGTGCTGCTCCGACGAGGAGACCGACTACCACTGCCCCGCCCAGGACCACCGGCGAAGCGTCGCCCTGGAGGGCGATCATGCCCGCCGAGACGCCCACCACCAGGACGAACGCGACTTTCACCTTGCGGGCGAACGACGACCGCTCCGCCGAGGAGATCGGATCGACCATCAGAGGTCCCCCGCGGTGCTGACGTGCATCCCGACGAACTCCCATTCCCGCTGGCCGTCCGTCCCGCTCCCGGTGTCGCCGGCGTCCTCCTGGCGCTCTCGCTTTTGCTCTCGCTCCCGGTCCTCTCCGGCCCGTTCGAGCGTGCCGCTCCACCGGGTGTCGAAGTCGTACCGGATGCCCGCCGTCGTGTCGGTCCATGCCATCCGGACGTCGTCGCTGAACCAGGCGTGGCAGTCGCGTGCGGTGACAGACAGCGCCTCGCTCTCGACGGTCCAGCCGGTCGTCGTCTCGGTCTGTGCGCGGAGACCGGCCGCGAGTTCCCCGTGGCCGGTCAGCCGCTCGGAGATGCCGAACTTGACGACGGACTCCGAGTCGGCGAAGAATGGTGCCAGCGGCTCGCCGGCGCGCAGGGCGTCGTAGTAAGCCCCGATCGTCGCGTGGGCGTCCATACAGGGCGGACGGGTCCGCGCAACTTCAATGGAAGCCCCGCTCGACGGACTCGTCGATCACGTCCTCGAACTCGGCGTCGAGCAACTCCTCGGCCTCCTCGAAGCTGTCCGTGAGGTCGTCCATCCGGTCGGGACGGTCCGCGAGGTCGATGTCGGCCGGGCCGAACGCCGGGCTCTCCAGGGTCTCCATCACGTCGTCGAACAGGTCGCCGGGCGTCGTCGGCGCGTCGGCGTGGGTCTCGACGACCGCGGCCAGTTCGTTCGTCTTCTCCTCGGCCTCCTCGGGGTCGTCCGGCGGGGAGTTGACGGCGAACCGGCCGTCGCCCTCCTCGGGGAACAGCGGGTCGAGTTCGTCGTCGATGGGTTTTTCGCGTACGTCTTCAGCTGGAACACCCCCGCCGATGGATGGCCGAGGTAGAGGCCCTCCCCGATGCCCCCCGCACGGTCGCCGCCGACGGCCCGCCACCCGTCGGGGTCTGCGTCGCTCTCGACCACGTCTTCGAGGATGTCCTGCCAGTCCCTGACGCGCATGTCCCGCGGTTGGGTGTGTGCCGGAAAGTAACTGTCGGTTACGGGAACGAGGGCCCCGACGGAGGAGGCGTCGGGTGCCCGCGAACGCCGGGTGGGGGATAAGGTCAGGATAACAATGTGGCCCGCCCGCCTGTCGGCGACCGATGGAGACCGAGACAGTCAGCCGGCACTGCGAGGCAGTGCTGGCGGAGGTCGCCGACGCCGTGATCGCGGACCGCGACGTCCTCGAAACGATCCTCGCCGGGTTTCTCGCCGGCGGCCACGTCCTGCTGGAGGACGTGCCCGGCACGGGCAAGACGCTGACGGCCAGGAGTTTCGCCCGGGCGCTCGGGCTGACGTTCTCCCGGGTCCAGTTTACGCCCGACATGCTCCCGGCCGACGTGACCGGGAGCCACGTCTTCGACGAGACCGCGGGCACCTTCGAGTTCAGGGAGGGGCCGCTGTTCGCGGACGTCGTCCTCGCGGACGAACTCAACCGCGCGTCGCCCAAGACCCAGAGTGCGCTCCTCGAAGCCATGGCCGAAGGGCAGGTGACCGTCGACGGCGAGACTTACGAACTACCCGACCACTTTTTTGTCATCGCAACCCAGAACCCCATCGAACAGGAGGGGACCTTCCCGCTGGCCGCCGCCCAGGTCGACCGCTTCGCCGTCAAGACCGCGCTCGATTATCCCGACGAACCGGGCGAGCGCGAACTGCTCGCCCGGCGGGCCGACCGCCAGAACCGCGCCGAGACGGTCGACGCGGTCCCCACGGTAGAGGACATCCAGCGCCTCCGGTGGGCACCCGAGGAGGTCCGCGTCGACGACGACGTCCGCGCTTACATCGTCGACCTGGCCAGGGCGACCCGCGAGCACGGACAGGTCGGGACCGGCGTCTCGCCCCGCGGAACGGAGCGGCTCTTCGAGGTGGCCCGCGCCCGCGCCTGCATCGCCGGCCGGGAGTACGTGACGCCGAGCGACGTCAAACGCTCCGCGGAACCCGTGATGACCCACCGGATGCAGTTGACGCCGGACGCCCGCGTCGACGGCGTCACGGCACGCTCGATCGTCGACTCCATCCTCGCGGAAACGCCCGTGCCCGCCGCCGTGCGGCCGGACTGATAGTGATTGTTGCGATTATTTTCGCAACCACGTCACGTGAACGGTTGGTTCGCGGGCTGAAGCCCACGAATTGTGACTTCTCGACTACGACTTCGAGGACGATGCCCAACGTCGTCTCTGGCTGAAGCCCACAAATTGTGACTTCTCGGCGGTAAAGAGTCGCAACAATCACTATGAGGCCGTCGGCCGTCACCAGTAGAGGCTCGCCACGAGCACGACGGCGGCGAGCAGTAACAGGAGGAGACCGGCGAGCGACAGCCCGCCGATGCCGATTGTCGCTAGAGCCAGCGTCACGCCGACGCCGACGCCCCCCATCAGGAGGGTGCCCCCGGCGTGGACCAGTTCGGATCTGGCCGTCCGGGCGGCGGCACCCGCCTGCCGGCCGAGCAACACCGCCTGTCGTCCCACGTCCCACGCCGCGACGCCCGCGGCCGCGGCGACCAGCAGGAACGCGGGTCCCGCCTCCCGGAAGAGACCGCTGCCGACGACGCCGAGCAACACCAGCGCGCCCCCGAGCGAGACGAGTCGCCCGCTCCAGGACTCGCGGACCGGGAGCAGGCCGAGCCCCAGGGCGACGACGCCGACCAGTCCGGGACCGAGTTCGGCCCACTCGGCGGGCCGGAGCGACCCCCCGAGGAACAGCCCGCCCGCGGCGAGCCCGGCCGCGAGACACGCCACGGCGAGCGCCGCTGGGAGCGCCCGAGACCCCGGTTCCCTGCGGGCGATGGTCCGCGCCGCAAACAACGTCCCCACGCCCGCGAGCACCGCCACGAGGGCCCCGATCTGGGTCGGCGTCGACGCCACGGTCGCGGTGGCCGCGGCCGCCAGGCCCAGCGCGAGCCCGCTCCCGGGGCGGGTCGGCCGTGCCGTCATCGAGGCGGTGGTCACCGCGCCAGACCCTCCCGCGAGCGTGCGAGTGCGGCCGGGAGGGCTTCGTCGCGCTCCCACTCGATCACGTCGACCCCGGCTCCGCGGAGCCGTGCGATCCGGTTGGTCCGCTCGACGGCCGCCAGGCGACCGCCGGCTCCGGCCCCGTCGCTGTCGATCGGATCGGGCGCGATCACGGTCACCGGAGCGACCGCCGAGAGCGTCGCCGCGGTCTCGACCGGGAAGTCGTCGCACAGCGGGGAGAGCAAAACGAGCTGTCGCCCGTCGAGTCGGGCGCGCAGCTGTTCCCGCTGGCGTTCGAACTCCCGGGGAGCGGCCGCCTGCTCCCCGTCCTCGTCTCCGTCTGCGGCTTCGTCTCGCTGTTCGTCGGTCGGGTAGCCGGCGTCGAGCGCGGGATGGGCCGCGATGGCGCATCTCGTCGCCGCCACGGCGGCGGGTGACCGCGAAGGCCGGTGCCAGCACAGCGACGGGCCGAGCGACGCGAAGCCGACGGGCACGTCCCGGTCGGCGAGAGCGGCCACGAGCCGGCCGGCACCACTCAGACACCGGGCAGCACCGTGGATCCGGTCCGGCGGCCCGCGGCAGGCCGCGGGCCGGGCGTCCGCGCAGACCA
Organism: Halobacteriales archaeon QS_1_68_17; assembly: GCA_003021105.1. Classification (GTDB taxonomy): domain Archaea; phylum Halobacteriota; class Halobacteria; order Halobacteriales; family Haloarculaceae; genus QS-1-68-17. The sequence goes on from PXRG01000024.1 coordinate 29,614, forward strand.
GGACCGCCGCCTGGTGGCGCTCGCGGAACTCGACGGTGGCGAGGTCGCCGGTTCGGGCGAACCGCCGCCAGTCGATCCGGCCGAGCGGATCGCCCGGGTGGTACTCCCCCAGTCGGGCGAAGGCGGTGCCGGTCCCGCTCGTCTCGCTCTCGACGGCACCCGGGAACGGCAGCGTCGGATCGAGCGGCGGCCTCGTCTCCCGTGCGGTCGGACAGTCGAGTTCGGTCGGCGCGTCGACGGTCGTTTCGACCTCGGTCCCGCCGCTCGCGTCCCGGGCGAGGACCGTCGCGGGGCGGAACCGGTGGAGACCGGGATCCACGGCCACTTCGTAGGTCCAGGTCGCCGATTCGCCGGGCCGGAGCGCCGTGGCGTGCCTCGGCGTGCCCGAAACGACCCGCGCCAGCGCGGGCACGCCGTCGACGACGGAGACGTCCGGGAGCGTCCGGTCGCCGTCGTTCCGGAGCGTGACGCGAACCGAAACCGGTTCGTCCGGCGCGGGCGAGGCGGGGTCGACCGACCGATCCAGGGACAGCGAGGGGTCCGGCGGAGTGGTCAGGTGCGGATAGCTCGCGTACGCGACCGCCACGCCCGCGACCAGCAACACCCGGGGTTGCTTGGCGAGGAGGGCGACCGCCGCCGCGACGAGCGCGAGCGCGACCACGGCGCGCCACCGGCCCGTCCGCCGAACTGTGGTCACGACTCCTCGCCCTCCGACAGCCGGGCGATTGCCTCGGCGGTCCGCCGGGCGCGGAGCCGGAAGCGCCCCCGCGCCGACCGACTCGTCCACCCGCCGTCGGCACGTTCCTCGGCCAGGGTGGCCGCGGCGACCTCGTCGTCGGTCCAGTCCCCGGTGGCGACCCGCTCGGCCGCGGCCGGCCGACTGCACCCGTCCTGGCGGGCCAGTGTGTCGATCGCCGCCCTGCGGAGCCGCCGGCGGACCCGCTCGCGTCGTTCCGCCGAGCCGTCACCGATCCCGCCCGGACCGCCGTCGAACAGTGCGTCCAGGTCGCTGCCCGGCGGTTCGCCAGTCGGCACGCCCTCGACCGGTGGCGTACTGGCCGTCTCGACACCGGTCACGGCCTGGCGTATCAACACGGCCGCGAGTACCACGACCGCCACCACCCCGGGGACGGCCACGAGGAGGTAGTCGTTGCCGGCCAGCGCGAGCAGTGCCTCGACAGGTATCAGCGAGCGCGTGCCCGGAAGCACCACGGTGAGCGCGCCGACCAGGAAGATCGCAAAGCCGACCAGCGTCGACGCGAGGCGGCGTCGGTTCACTGTCCGGTCGCCCCCGTCCAGTCGTCGATTGCTCGGAGGGCACCCCGCGCGCGCTGCACCCGCTCGTCGGTCGGTGGTGCGCCACCGTACCGGACCTCCTCGAACGTCTGCCGGAGCGTTTCGACGGCGTCCGGATCGAGACCGGCGTCGACGGCCGCACGCGCACACTCCACGGCAGTCATCGTCTCCACGTCCCGGTTCTCGATGATCGGTTCCGCGTTTCCGCCGTCGGTCGCCGGGGCCGCGTCGCGGCCGCCGTCGGTCGTCCGTCCCGCCTCACCGTCGTCGATCATCGTTTCCACGGTCCGGCCGTCCCCGGCGAGCAGTGCCCTGAATGCCAGCCAGGCCGCGACCACCTCGTTCTGTGGGACCGGCGGTTCCCCGGTCGCCTTCCGGCCGTCATCCGGTGACAGCGCCGCCAGGAGTCGGTCCCGGTAGCGGTAGCCGAGCACGGCGAGGATTCCAAGGAGTGCCGCCGGGAGCAGGGGAAGCCGGGACAGCCATGCCAGCAACCTGGCCAGGAGGTCCGGCGGGACGATCCGGGTGCCGGACGACTGGCTCGACTGGCTCTGTCTCCCGGACGCACCCGCGGAACTCCCGCCCCCCGATTCCTCGCCCGAGTCGCCGGCGCTACTCGCCGACTCGGCCCCCTCGGCCCCGCCAGTAGTCGCCTGTTCGCTCCCCGCTGTATCGGGCTTGACCGCCTCGACGAGGCGCTGTGCGTCGCCGCGGCTGATCGGGAGCACGTCGTAGTTCGGATCGACCACGTCGTCGGGGTCGGTCGACACGGTTGCGTCGAGCGCACCGGCCGACGCGACGACAGCCACGAGACAGAACCCTGCCACAACCAGCGTGAGCGTCCGGTCCCGGTTCACGGTATCCACCCTATCCTGACGTCCCGCGGGTTTTGTTATAGGTCGCGTATCCGGTCGGGCTACTGCCACGTTCCTCGTCACGGCTGAGCGATTTTACGTCACAGCGGACGCGGCGACGAATAAGGAGACCTTACCGTGCCGATCCAGACGGAGTGGACACTACCGGAAGGCGGTCGCGGGGCCGGCCGCCGCGCGCCCGGAGTGTGGTCGCGCCGGGACGGCCCCGAGAGTTTTTGCCCGCGCCGCACGTCCGGACGGCCGTGGACATCAGGGGACCGGTCATCGACGTCGGCGAACAGCGGACGGTCGAGACGAGCAACGGCACGAGCGACCTCGCGGAGGTGACGGTCAGGCCCGACGAGGGACGTTCGGCCCCGGTCCAGGTGACGCTGTGGGGGAAGTGGTCCGGGACTGCCGACTACCTCGACCCCGGGATGGAACTGCTGGTGACGGACGTCGAGGAACGCGAGTACCGGGGCGAGATCCAGTACACGACGACTGGCGGATCATACGTCGTCGTGGAACCGGGCTTCGTGGTTGACGTCACCTCGATCAGGTCGTGGGTCCAGTGTCCCCGGATGTACTACCTGAACAAACTCTCCGGGACGCCGCTGAACTATCCGGTGGTGAAAGGGACCATCGTTCACGAGGTGTTCGGCGACCTGTTGCGCGGCCGGGACCTCGACGCGGCCGTCGGGGAACAGGTCGCGGCTGCCGGCCTGGAACTGGGGTTGCTCGACAGGGACTCCGGGGACGTGACCGCGGACGTCCGGGACCACGCGCGCGCCATCGAGGGGTGGCTCCAGCAGGGAACGCTCGCGGGCACCGACGAGTGGCGGAGCGAGCAGACGCTCGTCGGCGAGACGTTCGGCATCAAGGGCCGGGCCGACGCCGTCAGGCGCGGCATGCCGGTCGAACTGAAGACCGGCAAGAACACCGACCGCGAACCGCGGTTCCACGACAAGGTGCAGGCCGCCGCGTACGCGCTGATCCTGGGAGAGCGCGGCGAGACGCCGAACACCGGTACCCTGCTGTACACGAAGAACGCGGCGGTCGACCGGACCGAGGCGTCCGGTGACCTGTCGCCGGCCAAGGAGTTCCCCGTCGGGCCGGGTCTGCTGCAGTTCGTCGTTCGCGCGCGGAACGAACTGGCCGCGATGGAGGCCGACGTCGGCGTGCCCACGGGGTACGAGGCCGACGCGCGCTGCGAGTACTGTTTCGAGCAGGACACCTGCATGGCCGTCTCGGGCCGACTGGACCAGGAATCGAAGGCGGGGCGCGTCGGGACGCCGGTCCCGGAGGCCGAGCGCGACTACTTCGACCGGTTCTACCGGGCGATCGAGGAGGAACGCCGCGAGATACACGCGGAGTACGCCAAACTCTGGCGGCAGGGGGCCGACGAAAGAGCGGCCGACGACCGGGCCCTGATCGGCCTGGAACCGGTCGGCCGGCGGGAACTGCCGGGCGGCCGGTGGGAACTCCGCGCCGAGGCGACGGGTGCCGTCTCGAAGATCCGCGAGGGCGATCTGGTGCTCGCCAGCGACGGCCACCCGATCAGGGGGAAGGCCGAACTCGCGCGGGTCGAGCGACTCGGCGGCGGCCCGGACGCCGACGAACCCGGCGAAATCGTCGTCACGGCGGACGAACCCGTCGAGTTGCGACGGCTCGACGTCTACCCCTCGGAACTCTCGCCCGACCGGATGCTGACCGCGCTCCACGACGCGATCCTGACACAGCCACCCGCACGGAAGGACGTCCTGTTCGGCCGGGCCGACCCGGAGTTCGCCACCGTCGAGGGAACGTTCGTCGACAACAACGAGACGCAAGACCGGGCGGTCGCGCGGGCGGTCGGGGCCGAGGACTTCGCGCTGATCCACGGCCCGCCGGGGACCGGCAAGACCTACGCGCTCGCGCGCATCGTGCGGGCGCTCGTCGACCGCGGCGACCGCGTGTTGCTCTCGGCGTTCACGAACCGCGCGGTCGACAACGCCATGGAAGCGCTCGTCGACCAGGGGTTCGACGACCTCCTCCGGGTGGGGACTGAGACGGGCGTGCGCGAGGACATGCGGGAGTATCGGCTGGCCCGCGAGGGCGACCCGTCGACGCTCGCGGCGCGGTTGCGCGAGGCCCCCGTCGTCGCGGCGACGACGGCATCGTGTGGCTCCCGGATCATGCGCACCCAGTCGTTCGACGCCGCCGTCGTCGACGAGGCGGGGCAGTTGACCGAACCCGCCACGCTGGCGGCGACGAATCTCGCCGACCGGTTCGTGCTGATCGGCGACCACGTCCAGTTGCCGCCGGTCGTCCGCGCGGAGAACGACCTCCGGCGGTCGCTGTTCGAACGACTGATCGACGACCACCCCGGGGCAGGCGTCATGCTCGACCGCCAGTACCGGATGGCACAGCGCATCCAGGCGTTCCCGTCCCGGGAGTTCTACGACGGCCAGTTGCGCCCGGCGAACGGCGGGGGCGCGGGCCGACACCTCGGCGACCTGCCGGGCGTCGACACCGGCGCGCTCCCGGAGTACCTCCGGGACAGGGTCGCATTCGTCGATCCCGACGGCCGGGCCGAGGGCAACACGAACCCCCAGGAGGCGGCCGCCGTCGCCGAAATCGTGGGCGCGTACCTCGACGCTGGCGTCCCGGCAGGGGACGTCGGCGTGATCGCCCCGTACCGGGCACAGGTCGCCGAAATCGCCGGGCGACTCCCGCCGGGCGTCGCGGTCGACACGGTCGACCGGTTCCAGGGATCGAGCGAGGAGGTGATCGTCGTCTCCTTCGTCGCCACCGGTTCCCTCGACGGACCGATCTTCGAGGACTACCGGCGGATGAACGTCGCGCTGACCCGCGCCAAACGGGCGCTCGTGCTCGTGGGCGACGCCGACGCGCTCGAATCCGACCCCGTCTATCGGCGGATGGTCGAGTGGGCGCGGTAGGTCATCGCCGGCGGGCAGTTTAACCGTCGCAGTGTGGTATCGACGGGCATGGTCGATCCGCACTCCGGAGTCGAGGAACCACCGGACGACACCGTCCAGACGGAGGTCGACGAGTTCGACAGCCTCGTCGGGATCGTCGCCGACGGCGTCGTGGGCGCGGCCGGCGGCCTCGTCGGGACGGCGCTCATGACGGTCGTCCTGCTGATCGCCGAGTCGATCGGCGCGTTCGACCGCTCGTCGTTCGCCGCGCTGACCGAACTGATCGGTCTCGGGGGGGTCGTTCCCCCGGTCCTGTTCGGCTACCTGCTGTTTCTGGCCGGCGGGATGATCACCTGGCCGCTGCTGTTCGCGTCGCTGATGGCCTACCTGCCGGGCGACAGGCCGCCCGCGACCGGCGTGGTCTTCGGGAGCGTCCTCTGGACTGGGTTCGCGCCCGCGTTCTACGCCGGCCAGACCGGTCTCGCGCTGGTCCTGTACGGCGTCCTCACGCTGGTCGCCCACTGGGCATACGGCTTCGGCGTCGGCATCGTCTTCGAGTACCTCGCCACCCGGCCGGAGACGCTCGTCTGATCGACAGCTACAGGAAGGAGGCCGCCCCCGAACCCGTATGCTCACGCTGCCGCTGGGGGAGGGATCGATCACCGTGTCGCTCCCGGAGTGTGAGGTCACCGTCTGCGAACCGCCCGGCGGAGAGCCCGTGGACGTCCGGAGCGCGGCCGAGAGCGCCGTGTCGGAGCCACACGGGCCGTCGTTGCGCTCGCTGGCCGACTCCGGCGACGAGGTGGCGGTCGTCGTGACCGACGTGACCCGGGCGACGCCCGACGACGTCCTCCTCGACGTCCTCCTGGCGGAACTCGCCGCCGCGGGCGTCGACCGGGAGGACGTGACGGTTGTCCTCGGGCTGGGACTCCACCGCCCGATGACGGACGCCGAGATCCGCGGCGCGCTCGGCGAACACGCCGACCTCGCCGAAAATCACGATCCCGACGCCGCGGTCTCGGTCGGCACGGTCGACGACTGCCAGGTGGCGGTCACCCCGGCCGTCGCGGCGGCCGACCTCGTCGTCTCGACCGGGATGGTTGAGCCTCACCAGTACGCCGGCTTCTCGGGCGGGGCCAAGACCGTCGCCATCGGCGCGGGGGCGGAACCGCTGATCAGGTACACCCACGGTCCGGAGATGCTCGCCCGGAGCGGCGTCCGCCTGGGCCGGATCGACGGGAACCCGTTCCGCGAAACCGTCGACCTGGCCGGCGACGAGATCGGCCTCAACTTCTGTCTGAACGTCCCCCACGGACCGCCGGGCGTCCTCGGCGCGAGCGCCGGGGAGCCACGGGCCGTCGTCGCCGACCTCGCGGCGACCGCGCGGGCGGCGCTGTCGGTGAGCGTCGACCGGACCTACGACGCGGTCGTCGCGGGCGTCGGCGCACCCAAGGACGCGAACCTCTACCAGGCGACCCGGGCGGCGACCTACGTGATCCTCGGCGACCGGAACCCGCTCCGCCCCGGCGGCCGCGTCGTCCTCCCGGCGGCGCTCCCGGAGGGGGCCGGCGAGGGGACCGGCGAACGGCGCTTCTACGACCGCCTCTCGGCGGCCGACAGCGCCGCGGCGCTCTACGAGGAGATGCGCGCGGGCTACGAACCGGGCGCACAGCGCGCGTTCGTGGTCGCGCGGGCGCTTTGCGACCACGACATCTACGTCACGAACAGCGAAAGCCCGGCCGTCGTCGGGGAGTGTCTGATGCACAGCCGGGAGACGGTCGCCGACGCGGTCGCCCCCGGCAGCGAGGTGCTCGTCGTTCCGGACGCGCTCGACACGCTGCTGGTCGACGGATGAAATGTCGCACGCGCGATATGCCTGACTGATTCTGACTGATTCGGGACGGGTCCGGCGCGCTGACCGGCCGAATATTTCCCCCCGCACTTAGACATCAGTACCAGTTAACACAGATTTTCATCACAGTCCGTGATCAATTTCGACGAGATGTCGAATCAAGAGACGTCAAAAATGGGGGAAATGGAACATCCGAACCATCCGAGCGTCGGTCAGTCCGATCGCGTACTGCCGCGGAACCTGCGACAGACGGGGGACGCCGACATCGAGATGCTCATCTCGACACGGGTCCGCAAATCGCCGTTCTGGCACCTGTCCGTCCAGGAAGGGTGCTGGCGGGCGACAGTCTACAACCGGATGTATCACCCGCGGGGGATGATCGAACCGGAGGACGGGGGCCCGATGGCCGAGTACGACCTGCTCGTCAACGACGTGACGCTGTGGAACGTCGCGGTCGAGCGCCAGATCCGCGTGAAAGGGCCGGACGCCGAGGCGCTCACCGACTATGTCATCACGCGCGACGCGACCGAGATCGAGACGATGCGCGGCAAGTACGTCATCCTCTGTAACGAGGACGGCGGCATCCTCAACGACCCGGTGCTGTTGCGCGTCGCCGAGGACGAATTCTGGTTCTCGATCTCGGACTCGACGCTCATGCAGTGGCTCCAGGGGGTCAACGTGGGCATGGACTTCGACGTCGAGATCGACGAGATCGACGTCTCTCCGATGCAGATCCAGGGGCCGAAATCCGTCGACGTGATGGAGGAGGTCGTCGGCCCGGAGGTCAACGACATTCCCTACTACGGCCTGATGGAAGCGGAGGTCAACGGCTGTCCGATCCTGGTCAGCCAGACCGGCTTCTCCGGCGAGAAGGGCTTCGAAATCTACGTGAAAGACTCGATGGAGAACGCCGAGGCGGTCTGGAACCCGGTCATGGAATCGGTCAGGGACCACGGCGGCGACGTCATCGCGCCGTCGCACCACCGCCGGATCGCGGCCGGCATCCTCTCGTGGGGCCAGGACATGGACCACGAGACGTCGCCGTTCCAGGTCAACCTTGGCTACCAGGTGCCCGACGACAAGGACGCCGACTACGTCGGCAAGGAGGAACTCGAACGCCAGAAGGAACTCATCGAGAACGGCGAGTACCCGTTCGAACTCAAGATGGTCGGGCTCAAGATGGCCGGCGAACCGGTCCGGGACTACGCGTCAGACTTCTGGATCGTGTCCGATCCCGAGACGGGCGAGGAGTGTGGCTACGTCACGTCGCCGTGGTGGAACCCGGACCTCGAGGTCAACGTCGCACTCGCCCACGTCCCGGCCGAGAAGCTCCCCGACGGCGTGGTCCTCGACGACGGGATCTACGACGCCGACGTCGACGTGGAGTTCCAGGTCCACGTCCCCGACGAGTACGCCGAGGAACCCGGCGAACCCGTCTACGCGAAGGTTTCTGAGGTGCCGTTCGTCGAGTCGGTCAACCCGAGCGCCCGCGAGCAGGCGAAACTCCACGCCCGCGAAGAGGCACAGGACTGAGCGACGACGCCGTCCCGATTCGTCGGTCGGTGAAGCCGGGGCGTGACTCCGGGTGCCGGACGAACGCGGGACGACGCGCTTCCGCTACGGGCGGCTTGTGACGACGTTCGGTCTCCCAGGGTGGTCGGCTACGACCCCTCGCGGGTCGCTGTGGCCGGTGGGCCGTCGTCGATTTCGTCGACGACCCGTTCGTGGAACTCCCGGAGCACCCGGCTCTCGTCCGCCGCGAGTACTACGTCGCTGGCCATCAACGTCGCCAGCCCGAACGCCCGCGGGGTCGGCGTGTCCACCCGGTAGTGTTCGACGGCCACCTCGCCGGCCGCGATGTCCCGGAGCACCGACTCGATGCCCGCCACGTTCAGTTTGTCCTCCAGTATCTCCCGGTAGGTCTCCTCGATGACGGCGAACTCCGGGAGGTCCTCCGCGAACCCCAGCAGCATCTCGCTGGAGACCTGCTGTTCGCTGGCGGACTTCTCGTAACCCTTGTACCGTTTCAGGATCATCAGGGCCCGGGTGGCGTTGATCCGGAAGTACCGCTGGAGCAGGTCGGTCCCGTCGAGGCTCTCCCGGAGGTCGGCCCGCACCTCGCCGGGATCGATATCCCGGACGAGCCGTTCGACGTCCACCTTTCGATTCAGCGGCATCGAGAGGGTAAAGCCGTTGTCCGCGACGGCGACGGTGACGTTCGCGTTGGCCGCCTGTGCGACCCGGTAGGCCAGCAGCCGCGAGAAGCCGTCGTTGAACCGCCGGCCGTAGTTCGAGTGGACGTAGTAGTGGCGCTCGTAGGACTCCCGGTCCATCTCCTCCTCGATGGCCAGCCGGCGGTCGGTGCTGACGCTCTCGGGGCCGGCGTACCTGACCTGCTGGTCGAACATCCGGGCGATGGCGCGGACGCTGTCGTCGTCGACCGGGAACTCCCGGAGCCAGGTCCGGACCGCGGGCGTCCCGCCCTCGGCCAGCCGGTCCAACAGTTCCCGCTGGAAGGACAGTATCTCCCGGCCGAGATCGTACGACAGCGGCAACCGCTCGGAGAACCACGAGGGCACCGTCGGCCGGGCGCTGGTTGGGTCGACGTAGACGTTCGACCCGCGGCGGTAGCGGTACTCGTACCGGTCGCCCCCGAGGACGAACACGTCGCCTTTCTCCAGGGTGTCGAGGTACTCCTCGTCGAGGTTGCCGACCCACTGGTCGTCCCCGCGCGTGTAGACGTCGCAGGTGAACGAGTCCGGGATGGTGCCGATGTTGGTCATGTAAATCACCCGCGCCAGTCGGCCCCGCTTGCCGATCAGCGGCTCCCCCACCGGGAATGCCTCGTAGTGGTGGTCGCCGTCGGGCGGGTCGTTGGTGTCGCGCCAGACCTTCGCGTAGACGTTTTTCTCCTCCAGCCCGGGGTAGTCGGCGGTGAGATACCGCATCAACGTCTCGAAGTCGGCGTCCGAGTAGTTCCGGTAGGGGTAGGCCCGCCCGAGGATCGCCCGCACCTCGGACTCCCTGCGGGGGCCGTTGATCGCCATGCCGTAGACGTGCTGGGCAGCCACGTCCTGGGCGTTCTCAGGGACGAACACCCGGTCGACGAATCCCTCCTCGGCCTTCCGGAGCATGACCGCACACTCGACCAGTTCGTCCCGGTCGAGCGCGAACACCCGGCCCGTGACCGTCTCGCCCAGCTGGTGGCCTGCCCGCCCGACCCGCTGGAGGAGGGCCGCGACCGACTTCGGGGAGCCGACCTGCACCACCAGATCGAGGTGCGGCATGTCGATCCCGAGTTCGAGACTCGTCGAGGTGGTCACGACGTCGAGCGACCCCTCCTTGAGCCGCCGCTCGACGGCCCCTCGTTTCTCCTTCGAGAGGCTCCCGTGGTGACAGCCGGAGTTTCCCTCGTGGTAGTCGTCGAACCGCTCGCGGAGGTTGTGGAGCACCCGCTCGGCCCCGGACCGGGTGTTCGTGAACACGAGGGTGTTCGTGTGGTCCTGGACCAGGCCGTGGAGCCGGTCGTAGAACCGGCCGGTCACCACCTCCCGGGGCGTGTGGATCAGGTCGTCCGTCGGGCAACACAGCCGGATGTCGAACTCGCGGACGAACCGCGCGTCGACGATTTCGTAGTCGCGGGGGTCGCCGCCCGGCCGCTCGCGCCCGACCAGGAACTCGGCCATCGCGTCGAGCGGTTCGACCGTCGCGGAACAGCCGATCCGGGTCGGCGACCCGTCCGCGAGCGCCTCCAGCCGCTCTAGGCTGACCGAGAGGTGGGTCCCTCGCTTGCTCTCAGCGAGGCTGTGGATCTCGTCGACGATGACGTACTCGACGGTCCGGAGTTTCTCGCGGAACTTCGGCGAATTGAGCAGGATCGCCAGCGTCTCCGGCGTCGTATTCAGGATGTGTGGCGTCTCCGATAGCATCCGCTGGCGCTCGGCGTCGTCGGTGTCGCCGTGCCTGATCGCGTGTCTGATCTCGACGTCCTCCCCGCGGTCGGCCAGCCGGTCGGTGATCCCCGCCAGCGGGACCTCCAGGTTCCTGTGAATGTCGTTGGCCAGCGACTTCAGCGGCGACACGTACAGACAGTAGACCGAATTGTCGAGCCCCCCGTCGCGGCCGCGGGCGAATAGTTCGTTGATGATGCCCGAGAAGGACGCGAGCGTCTTTCCCGAGCCCGTCGGGGCACAGATGAGGGCGTTCTCGTCCGCGTGGATGAGGGGGATGGCCTCTTTCTGTGGCGGCGTGAAAAAGCCGCCGTTGTCGGGCACGAACGCGCCGAACTCGTCGACCCACCACTCGCGGAACACCGGTTCCAGCAGGTCGAGCACGTCCCCGTCGTCGATCCCCACCTGTTCCGGATCGAAGGGGTAGTCTACACTGGCCTCTGCCAGCAACTCGCGTCCTCCCATGTGGCCTCCCGGGTCGTTGGGTCCGGCCGGTCAAGACAGTTTGGACACCGCGGCGAAAGTGAACTACCCAACCCTGTTCGCGTTGACACGCTCGCTGAGGGTGGGGCTTCCTGGTTCCGCGACACGCTTTTTCACGGACGGTCGGCTTGCGCCGACAGTCCGCGCAGGGAACGCAGTCTCCGCAGGCGTGGATTCGGAGTGTCCCACTCCTACTCGGTGGTGATGGCGTAATTCATCCCGACCGCCTTTCTTGTCGGGCTCTAAGCCGAGACGATGAGTAGCTGCCATCACACTTCCAGTCTTCGACTGGCAGTGTTGTAAATGCCCGGCACAGAGTACTGTGCTCCTTGTGCGCTTGCGCGGACTGCAGTGCTCGTTGAGGACGGGGGCTTAGTGCCGCCCTCGCTGTCCGCCGTCGCGCGTCCCCGTTCCCGGACTGCGGTGCTCGTTGAGGACTGGGGCCTAGTGCCTGCAATCAGCTAAAAATTCGAGTCCTATCCCGAGGGCCGCCGACACTAGACAGTTCGGAACCAGCCGACTCGACGTCGCGCGAATCGATCAGGTCCAGTACTACGAATGGCTCGTGGTTGGAGTTATCTGGCTCCAGTCGCTTCTGCCAAGCCCTGTCCGACTTCGCAGAGGCCTTTCCAGATGATACTCCCGGCCAGGGGATGCTGGTGAATAGTAAAAATATTGGGTTGGCGGGCTGTTTCCGCTCGAATCAATCCTCGCGTGCGGCAGTTGACATCGAAGCCACGCCGCTTATGATGGTCCCGCAACTAGTCACGCTGACAATGGAGTTTACCCTCGGAACGTCCCTCGGTGTGCTGGTCGTGCTGGTCGCGCTCGGCGTCGCGGGGCTGGTCGGCGGCGGCATGATGACCCTGCAGACGACGCTGATGATGGTCGCCCCGTCGATGCTGGTGTTCGGGCTGATCGCGTTCGCGCTCGGGATGAAACACGGGGAGTTCCGGGCGACGCGCTGACCGCCGGGGACGGACAGTGACTTGAGGCCCCCGACCGACCTCACGGGCATGGGCATGCGCGTCACTTTTCTCGGAACGGGCAGCGCGATGCCGACCGGCGAGCGGTTCCAGACCGGCATCCTCGTCGAGTCGGGCGAGCACAGGATCCTGGTCGACTGCGGGAGCGGCGTCCTCCACGGGCTCTCGCGGACCGACGCGGGCTACGAGGGCGTCGACACGGTGTTGCTGACACACCACCACCTCGACCACGTCTCGGACCTGCTGGTGTTGCTAAAGGCGCGCTGGCTGGCCGGCGAGGAGACGCTCACCGTCGCAGGCCCCGGCGGGACGACGGCGCTCGTGCGCGACCTGCTGTCGATCCACGAGTACATGCAACTCGCTGCCGTGTCACGCCTACCGGCTGACGCCCATCGGGCCGGACGGACCGACCTTCGTCTACAGCGGCGACACCGAGGCGTTCCCCGAGTTGATCGAGTTCGCGGACGGCGCGGACCTGCTCGCCCACGACTGCTCGTTCCCGGACGAGGTAGACGTCTCGAACCACCCGACGCCGTCGTCGCTGGGCCGCGCGCTCGCGGCGGCCGACGCCGAGATAAGGGAGGTCGTCCTCACACACCTGTACCCGCACACCGAGGGTCGCCACGACGAGATGCGCGACGCCCTCGGTGCCCACTACGACGGGTCGGTGGAGTTCGCCCGGGACGGCCTCGCGGTGGAACTCTAGACCCGCTCGAAGGTAAGCCGGAACGTTGCGCCGCCCGCGTCGCTCTCGCCGACGTCGATGTCCCCGCCGTAGGACTCCAGTAGCATGTCGACGAACCCGAGCCCGAACCCGCTGCCCTCGCTGTCGGGGCCCTTGACGCCCATCTCGAAGAGGTCCTCGTGGAGGTCCTCAGGGATGCCGCGCCCGTCGTCCGCGACGGTGACGGTTACCTCTTTTTGATCGGCGTCGGCGACCGAGAGCCGGACAGTCACCGCTCTTTCGTTGTGGACGGCGGCGTTCGCCAGGAGGTTCGTCAGCATCCGCTCCAGGAGGTCGCCGCCGAACACGTCGTAGTCGAACGCCTCGGGATCGTACTCGACGGACAGCGACTCGTACTGGTCGGTGACGGTCCCGACGGCGTTCTCGATGACCGGCCGGAGGGGACGCGGTTCCGGTTCCTCCTGTTCTTCGAGCGTCGACATGAGGTTGCCGATGCGGTCGATGAGGTCGATGGCGTGGTCGGCCGAGTTGCTGATCCGCTCGGCGTACTCCTCGGCGTCGCCGTCCCCGAGCGTCCGGAGGTGGTCCGCGAACGCCGAGATGACCTGGAGGTCGTTGCCCAGGTCGTGTCTGAGCAACCGGTCGTACATCTCGACCATCTCCTTTCGCTTTTCGAGGTCGCGGGTGATGCGTTCGAGGCGCTCGCGCGACCGGATGTTGTCGAGCGCGGTCGCCGCGTGCGCGGCGAGAATCTCCAGCGGCCGGGCTGCCTCGTCGCCGAACGACTCCTCCGTCGGCGACCGGACCACGAGCACCGCGCGCACGCTCCCGACGATCTCGGCCGGGGCCGCCAGCGTCCCCTGGACTTTGGGATCGCCGTCGATCCCCGCCTTTTCGCCCTCGACGACGACCGTCTCCCCCCGCTCGTAGGCCGCACGGGCCGTTTCGCTCGGGCTTTCGCCCGGCGATAGCTCCGGGTACGTGCTGTCGAGGACGCGCAACTCCCCGTCTCCGACCTCAACGAACGTCGCGTACGGGAACTCGAACAGCAACTCCATCGCCTCGAGCGTCAGCGAAACCACCTCCTCTGCCGACCGAGACCTGTTGAGCGCGTGTCCGTACTTGTTGAGGTCCGCGACCTGCCGCGCGAAGTTCTGTTTCTCCTCGAAACTCATCCGAGTCAGATAAGTTGTTGACACTACTGCGATGATAGTATAAAAACTTGTGGACGGGCTTTGACTTCCTCCCCGCCCCAAAGGGCGAGGCTTCCGCTGGCTATCCGTCAGTCCAGCCGGTACCGAAGGAGTGCGGCGATGCCGCCGAGGTTGGCCAGTTGCCGGCCGGGATCGAACTCGCTGGAGAAGACTGTGACCTCGCCGCCTTTCTGTTCGGTCGTCTCGACGATGCGGTCGACGTCGACGTCCCACTCGCCGTCGCCGGCCCGTTCGGCACGGAGCCGCTCGTCGAGCACGAGCAGATGCTCGATGGCCCCGTAGTCGGCTGCCTCCGCGACGTTCCCGGGGCCGTAGGTCGCCTTCGCTCCCTCGCCGATCCGGGCGGTCAGTTCGTCGATCAGTTCGGCCTCCTCCGCGATCCGGGTCTCGGCCTGCACCTCGTCGACCGCACCGCGTTTGAGCACTTCGTGGACGCCCCGGTCGCCCACCGCGCTGGTGTCGACGGTCGTAATCAGGTCCGCCAGTTCCGGCGCGTTCTCCTCGACAGAGTCGAGCGCGTCTTGTTTCGTAAAGCCCGGACCGGCCAGGATGATCGCGTCCACGTCCAGCCGCGAGAGGACGTCGGTCAGTTCCCCGAACAGTTCCTCGCGGGGACGGGCGTACTCGCCTTTCCCCGTCGGGCCCGTGATCGTCGCCCGCTCTTCCGTCCCGTACTGGGCGACCGTGTGGACGTGTGCCTCGCCCTCCTCGACGGTCGCAATGGCCACGTCGGGGCTTTCCGTCGCCGCGACGGCCTCCTGAAGGCGTTCGAGCTGGTCGGTCTTCCAGTGTTTCTCGATTTCAATCTCGGACCGCTCCTCGACGTTGATGGTGTGGTGGGCCCCGAGCTGGTCCTCGCGGGAACAGTCGACGATGACGCCGGCGATCCGGAGCCGGTTGGCGAACTTGGCGAACTCGACGTCGTCGACTTCCAGTTCCACCCAGAGGTGTTCGCGCTCCCCGCCCGTGTCGCGCAACTGGTCGTCGTTGCGCTGGATGCGGCGGGTCGTGTCCCCGGCCACGAGGTCACCGGGCTCGACCACGTAGGTCAGGTGCCACAGGTCGTCGAGACTCTCCGGGACGAGCGTGAGCCGCTCGCGCCCGCCCTCGACCTGCCGGCGCTCGGCGATGCGCATACCGCCTCTCCACGCTCGGGACTCTTGTGAGTGCCGTTCCGGATACGTCCCGGGAAAAGGTCCCGGGAGCGGGACAGACTCGGTGGAGATACAGCCCGTCGGTGGCGGGACTGCGAGTTGTTCTCCCGCCCGGACGCACTTAGTTTTTAGGGAAGCCTAAAACGAAGCGGGACGGCGAGCGCGGATCAATCGACGATCCGGCTGCCGCCGGGCGGCAGGAACTCCTGGATGCGGTCGGGACTGGCGACCTTCCGGACGAACGTGTCGTCCACGAAGCGGTCCTTGAACTCCCGGTAGAGCATCTTCCCCATGTCGTTCTGTGCGTACCGCCCGGGTTCAACTTCGATCGACGTCTCGGCCCGCTCATGGATCGGATCGGGAGGGCCGCCGATCACGCGGGTCTCGGGTTCGCAGGTGATCCCGACCGCCACCCCGACCTCGGTGTCGTCGTAGTAGGTGCGGTCGCCGCGGATGGCGAACCCGCCTTTCTCCAGGTACTCCCCGCTCTCGGGGGTCTTGGTCACCTGGTCGTGGGCGACCTCGTAGACGTCGCCGGCGAACCGGCCGTCCTTCCAGACCGAGGAGTACGAGACGGCGAACTGTGCGGCCTCGCGTCGGCTCCGCTCGGGGATGTCGATGTCCCGGGCGGGTTCGCTCGGTTCCGTCGCCTTCAGGACGGTCGCCGGACCGCCGTGTGCCTGGGCGTGGAAGAAGCGGTCCGCCCGCGAGAGGTACTTCTTGACTATTTCCTCGTTCTGTTCGGCGTTGCGCCCACCGATGACCAGGAAGCAGTCGCTCGTCCTGAACCACCGGAACCGGTCGTACCACTTCTCCGACTGCCGGACCGGGACGTTCCGTCTGGCCAGCCAGTCGACCTCGCGCGACTCCTCCTCGTCGTCTGCCTGTTCGTCGTCGTCCCCGGCTTCCCACTCCTCCCGCCGCCGTTTCAGGTCGGCCAGTTCCTTGCGAGTGTTCTCGATGGCGTCGAGCGCGCCCGTCTTTTTCTCCTCGATGCGCTTTGCCTCCTCGTAGAGGCGGTCGGCGTTCTTCTCGACGCCCTCCGCGACCATCAACTCGAGTTCGTGCTCGTCTAGCGCGACCGTGACCGTCCCGTCGCTCCCGTCGACGTCGACGACGGCTTCGGCGGCGTCGATGCCGCGCTCGCGGCCCTCCGCGAACCGCTCTGCGATGGCGTCCCAGGAGACGTCCTCCTCGCGGGCCGCCCGGACCGTCGAGAGAATCTCGTCGACGAGGTCGTAGTTGGCATAGAGCAGTTCCGCCCCCTCTCTGAGGGCGCTGGCCTCCTCCTCGAAGCCCTCGATGGCCGACTCCTGTTGCTGGATGATCCGCTTTCGCTTCTCGATTTCTGACTCGAAGTCCGGACGGGCGGGTTCGCCCCCGCTCTCGTTTTCCCCGTCGTCGTACTCGACGTTGGTGAAGTAGTCGTCGAGGGCAGCCAGAAACGAATCGAACGCCTCGCTCTCCAGGCGTTCCCGCTCGGCCAGCGGGAACGGC
Source organism: Halobacteriales archaeon QS_1_68_17 (assembly GCA_003021105.1). GTDB lineage: Archaea > Halobacteriota > Halobacteria > Halobacteriales > Haloarculaceae > QS-1-68-17. Next base: position 46,503 of record PXRG01000024.1, read on the forward strand.
GACACGTCCACGCGCCGGCCGTCCTCGTAGTAGACGCGCGGGTCGAACCGCCCGCCCCGGAGGTCCGAGACCAGCCGGTCGACCGCGTCGTACAGCGCCCGGAACTCCTCGTCGCCGGCCTCGGAGATGGGCAGGGCCTTCTCGACGCCGGCGCGGGTACACAGTTCCTCGCCGTAGAAGCCGCCGAAGTTGAGCTGGGTCGCCAGCGTCTTCACGAGGTCCGTGTCGGAATCGCGCATCCGGGCCGCGAAGGCGTCGTAGTCGGCCGTCAGCGGATTGAACCGCGAGGAGGGAAACTGGTACTGGCTCCCCGGGGCGACGGTCCGCGATTTGAGCCGGACGGTCTCCAGGCAGTCGATCACCTCGCCGGTCCCGTCGAGGACCGCGACGTTCCCGTCGGCGAACAGTTCCGCGACGACCGTCGTGTTCGCGTCGGAGCGTTCGAAGGAAAACTGCAGGATGCGGTCGAACTCGTACTGTTCTGCGCCCGCGAAGTCGGCCCCGGAAATCCGGTTGCGGAGCATCTTGGCGAAGTTCGGCGGCCGGCCGGGCGCGTCGGGGACGTGTTCCGGGGCCGCCACCCGGGCGTGTTTGGTCTCGCCGACGTCCACGAGGAGTTCGACCCGGCCGCGGTCGAAGTCCCGGAGCTTCAGCCGGAGCAGGTCGTCGCCGTAGAGGTAGGCCTTGTCGACCTTCGCGCCCTCGTAACGCCCGAGTTCCCGGGCCAGGGCCGCGAGGTCGACGCTCGTCAGCTCCCGCTTTCGGTCCATACGGGAGACAGCCGGGTGCGACCCAAAGGCGTGTCGCTCTACAGGTCCCGTCCGATCCGTTCGCCGGCCGCCAGCCCCGAACTGACGGCCGCGTGGACGCGCCCCTCGCCGGCCACCCAGTCGCCCGCGAAGTAGAGGCCGTAGTCGGCGGCCGCCGACAGCACGTCGGTCTCGGGGGCGCGGTCCGGGAGCGCGTAGCGCCAGTGCTTGTGGTCGGTCCAGTCCGGATCGGCGAGCCGGTCGTTCCCGAGCAGGTCCGCGGCCATCGACGCCACCTGCTCGCTCAGTTCGACCGGGGTGTCGGTGTAGTGGTCGACCGACCAGTCCGGCGAGGGCTGGACCACCAGCAGCGATTCGCCCTCGGGCACGTGTCCGGGTTTGCACTCCTCCCGGGAGAGCCACCCGACGTCGTGTTCCTTGTCGGTGTTGACCAGCGCGTAGTAGGGCAGGTCGAGTTCGAACGGGTAGTGGAGGACGACGGACAGGATCGTCCGGTAGGGGACGACCGCGATGGCCTCGCGGAGTTCCCGGCAGAGTGCGAGTTCCCAGTTGGCGGCCCCGAGGAGGTCGGCCGTCTGGGGCGCCGGCGGCGTCAGGAGGACCGCGTCGAACCGGCCGAGCCGGTCGCCCGCGTCGTCGGCCAGTTCCCACCGGCCCGCGTCCCTGATCGGCGTGGCGACCCGCGTGTTCAGGGTCACCGCCGCGTCCGTCCGGGCGAACAGCCGGTCGGCCAGTTCGGCGATGCCGTCGGTGTACGTCCACTTGTGTTCGTCGGCCTCCCGTCCCGCCGAAATTTCGCCGTCGGCGTCGAAGGTCCAGACCGGGTCCGTCACGTCCACCAGCCCCTCCTCGAGCGTGCTCTCCACGAGGTCGGCGACGGCGTCGTCGGTCGACTTGACGTAGTTCGCACCGTAGTCGTAGGTACAGCCGTGCTGGCGGCGGGTTGCCGCCCGCCCACAGGTGTCGCGGCTCTTCTCGAAGACCGTCACCTCGGCCGCGGCGTCCCGCAGCGCGTAGGCCGCGGCCGCCCCCGCGGCTCCGGCACCGACGATTGCGACCCTGTCAGTCATGGCGGGATTATCGCCCGCCAGGTGTAAAAGCGGTCCGGCGCTACAGCCGGTCGGCGAGCCGACGGAGCGCGTCGTACCCACCCGACAGGATCGGGTCGCCGTGGGCCACGGCCGCCAGGTCGAACGGCGCGACCCTGCGGGCGAACGACCGGATGCTCTCGTGGATCTGGTCGACGTCGTAGGAGTCGAACCAGATCGGCGGCGTCAGTTCGCCGTCCTCCTCCCAGACGAGGTCGCCCAGCAAGGCGACGCCGTCTTCGTGGACGTAAACGGTGTGTCCGGGGTTGTGTCCCGGCGTGTGGTAGGCCCTGAAGCCCCCGATCCCGTCGCCCTCGCCGACGTGGCGGACCGGAAGCGATTCCGGGAGCGGGAACAGCCGGCGGGCCGCCCGGTGGAAGAACCCCTTGTGATTGACCGGCGGCGACCAGTCGCCGGCGACCAGCCGGGCGTCCGCTTCCCCGATGTAGACCGGCGCGTCCAGTTCGGGGACGAGCCGCGAGAGCCCGCCCGTGTGATCCAGGTCGTAGTGGGTCACGAGCACCCGGTCGACGTCCGCGGGGTCGTAGCCCGCGGCGGCGAGTTCCTCCCCGACGGGCGTCGCGTTCCGGATCATCCCGGCGTCTATCAGCGTCACCTCGCCGTCGTCGACGAGGTAGGCCCTGGTCGCCAGCGGCCGCATCCACCCCAGTTCCAGGAGCCACACACCCTCTCGTAACTGCCGGGCCATAGGTACCGTACGTGCCGGGGCGAAAAGAAAGCATTACATCTCGACACGGGGTCGCGTGCGCCAGTCAGGTCCGTTCCCGCAGGCGGTCCTCGGCGTCCTCGACGGTCTCGGTTTCCAGCAGGCGCTCGACCTTCCGTTCGAACTGCTCGTCGGTCAGTTCCCCCTCGGCGTACCGCCGGCGGAGCCGTTCGAGGGCCTCGTCCGTCGCGGCGTCACCGTCGGCGTGTCGCTGGCGGACCTCGTCCGTCGCTTCCTCGCGTGGCTCCGCGCCTTCGTCGTCCCCGGTCAAGAAACTCACCAGCGGCACCACAGCGCCGTATCCGACTGCGAAGATGATCCAGAAGTTGTCCACCCCCAGGAACAGCGCGGTCAGGCCGAGCGCCAGCAGGAGAAGCGCCGTCGCTCCGGTCGGTTCCTCGCGGACGCGGTCGAGCGGGCCGGCCATGCGCGACCATTGATCCGCGGCGGTGAAAAACACGGGTGGTACCGGCCGGCGGCCCTGGCTCTCCCGGCGGGTTCAGAGCCGCCTGGAGACGTAGGGGCCGTCCTGGCGGTAGCCGAGTTTCTCCCGGTAGTACTGCCGGACGCCGATCCCCGAGAGGACCGCCAGCTTCCCGTAGCCGGCGTCCGCCGCAAGTCGCTCGGCCTCGGCGAGCAGTCGCCGGCCGTAGCCGCGGTGCTGGTGCTGGTCGTCGCCCCCCGCCTGCCCGAGGCCGACCTGGCTGCCGTAGACGTGGAGTTCCCGCACCACGGCGGCGTCGTCCAGTTCCCGCCTGACCGGGTCGGCCGGGAAGCGAAGCCGGCAGAACCCGACCAGCAGGTCCTTCTCGGGGTCCTCGAAGCTGACGAACGTTTCCGTTCCGCCGCCGGCCTCGTAGGTGTGGGTCAAAAGCTCCATCCGGCCGGGGTCCTCGTCGTTCATGCCGACCTCCCGGCAGCGAATGCAATCACAGGTCCAGCCGTGTTCGGCCATGCGCTGGCGGGCCAGTTGGCGGAGGTTCGACTTCCGGACGCCGGCCTCGATGAAGTCGGCCGGGATGTCCCGCTGGACGCGCTGGAGCCGGGTGTACGGTGGGATCATCGACTTGATCTCCGCGACCAACTCGGCCGCGCGGTCGCTGGAAAGCGGCTCGAACTCGTCGCAGCGCCACATGTCGTAGGTGGCGGTCCCCTCGACGATCAGCGTCGGGTAGATCTTGAGGTAGTCGGGCCGCCACTCCGGCCGCTCGAAGAGCCGCCGGAAGTCCTCGACGCACATCCGCTCGCTCATGCCGGGCTGGCCGGGCATCATGTGGAACCCGACCTTGAATCCGGCGTCCCGGAGCCTGCGGTTTGCGTCGACCGAGGCCTGGACGCCGTGGCCCCTGTGCATCTCGCGGTTGATCCGCTCGTATGTCGTCTGGACGCCGACCTCGACTTTCGTCCCGCCCAGCCGGAGCATCCGGTCGATCTGTTCGGGGTCGCACCAGTCGGGCTTGGTCTCGAACGTGGTGGCGACGTTGCGCACCGACCCCGTCTCGTTCGCCGCGATTACGTCCTCGAGGTACTGCCACTCGTACTCCTCGGGGTCCTGCGCGAAGCTCTCGCCCTCCGCCGGCTCGGGTTCCGCCGACGGGTCGTAGTCGTTCATCGCTTCGAGCGCCCGCCTGACGAACCACTCCTGGTAGTCGTGGCTCCGGGCGGTCATCGTCCCGCCCATCAGGATCAGTTCCACCTTGTCGACGGGGTGGCCGATCTCGCGGAGCTGTTCCAGCCGGAGACGCACCTGGCCGTAGGGGTCGTAGTCGTTCTGGACGCCGCGGGCGGCCGCGGGTTCGTGGCCGGTGTAGCTCTGTGCCGACGAGAACTCCGAGTCCGGGCCGCCCGGGCAGTAGAGACACTTCCCGTGGGGACACCGCTCGGGGCTCGTCATGATGGCGACCGGCGAGACGCCCGACGCCGTCCGGACGGGTTTGCGCCGCAGGACGCCCTCCAGGTCCTCCCGGCGCTCGTCGGCGGCGAAGTCCAGAAGCTCCGAGTTCTTCGGGACCTTCGGCGCGGCGTGTGCCGAACAGACCTCGCGTTTGGCCGCTTCCAGGTTCTCGCGGTCGACGTCGCCGGTCAGGATGCGGTCGACGAGTTCGCGACAGACCTGCCGGAAGGCCTCGGTCTCGGTCGGATCGGGCGTGTCGGTGCTCATTGGCCGTAGCGATCGCTGTCCGGGCGTCGGGCCGTCGAGCGGATAAGCGTATCGCTACGCCAGGTCCGCGACCGTCTCGACCACGGCCTCGCGGACGGCGTCGCGCTCGCCGGCGAGGAATTCGAGCCGTCCCTCCCGGGCGCTCCGGACGTCGAGACCGGCGTCGGACACCGCCTCGTCGACCCGCTCGCCGACCGTCCGTACCGGCACGTCGGCGTCGGTCCGGAGGTGGAGTTCGCTCTCGTGGACGCCCACGAGCGCGTCGACCTCCTCGCGGTGGCGGCGGAACAGGTCGTCCACGAGGAGTTCGATCGGCGGGAAGTCGAACCGGTGGGTGAACGCCGCGGCGTCCAGCAGGGCGAACTCCCGGTCGCCGACGGTCCGGCGTTCGAGGTTCGCTTCGGCCGTCTCGACGGCGCGGTCGAGTTTCGTCCGGAACTGCTCGCTGACGTGGGCCGCGAGGCCGCGGTCCTCCTCGTCGCCGAACAGGAGGTCGGTGATCAGTTCGCGCTTGTCCTCGTAGGAGTGGTAGTAGGCCTCCAGCGCGACCGCCTCCCTGATCTCCCGGACTGCGTCGGCGTCGTAGCCGGCGTCGGCCGCCGCATCGGCGTACGCGTCCGGGGTGTCCTCCCAGTAGCTCACGGCGGGCAGGTGTGCCAGGTCCGCGCGGACGTCCTCGTTGACGTGGACGGCCACGCCGGTCGCCAGCGCCGTCGCAGTCGTCTCGTGGGCGGACTCGCCGGGCGAGACGGCGGCCTCGGCGGTCTCCGCGACCGGGTCGTCGAGGGGCGTATCGACGACCGCCTGGCGGGCCCCGTACACGTCGAGGAGGTCGAACCCGTCGAGCGACTCGCGGGTGCCGCCGGCCGCCACGAACACGAACAGCGGGTACTTCTCGTCGTGGCGCTCCCAGTCGTCGAGCATCCGGGTCACGTCCGTCGTGGCGTCGCCCATGTCGTAGACGGCCCGCTCGACCGGCCGGCGGTCGAAGTAGTGGTACTCGGCGTCGCTCCGGTCGTGGTGGTTCCGCACCAGCGGGAGCGTCGCCCGCTCGATGGCCACCCCGGCGACGTAGCCGTCCGCGGTCGCGCTGTGCCGGACGACCACCGGCCGGCCCTCGATCACTGCCCGCCTGATCTCTGTCGCCACGTCGCGGATCGACTCGCCGACGGTCTCGACCGCCGGATCGGGCGCTACCGGGTCGACCGCGTCCGGCCGGGCGATCGTCGCCACGGCGTTCTCCATCCGGTCGACGACGGCCTGTGCGCTGTCGCCCTCCAGGGCGACCAGCCCCGTCGTCTCGATCTGGAGTTCGCCGCGCCGGCGTTCGACCTCGCCGTCGAGTCGAACAACGTCGCCAGTGTCGATCCCCGGGTAGGCCCGGACGCCGGCTTCCTCGAAGGCGGCGCAGTCGATAGTGCCGGTCTCGTCGCGGAGTTCGAACACTGTCGGGCCGCTGGTCTGCCTGACCCCCGTGATCTCGCCTTCGACCCTGACCGCCTCGCCGACGTGGTCCTCGAGCGCGTCGACGGTCACGTTGGTCGGCTCATCGACGACCGTCGCGCTCCCGCTGGCCGCCGCGGTGCCGCCGTCCTCGCCCGCGACTTCCGTCGATCCCGCGCTCACGCTGGCGGTCGTTCGTGTCGCCGACTCCTGGGGTTCGCTCTCGCCCCCCGACGCGTCGCCCGACCCGCCGTCCGAACCGCCGCTCGCGTCCGAATCGTCCGTCGCGTCCGATTCCTGTTCGGCCGGGACGGCGTGGTCGCGGTCCGGGTCGTCGATCAGCGCGCCGCGGAACTCGCGTTCCGACTGGCGGATCGACCAGCCCAAATCGACGTTGCCGTTGTCCCGGATGTCGGTCACCTGGACGTAGACGGTCTCGCCCGGGTCCCAGTCTAAGTTGTCGAGACGCCGGTCCAGTTCGCTCCGGTGGAGGAGGCCGGTCACGCGGTCGCCGATGTCGACGAAGACCCCGAACTCGGCGAACCCGTCGACCGAACCGCGGTAGTAGCGGCCGGTCGTCAACTGCCCGGGGTGGTCGCCGCGGAACTCGAACACGACATCCTCTTCGTGGATCTCACAGATCGATCCGTCGACAGATTTGCCGCAGATGATACACGATCCCATTAGGCGGTGAAAGTGGGTCCGGCCTAAAACGGTTTCCGAAACGCTCCGCGGAACGCTCCGGGTGCTACTCGAACACGCGGCTGTCGTCTTCGAGCAGCTCGATCCCCCTGGCGACCTCCTGGGCCTGCCCGGGGAAGAGGGCGATCTCGACCTCGTTGCCCTCGTCGTCCGCGAAGGCCAGTTTGACCCGTTCGTCGCCGAACTCCCTGACCTCGACCGCGTCCACGTCGTACAGTTTCGCCTCCGCGGCGGCGGTGGACGCGCCGACGTGCTTGATCGCACCCTCCTTGAGTTCGAACGTCAGACCGTCGATGTCGAGCGTGATCACACCGGCCGTACGCCCCGGCCCGGATTAAAAGGCCCCGGCTCCGGCCAGCAGCGACGACGCGGCCGCGAACCCCCTGAACCCGTAGCCGAAGATCACTGCGGCCGGAATCGCCGCCACCACCGCCGCACGCGGGAGCGAGACGTCGTGGACCTGGCCGGTACCGATCACCAGCAGGGCGGTCCCGTACGCGGCACACGCCACCCGGAGCGCCGGGAACGGCAGTCCCGCGAACAGGCAGGGGGCGGTGGCGTAGCCCAGCACCTGCACGGTTTCGCTGACGCCGCCCCGTTCCGGCGCGAACGGGATCAGAAAGAGCGTCTGGAGCGCCGCCGTCAGGTGGAGGGTGGCCGGCGTCACGAGCATCACGGCCAGCGCCACCACGAGCGCCGCGGACGCGAGCGGCCGCCCCCCGAACACGGGGTAGGCGGCCACGCCGAGCGCGTACCGCGAGAGTTCCTCGGCGAGGACGACCGCACCCGCGAAGACGAGGCCGGGTGCCTGGTCGCCCGGCGCGACCCCCGTCCGGAAGAACCGGCGGGGCTGCACAACCACCTCGACCCAGGCCCGCACGAGGGCGACCGGTCCCCGGTCCCGACCGCCCGTCGGGTTCTCGACCCACTGTGTCACACCCTCCTCTTGTGACACGAACAGTATGACGGTTGCGCCTCGGAGCGGCCGGAAGGTACCGCCTGACGCGGTTTGTCAGCGCGTAACAAAGTCCCGGCGGTACTGTCCAGACAGCAATGGGACTGACGCGACTGCCCGGCATCGTCGTGTTCACCGTCGTCGAGACGGTCACGCTCGGGGCGTGGCTGGCGCTGGTCTCGGGCGTGCCGGTCGACTCGCCGCTGGCCGTCGTCGGCGTAATCGTGCTCTTCGTGGGGCTGACGGTCGAGGGAATCCTCACGGACGTGACGTTCAACGGGCTCAGCCTCGACCTGCCGTTTCTCGGCATCCTCGGGTTCAGCCTGGCGGAGACGGTAATCTGGGTCGTCTGGCTGGGCGTCGCCGACCGCGTCGGCGGCCTCGCGGGCATCCTCGGTGCCGGCGTCCTGCTGGCGGTGCTTTTCGTCCCGCAACACTCCATCGAGGACAACGTCCTGGGTCGCCGGGACGCCCTGTCGAACCTGCTGCTCGGCGGGACCGTCGGGTTCAGCATCGTCGAGGCCGTCGGCGCGACTGTGTGGCTGGCGCTGGTCAGGCGCGGCGGGCGCGTGCTCGACGCGCTCGGCGTCGACCTCCCAGCGCTGGGCGGGTCGACCCTCGTCGAACCGGCGGCCCTGGTGGGTCTGCTCGCGTTGCTGGTGGTCTTGCTCGTCGAGCACCTGATCGCCTCGGGGTTCAACCGCCGGATGCAGCGGCTCGCCTAGTCGACCGCGCCGACGTTCTCCTCGCTCTCGAAGCTGTGGGGGTCGGGTTCGATGTTGGCGTACTGGACCGCCCGGCGGCCCAGCGTCGCCACCCGCTCGGCGATGCTTTCGGTCGCCAGTTCCCCGTTCTCGAACTGCTTGTATGCCCGCGGGAGTGCGGCCTGATGGGGGATCACCCACGCGTCGAGCGCCCGACAGACCGAGCGCAGGTGTTCCAGCGCCGTGATCGGGAAACTGCCGCCCGAGACGCCAAGCAGACCGACTGTTTTGTTCTCGAACTCGTCGAACCCGCAGTAGTCGAGGGCGTTTTTCAGCGGCGCCGAGTACGAGCCGTGGTACATCGGCGTCCCGAGGAGAATCGCGTCGGCGTCACGCACCCGTCGCTTCAGTTCGACCGCGTCCCCCGCCTCGTCGGCGTCCGCGTCGAACACCGGGAGGTCGTAGTTCCTGAGGTCCATCAGTTCCGTGCTCGCGCCGGCCCCCTCGGCCGCCGCCAGGGCGTGCCGGAGGGCCTTCCGCGTGTGGCTGTCGTCCCGGAGACTGCCACAGATTGCGATGACGTGAATGTCCTGTGCCATCGGGGTCGTTTCGACCAGCCCACGGAATAACGTACCGCAACGAACAATCGGAGACCCCGGCGACGGCGTCGCCACCGGAGGACGGGCGGGGTTTCCCCGGCTACTGCGTTGGCAGGTCCGCGACGAACTCTTTCGGCCCGCGACGTTCGACGGTGTAGCCGTCGGCGTCGAACGAGTCGACTCCGGCCTCGAACTCGTAAAACAGCGGCTTCGGATCGTGGTCGTTGACGATGCGGAGTCGTTCGCCGGCCGCTATGGCCGCGAACGCGTCGTGGATCATCGGGTGACGCTCCGACGAGGGGACGTCTCTTAGATCGAGTTTCTCCGCTGGCATCGGAACGGATTTGATCCCGGCCGGATGAGGCAGTTGCCCCGAACCCGTTCGGTCGGCCGCCCGTACGGTCGGCTCCCGCCGTGTAGACGCCACGTCGTACCGGACGGGCAGGAACGGATCTCGCTGTCAGCCGATCGTGTCCTCGTTACCGGGCGTCACGACATCATCGAACAGCGACCGGAACTTGATGACCGTCTGTTCGTCGTGGGCCGCCGGGTCCATGTGGTAGTGGGCCCGCGCGCCGACGGTTTCGACCTGCCGGATGAGGGTGTAGAAGAACCTGAACGCCTGTTCCTCGCCCACGAACTCGATCAGATCCGTCACCGTGTGGAAACAAAGCACTGTCCCGGCCGCGTCGCGCTCGGAGAGCGCGTCGTTGATGGCGATGCCGAGACGGATCAGGTCGCTCCGGTCGCCGATACTCCGGACGGACACCGTCCCCTCGCCGACGGTCGTCGTGCTGTTCGACTGGCGGCGCTCCCCGACGCTTATGACCGCGACGTCGTCGAACCGGCCGTCGGGTCCTTCCCGCCAGGTCCGGAAGCGGCGCTGGGCCTGCTGGGCGTACGAGACCAGCACCGCGGCGGCGTTCTTGCCCCCGATTGCGGACAGGTCCGCACATGCCTCGCGCTCGGTTTCGCTCGACCTGGGCGCGAATACCAGTGTATTCGAACCTCCCTTCGGCATCCCCCCACCGTCGGAACCGTCGTATAGCGCGAAGTCGCCGGCTACCCCCGGTTCCACGTTATCTCCCCGTGACATGCGGCTACGGGTTCTATTACCGTACTCCCTTATAATTCTTGATACGCGTTCGCGGCTCGAACCGCGGGGTGCCGCATGGAGGGCGTCGTTCGGACCCGCGACTGCCCGGTTTCGAGAGAACAGTTGTCCGACACGTATTTGCGGCCGGAGCCTCCTACCCACACTCTATGTACCGGCGGGTGGCAGGCGGGGTGACGAGCGACTGATGCTCCGGCGCACACTCGGGACTGTGGCGACAGTCGGTCTCGTCGTTCTCGTCGGCGGCCTCCTGGTCGGGCAGTTGCTCGGCCAGCCGATGGTCCTCGGCTACGTCAGTTCCGACAGCATGGAGCCGACGCTCTCCGAGGGCGACGGGTTCGTGGCGATCCCGGCGTATCTCGCCGGCGACCCCGATCCGGGCGACGTGGTAGTGTTCGACGCCAAGGAACTCAACGACGGGGAACTCACCACCCACCGGATCGTCGACCGGACGGAGGACGGGTACGTCACGAAAGGCGACGCCAACCCCTTCACCGACCAGGACGGCGGCGAACCCCCAGTGACCGACAGCCAGATCAAGGCGCACGCGCTCCAGGTCAACGGCGATGTCGTGGGCATCCCGTACGTCGGGACCCTGATTTCCGTCGTCCGGGGAGTGCTCGCCGCGCCGTTCGCCTTCCTGGGGGTCGAGCGCGCGGGGACGGTACTGATCGGACTCGGAGTCGCGCTGTTCGTGCTGGCCGGGGCCGCAGGGCGAGAGACCCGGCCGACGAACCGGTCGCGCGACCGCCGGCACGTGCTCAGGGCCTGGGTGCTCGTACTCGCCGCGGCGGTACTCGTGACCGGGGCGGCCACCGCCGCAATGCTGGTCCCCCAGCAGGTCCACCAGGTCCCGGTGATCAGCACCGACGAACCGACGTCGGACCCGCTCGTGGGCGCGCCGGAGACGACCACCCGCATCTCGGCGGAGTTCCACAACAGCGGCGTGATCCCGGTCCTCGTGATCCTGGAGCCGGTCGGCTCCGGCGTGTCGGTCGACCCCGACCGCACGATCATCGGACACGACGAACGGGTCGAGGCGACTTTCGTCATGCCGGTTCCGGAAGAGACCGGCGAGTACCAGCGCTACGTCCGGGAGTCGAGATACCTGCTCGTCCTCCCGGAGGGGATCATCCTGTGGCTCCACCGTATCCATCCGCTCGTCGCGCTGCTGGCCGTCGACGCGGTCGTGGCCCTGTTCGTCGTCTCGGCGTCGGTCCTGTTTTTCGGCACCGGCTACCTCCGGATCAGGTCCGGCCCGGACCACGTCTCGCTCCGGGAGCGTCTCAGACGCCGGCTGCGGGGTTAGACTGTCCGATCTCGGTGCTGGCCCGCGCTCGCCGGCTGCCGCTACCCGCTTTGCCGACGGCCCGGACCGTCACCGTCCCGCTCCCGACGGTCAGGCCGTCGAAAAGCCATACCTGCTCCCCCGTCGCGGCGAACCCGACCCCGGCGTCCACGTCGATCGTTTTGCCCGCGACGCGCGTTCCCTCGGCGTCGAACACGTCTATCTCGACCGTTTCGACGGCCCCGCCAACGGCGTCGACTCTGAGATCGAGTTCGACCGCGCGGGCGTCGGGGTTCCATCGGGCGTTCCGGGCCTCGACGCGCGGGGGACGCCCCCCGACGGCGCTCCCCAGGGCGGCCGCGAGGGACCGGCCGCCGGTCCGGAGGCGGCCGGGCAGCGACGACCGGACCGCGATCCCGACGCCGACGACCGCCAAACCGACGATCGATCCGAGCGCCGCCGGCGAGGCGTCGAGCGGCGACACCGACAGCGTCATCGACCCGCCGCCGGTCGCCCCCGTCACGACGGTAGTCTCGTTGCGCCCGGTCGCGCCGTACTCGTCTTCGACCGACACGCGGACCTGCTCGCTCTCCGCGGTGAAGACGTGCTGGACCTCCGTTCCGGTCGCGGTCGTCCCGTCGGCGAACGTCCAGGTCACCGTGGCGTTCCCGACGTCGTTGGTCACGTTCGCCCGGAGCGTCGTGGGTTCGCCCCGCGTGACGTTCGCCGGCGTCTCGATGCTGACGGTGGGATCGTCGTTGACGACGACCTCGCGCCGGGTCGTATCGGTTTGACTGTACGCGTCGGTGACCGTCAGCGAGACGTTGTAGCGACCCGGTTCGTCGAACCGGGTCTGGATTTCCTGGCCCCGGATCCGCGTCCCGTTGGGCAGCGTCCACTCGTACTGGACCCGCGGTTCGAGGAAGACGGCGAAGACGCTGAACCCGGGCGTTCTGGTTTCGAGGGTGACCGTCCCCTCCCCGCTCTCGGTCGCCCGCGTCGGGAGGATCTGCCACCCCTGGTCGGTGAGGCGGCCGACGCGGACTGCCGTCGGGTCGGCTCCCCGTAGCCGGTCCCGGTCCATGCGGAACCGGAGCGTGGCCGGTTCGTCCCGCCAACGCTCGGCAGTCGAGATATCGACGACGCCGCCCGTGCGACGCTGCTGGTCGATCCCGGACGCGGCGGTCACGATGGAGTGCCAACCGAGTAGTCTCACCGGCCCGCCCGCCCGGACGACGGTCTCGCCCTGCACCCGGCCGGAGATGCTGATAACCGCTCGCGGGCGCGACCGGCCGCGGTCCGCGGGCAGTTCGTCGAGGACCGTCACCGAGACGGCGTCCGAGGGAACCTCGCCGTCCGCCAGGTCGACGAGGGACGTCGGGGCGTCGGGCGGGCCGGCCGGCGGTTCACCTGGGGCCGACCCCCCGGTGCCACCGCCATCGCCGCCGTCGCCACCCCCGGACGTGCTGTCGAGCGCCTCGGCGTGGACGGTGATCGTCGCCTCGTCGGGGACCGATCCGCGGGTGTCGATCTCGAAGCCGACCGACAGTTCCTCGCCGGACCGGAGTTCGACGGCCTCGGCGCGGCTGTCGATTGGCTGTCCGCTCCCGTCGTAGACCGTGATTCCGGCGTCCGCGTCCACCGTGACCCAAACGCGGGCCGCCGTCGACCCGTTGGCCGCGATCCTGACGACGTCGTCGGCTCTCGTCGTCGCGCGGTCGTTCAGCCGGTCGAAGTCCACGCGGAGTTCGCCGTCCTCGACGGTCGCGTACTCCCCGTTCGGTCCCTCGGACGGGGCGATGGTGAGGGCTCCCCCGGTCCCCGCATCGTCCTCGCCCATCGTCACGGCCGCGGTCGGGACTGCCAGGGCGACGGCGATCACGGCGGCGACGACGAACGAACGGGCCAGCATTCCCTTGGAAGGACATGTGATCCTACTCCCTTCGTATTAGTCCGCGTGAACGCGCGCACGATCGGCTTGAAATAGAAAACGGAGGTTTCAGACACTTCTATCCAGGTTTCAAGCACCCCTTTCCGTTCTTTCAAGCTCCCTAAGGTAAAGTGGGCAGGGGGTTTAGGGAGGCTCACAACACGCACAATGCGTGACAGGTGACACAACCATGGCAATGAATCGCAGAAACGTCCTGATCGGACTGGGTGCGCTGACAGTCGGTGGCGGTGCCGCCTTCGGCTCCGGCGCATTCTCGACGGTGCAGGCGGACCGGACGGTCGACATCGCAATCACCAGCGACGCGAACGGCAACCTCGGGTTGTCGGCAGGCAACAGCAACATAGCCACCGACAGCGACGGATCCGGTGGGAACCAGCTGAAGATCGACGCACAGTCGCTGAATCCGAATGCGAAGACCGAGTTCGACGCGGCATTCAGCATCACGAACAACGCCGCCAGCGGATCGCGGTACGTCGCGCTCTCGACCCCCTCGATGTCGGATGGGACGTTCGAGTTCTACATCGAGAGCGGGGAGAACGATGACATCTCGACGGTCGATCCGTTCGGGGCGTCGACCAACTACGTCGAGATCGCCAACGGTGCGGACCTCGTCGTCGGCGTCCGAATTGAGACGGACGACGTCTCCAGTACCACCGAAACGGATCTGTCCATGACGATCGAAGCGTCCGACGATACCACGTTCACCAACTTCTCACCCGGCAACAACGCGGGGACCGAGAGTAGCTGAATAGGCTCTCTCGGCCCCCGGACACGGTGACCGCATCCGTCGAAACGTCCGAAAGCGTTTTTCCCTGGTACTATCTTTGTCACCAAGAGAGAGATGGTCGCAAGTACCGATACCACGTCGGACCGGAGCCAGGTCTTCCAGCTCCTCAGCAACCACCGGCGGCGGTACGCCATCCACTTCTGCAAACGCGAGGGCGGGAAGGTGACCCTCTCTGACATGGCCGAACAGGTCGCCGCATGGGAAGAGGGGAAAGAGATCGCGGAACTGACGTCCGACGAGCGAAAGCGCGTCTACACGTCGCTCCAGCAGACCCACCTCCCGACCTTAGACGACGCCGGCATGGTCGTCTTCGAGAACGGGGAAATCGAACTGACAGAGCGGGCCGACGAACTCGAAGTGTACATGGACGTCGTCCCCGGGGACTCGGTCCCCTGGGGCGTCTACTACCTGGGGCTGTCCGGCCTGGGGTTCGCCGTCCTGGGCGGCGTCTGGCTCGACGTGCTGCCGACCGGCGTCCTGCCCGCCGTTGGCTGGGCGGGGATCGTGCTGGCCGTGTTCGCCGTCTCCGCCGTCGTCCACGTCTACCAGAACCGGAAGTACCGGCTCGGCGGGACCGAATACCCCCAGTAGGCGGACACCGCCGACAGCCCGAAACGTCCCCCGACTCGACGGTGTTCGCCACACTTTGCACCCGTCACGAGCCCGGTTTATAGGCGGGGCAGGCGCAATACCACGGCCTTCAGGTCGTGGATACGCGCCGTCACTCAGAGACACAGATTACCGTTCAAAAGCCGGTACGGAGTTTCCCACGCTGAGATGTAAGTGACAGGCCGCCCCACTCAGA